>NZ_RKIF01000005.1:0-708837 GCF_003752545.1 Curtobacterium sp. PhB172
TTCTCGTCGGTCGCGGCGAGCGTGCGCTCGACGATGGGACGGACGTTCTCCGCCTCGTCGTAGGTCGGGATGATGACCAGGGTCTCGCTCATGGTCGTTGGTCCGCGTTCACGCCAGGAAGAGTACCGGGCACACGCCTCAGTGCGACTGAGTGGATTCGGTGCGCGCAGGTGAGGGTTCGAGCACACCACCACGTTCCTGGAGAGCGCCGCCCTTCGGGATCCACACTTGCAGCTCGTCGACGGTGAAGTACTCGAGATCGTCACGGTGGGCACGGAGGAAAGAGGAGACGCCTGGTTTCATCGGGAAGCGGCTGTCGACGCCCTGGACGACGGCGGTGATGTCGTCGGCGTCGGGCTCCCAGGTGCCCCGCGGGAAGAAGTAGGGCTTCCACGCGACGAAGTTGTACCCGCCGAACAGGATGGTGCCGCCGTCGACTCCGCGGGCGCGCAGCTCCGCGTCGAGCCTTGCGATGCCAGCCGGACGGGCGTGGGCAACCGCGGCGCCGAGCCGGACCACCGGGGCGACGGCGAGGAGGAGCACCAGGCCCACGCCCGCGACCCGCAGGGTGGCCTGGCGCCGGCCGGGACTTCGCGCCGGCCAGCCCGCGCGACCGAAGCCGACACCGGCGAGGGCGATGAGGAGCGGCATCCAAGCGTAGTAGTAGTGGGCCAGCGCAACGTCGGACGAGGTCAGGAACGCGACTTGCGCGCCGAGGCCGATGCTCAAGTACGCCACCAGGCGGTCGGGTCGGAACACGAAGGCCGCGACGAGGCCGATGATCAGGACCAGCACGATCCAGCGGCTCGTGCCCTGCGAGAAGTACACGAAGTTCGCCCACCACGGGGCGAACTGGTACTCGCGCCCGAGCAGTTCGATCGTGTGGCCGGTTGTCGAGTGCTCCGTCTGGAACTGGAGCATGTGGAGGAAGCCTCGTTCGAACCCCACCGGCGCGTACAGCAGGACGAAGGCGATGACGAACGTCCCAGCGGCGATGAGCCCGCCGGTGAGCAGGTCCGACCACCGGCGGAACAGGATCGGCAACGCGATGATCGCGATCACGAGCACCGCCGAGGTCACCTTCGAGGTCACCGACAGCGCGAGCAGCAATCCGGACGCGCTGGCCCAGAACCACCGTCGGCGATCGGAACCGTTGATCCACCGCCACGCCGCGTACATCGCTGCCACGGCGAAGAACACCATGACCGGTTCGAGCAGGGCGGTGCGGTCCATCCTCGTCGCCACGCCGGAGCCCGGGTCTGACCAGGCGATCCCGTTCGCCCGCGGGGTGAGCCACCAGAGCGCAGCGGTGATCAGTGCCGCCCAGAACCCAACGGATCGCCGGAACCACAGGAAGAAGATGAGTCCGGTGCCGAACGAGGCAGTCGCGGCGACGTACCGCGGACCGAGCGGCCCCGGTGCCCCGAGCACGACTTCGGCGAGTCCGAACAGGTACTTCGCGGTCGGCGGGTGCTCGAGGTTCCGGATGAAGACGCCGTGCAGGTACTCCCACCCCGAGACCACGTACACGTCTTCGTCGACGTCCACGCGCTGCCGACCGACGTGCCAGTAGGCGAAGACCAATGCTGCGACGACCACGATGGTGAACGCGATGACGCGCACGGTCTGAGGACGGTCAAGCGATCGGCGAGCACCATGAGAGACCGTCACGGACGACAAGTCTCACACATGCGGTCCGCCGACGCCGTCAACCGTTGGGGCATCCACACCTGCAGCCCTGAGTCTTGCCGCACGAGGGAAGAGCGTGACCACCGTCATCATCGACGAAGGCCCCCGGGATGCTCCCGGGGGCCTTCGTCGTGGGGTTCACGAATCCCGAGAATGTCTTCATCGAGATCCGTGAATCGCCCTGTGGCGGTACCGGTGGGATTTGAACCCACGGTGGAGTTGCCCCCACACATGTTTTCGAGACATGATCCTTCGGCCGCTCGGACACGGTACCGGGAAAGAGTTTACACGATCCGGGAGGCCCGTCACGCCACCCGACGTCGGCTCGCCCTCCACAGGCGGTCACCTCCACGGCTCTTCCCACACCCACAGGCCGCCCACGTCGTCGACTCGGCCTGCGGGCGTACCGTCCACGACATGAAGACCCGCACGCTCATCGCACTCCTGACGTCCGTCCTCGGTGGGGCTGGTGTCCTCGGGGCAGCCGCCGTCGGGGCCCGGGCCGGCGTCAAGGGCCAGCGGGCGGCCGCGCAACGGGTGGTCGACATGCTGCCGATCCACGCCGACTGGTGGCACGAGCGACAGCAGCACGAGGGGCAGCTCCTGTACGTGGCGATCGGCGACTCGGCGGCCCAGGGCGTCGGCGCGACGGTGCCGTCGCGCGGGTACGTGGGTCTGTTGGCGCGCCGGATCCGGCATCGTTCCCACGAGTCGGTGCGGGTCGTGAACCTGAGCGTCTCGGGCTCGACGACCTGGGGTGCCAAGCGCGACCAGTTGCCGAAGCTCCGGCAGTACACGCCGGACATCTGCACGGTGTCGATCGGGGCGAACGACATCGCGGACTTCGACCCGGACAAGTTCGAGCGGAACATCCGGGCGATCTACGGCGCGGTGCCGTCGCACGCCGTGGTCGCCGAGCTGCCGTGCATGTTCGTGCCGGACCGTGAGCGCAAGGTGGCGGTGGCGAACGAGATCGTGCACCGGGTGGCCGCGGAGTTCGGGCTGACGGTGGCGCCGCTGCACACCATCACGAAGCGGGTCGGGGTCCGCCGCACGTTCTTCAACAGCTACGGCGACCTGTTCCACCCGAACGATCGGGGGTACGAGGTCTGGGCGAGCGCGTTCGAGCCTGCGGTGGACGCCCGGGTCGACACAGTGGCGGCGATCCGGCACTACCTGTCCGCGCGTGAGGCGGAGAACCTCGGGCGAGAGGCCGGCGCCGTCGCGAACGCCCGGGCTGAGCAGGACACCGACGGCGCCGAGGCACTCGACCACGCCAACCGACCGAGTCCCGTCGAACGGATCCGCAACCGGATGACGGGGTCGATCGCCCTGCCCGACGAGCCGGTGCACCGCTCCGGCGATGTCGGCGGCACGGCCTAGCCTCGACGACATGGCGCGCCCGCAGTCCCTCTACCGATGCACCGAGTGCGGCTGGACCAGTGTCAAGTGGGTCGGCCGGTGCGGCGAGTGCCAGACCTGGGGCACGGTCGAGGACTCCTCGGCGGTCTCGGCGAGTACTCGTGGCACCGCGGCCGTGGCCGTCACCGGTGCCCGAGCGGCGCGGCCCATCACCGAAGCCCGCGGCACGACGGTGCAGCGGTGGCAGACCGGCATCGGCGAGTTCGACCGCGTGCTCGGCGGCGGGGTGGTGCCCGGTGCCGCGGTCCTGCTGTCCGGCGAACCCGGCGTCGGCAAGTCCACGCTCCTGCTCGAGGTCGCTTCACGGGCGGCAGCTTCCGGCAAGCGTGTTCTCTACGTCAGTGCGGAAGAGTCCGTCGACCAGGTCCGGCTGCGTGCCGAGCGCACCGGCGCGATGCACGACGACCTCTACCTGGCGAGCGAGGTCGACCTCGGCGTCATCATCGGCCAGATCGACCAGGTCAAGCCGGACTTGCTCATCGCCGACTCCGTGCAGACCATCTCGTCGAGCTCGATCGACGGCATCGCAGGTGGGACGTCGCAGGTGCGCGAGGTCGCCTCGACCCTGATCCGGATCGCGAAGGACCGCGCCCTCCCAGTCCTGATCGTCGGCCACGTCACCAAGGACGGCACGATCGCCGGGCCGCGTCTCCTCGAGCACCTGGTCGACGTCGTCTGCCACTTCGAGGGCGACCGGCAGACCGCGCTCCGCTTCGTCCGGGCGTTGAAGAACCGGTTCGGTCCCACGGACGAGGTCGGGTGCTTCGACATGGGCGGGGACGGCATCCACGAGGTCCCGGACCCGAGCGGCCTCTTCATGTCGAAGAACGCGACTCCGGTCTCCGGCACGTGCGTGACCGTCGCGCTCGAGGGGCGCCGGGCGCTCCCGGTCGAGGTCCAGGCGCTCATCGTCCCGAGCTCGGCACCGCAGCCCCGCCGGGTCGTGAACGGCGTCGATGCGTCACGCGTGGCGATGCTGCTCGCGGTGCTCGAACGCCGAGCCGGTCTCAAGCTCTCCGATGCCGACGTCTACGTCTCCACGGTGGGCGGCATGAAGCTGACCGAGCCTGGCGCCGATCTGGCGATCGCCCTGGCCCTGGCGAGCGCGGCACGGGACCGTCCGTACCCGCACACGCTCGCGGCCGTGGGCGAGATCAGTCTGGCGGGCGAGATCCGTCCGGCCACGGGGACCAAGCAGCGGGTGAACGAGGCGAGCCGACTCGGCTTCACGACCGTCCTCGGCGCCGACTCCGGGCATCTGCGCGAAGCACTCCGAGTGGCGTTCTCGATGACGCAGTCCGCCCGCGAGCGCGAACTCGACCGCGCGTTCTGATCGACTAAGCGCGCAATGCGGCCAGCAGGTCCTCCGGCGTCGCCTGCATGGTGTTCGGCCCGGCGATGTCGAAGAACACGCCCTCGAGCATGTCGAGGTGGGCGGCCAGGAACTCTTCGAGTCGCGGTCCGTCGTAGACCATGACCTGCCGGATCTTCTCGTCCGGCACCATCGCCGTGTAGGCGTCCGCCGACGAGAACAGCAGCAGGATGCGCTGTTCAGAGCCTTCGCGCCCGAAGACCCGCACCTGCATGTCCTTCTTGCCGGTCACGAGCCGGGGGACGATCACGATGTCGTTGCGCAGCGCGAACGCCACCGCAGCGACGTCCTGCTTCGCGAGGGCTTCCTCGAGTTGTTCACTCCGGAAGCGCTGTTCCTTGTCTGCCATCTGAGCAATTCCACCAGATTTTCGTCGTTCAGTGACGCACGGGTAGCCAGTCGGCCCAGAGCACGCTAGCCTGATGGAACCGCTTCGGCGGCGCTCAACGTTCGAGCGAGGTGGTTTGCCCCTCAACTCGGACTACCAGGGTCACTGGCCATCAGGCCTGACCCCGAACCCGTCCCGCCGGCACCTGCCCGCGTGGCGCATCACCCCCGTCGACGTACGTCGGGGCTCCGCAGGTGCGATCGCACCATGGCGGAACGCAAGAAAGCTAAGGAAACGCCATCATGGCATCTACCGGTACCGTCAAGTGGTTCAACAACGAAAAGGGCTTCGGCTTCATCGCCCCGGACGACGGAAGCGCTGACGTCTTCGCGCACTTCTCCGCGATCGCCGGCAACGGCTACAAGTCGCTGGAGGAGAACCAGAAGGTGGAGTTCGACATCACCGAGGGCCGCAAGGGCCCGCAGGCGGAGAACATCACCGTCCTCGGCTGATCACATCAGCTTCGAACGGCCCCGTCGTCCACTGGACGGCGGGGCCGTTTGCTGTCCACTGATATGTTGGACCGGTGCGCAGTGGATACATCGTCTACGTCGACGAAAGCGGAGATCACAGTCTCACGCGCATCAATCCGGACTACCCGATGTTCGTGCTCGCGTTCTGCATCTTCCCCGTCGACGTCTACGTCGACCGGATCGTTCCGCTCGTCCAACGCCTCAAGTTCGACTTCTTCAACCACGACATGGTCGTCCTCCACGAGCGGGAGATGCGTCAGTCAGCTCCGCCGTTCGACATCCTCCTGAACGCCTCCGTCCGCAGCGACTTCATGGCAAGAGTCGACGCCGTGTTCGATGAGCGCTTCGGGGTGGTTGCATCCGCCATCCGGAAGCACGAGTTCGTCCGCCGGGTCGGGGAGGACACGAGTCCGTACCACGTCGCGCTCGAGTTCGGGCTCGAACGGGTCTTCTTGCAGCTCCAGGATCGAGGAGCGTCCCGGTGCGAGACGTTCGTGGTCTTCAAGAGTCGGGGCCGCTCCGAGGACCGGGAGCTGGAGGCCGAGTTCGACCGAATCATGAGCACCACGAAGATGCGCGGGATGGCCGAGACCTTCCGTTTCAAGATCGCGAGCAAGCAGACGAACAGTGCCGGGCTCCAGATCGCCGATCTCGACGCTCGTCCGATCGGCACACATCTCCTCAAGCCCGAGCAGCCCAACCGCGCGTGGGACCGGATCCTCGAGCGCATGCCGAAGTCGCCGTCTGGTTCGGTGAAGTGGGGCCTGAAGGTGTACCCGTGAAAGCGAGAACCCCCGGGGGTTCCGGGGGTTCGACGCCGATCGGGCATTCCCAATCCACTTGGATCGAGGCTACCAGCCCGCGCGACGCCCGGGCTACTGCAGGATGAACTGCACCGAGGCCTTCGACTCGAGGTTCCCCACCTCGACCTGCAGGTGGTAGCTCGCCCCGTCGGCCGACACCGCCGGGCGGGACGCATCGCACGTCGTGGTGGACGACCGGGTGCGGTCCCAGGCGATCGCGGGCGTGGTCAGGGTCTGCCCGGACTTGATCGTGACGTCCTGGTTCGTGCCGCCGGTCTGGCAGTCCTTCGACGACCAGTACTGTTCCTCGCCCGAGCTGATCGTCAGCACCTGCTGCGCTGACCCGAGGTCGAGGTGGCACGAGTTCGTGCCGGTGTTCTTGATCGACATGGCGATCTTCGGGTCCTCGGTGGGGCCGTACGCCTCCTTGTCGAGCACGGGCGTCAGGACGACCTGGTCCTTGCTGCACGTCGACCCGTCGGCAGCGCCCGACGCAGACGCCGACGCAGATGCCGACGCCGAACGGGACGGGGCAGCGGACGACGCACCACCGGCCGAAGCCGAAGCCGAAGCGGACGGCGAGGACGTGGGCGCTGCCGTCGGGGTCGACGCGCTCCCCCGTCCGACGACGATGAGCACGATCACCACGACGATGATCACGAGTGCGCCGAGCACGGCTGCACGACGGCGCCAGTACACGACCGGCTTCTCGGGCCCGACGGGGTGACGCAACGACGACATGCGCACAGGGTAGACAACCGCGGATGCCCGGTGCGGGACCCCCGCCGGCCGCGCGAAAGCGTCAGAGGATCTTCAGCATGCGGGTGTTGCCGAGGGTGTTCGGCTTGACCCGGGCGAGGTCGAGGAACTCCGCGACCCCTTCGTCCGACGACCGCACCAGCTCGGCGTAGACCGCCGGTTCGACGACCTGCTCGCCGATCTCCAGGTACCCGTGCTTCGCGAAGAAGTCGACCTCGAACGTCAGGCAGAAGATCCGCGCGACGCCGAGTTCGCGGCCGTCGTGTTCGAGCGCCTCGAGCATCCGGTGTCCGACGCGCTTGTGGATCCAGTCGGCGTCGAGGGCGAGCGTGCGCACCTCGGCGATGTCGTCCCAGAAGACGGCGAGGGCACCGCAGCCGATCGGGACGCCGTCGGGACCCTCGGCGATCCGGAACTGCTGGATCGAGCCGTACAGCGCGACGTTCTCCTTGCCGAGCAGGATGCGCCGGTCGACGTAGGGGGCGATGAGCCGCTGGATGTGCGGGACGTCCGAGGCAAGTGCCGGACGCACCAGGATCCCGTGCTCGTCACGTTCGTGGAACGCGTGCTTCCCGTGCTCTGTCATCCCGACAACCATAGCCGGGCGCGGACGAGCGGCACCCGACCGCTCCGGGGGACACCCCGCTGTGCTGCGCCCAGGCGTGGCCGCCTACCGTCCACACCATGCCTCAGATCATCGAAACCGTCGACGTCAACGTCCCCGTCTCAGCAGCGTACGGTCAGTGGACCCGCTTCGAGGAGTTCCCGCACTTCCTCGACGAGGTCGAGAAGATCGTCCAGGTCGACGACAAGACCACCGACTGGACCGTGAAGGTCGCCGGCCAGGAGCGCGAGTTCCGCGCCGTCATCACCGAGCAGCACCCCGACGAGCGGGTCGCCTGGGCCGTGAAGGACGGCGAGACCGACCACGCCGGCGTCGTCACCTTCCACAAGCTGTCCGACAACGAGACGCGCGTGACCGCGCAGATCGACTGGGAGCCCTCCGGCTTCCTCGAGAAGCTCGGCGCTGCGGTCGGCGTCGGTGGCCACGCCATCAAGAAGGACCTGCAGAACTACAAGGAGCGCGTCGAGTCGGCTCCGACCGACACGGGCTGGCGCGGCGACGTGCAGGCGTGATCACGGCCTGACACGTCCGCACACGGACAGACGGGAGGCCCGGTGCCAGCTGGCACCGGGCCTCCCGTCTGTCTGGTGTCGGGTCCTAGGACTCGATCTCACCCTGGGGCGCGTCGGTCGCGGTCTCGACCGCGGCTGCGCCAGCGAGGACCTCTTCGCGGCCCGGCTGACGCCCGGTCTCGAAGTGGAACGCACCGTCGACGAAGTCGACCTTCACGTGGTCACCGGCGGTGAGCTCACCCTGCAGGATGTGCTCGGACAGCTGGTCCTCGACCTCGTGCTGCATCGCGCGACGCAGCGGGCGTGCACCGAGGGACGGGTCGAACCCGACCTTGATGAGCTGCTCCTTGGCGGGGAGGGTGAGCTCCACCGTCATGTCACGGTCGAGCAGACGGTCGGCCAGGCGCTTCACGAACAGGTCCACGATCTGCAGCAGCTCGGGCTGCGACAGCTGCGGGAACACGATCGTGTCGTCGACGCGGTTCAGGAACTCCGGCTTGAAGTGCTTCTTGAGCTCCTCGTTGACCTTGCCGCGCATGCGGTCGTAGCCGACGGCCGAGTCACCCTCGACCTGGAAGCCCACCGGGCCACCGGCGATGCCCTGCGAACCGAGGTTCGTGGTCATGATGATGACGGTGTTCTTGAAGTCGACCACGCGGCCCTGACCGTCGGTGAGACGGCCTTCCTCGAGCACCTGCAGCAGCGAGTTGAAGATGTCCGGGTGGGCCTTCTCGATCTCGTCGAACAAGACCACGGAGAACGGCTTGCGGCGCACCTTCTCGGTGAGCTGGCCGCCCTCTTCGAAGCCGACGAACCCGGGAGGGGCACCGAACAGACGCGAAACGGTGTGCTTCTCACCGAACTCCGACATGTCGAGGGAGATCAGTGCGCCCTCGTCGTCGAACAGGAACTCGGCGAGCGCCTTGGCGAGCTCGGTCTTGCCGACGCCCGTGGGCCCGGCGAAGATGAACGAGCCCGAGGGGCGGTTCGGGTCCTTCAGACCGGCACGGGTCCGGCGGATGGTCTTGGACAGGGCCGAGATGGCCTCTTCCTGACCGATGACCCGCTGGTGCAGTGCCTTCTCCATGAAGACGAGACGCGAGGTCTCCTCTTCGGTGAGCTTGAACACCGGGATGCCCGTGGCCTGCGCCAGGACCTCGGCGATGATGCCCTCGTCGACGGTGCCGGACGCGGCGACGTCACCGGCACGCCACTGCTTCTCGAGGCGGAGACGCTCACCCAGGAGCTTCTTCTCCTCGTCACGCAGGCTGGCGGCCTTCTCGAAGTCCTGCTCCTCGATGGCGGCTTCCTTCGATCCGCGGACCGTCGAGATCTTCTCGTCGAACTCGCGGAGCTCCGGGGGCGCCGACAGGATCGAGAGGCGCAGGCGTGCGCCGGCCTCGTCGATCAGGTCGATGGCCTTGTCCGGCAGGAAGCGGTCCTGCACGTAGCGGTCCGCCAGGTTGGCGGCCGAGACGATCGCACCGTCGGTGATGGACACCTTGTGGAACGCCTCGTACTTGTCGCGCAGGCCCTTGAGGATGTTGATCGTGTGCGGCAGCGACGGCTCGTTGACCTGCACCGACTGGAAGCGACGCTCGAGTGCTGCGTCCTTCTCGAAGTGCTTGCGGTACTCGTCGAGCGTGGTGGCACCGATGGTCTGGAGCTCACCGCGGGCGAGGAGGGGCTTGAGGATCGACGCGGCGTCGATCGCACCTTCGGCAGCACCGGCACCGACGAGCGTGTGGATCTCGTCGATGAAGACGATGATGTCGCCGCGGGTGCGGATCTCCTTCGTGACCTTCTTCAGGCGCTCCTCGAAGTCACCGCGGTAGCGCGACCCGGCGATGAGCGAGCCGAGGTCGAGCGAGTAGAGCTGCTTGTCCTTCAGCGTCTCGGGCACGTCGCCCTTGACGATCGCCTGGGCGAGGCCCTCGACGACGGCGGTCTTGCCGACGCCGGGCTCACCGATCAGGACGGGGTTGTTCTTCGAACGGCGGGAGAGGATCTGCATGACCCGCTCCATCTCCTTCTCGCGCCCGATGACGGGGTCGAGCTTGCCGTCGCGCGCGGCCTGGGTGAGGTTCCGACCGAACTGGTCGAGGACCTGCGAACCCTGCTGCGCGTTCTGCTGCTGCTCGCCGCCGACGGCGACCGCTTCCTTGCCCTGGTAGCCGGACAGGAGCTGGATGACCTGCTGGCGGACCCGGTTGAGGTCGGCGCCGAGCTTCACGAGAACCTGGGCTGCGACGCCCTCGCCCTCGCGGATCAGGCCGAGCAGGATGTGCTCGGTACCGATGTAGTTGTGGCCGAGCTGCAGCGCTTCGCGCAGGGACAGCTCGAGCACCTTCTTGGCACGCGGCGTGAACGGGATGTGCCCGGTCGGCTGCTGCTGACCCTGGCCGATGATGTCCTGGACCTGCTCGCGGACGGCGTCGAGCGAGATGCCGAGCGACTCCAGCGCCTTGGCAGCAACGCCCTCGCCCTCGTGGATCAGGCCGAGGAGGATGTGCTCGGTGCCGATGTAGTTGTGGTTGAGCATCTTCGCTTCTTCTTGAGCGAGGACGACAACACGACGGGCTCGGTCGGTGAATCTCTCGAACATGTGCTCTCCCTTGGCCCTTTCTGACGGAGCCGACAGCTGGTCCGGTCTCGTCTGAGTCCGGTCACGTACTCCGAGAGTAACCAGCGCTCCCCGTGCGGGCTGCCCCTGTTCGCCGTGGGCGTGACCTCACTGCGCGATGTGCGCAGTGAGCGAACGGAACAGACGACGGGAGGCCCGTGGCGGCGTCCGCCACGGGCCTCCCGATCGCTCCTGGGTCGCGTGTCAGGCGCGGCGCGCTGCCCGGCGCAGGGCACGCCGGAAGCGGCGCGGCTCAACGCCCAGGGCGTCGAGGACGTCGTGCGCCGACCCCATGAAGGGGTCGTCGACGCCGGCGAGGACGGCCAGCACGACGTGGACCGGGCGGACACGTTCGGCCGGACCAGCGAGGACGGCTGCTCGTGCGAGGACCCGGGCGGCCGCCGGTGTGCAGGCGACCCGATCGTGCTCGTCGGGGCACGCCGCCCGCGCACCGACGAAGACGCTGATCTCGGAGCGGACGGCTTCGGGGCTGACCCCGTGCGCCTCGAGGACCGGGCGGAACCGGGGCATCCCGTTGCAGAGGGTGACGGCGGCGAGCAGGAGGTGCTCCGCGTCGACGAAGCCGAAGCCGGTCTCGTGGGACTCGAGGTCGGCGAGCAGCACGATCTCGCGACCCTGCCGGACGGTGGGGAGGGCGACGGACAGCTGAGCGATCTGCATGTATTCAGAATATCGCATGCGATGGCAATTGAACAGCCCTCGGTTCAGCGCGGCTCGGTACCATCCGGTCATGGATCAGCCCGTCGTCGGCCTCGTCGTCCACCCGACCAAGAACGTGCAGGAGTCCGTCACGACCTTGCAGCGATGGAACGCGTCCGGCCGGGGCGAGCTCGTCGCCCGCCGAGCCGATGCACAGCGGATCGGCGGGGGCATCACCGCGGTGGAGGACGACGACTTCACCGCACGCGTCGACCTCGTCGTGGCCCTCGGCGGCGACGGCACCATGCTCGGCGCCATGCGACTCGTGGCGAAGCGCCCGGTCCCGGTGCTCGGCGTGAACTACGGCAACGTCGGGTTCCTGGTGGAGATCGAGCCGCCCGAGCTCGAGGCAGCGCTCGACCGACTGTCGGCCGGCGAGTACCAGCTCGAGCCGCACCACGCGCTCGAGGCCCGGCTGTCCTGGAGCGGCGCACGCACGGACTACCTGGCGTTCAACGACCTGACGATCGTGCGGCGCCCCGGTTCCGGTCAGGTGTCGGCGGACCTCAGTGTCGGCGGGCTCGGCTACGGCTACTACCGCGCCGACGCCATCGTCGCCGCGACCCCGGCCGGCTCCACCGCGTACAACTACGCCGCGGGTGGCCCGGTGCTCTCCCCCGCACTCTCCGGGTCCGTCGTCACCCCGGTCGCCCCGATGGCGGGCATCGACCGCGCCGTGGTGCTCGCCGCGCGCGAGCGCTACCGGTTCGACATCGCCGAGGGCACCAGGAGCGCCGCACTCGAGGTCGACGGGCTCGTCGTCGGCGAGGTCGCCACCGGCGCGCAGATCGACGTCCGACTCCGCAAGGACGCCGGCAGCGTCGTCCGACTCGACGCCGAGCGGCACGGACGCACCGGTCGGGTGAAGCTGAGCCTGCTCGACCTGCCGGTCCGGCCCGACCAGCTCATCGAGCTGATCCCGAGCGACCTGCGGCAGAAGCTCGGGCGCGAACTCGACCAGTAGCGGTCCGGCCGGCGTCCGGCGCCCACGAACGTGAATGGCCCGCTCGAGCAGTGCTCGAGCGGGCCTTCCCATCACCCCACCGGATCGTCTTCCCACAGACCGACCCGGGTTCCCCTGCCGACGCGAGCGCCGGCCGAAGCCTGCTGACCTCAGTCGGTCAGGTACAGCTGCATGTCCTGCGAGACCGCCTTGGCGAACAGGCGCAGCTTGGCGCGCGACTCCACCCGGCTGACGGCCTGGCGGGTCGTGTGCACGATCTTCGAGATCTCGTCGAGCGTCATCGGCTTGTCGTCGTCGAGGCCGTAGCGCATGCGGATCACGTTGGCTTCCTCGCTCGGCAGCTCGGCGACGATCGAACGGATGTCGCGGTGCAGGAGCGTGGTCTCGGTGAGCTCGTTCGGGGACGCAGCGTCCTCGTCCTCGATGAAGTCACCGAGCTCGCTGTCGTCCGAGTCGCCGACCACGGTGTGGATCGAGACCGGCTCGTGCGAGCGACCCTTGAGGTCGACGAGCTCTTCCACCGTCATGCTCAGCTCGGCGGCGACCTCGTCGGGCATCGGCGCGCGGCCGAGGTCGACGGTCAGGTCGCGCTCGGTGCGGGAGATCTTGTTGATCAGCTCGACGGTGTGGACCGGGATGCGGATCGTGCGGGCCTTGTCGGCGAGACCACGCGAGATCGCCTGGCGGATCCACCAGGTGGCGTAGGTCGAGAACTTGTAGCCCTGCGTGAAGTCGAACTTCTCGACCGCACGGACCAGGCCGAGGTTGCCCTCCTGGATGACGTCCATGAACGGCAGGCCACGCTGCGAGTAGCGCTTCGCGATGCTGACGACCAGGCGGAGGTTCGAGGTGATCATGCGCTCCTTGGCGCGCTCACCGTCGCGGACGAGCCAGCGGAGTTCACGCTGCAGGGTCTTCGCGAGGCCCTTCTCGGTCGCGAGCTTCTCTTCCGCGAACAGGCCGACCTCGATGCGACGGGCGATCTGCGCTTCTTCCTCGGCGGTGAGGAGCGAGAGGCGACCGATGTGGCGCAGGTAGTCGCCGACCTGGTCGACGGAGGCACCGCGGACGCCGGCGAGCTGCTCGTCGGCCTCGACCTCGGTGTCGAGGGAGGTCGTCGTGGACTCGGCGGCCTGGGTCTTCGATGCCGCTGCCTTCTTCGTGGTGGCGCGGCGGGTGGTGCTCGGTGCAGCCGGTGCGATCGTCATGGTGTTGCTCCCTGCGTTCGGCGGTGATGGCTTCGTGCGGTGGTGCTGGGGGTGTTGCTGGGGGTGTTGATGAGTAAAGCGGTCCGGAGGTGTACCCCACAAACCGATCGGAATGATTCTCAGGCTTCTCCGTGCTTCGTCATCGAAACCGTCCCCCGTGGGGTACAGCGATGCTGCCAGTGTGGTGCCCCGAACTGCCGCGGATCAAGGGTGTGACGTGATGTTTCCGGCGTTGCAGGAGTGTTTCTCACGCGTTTCCGAACCTGTACCCCGTGCCGCCGCGCCTTCCGGACATGCAAAAGGGGTACGTCCGGCCGGATCGATGCGATCCGGCGGTCGTACCCCGAAAACCGAGTGGGTGGGGGTCACCAGGAGGGTTCGAGCCACCCGTCCCGGCGCTTGGACGCCTCGAGGTCGGCGTCTCGGTCGAACTCGTCGTACTCGCTCTCGATGTCACCGACGAGGCTGCGGCCCGTGAAGGGATGTGTGGTTGCCATGCGGACGATGCTCACCCCGGCGCGCGACGGCGAGGTGAACGGGGCGTGACGGGTCGAGGGCGCACAGCCGTCGAGCGGGCACAGCCGTCGAGGGGGCGCGAACGATGAAGGCCGCCGTCCGCGGTGCGGACGACGGCCTTCGGACGGTACGTGGGTCGGGCGGCGCTACTCGGCCGAGGCCGGCGCTGGCGCGGGGACGCCGTGCTCCCGCTCGAACCGGGCACGCTCCTCGGCCTCGACCTTGGCGTACGCGGCACGCTCGGTGCGGTCGGCCCGCATGATGGCGCGCATCACGAACCAGAAGATGAGGCCGACGACGATGGTCGGCGTCAGGGCGAAGATGATCCCGGTCACGACTCCATGCGGCACCGGAGCATCGTACCCCGGGGAGCCGGGACTTACTTGACCAGGGGGAACAGGATCGTCTCGCGGATGCCGAGGCCGGTGATCGCCATGAGCAGGCGGTCGACGCCCATGCCCATGCCACCCGACGGGGGCATCGCGTGCTCGAGGGCTCGCAGGAACTCCTCGTCGACGCGCATCGCCTCGGGGTCGCCGCCGGCTGCGAGCTTCGCCTGCTCGACGAAGCGCTCCCGCTGCACGACCGGGTCGACGAGCTCGGAGTACGCCGTCGCGAGCTCGAAGCCGCGGACGTACAGGTCCCACTTCTCGACGATGCCCGGACGGGTGCGGTGCTCGCGGGTGAGCGGCGAGGTGTCGACAGGGAAGTTCATCACGAACGTCGGGCGGTCGAGCGAGTCGATGACGAAGTGCTCCCAGAGTTCTTCGACGTACTTGCCGTGCGTGGCGTGCGCGACCTCGACGCCCTCGGCAGCGGCGAGCTCCTGCAGCTCGGACAGCGGGGTCTCCGGGGTGATGTCGCGACCGGCAGCCTCGGACAGCGAGCCGTACATGTCGATGCGCGGCCACTCGCCGCCCAGGTCGTACGTGCTGCCGTCGGGCAGGGTGACCTCGAGCGAGCCGCCGGTCACGGCCCGCGCAGCGCGCTGCACGAGCTCCTGCGTCAGGTCGGCCATCTGCTCGTAGTTGCCGTACGCCTGGTACGCCTCGACCATCGCGAACTCGGGCGAGTGCGACGAGTCGGCACCCTCGTTGCGGAAGTTCCGGTTGATCTCGAACACCCGGTCGATGCCGCCGACGACGGCGCGCTTCAGGAAGAGCTCGGGCGCGATGCGCAGGAAGAGCTCGGTGTCGAAGGCGTTCGAGTGGGTCACGAACGGACGAGCCGAGGCGCCACCGTGCTGGGTCTGCAGCATCGGCGTCTCGACCTCGAGGTACTCGTGCTCGGTGAAGGTCTGGCGGAGCGAGGACATCACGGCGGCACGCGCGCGGACGGTGGCGCGTGCTTCGTCGCGGACGATGAGGTCGAGGTAGCGCTGGCGGACCCGCGTCTCCTCGTTCAGTTCGTTGTGCAGGTTCGGCAGCGGCAGGATCGCCTTCGCCGCGATCGCCCACTCGTCGACCATGATCGACAGCTCACCGCGGCGCGAGGAGATCACACGGCCGTGCACGAACACGTGGTCGCCGAGGTCGACGAACTCCTTCCAGCGCGCGAGGGACTCGTCTCCGACCTCGGCGAGGGACACCATCGCCTGGATGCGGGACCCGTCGCCGGACTGCAACGACGCGAAGCAGAGCTTCCCGGTGTTGCGCGAGAACACGATGCGGCCGGCGACACCGACGACGTCCTGCGTCTCCTCGCCGGTCTCGAGGTGCGCGTACCGGTCGCGGACCGCCGGGATCGTCGTCGTGATCGGGAGCTCGGCGGGGTACGCCTCGATGCCGGACTCGAGCAGCTTCGCGCGCTTGTCGAGCCGGACCTGTCGCTGCTCGCTGGTCTCCTGCTCGGCCAGTGCGGCGGCGTCGGCGATCGCGGTGTCGGTGGTGGCGGTCTCGTCGGTCATGCGGGTGCGGCTCCGATGGTCGTGGGGGTCGGGGGAAATGCTACCCGCGACGCGCGCCCGCCCCCGAACCGGCGGCCACCCTCGCTACAGCGTGGACTGCCCGTCGGCGGCCGTCAGTGCGTTGTCGACGGCGGAGCGGACGAGCGCACCGAGCACCCGGCCGGGGTGGTCGACGCCGATGCCGGAGAGCGTGCCCGCCGACTGGTCCACGATCGCGGTCGAGAAGCTCACGGCGGCGCGGACGGCGTCGGCGTAGGCGGACCGGTCCCCCTCGGCGATGACGAACGGCTCGGCGCCCATCTCGACCACCAGGGCCTGCGCGATGGGCAGCACGGGTGAGGGAGCGGTGACCGCGCAGTAGGCGTCACGGAGCCGCGACAGGTCGACGCTGGTGCCGGTGAACGCCATCGCGGGGTGGATGGCGAGCGGGATCGCGCCGGCCGCCATCGCGGGGGCGAGGATGCCGACGCCGTGGTCCGGGCTGGTGTGCACGACGAGTTGTCCGGGCTGCCAGATGCCGGCGTCCGCCAGGCCCTGCACGAGCGAGGCCAGCTGGTCGTCCGGCACGGCGAGCAGCACGAGTTCGCTCCGCTCGACCAGGTCCGGCGTCGCGAGCACGGGAGCGCCGGGCAGCATCGCCTCGGCACGGTCACGGCTCTCGGCGGACACGGCGGTCACCCCGACGACCGCGTGTTCCGCGTTCGCGAGTGCGGCGCCGAGCACGGGTCCGACCCGTCCGGCACCGACGACGCCGACGCCGAGGCGCCCGGCCCTCATCGGACGGCCCCGGTGGGCGGGACGTCGCTCCACCCCGGGCCGGGAGGCACGGTGCCGGGCCGGTGGTCGGCGTCGGGCCCGGCAGGGGCTCCGGTCCCGGGCCACGGCACGTCCGCAGCGTGCCTGGCGGACGCGGGACGGGCCTCCCGTTCGCGCCACCGGTGGGACGTGTCGACCGCAGCGGCCTCGACGGCGCGCTGGGTCGTCTCGGACCACAGCCGCTGCGCGTCCCGCGCGTCGAGCGCACCGACGCGGGCCGAGACCGGCCCGGCGACGGTGTGCACGTGGACGGCGGCGAGCCGCAGGGCACGCTCGAGCGGACCCTGCTCGACCTTGACGCTCTGCACCCGGGGCAGCGGCACGATGACGAGCGACCGCCAGACGGCGCCGAGCCGGAGCAGCACCGCGCCCTGCACGAACCGGTACCCGTTGCGCCGGAACGCGAACGGGCGGAGCCACGCACCGCGGCGCGGGGAGTGCACGAAGCCGCCCTCGTCGCCGCTCGTGGTGAGGCTGTCGTCGACGACGCTGACGGCCTCGGCGGAGCCTTCCCGCAGGGCCTCCTGCGAGGCCTCGGGGCCCGCGACGGCAGTGCCGACCAGGCCGGGCAGGATGATGTCGAGGACCTCGCGGACGTCGGCCGCGGTGCCGACGGGCAGCACGATGGCGGAGGCCTGCTGGTTGCTCGATGCCCCGTTGCCGGCGTTCGTCGCACGGTTGATCCGGACGTCCCACCAGCCGAACGGTCGCCAGAGCAGCGGCTGCGCGACCTTGACGGCGTGGATGCGGCCCGGGGGCAGCGTCTCGTTCGAGGTCGACACGAGCCCGAACCCGATCCGGATGCCGTCACGGGTCTCGGCGATCGTGTACTGCAGCGACCGCGAGAACTTGCGGACGTAGTAGCTGCCCGCACCGATCACGGCGGGGAACAGACCGAACAGGATCCCGTACTCGCCGGTGAGCGCGACACTGACGATCATCGCCGCCACGGCCAGGAGGATGAAGACGGTGGTGCCGGAGAGCAGCATCGACGCGATCAGCCGGCCGGGCTTCACCTTGACGATCCGGGTGGCCTGCACCGCGGCGGGGTCGAGCTCGGGCGAGAACATCTCGTCGACGCGGTCCTGCAGCACACCGTTCGACGCGCGCGCCGGACCACTGCCACGGTCGTCGTCCTTCGCACCCGAGGCGAGCACGAGGATGCGCAGCCGCAGGTCGTCGGCGGCCTTCACCCCGAGGTACGCGAGCTGCACGTTGGCGTCGTTGCCGGCCTGGGCGATCTCGAGCTTCGCCGTGCCGAACACCCGCGGGATGAGCGGACGCGAGATGTTGATGCCCTGGATCCGGTCGAGCCGGGCCTTGCGGTGGTTCCGGAACAGCACGCCCGAGCGGACTTCGACGATCTCGCCAGTGACCCGGAACTCGTGCATGCGCCAGGACAGGTAGAAGAGCCCGATGAGCACGAGCAGGAACACCGCGACGCCGAGCAGCACCCAGCCGACGACGCCGTGCTCGTAGACGTAGCGGACGGGGTCGCCGTCCTGCTGCTCGCCGCCGGGGATGAAGAACTCGACGAGCTGGTCGCGCAGGCTGTTCAGCACGTAGCCGAGGATGACGATCAGGAAGATCCCGCCCTTGAGCAGCGGGGTCAGCGGGTGCAGGCGGTGCCACTCGCCGTCGGTCAGGGGCGCTGCGGCAGCGGCGTTCCCGCGCGTCGGCGGGGCGGGCGGCGGCGGGCCGGGTCGGAAGGTCACCGCGACCCCCTACAGCCCGGCGCGGCGGGACTCGGCGAGCTCGACGAGCCGGTCGCGCAGTTCGTCGGCGTCGGTCGCGGGGATACCGGGGATGCGGACGTTCGTGGCGGCCGCGGCAGTCACGAACTTCAGCTCGCTCATGCCGAGCGCCCGGTCGAGCGGACCGCGCGCCACGTCGACGAGCTGCATGCGCCCGTACGGCACCGCCGTGAAGCGCTGCCACATCAGGCCGCGGCGGACCACCAGGTCGTCGTCACGCAGGGCGTAGCCGATCGCACGGACCCGGCGGGGCGTCAGCGCCGCGGTGACGAGCGTGATGACGAGCACCACGATGCCGATGAGCAGCCAGACGGTGCCGGCGCCCGAGCCGAAGCCGTCGTTCACGATCCCGATCAGGACCAGGCCGGCGGTCACCACGAGGCCGATCACGAGGGTCGTGATGAGTTCGGTCCACACGAGCTTCGCGGACACCCTGGTCCAGTCGATGCCGGTCAGGCCGAGGCCCGGCTCGTCGAGTCGTTCACGCGCCATCGCGGGCCTCCAGTGGGTGTGCTCGGGTCAGTTCGCCGTCGTGCCGTTCCGGGGGTCGCCCGGCTCGTCGTCGTCGCTCGGAGGAGCGATGCACATGCGCTCTGCCACGAGTGCGCAGACCGTCAGCACGATCCCGCCCCCGACGGCGACCACGTTCGACAGGGTCGAGCCTAGCGAAGGCGTCACCGAGCGGGTCAGGAGGTACACGACCAGCCCGATCGCGAAGCCGCCGAACAGGACGCCGCAGATGCTCGAGGCCTTCGCCAGCACCACGACACGCGTGGCGTAGAGCGGGTCGACCGGGCGCTGCCGGCCCGCGCCCTCGCGGGCGTGCCGGCGGACGGGTCGCGCCATGAGCACGACGGCGACGCCGATGAACGCGAGCGTGATGCCGAGCGGCACGGCGAGCAGCAGCGTCGGCGACTGTCGCGACGCGAGCACCGCGTCGAACGCGAAGCCCGCCACCGCGGTCACGACGGCGATGCTGAGCAGGGTGGAGGGACGGGTCGGCTTCACGGCTGGGTCACGTTCCCTTCGGTGGTGGCCCGGGAGGCGCGGGGCACGTCCGCGAACAGGCGCGGCTCGTCGACGCGCTCGGTGTCGTCCCCCACGGCGGCGAGCAGGTCGGCCACCGGTCCGGCGCCGGGCAGGACGGCCGCGGGGTCGGCGTCGAGCCACGGTGCGAGCACGAACGCGCGCTCGGCGGCACGGGGGTGCGGCACGGTGAGCGTGGCGGTGTCGATGCGCAGGTCGTCGATGGCGACGACGTCGAGGTCGATGGTCCGGTCGCCCCAGCGGACGTCGCGGGTGCGGCCGTGCTCGTCCTCGATGCCGTGCAGTGCGTCGAGGAACGCCTGCGGCTCGAGGTCGGTGTCGACGACCACGACGGCGTTGCGGTACCGCGGCTTGGTGTCGTCGCGGCCGTCCAGGGTGACGGCGACCGACTCGACCTCGTGGCTCGACGCCACCGGGTGGACCCCGGGCAGCGCGGCGACCGCTCGGGCAGCGGCGCGGAGGGTGCTCCCCCGGTCGCCGAGGTTGGCGCCGAGCGCGACGACGACGCGGCTCACTCTTCTTCCTCGTCCGGCACGGTCGCCCCGCGGGCACGGCGGATGGTGATCGAGACGTCGGTGAACGGCACGGTGATGGGCGCCTGCGGCTTGTGCACGGTGACCTCGGTCGCCAGGGCCGCACGGTGGGTGAGCACCGCGGCCGCGATGCGCTCCGCGAGGGTCTCGATCAGGTCCACCGGGTCGCGTTCGATCTCGGCGACGACCTGCTCGGCGAGGACGCCGTAGTGCACGGTGGCGTCGAGGTCGTCGCTGCCCGAGGCCGCGCGGGCGTCGAGCTCCACGGCGACGTCGACGACGAAGTCCTGACCGTCGGCACGTTCGTGGTCGAAGACGCCGTGGTGGCCGCGCGCGCGGACCCCGACGAGGCGGATGGTGTCGTTCACGAGCGAGCTGCCCTCCAGGCGTCCCAGACGTCGAGCACGGCACGGGTCGGTGCCGGGTCGTGCACGCGCACCCCCCACGCACCGCGTTCGGCGGCGAGCAGGCTGATGGCGGCGGTGGCGAGGTCGCGGTCCTTCGGCGGGGCACCCTCGGGGCTGCCCACTCCGTCCAGGAACCGCTTGCGTGATGCGGCGACGAGCACCGGCAGGCCGATCGAGGCGAACCGTTCGTAGCCGGCCAGGATCTCCCAGTTCTGCACGCCCTGCTTGGCGAAGCCGAGGCCCGGGTCGATCACGACCTGTTCCTGGCGCACCCCGAGGACGATGAGCTCGGCGACCCGCATCTCGACCTCGCGCCGGACCTCGTCGACGGCGTGCACGTACTCGGCGTTGCGGTACATCCGGTCGCTGTGGCCACGCCAGTGCATGACCACGAACCCGACCCCGGTCGACGCGACCACGCGGGCCATGTCCGGGTCGGCCAGGCCGCCGGACACGTCGTTGACGATCGCGGCGCCGAGTTCGACGGCCCGTTCGGCGGTCGAGGCGTTCATCGTGTCGACGCTCACCGGGATGCCCTCGGCGAAGAGCTGCCGGACGACCGGCAGCACACGCTCCTGCTCGACCGGCACCGGCACGCGCTCCGAGCCCGGCCGGGTCGACTCCCCACCGACGTCGATGATGTCGGCACCCGCGGCGACGAGGTCACGCGCGTGCTGCACGGCGGCGTCGTAGGCCTGGTGCAGCCCGCCGTCGCTGAACGAGTCCGGCGTCACGTTGAGGATGCCCAACACCCGCGTGCGGTCCGGTGTCGGACCGCCGCGGGTGTCGAGCCGACGAGCACGTCTCGTCGGCAGGTCGGTCATGCCGGCCCCCTACGCCGGGGCGATACCCGGGTTGCCGAAGGGGCGACGACGGGGCTTCGAGGTCGACTCGCTGTCCGACTGGTCCGCTGCGGTGGCGGCGGCCTGCCCGGGCACGTCGATCGCGGGCAGGTTGCTCACCGGACGCTTGTCGCTGGAGAGCCACTGCGGGCGCTCCGGCAGCTTGCGGACGTCCTTGAAGATCTCCACGAGCTCCGGGGCGTCGAGCGTCTCCTTCTCGAGGAGCTCACCGGCCAGGCGGTCGAGGATGTCGCGGTTGTCGTTGAGCACCTGGTAGGCCTCGTTGTGCGCGGCCTCGAGCAGCGCACGGGTCTCGGCGTCGACCGTCTGGGCGATGTTCTCCGAGTAGTCGCGCCCGGTACCACCGCTCATGTCACGGCCGACGAACGGCTCGCTCGACCCGGAACCGAGCTTGACGGACCCAACGGCCTGGCTCATGCCGTACTCGGTGACCATCTTGCGGGCGGTGCCGGTGGCCTTCTCGATGTCGTTCGAGGCGCCGGTGGTGGGGTCGTGGAACACGATCTCCTCGGCGACGCGTCCACCCATGGCGTAGGTGAGCTGGTCGAGCAGCTCGTTGCGGGTGACCGAGTACTTGTCCTCGAGCGGGAGCACCATCGTGTACCCGAGGGCACGGCCGCGCGGCAGGATCGTGATCTTCGTGACCGGGTCGGTGTGCCGCATCGCCGCTGCCGCCAGGGCGTGGCCGCCCTCGTGGTACGCGGTGATCAGGCGTTCCTGGTCGGACATGATCCGGGTCCGACGCTGCGGGCCCGCCATGACACGGTCGACGGCCTCGTCCAGCGCGCGGTTGTCGATGAGCTGCGCGTTCGACCGGGCGGTGAGCAGCGCGGCCTCGTTCAGGACGTTCGCCAGGTCGGCGCCGGTGAAGCCCGGCGTCTTGCGGGCGAGCAGCTCGAGGTCGACGCTCGCGGCGAGCGGCTTGCCCTTCGCGTGCACCTCGAGGATCTGCTTGCGGCCGGCCATGCCCGGGGCGTCGACACCGATCTGGCGGTCGAAGCGGCCCGGACGCAGGAGCGCGGGGTCGAGCACGTCGGGGCGGTTCGTCGCGGCGATGAGGATGACGTTCGTCTTGCCGTCGAAGCCGTCCATCTCGACGAGCAGCTGGTTGAGCGTCTGCTCGCGCTCGTCGTTGCCGCCGCCGATGCCGGCACCACGGTGACGACCGACGGCGTCGATCTCGTCGATGAAGACGATGGCCGGCGAGTTCGCCTTGGCCTGCTCGAAGAGGTCACGGACACGGCTCGCACCGACACCGACGAACATCTCGACGAAGTCCGAACCGGAGATCGAGTAGAACGGCACACCCGCTTCGCCGGCGACGGCGCGGGCGAGCAGGGTCTTGCCGGTTCCGGGAGGGCCGTACAGCAGCACGCCCTTCGGGATCTTGGCGCCGACGGCCTGGAACTTCGCCGGCTCCTTCAGGAACTCCTTGATCTCGTGGAGTTCCTCGATCGCCTCGTCGGAGCCCGCGACGTCGGCGAACGACACCTGCGGGTTCTCCTTGTTGTTGATCTTGGCCTTCGACTTGCCGAACTGCATGACCTTCGAGCCGCCGCCCTGGGCGCTCGAGAGCAGGAACCAGAACAGGGCACCGATGATCAGGAAGGGGAGCAGGACGCCGAGGAGCGACAGGAACCAGTTGCCCGTGTTCACGTGGTCGTCGTAGCCCTTGGGCAGGTTGGCGTCGTTGACGGCCTGGATGACCTCTTCGCCACGGGGCGTGGAGTAGTAGAACTGCTCCTGCTTGTCGCCGTCGCGGGTGATCATGTCCACCCGCTGCTCGGTGGAGTTGACGATGACGGACGAGATCTTGCCGTCGGCGAGCTGCTCGAGGCCCTTCTGGGTGCTGACCTCGGTCGTGCTGCCCTGGCTGATGACGCTCCAGCCGATGAAGATGCCCGCCAGCGCGATCAGCACGTAGAGGTACGGGCCGCGGAAGATGCGCTTGAAGTTCATGTGATCCGGGCGCGAGTGCCCGACACCTTTCTCTGCCGAAGTTGCGTGCAGGTCAGCATACGGCCGCGATTCTGTGGCGAGAATGGGTGTCCTCTGCGGGCGAACTCCACCCGAGGCATGTACCCCCTGGACGGGTTACGAGTACACGTGCGGCGCCAGGACGCCGACACCGCGCAGGTTCCGGTAGCGCTCGTCGTAGTCGAGGCCGTACCCGACCACGAACTCGTCGGGGATGTCGAAGCCCACGTACTTGACGTCGACCTCGACCTTGGCGGCCTCGGGCTTGCGCAGCAGGGCGACGATCTCGACGCTCGCGGCACCGCGGGACTGCAGGTTCTGCTTGAGCCAGGACAGCGTCAGACCGGAGTCGATGATGTCCTCGACGATGAGGACGTCGCGGCCGTGCAGGTCGGTGTCGAGGTCCTTGAGGATCCGCACCACACCGGACGACTTCGTGCCGGAGCCGTAGGACGACACCGCCATCCAGTCCATCCGCGCCTGCATCTTGAGGTGCCGCGAGAAGTCCGCCATCACCATGACGGCACCCTTCAGGACACCGACGAGCAGGGGGTCGCGGCCTGCGTAGTCGGCGTCGACGACCGCCGCGAGTTCGGCGAGCTTGTCGTCGATCTGCTCGGGGGTGAAGAGGACTTCGGACAGGTCTGCCTGGACGTCGGAGAGTTCCACCGGTCCAGCCTAACCGGCACTGAACGACAGGCGGTCACCGGATCGCGACGCCCGGACGCCCGGCAGGTCGATCGGCCCCTGTCCGCTCCAGTCCGTGACGAGCCGGCAGACCTCGAGCGTCTGCACGCGCGACAGCGTCACGCCGAACTCGCTCTCCACCGCCAGGCGCACGAGTCGCTGCCGGAGCGCCGGCGGGTTCGCCCCGAGCGCCCGGACGGACAGCGAGATGCCGGCCTCGGAGTGCTCGGCGATGTCCTCCGCCAGTTCCTCGGCGAAGTGGTCGAGTGCCGCCGAGTCCTCGCGCAGCTGGTCGGCCGTCCGCGCCAGCGCCTCGGGCACCCCGGCTCCGAGCTCGCGTTCGAGCACCGGCATGAGCGCGTTCCGGACCCGCACCCGGGTGTACGCCGGGTCGTCGTTCTGCGGGTCGTGCCACGGCGCCAGCCCGGCGGCGGCGCACGCCTGCCGCGTGGCGTGCCGACGCACGGTGAGCAGCGGGCGGCCGTAGGCCGGCCCCTGGTCGCGCCGTGCGAGCGGCAGCATGCCGGACAGGCTGTCCGGCCCGCTGCCGCGCAGCAGGCCCAGCAGCACCGTCTCGGCCTGGTCGTCCAGGGTGTGCCCCAGCAGCACGAGACGCGACCCGGTGGCGGAGGCGACCTCGGCGATCGACGCGTGGCGGGCCTCCCGGGCGGCGCCCTCCGGACCGCCGTCGGAGCCGACCGCGACCCTGCGGACCTCGACCGGGTCCAGACCCAGCTCGGATGCCTGCCGGGAGGCGCGGCTCGCGACCGCCTCGGAGCCCGCCTGGAGCGCGTGGTCGACGACCACTGCCCCGGCTCGGAGCCCCTGCTTGCCCGCCTCGAACGCGGTGGCCGCGGCGAGCGCGAGCGAGTCCGGTCCGCCGCTCAGCGCGACCAGCACGAGGTCACCCGCGGTGACGACGCCGTCGTCGAGCGCGGTGGCGAGCAGGTCGCGGACCGCCAGGCGGGTCTCGGCGATGGCAGGGTCCAGCCGGGGACGCGGAGAGTTCACCCGGTAACGTTAGCCGCGCTCTCGGGACCACCGACAGCCCCACCGACACACCAGGAGTACAGACATGGCCGCGTACGACGTCGTCGTCGAGATCCCCAAGGGCAGCCGCAACAAGTACGAGGTGGACCACGAGACCGGTCGTGTCTACCTCGACCGCGTGCTGTTCACGTCGTTCGTCTACCCGACCGACTACGGCTTCTTCGAGAAGACCCTGGCTGACGACGGCGACCCCGTGGACGCGCTGCTGCTCCTCGAGTTCCCGACGTTCCCCGGCGTGGGCGTCAAGGTCCGTCCGGTCGGCGTCTTCAAGATGAGCGACGAGGCCGGCAAGGACGAGAAGGTCCTCGTGGTTCCCGCGAAGGACCCGCGCTGGACGCACATCCAGGACATCTCGGACGTCGACGAGCAGACGAAGGCCGAGATCGCGCACTTCTTCGAGCGCTACAAGGACCTCGAGCCGAACAAGTGGGTCAAGGCCGAGGGCTGGGGCGACGCCGCCGAGGCCGAGGCGATCGTGCAGGCCGGCCAGGCCGCGTACGTGCCCGCTGGTCACTGACGCTCCGCACATACTCGAACGGCGCCCGCTCTCCATCCGGAGGGCGGGCGCCGTTCTGTGTTCGTGGGGGCGCGCCGTGTGGGTTCGGGCGGTGGGGGGCTTGCTGTGCCGTGCGGGTTCGGGCGTACCTGGTGGGAACGGGCGTACCTGCTGCTCTGATCCGGGCAGGTATGCCCGATCCCGCTTGCTACCGCAGCCGTTCTGGGAACGATCGGGCACACCGGGAAGGGGCTACAGGGAGCCGCTCGGGCGGGCGACGTAGGGCAGGAGCTGACTCGGCGTCCAGACCGCCCGCTCGACCACGCCGACGCCCGGTCTGGCTGCTTCGACCATCATCCCGTTGCCGGTGTAGATCGAGTCGTGGTAACCGCCTGAAGCGGTTCCGTTCGACGAGTAGAAGAGGATGTCGCCGGGCTGGCGCTGCGAAAGCGGCACGAGGCGACCGATCGAGCCGAAGTAGTTGTACTGCCAGACGACGTTGTGGCCGCCGGTCGCGATGCCCTGCGAGCTGTACGCCATCATCACGAGGCCGGAGCAGTCCCAGGTGCTCGGGCCGGCACCACCGAGGACGTAGGGCTTGCCGAGCTGCCCGCGGGCGTACGAGATCGCACCGGCGGCCTTCGAGGGGCTGCTCGGGGCGGGTGCCGGAGTGCTGGGCGCCGGGGTGCTCGGCTTCGACGGCGTCGGCGTGCTCGGCTTGGCGGGAGCCGGGGCGGGCGCGGGAGCGGGCGCCGCCGGCGTGCTCGGCTTCGACGGGGTGCTCGGGCGCGACGGGGTGGTCGTGCCACTGCCGCTACCGCCGCCGGCGCTCGGGTTGGTGGTCGAGGTGTTGCCGTTGCTGCTGCCACCGCTGGTGCCGTTGTCGGTGCTGGTGCCGCTCGCGCCGCTGCCGGTGGCCGTGCCGGTGCCGCTGCTGCTCGTCTGGGCCGCCAGGGCGGTCTCGGCCGCCTTGGCCTGCTGCGCACTCCAGTAGGCGCTCTCCGTCGCGACGCTCGTGCCCTTGAGGTACGCGAGCTGACGGAGGACCTCGTCCTGCTGGTCCTGCTGCTTCTGCACCCGGGCCTGGGCGTCGGCGGAGACGTCGTTGGCGGTGGCGAAGGCGGTCTTCGTCGCTTCGGTCGCCTTGCTCAGCGCCGTCGTGGCGACGGCCTGCTGGTCGGCGAGCGAGTCCACGGTCTTCTGGTCGGAGCGGGCCTGGGCCAGGATCGTCGCCGACCGCTCGGACAGGTGCGACATCGTGCCGACGCGGTAGAGCAGGTCGCCGGAGTCCGAGGCGTCCGTGAGCATCGTCGTCGACAGGTCGCCGCCGCCCGTGCGGGACAGCTCGACGACGAGCGCGGCCACCTGGCCCGCGGAGTCGTCCGCCTTGCCCTTGGCCCGCTTCGACTGCGCGGACAGGTCGGCGAGGGTGTCCTTCGCCTCCTGCTGCTGCGAGGCGGCGAGGGCGTACGCCTGCCCGGCCTGCTGCTCGACGATGCCGGCGCGGTCCGCGGCGGCCTGCAGCGAGGTCAGCCGGTCGCTCAGCTCGTCCACCGTCTGCTGCGCGTCGGCGGCATCCGACTTCGCGGCCTTGACGTCGTCCCAGGACGGCGCCGACGGCGCGGCCTGGGCAGGTCCTGCGACGACGACCGACAGTCCGATGCCGAGCACGGCGACGGTGGCGATCCCGCAGGAGAACGAGCGAGCGGACAGGGTCATGGCGGGGTCAACGCATCCCGGCTGCGCTGATGCTCATACCGAGATCCCCCGCGCTGCCATGAAGGGGACCGGGTCGACGGCAGCACCGTTGACCCGGGTCTCGAAGTGGAGGTGGCACCCGGTCGACCAGCCGGTCGAACCGATCTTGGCGATCTGCTGCCCGGCGGAGACGTGCTGGCCGTTCGCGACCATGATCCCGCCGTCGACGATGTGTCCGTAGGCGGTCGAGATGCCGCCGCCGTTGTCCAGGATGACCTCGTTGCCGTAGCCGCCGCCGTTGCCCGCGAAGGTCACGGTGCCGTCGTGGGCCGCGTAGATCGGGGCGTAGCAGGCGGGAGCGAGGTCGACCCCGGCGTGCAGTGCCGTGGAGTGCGTGTACGGGTCGACGCGGATGCCGTAGCCGCTGGTCTGGAAGCCACCGGCCGGACGGACCCACCCGGCAGAGTTGGCCGTCCCGCCGCCGGTGCCGCCCTGGCTCGTCGCCGCGGCCTTCGCGGCTGCCTTGGCCGCAGCAGCGGCGATGCGCGCCTGTCGGGCCTTCTCGGCGGCGACGCCCTTGCGGTAGTCAGCCTCGACACCGCGCTGCTTGGTGGTGAGGGCGGTCAGCTGGGCCTCGAGCCGCGACTCGTTGTCGTTCTGGGCGTCGACGGCGGTCTGTGCCGCGTCGGCGGCACCCTGCGCCTGCTGCATCTTCGACTGGGCTGCTTCGGCGAGGTCGCCCAACGCCGCCTTGGCCTTGTCCGCCTTGTCGGCCTGGGCTTGCGCGGTACCCCGGTCCTGCGACGCCTGCGAGTAGATGCCGTCGGCCTGCTCGCTGAGCTTCGACATTGCGCCGAGCTCGTAGAGCAGGTCACCGGAGTCCGAGGGGTGCGTGAGGATGTCGGTCGTCACGTCGTTGGCACTGGCCCGACCGAGCTGCGCGGCGAGCTGACCGGCCTGCTCCTCGGACTGTGCGGCGGTCTGCTCGGCGTCGTCCGCCTGGGACTGGAGCGTCTTCTGCTCGAGGGTCGCCTCGTCGTACTTGTTCTGTGCAGCCTGGTAGGCCTCGCCGGCTGCCTGTGCGGCCTTCTGCTTCGCCGCGGCCTCGGACTTCAGGGTCGAGATGAGCGACTTGATCTCAGAGACCTTCGCCTGCTGCGCACTCGTCGAGGACTTGGCCTTCTGCACCTCGGACCAGCTCGGGTAGCTCGCGGCGCTGGCCGAGGTCGCCGGGGCGAGGACCGCGAGGGTGCTGCCAGCGAGCGCGATGGCGACCGCAGCGGCGACGAGGCGGCTGCGGTTGCGGAGGGAGAGCGAAGGTGAGGTCGACATGTATCTCGATTTCGTAACAGCGCGGCAAGGCTCACGCACGTAACACTGTTAACAGACGCAACAGTAACAACAGGTGTCGCAGCCCCACAGCCCCTCGGACGAGGGGCGTGGAGCCGACGACGATGCTCGCACCGCAACCTCGACACCCGGTGCCGGGAGGGCGCGACACGCCGGGGATTCCGCGGGAACGCGGCCCGATTTGCGAACCCCCGGGGGCATCCGTATGCTTGTCCATCGGTAGCGCGAAGCACCACTTGCGGCCCTATCGTTTAGTGGCCTAGGACACCGCCCTTTCACGGCGGCAGCACGGGTTCGAATCCCGTTGGGGTCACTCTCCGAGTGAGCGAGCAAGTAGTACTGAGCAACACCACAGCAATTCAACATGGCCCTGTAGCGCAGCTGGTTAGCGTGCCGCCCTGTCACGGCGGAGGTCGCGGGTTCAAGTCCCGTCAGGGTCGCCACGGCTGGATAGCTCAGTTGGTAGAGCGTTCGACTGAAAATCGAAAGGTCCACGGATCGATGCCGTGTCCAGCCACCGGTGAAGGCCCCCTGCTCCGGCAGGGGGCCTTTTCCGTTGTCTGAGCCGTCTGGCCCGGGTCGGCGCTAGGCCTCGCGGGTCTTCGGGCTGCTGTCGTTCGTCTTCGCCGGGTCACGCTCGACCACGGCACCGAGGGCATCGTCGATCCGGCTGAGCAGCTCCGCGGGGATCGTGACACCGGCAGCGCCGGCGTTGTCGTGCACCTGCTCCGGACGCGACGCCCCGATGATGGCACTCGCGACGTTCTCGTTCTGCAGTACCCAGGCGACGGCGAGCTGTGCCATCGACAGGTCGAGCTCCTTCGCGATCGGCTCGAGCTCCTGCACCGAGGACAGCACCTCGTCGCGCATGAACCGCTTGATCATGTCCGCGCCGCCCTTGTCGTCGGTGGCGCGTGAACCCTCGGGCAGCGGCTGACCCGGCTTGTACTTGCCGGTCAGGACCCCCTGCGCGATCGGGGACCAGACGATCTGCGAGATGCCGAGCTCCTTCGAGGTCGGCACCACCTCTTCTTCGATGACCCGCCACAGCGCCGAGTACTGCGGCTGGTTCGAGATGAGCTGGAAGCCGAGGTCCTTCGCGAGCGCGGCGCCCGCACGCAACTGCTCGGCGGTCCACTCGCTCACGCCGACGTACAGGACCTTGCCCTGGCGCACGATGTCAGCGAAGGCCTGCATCGTCTCCTCGAGCGGGGTCTCGTGGTCGAAGCGGTGCGCCTGGTACAGGTCGACGTAGTCCGTCTGCAGCCGGCCGAGCGAGCCGTCGATCGACTCGAGGATGTGCTTGCGGGACAGCCCGGTGTCGTTGTGCCCCTTCGGCCCGGTCGGCCCGAACACCTTCGTGGCGATCTCGAGCGACTGGCGCCGCTCCCCCTTGAGGGCTTCGCCGAGGACGGTCTCCGCGCCGGTGTTGGCGTAGACGTCGGCGGTGTCGAACGTCGAGATGCCCACCTCGAGGGCGGCCTTGACGCAGGCGATGGCCGCGTCGTTCTCGACCTGGGATGCGTGGGTGAGCCAGTTGCCGTAGGTGATCTCGGAGACCTTGAGGCCCGAGTTGCCGAGGTAGCGGTACTCCATGTGCGTGTCACTCCTGTCGTGGGGCGCGTCGGTGCGACCCGACCCGTGACGGTAGTCGGCCGGGACGGTGCAGGATCACATGGGACGACGGCGCAGGGCTGCGCCGCGGAGAGCGAGGGAGCATCCATGACCGGAGCGAGCGTGTTGTTCATCGGCGGGAGCGGCGTAATCAGCGCCTCCTGTGTGCGGGAGGCGACCGAACAGGGCCACGACGTCACGGTCCTGAACCGGGGGACCACCGGGGGCAGGCCGATCCCGCAGGGTGTGACGCGCCTCCAGGCCGACGTGTCGGACCGCAGCGACCTGGCGGACGCACTCGGCGACCGTCACTTCGACGTGGTCGTGAACTGGGTCGCCTTCACGCCGGACCAGGTGCAGGCCGACATCGACTTCTTCGCCGGACGGACGCGGCAGTACGTCTTCATCAGCTCGGCCTCGGCGTACCAGACGCCGGCGACGCACCTGCCGATCACGGAGTCGACGCCGCTGAAGAACCCCTACTGGCAGTACTCGCGCGACAAGATCGCTTGCGAGGAACTGCTGATGGAGGCGTACCGGGAGCAGGACTTCCCGGTGACGATCGTGCGGCCGTCGCACACCTACGACGAGACGAAGCTGCCGCTCACCGGCGGCTGGACCGCGGTGGCGCGGATGCGTGCTGGCAAGCCGATCATCATCACCGGTGACGGCACGTCGCTGTGGACGCTGACGCACAGCCGTGACTTCGCGGTCGGGTTCACCGGGCTGCTCGACAACGCGTCGGCGATCGGTGAGGCCTTCACGATCACGAGCGACGAGGCGCCGACGTGGAACGCCATCGCGCACGAGATCGCGGCGGCGGCGGGGGTGGAGGACCTGCGGATCGTGCACGTGCCGGCGGACGCGATCAACGCCGTGGACCCGGAGTGGGGTGCGGCGTTGCTCGGCGACAAGGCGAACAGCTCGGTGTTCGACAACAGCAAGGTCCGGTCGCTCGTGCCGTGGTACCGGCCGCGGACGCCGTACCGGCAGGGCGTGCGCGAGGTCATCGCCTGGTTCGAGGCCAACCCCGAGGCGCAGGTCGTCGACGAGCGCCTCGACGCGCTGATGGACGAGCTGGCGGCGCGCTGGGCGGTGTGAGCCGCACTTGGTGAGCAGAAATGGTCGGGTGCCGTGTGGCGACCCGACCATTTCTGCTCACGAAGCGCGCGCGGCGCCGAGCGCGCGGCTCAGGCGCGCGCGGCCAGGACCGACGCGAGCGCGCCGATCGCCCTGCGCAGTTCGTCGTCGGTGACGACGAGCGGCGGGGCGAAGCGGATCGTCGAACCGTGGGTGTCCTTCACGAGCAGCCCACGGTCGGCCAGGTCCTTCGAGATCTCCTTGCCGGTGCCGAGCGCCGGGTCGATGTCGATCCCCGCCCAAAGTCCGGCGACGCGGTGCGACACGACCCCCTTGCCGAGCAGGTCGTCGAGCAGCCCGCGCAGCATCGGTTCGCCGTCGAGGGCGCGCTGCTGGAACGTGCCCTCGCCGAGCATCGCCACGACCTCGGCGCCGACGGCCGCGGCGAGCGGGTTGCCACCGAAGGTCGAACCGTGCTCACCGGGACGCAGCATGCCGAGGACAGCGCGCGAGCCGACGACCGCGGACACCGGCACGATGCCGCCGCCGAGTGCCTTGCCGAGCGTGATGAGGTCGGGACGGACCCCGACGCGCTGCACGGCGAGGGTGTGGCCGGTGCGGCCGAGTCCGGACTGGATCTCGTCGGCGATGAACAGCGCACCGAACTCGTCGCAGACCGCCCGGACTTCCGGGAGGTACGACGCCGGCGGGATGACCACGCCGCCCTCGCCCTGGATGGGTTCGAGCAGCACGGCGACGACGGTGTCGTCCATCGCCGCGCGCAGGGCTTCGGCGTCGCCGTACGGCACGGTGCGGAAGCCCGGGGTGTACGGCCCGAAGTCGTTGCGCGCGTCGGGGTCGTCGGAGAACGAGATGATCGTGGTGGTGCGGCCGTGGAAGTTCCCGGACGCCACGATGATCGTCGCGCGGTCCGCGGGGACGCCCTTGACGCGGTAGCCCCAGGCGCGGGACACCTTGATCGCGGACTCGACGGCCTCGGCACCGGTGTTCATCGGCAGGACCATCTCGGTCTCCGTCAACGCTGCCAGTGCCGTGGCGAACGGCCCGAGCTGGTCGTTCACGAACGCACGACTCGTGAGCGTCACGCGGTCGAGCTGCGCCCGGGCGGCGTCGAGCAGCCGCGGGTTGCCGTGGCCGAAGTTCACCGCGGAGTACGCGGCGAGGCCGTCCAGGTACTGCTTGCCGTCGACGTCGGTGACGGTTGCTCCGGCACCCGACGCGATGACGACGGGCAGCGGGCTGTAGTTGTGCGCGAGGGCGCGGTCCTCGACGGCGAGCGCCGCCGCGGTGTTGACCCCGAGCGACGCTGCCGCCGACATCAGCTGACCCCGAGCGAACGCGCGACCGAGGTGCCGGTGCCGACCGGGTGCAGGTCGAGCGTGCAGCACTTCACGCCGCCACCGCCGAGCAGCAGCTCGGACAGGTCGACGCCGATCGGGTTGTACCCCTTCTCCCTGAGCTGTTCGGCGAACCGCACAGCCCGCGCGGCGATCACGACGTTGTACCCGTCGGAGTAGGAGTTCAGGCCGAGGATCGCGGCGTCTTCCTCGGTCGCGATGATCGCGTCGGGGAAGCGCTCGCGCAGGATCGCCAGCGACGGCTCGTCGAAGGCGCTCTCGAGGTACGCGATGTTCGACCGGCCGGAAGCGTCGGGCTCCGGGTCGAGCACGGCGATGGCGGTGTCGAGGTGGTAGAAGCTCGGGTTGATGAGCTTCAGGGTGACGACCTCACGGCCGTAGATCGTCGCGAGCTCGTCGTGCGAGGTGCTGTCCGACCGGAAGCCCGTGCCGGCGAAGATCGTGTTGCCGATGAGCAGGAAGTCACCCTCGCCCTCGTTGGTCTGCTCCGGCTCGGCGACGGTCAGGCCGGCCTGACGGAACCAGTCCATGTACGCCGGGCCCTCGGGCTGGCGCTCGGGGTACTGGAACTTCGCGCCGTAGGCGATGCCGTCGAGCACGAACCCGCCGTTGGCCGCGTAGACCATGTCCGGCAGGCCGTCGATGGGGTCGATGTACGAGATGTCGAAGCCGAGCTGCTCGTAGACGTCGACGAGCGTCTGCCACTGGGCGACGGCCTTCGACGTGTCGGTCGGCTCCTCCGGGTGCATCCACGGGTTGATCCGGTAGCTCACCGTGTAGAAGTCCGGCTTGCACATCAGGATCGTCCGCTTGGTGGCGGTACGGGCCGGTGCATCGGTGGTCGAGGGTGCGGTGTTCGACATCAGTCCTCCTGAGAAGGGACCGGGGCCCGAGCCTGCCAGGAACCGAAACGGAACGAAGGAGAGGTGCTCCGGCGAGATGCAGGCTCACTCGCCGTAGCGGACCAGGTCGACGCCACGTCGATCCTGACACAGACCGTCCGGCAAGTGCAGTACCGGGAGCGAAGCGCCGTGGCACCCGTTCGGGTGACGCACGTTTCGTGCGTCCGACCCGCCGACCTCGCAAGAAGTCCGCGTACGATGGGTGCAATGGATTCGCTCGACCACCGCATCCTGGATCAACTCCGGGACAACGCCCGCGCCGGCTACGGCGACATCGGGTCGGTGGTCGGACTCTCGGCATCGGCCGTCAAGCGCCGTGTCGACCGGCTCGTCGGCGACGGCGTCATCCAGGGCTTCACGATCAAGGTCGACCCCGCCGTCGAGGACCGCGGCACCGAGGCCTGGGTCGAGCTGTACTGCCGCGGCACGGTCTCCCCCGACGAGCTCCGTGCGCTGCTCGACACCGTGCCCGAGGTCATCGACGCCGGCACGGTCACGGGGAGCGCCGACGCCGTCGTGCACATGCGCTCGAAGGACCTGTCCGCGCTGGAGGAGGCGCTCGACAAGGTCCGCCTCGCACCGCAGGTGGACCACACGCGCTCCGCGATCGTGCTCTCCAAGCTGGTCAGTCGCGACACCGCGTAACGTCCCACGCATGGGACGGAAAGCGGCCTGGAGGCGCGGCTCGGCACCCACGGGATCGCGACCGGCCCGGCAGCTGGTCACCGCTGCGAGCGTCGCCTACGTCGCGAACTGCCTCTGGGGCACGGCCGTCGCCGTCCGGTTGATCCGGACGAAGAAGCTCCGCGTCGTGCACCACGGCCTGTTCGTCGTGACGGCGACGCTCACCGGGGCCGCCGCGACGACGCCCGTGTGGACCCGTGACCGTTCGGCGCTGTTCCTGCTGCCCGCAGTCGTCCCGCTCGCGCTCGCGCCCCGCACGAACCCGCGCTCCGGAGCACACTGGAAGATCGCGGTGGCCGCCGCGCCGTCCTACCTGGGGGCGCTGTTGGTGCGGCGTCGACCGTGACGACGAGACACGAGGGGAAGCAGTGGAGCTCTTCGAGGCCATCCGACGCCGCCGGACCACGAACGGGGCGTTCCTGCCCGACCCGGTGTCCGAGGAGCACCAACGGCTGCTCATGGAGCTCGCCGGCCGGGCCCCGTCCCAGCTGAACAGCCAACCGTGGCGGTTCGTGCTGGTCGAGGAGCGCGACACGATCGACCGGGTCGCCGCGATCAGCGGCAGCTCGATGACGCGCACCATGGCCGAGGGGACGTTCTTCGAGCGGTACAAGCCGTACTTCCGGTTCTCGAAGGCCGAGATGGACGAGCGGCGCGACGGCATGCTGTTCGACAAGCTCCCCGGGCCGCTCCGGCCGTTCACGAAGCAGGTGTTCACGAAGCGCGGGCAGCTGCTCATGAACACCCTCCGCGTACCGCAGAGCCTGGGTGAGGAGAACCGGAAGCTCGTCGCCGGGTCGCCGCTGCTGCTCGGGGTGATGCTCGACCGCCACGAGTACCGGCAGCAGGAGCTGTCCGGCTTCTACTCGGTGTTCAGCATGGGCGCGGCGATGGAGAACATCTGGCTCGCGACGACCGAGCTCGGGCTGGGGATCCAGTTCGTGTCCTTCCCGATGGAGACGCCGGGCGCCTGGGCGGAGATCGAGGGGCTGCTCCGGGTGCCCGAGTCGCTCGAGCTCATGGCCGTCTACCGGATCGGGTACCTGCCGCCCGAACGGCGCCGCCCCGCGATCGACTGGACGTCGAGCGAGCGGAAGCGGCCATCGCAGTACGTGTTCCGCGGCACCTGCGACACCCCGCAGCAGGGGTGGGACGACGCGCCCGTCGCGGGCCACATCGAACCGGAGGCGAGCACATCGTGACCGACACCCGACCCACCCACGTCACCCCGGGCCTCCAGGCCGTCGCCCCCGGCCTGCCGGGCCGTCCCTGGATCTCGCAGGACTGGCTCGACGTCGTCTTCGCGCACTGGCGCGTCGACGTGTCGGCGGTGGCCCCGCTGCTGCCAGCCGCAACGCGACCCGACACGATGGCGCTCGACGGCAGCGACGACGGGGTGACCACCTGGGTGGGCCTCATCGCGTTCCGGTTCGAGGACACCCGGTTCCCGCCCCTCGGGGCGCTGGGGCGGACCGGCTCGATCGGCGACTTCGTCGAGGTGAACGTCCGTGTCTACACGGTCGACGAGCAGGGCCAGCACGGTGTCGTGTTCCTGTCGCTCGACGCCGGCAAGCTGCTGCCGACCCTCGGCGCACGCGTGGCCACCGGACTGGCCTACTGGTGGGCGGACGCCGAGTCGCGGAGCGGCGACGGCCGCGTCGGGTACGCGATGCGACGGCACGGGACGCACCTGCGGTCGATGCTCGACGTCCGCGTGGGCGAGGTACTGGACGAGCCAGGGCCGCTCGAGACGTTCCTGACCGCGCGGTGGGGCATGCACGTGCACCGGGCCGGGCGGACCCGGTTCTGGCCGAACGAGCACGACGCGTGGCCGTTGCACCGTGCCTCGGTGGTGTCGCTGCGGGACGACCTGATCGGTGCCGCCGGGCTGCCGTTCGGGTTGACCGAGCTCGAGCCGGACTCGGTGCTGTACTCGCCGGGGGTCACGACGCGGTTCGGTCGGGGGCGATGAGGCCGGACTCGGGCTCGTCGCGCGGTGCGCGGGCGGCTGCCCGGAACTGGTGAACGGCGACGACGGCACCGAACAACCCGAAGAAGGACCCGGCGACCCAGGCGACGGTCCGGTACTCCGGGAGGCCAGGCGCGGTGAACCCGATCACGGCGAGGGTCGTGCAGACCACCGCCACCGACGCCGAGGCCCACGCGACGACGAGGTGGTCGATGCGCGGGACGACGCGCGCGAACCGGAACGTCATCGGGATCCCGGCGATCGCGCCGAACACCAGGCCGGATGGAGTCCCGACCACCAGGCTCGCCACCGCGACGACCGCCGCGCTCGTCACTGCCACCACCACCCGGGTGACGTGGCAGCGCCACGAGGCCGCACGCGTCTGCTCGTCGTACGCGCGCCAGCCCGTCACGAGCAGCGCGACTGAACCGATCCCGAACACGACCGCAGCGGCGATGCCGACGACGAGTGCGAAGACGCCCCCGAAGGCGATACCGAGGGCGACGTGCGCGGCGGCGAGGAGCAGCTCGAGCACCGGGTAGAGCCAGACCTCGAGCAGCCGGTTCGGGGTGTTCAGGACCCAGCCGGGAGGGGCTTCCTCAGCGAGGTCGTCGCTCTCGGGGTCTCGGGTCTCCACGTGGCCATCATGGCCGGTCGGTGTGACCGTGGTTCGGTGCCCGCCGATCCGGGGGACACCGGCTGAGTGGTGCGCGGTCGGCCGCAGGTACAAGTGAGCCATGACTCGAGTGGCAGTGGTGACCGGTGGATCCGCAGGACTGGGGCGTGCGACCGTCCGGGAGCTCGCCGCGCGGGGGTGGGACGTCGCCGTCCTCGCCCGTGGACGGGACGGCGTCGACGCCGCGGTGGCCGAGGTCGAGGCCTCGGGGCGTCGCGGGCTGGCCCTGGTCGCCGACGTGTCCGACCGCGAGGCCGTCGAGGCCGCGGCCGACCGCGTCGAGCAGGAACTCGGGCCGATCGACCTGTGGGTGAACGGCGTGATGGTCGGGGTGTTCGGCAAGTTCCTGGACACCGCGCCCGAGGACTTCGAGCGGGCGCTCAACGTGACCTACCTCGGCTTCGTCAACGGGACCCGAGCAGCGCTCTCCCGGATGGTGCCCCGCGGGCAGGGGCACGTCGTCCAGGTCGGCTCAGCACTCGGCTTCCGGGGCATCCCGCTGCAGGCCGCGTACTGCGGCGCGAAGCACGCGATCGTCGGGTTCACCGAGTCCGTCGTCTCCGAGCTGCTCGAACAGGGCAGCAAGGTGAAGGTGTCGCGGGTCGACATGCCCGCCCTCAACACGATCCAGTTCGGGTGGGTGAAGTCGAAGCTGCCGCACCACCCGCAGCCGGTCGCCCCGATCTTCCAGCCCGAGGTCGGTGCCCGCGCGATCGCTGCCGTGGCCGAGCGGCCGCGCCGTCGCACCTGGGTCGGCGAGTCGACCGTCTACACGATCCTCGGCAACCGGATCAGCGGGCGTTTCGCCGACTGGTACGCCGCCAAGACGCTCGTCTCCGGGCAGCAGGCGCCGGACAAGGACGGGCAGGAGCTGCACGACAACCTGTACGAGCCGGTGCCGGGCGACCACGGCGCGCACGGTGTGTTCGACGAGTCCGCGCACGCCTGGTCACCGCAGACCTGGTGGGTGGAGCACCGCCGGATGGGCAACGGGATCATCGGGGCGGCACTCGGCGCGGTCGGGGCCGTCGCACTCGTGGCCGGACGACGACGATGAACCGCCGCGGATCGTCGGTGCGGGGTGCAGCCGTCGTCGAGCTGTGTCGGGCAGGACTCGGCCTGTGGCACCTCGGCCGAGCGGCTCGTGGCCACGACCAGGCCGTGCTGCACGGTGTGCTCGGCGTCCGGCAGCTCGTGCAGGCCGCCCTCGTCGCACGCACGGGCTCCGGGAACGCGCACACGCTGAGCGCCGCCGTCGACGCGGTGCACGGCGTGACGATGGTGCCGCTCGCCCTCGACCCACGGCGCCGCGGGTTCGCCCTGCAGCAGGTGTGGATCGCCACGGTGCTCACCGTCGCCGAGGTCGCCGTCGTCGGTCGGGCCGGCCGGCGCTGACGGCGGGCGGCGCTGACGGCGGGCGGCGCTGACGGCGCTGACGTCTGTCGGGGGTGCTCGGTAGCGTCCGGGGCATGGGTACCACCTACTCCGTCGCGTCCTCGCTGGACGGCTTCGTCGCTGCACCGGACGACGACCTCGACTGGCTGCTGCAGTTCGGCTTCGAGCCGTTCCAGGAGCACCACGACCGGTTCTTCGCGGGCATCGGCGCGATCGTCATGGGCTCGACGACGTACGAGTGGCTGCTCGAGCACGACGACACCTGGGCGTACCCGGACCTGGCGACGTGGGTGTTCACCACACGTTACCTGCCGGTGCCGGACGGCGCCGACGTGCACTTCGTGTCGGGCGAGGTCGCGGACCACCAGGCCGACCTCGAACGGGCAGCCGGCGAGCGCGACGTCTGGGTCGTCGGCGGCGGACTGCTCGCGGCGCAGTACCAGCAGGCCGGGCTGCTCGACGAGCTCCGCGTCACCGTGATGCCGGTGGCGCTCGGTGCCGGTGCGCCGCTGCTGCCGGTCGCGGCGCCGACCCCGGTGTTCGAGCTGGTCGGGACGACGCCGTTCACCGGCGGTGCCGTCGAGCTGCACTACCGGTCCGCAGCCACCCCGGCGTAGCGTCCGAGCCATGAGCGACAACGAGCAGACCGAGCCCGTCATGGACGGCGCCAACGAGGCCACGAACCACGAGAAGCTGCACGGCCTGATCGAACAGGTCGACCACGACCACCACGGCGAGGGCGCCGGAGCGATGGCCGACCACCTGCGTGACCGGATGGACGAGACCGGCGTCGAGGACGAAGAAGCAGGCGACACCGAGGACTGACCGAGCCGGCGCCACGCCGCACACTTCGTGAGCAGACATGGTCGGGACCGCCGCAGCGCACCCGACCATTTCTGCTCACCAAGCGGCCCGCTGTCAGACGCGCAGCTCCGAGAAGTCCGCGTCGACATCCCCGAACCGGTGAGCGGTGATCGAGACCGACTGTTCACGGATGAACGGGAGCATCTCGATCAACCCGGCCTCGACCACCGGCGCGTCGTGGATCGCGACGTCGATGCTCGCGCCGAGGGCTTCCTCGAGCGCCAGGGCATCGCCACCGATGAGCCGGATCCGTGCGCCGGGGCCGCCGAACGCCGTGTGCACGGGTCGGTCCTGTCCCTGCGCGAGCATGTCCCCGAGGGCGTCGGCGGGCTCGGCATCCTCATCGCTCGTCCAGTTCGCCTGGAACACGGCGCCGGACGACGCACGGGCGTGGAAGTCCTGGTCGGACTCGACCAGGTGGTCGACGACGTCCAGCGGCGACCGACTCGAGGCCAGCAGCTGACTGAGCGGACCGGGCAACGGGCGGGCGGTGCTGAGCAGGACGTGGGCGCGGGCAGCCGTGGCGGCGACGAGCGCCCGGACCAGGTCACCCGCCGAGGCGTCCTCGGCCTGCCGCACGATGACGGACTGCGGTCGGTGGCGCAGCACGTTCCGCTGCACCACGAGCCCCGCCAGGTCGTGCGACCCGCCGTACAGCTCCTCGCGCGCCCGGACGTCGCTGAGCGCACCGGCCCGCACCTGGTCGAACTCCTCGAACGACAGGCCGCTGCGTGCGGCCTCGATCACCGAGGTCACGCGCGGCGGGAGTCCGTGCAGCTGGATGCTCTTGTGCACCGTGCGCGGGACCGGCTCCCACCGGCCGAGCGTCGCGACGTACATCGGTCCGCCCGCCTTCGTGCCGGTGCCAACGGACGACCGCTTCCAGCCGCCGAACGGCTGCCGACCGACGACCGCACCGGTGATGCCGCGGTTCACGTACAGGTTGCCGGCGCGCACACTCGCCAGCCAGTCCGCCACCTCGTCGGCGTCGAGCGAGTGGATCCCCGCCGTCAGGCCGTAGTCGGTGCCGTTCTGGATCGCGATCGCCTGCTCGAGCGTCTCGGCGCGCATGATGCCGAGCACCGGGCCGAAGTACTCGGTCTGGTGGAAGTCGCTGCCCGGGCGGACGCCGTCACGGATGCCGGGTGACCAGAGCCGCCCGGAGTCGTCGAGGGCCGTCGGCTGCACGAGCCAGGACTCCCCCGGGCCGAGCTCGGTGAGCCCTTGCCGCAGCTTGCCCTCGGGCTCGGCGATGACCGGTCCGACCTGGGCGGTGGGGTCGTCGGGCCAGGCGACCCGGAGCGTGCGCGTGGCGTCGACGAGCTGCCGACGGAAGCGTTCGCTCTCACCGACCGTGCCGACCAGGACGACCAGGGACGCCGCCGAGCACTTCTGGCCGGCGTGGCCGAAGGCGGACTGCACGATGTCCTGCACCGCGAGGTCGATGTCGGCGCTCGGCGTGACGACGATCGCGTTCTTGCCGCTCGTCTCGGCGCTGAGCGGCAGACCGGCGCGCCACCACCGGAACGATCGCGCGGTGTCGGCCGAACCGGTCAGGATGATGCGGTCGACGGCGGGGTGCCCGACCAGGTCACGGCCGAGTTCGTCCTCGGCCAGGTCGACGAGCTGCAGCAACGAGTGCGGCACGCCGGCGTCCCAGAGCACGTCGGCCAGCAGCGCACCACTGCGCTTCGCCTCGGGTGCCGGCTTGAGCACGACTCCGCTGCCCGCGGCGAGCGCCGCCAACACGCCACCGGCGGGGATCGCCACGGGGAAGTTCCACGGCGGCACGACGACGGTCAGGCGCGGCGGGACGTAGCGGGCCCCCTCGACGTCGCCGAGACGGCGGGCGCGCTCGGCGTAGTAGTGGGCGGCGTCGACGGCTTCGGTGACCTCGGTGTCGGCCTCGGAGAAGGTCTTCCCGGTCTCCGCCGCCATCACCTCGATCAGGTCGGCGCGGCGGGTCTCGAGCTCGTGCCCGATCAGGTCGAGGAGCTCAGCACGGTCGGAGGGGTCCTGCCGCCCCCAGTTGACGCCGGCTTGGGCGGTGCGGGCCATGATGCGTTCGAGCTTGGAGCGGTCGGCCACCTTGGCTCCGCGGATCGTCTGCGCGCCGAGCTGCGAGCGCGGTACCCGGCGCAGGACGTCGAGCGCCCACGAACGGTTGGCGGGAACGGCGGGGTCGGTGTCCGCGGCGTTCCGGAACGCGTCGCGCAGGACGGGGTCGCCGAGTGCCAGGTGGCGGTCCTGGGTGCGGTGCGTCGTGTGCACCGGCTCGTCGAGGGCCGCGACCGACGCCAGGTACCGGCCGTGTTCGCGGTCGAACACGCTGGCGTCGTGGTCGATGTCGGACGCTGCGGCGATGAAGTTCTCGGGGCTCGAGCTCTCCTGCAGGCGGCGGGCGAGGTACGCGATCGCGGAGTCGAACTCGTCCGGCTGTACAACGGGCGTGTAGAGCAGGATCTGTCCGACGTCGGCTCGGACGGCGTCGGCGTGCGTCGATGCCATGCCGAGCAGCATCTCGACGTCGACCGCGTCGGTCACCCCGCGGCGCTGGGCGAGGACCCACGCGGTCGCCAGGTCGAACAGGTTGTGCCCGGCGACGCCGATGCGCACGGCGTCGGTGCGCTGCGGGGTCAACGCGGCGTCGAGCATCCGCAGGTAGGCGGTGTCGGTCTCGCGCTTGCTGCCCCAGGTGGCGAGCGGCCAGTCGTGCACGATCGCGTCGACGTGCTCCATCGCCAGGTTCGCGCCCTTGACGAGCCGCACCTTGATCGGTGCGCCGCCCCGGGCACGGCGTTCCTGCGCCCACGTCGTCAGCGACTCGAGCGCCCCTGCGGCGTCGGGCAGGTAGGCCTGCAGCACGATGCCGGCCTGCAGCCCCGCGAACTCGTCGCGGTCGAGCAGGGTCCGGAACACCGCGAGGGTGACGTCGAGGTCGCGGTACTCCTCCATGTCGAGGTTGATGAACTTGGCCTGGCCACCGGACGCCAGCGGAGCGGCCGCGAGCCGGTACAACGGCACGAGCCGGTCGACGACCCGCTCGACCGTCTGGTCGAACGCCCACATCGACATCTGCGGCACGACCGAGCTGACCTTGATCGACACGTAGTCGACGTCGTCGCGGGCGAGCAGGTCCATCGTCCCCTGCAGCCGACGGTCGCTCTCGGCGCTGCCGAGCACGGCTTCGCCGAGCAGGTTCACGTTGAGCCGGGTACCCGGCCCACCGACCTTGGCGAGCGCCGGACCGAGCTTCGCCGTGCTCGCGTCGATCACCAGGTGGCCGGTCATCCGGCGCAGGATCCGGCGAGCGGTGGGGATGACCGCCCACGGCGCCATCGTCGCGAACCCACCGCCGAGCGTCACCGCGCCGCGCAGGTACCAGGCGAGGAAGTCGGGGACGTCGCGGCTGACCTGTTCGAGGTTGCGGGCGGCGACCCGGGGGTCTTCGGGGCGGATGACCTTGTCGACGAAGCTGCGCGTGAAGTCGAGCCCGCGTTCGTCGCGCAGGGCCTCGGCGAGACGGGCGGCACCGGCGTCCGGCTTCGCCCCGGCGGACGCCGCCAGCCACTTGCGGACCAGCGCAACGGCGTCGTCGGTGCAGTCCTGGAGGCGGGCGCTCGGCATGCTCCGATCGTATGCCGCACCTCCGACCTCACCTTGGAGCGCGCCGCACGTCGGCCAGGAGTCATCCGGACGGATGAAAGACGCGGAGGCGGGGTCGGTCGGCCTCCACGGTGGATACGCTGGTCGGCATGTCGACGCAGGGCAACGATGGCCACGACTGGGCGACGTGGGACGCCTACCACGACGTCTGGCGACGCCTCGACCGAGCGCTCGACCAGGCCGTCCAGGCTGGCGCCGGCATCTCCATCCCCGAGTTCGAGATCCTGATCGGGCTGCAGCGTGAGCCGGACCACCGGCTGCGCGTCCGCGACATCGCCGCCGGCATCGGTTGGGAGAAGTCGCGCGTCAGTCACCAGGTCACACGGATGGTCTCCCGCGGCTTGGTCGGACGCGCCGACTGCCCGACCGATGGCCGCGGCAGCTGGGTGGAGATGACCCCCGATGGCCGCCGCGCGGTGCTCGCCGGCATCCGCGCGCACACCGGTGCGCTGGAAGACCTGTTCTGGAGGCCCGTGGGGACCGACGCGGACACCCTCCGGTCCGTCAGTGCGCGCGTCCAGGACGCGATCGGCCCCGACGTGTCGGACGAGGCCGCCTCGGGCTAGCCGCCCCCGCACGTCCGCCGAGGTTCCACGACTCGCCGCACGGGGAGCGCCGAGGTTCCACGAACGCCCCCTCACCGCGTCGAGGTTCCGAGATCTCGGAACCTCGGGACCCGGACTTGGTCGTCACACACCGCCGCTCCGCGCGCGCCGTTCAACACGGTTCCTGGCGATGGCTTTCCCGCGCACCTCCGCCGAGGTTCCACGACTCGCCGCACGGGGAGCGCCGAGGTTCCACGAGCGCCCCTGAGCTGCGCCCAGATGCCGAGATTTCGGAACCTCGGGGGCTCGGGGGCGGGGTCGGGCGGGGCTCGGGGTCGGGCGGGGCGCGGGGGCGGGGTCGGGCGGGGCGCGGGGGCGGGGGCGGGGGCGGGCGGGCGCTACAGGTCGACGACGGCGAGGGCTCCCTGTTCGCCGCGGAGCCGCACCTGCACGCTCGCGATGTCGTCGCGCGGGATGTCCGTCGACGCCGACAGTCCCTTCGCGTCCTCGCCCGCGGCCGTCCACGAGCCGACGATCTGCGCGGTGCCGTCGGACCGCACCACGACGAGGTCGTACATGACCGAGCCGTCCGCCGCCCACTCCTTGCCGCCGTACGAGCAACCCCAGTCGAAGCGGGTGCCCCACTGTTCGCCGCTGACGGCCAGGTCGACGTCGAGTCCCTGGGCGCCGGTCATGTCGTAGCGGTCCGCGGTCGCCGATGCCGAGACGTCACGTCCGGCCTGCACCGAGCCGCGGTCTCCCGCCGTGCCGACGGCGAGTCCGCCCAGGACGGCAGCGACCACCGCGAGCCCTGCGGTGGCGGCGACCCAGACCCGGCGACGACGGCGACGGTGTCGAACGCGGTGCGCGACGGAGGCGAGGGTGCTCTCGGAACCGGTGTCGGGCCTCCCGTCCGGTTCGGCGATATCGATCGCCTGGTCGGCCGGCAGCTTGGCGAGCAGACCGGGCAGGCCGACCAGCTCGGCGACGGCGGCCGTGCAACGGTCGCAGGTCTCCAGGTGCTGCTCGTACTCGAGCCGTTCGTCCGGGCTCAGGGACCCGAGCACGTACGCCGCGTCCCACTCTGCGTACTGGTCGTCGCTCATCGGGTCACTCCTCGTTCCTGCAGTGCGAGCCGCAGGGCTCGCAGCCCGTAGTGCAACCGCGACTTCGCGGTGCCCTCGGGGATGTCGTGTCGTCGTGCGATCTCCGGCACCGTGTGGCCGAGCCAGTAGGCGTCCACGACCACGCGGCGGTGGTCCGGCGAGAGCGATGCGAGCGCGTCGGCCACGACGATGCGGTCGAGCACGGCGTCGGTGCGGTCCGACTCGGCGCGGTCGACGGGGTGTTCGGTGCCGAACTCCCGGCGGTTCCGGGCGGACCGGGCGTCGTCGACGACCAGGTTCCGCGCGACCGTGAACAGCCAGGCGCGGGCGCTGTCCGGCGCGCGTTCCAGCACCGCCGGGCGCTGCCAGGCGCGGACCATGGTCTCCTGCACGACGTCCTCGACCGCCGAGCCGTCCCGCGTCAGGTGCCGGACGTACCGGGTGAGCGCGTCACCGTGCTCGCGGTACAGCGTCGCGAGCAGCTCGTCGGCGGAACGACTCGACACGGTCACTTCTGCAGGTCGAGGGAGAACTCGACGGAGCCCTTCCCGTCCACGGTGACGAAGCCGAGCGAGGGGGCCTGCACGCCGTAGTCGGCGAACGTGATCGGCACCGAGCCGGCGACCTGCACGGTGCCACCCGTGCCGACCGCCACCTGCGCGTCGGCGGTGACGGCCTTCGTGACGCCGTGCAGGTCCATCGTGCCGGTCAGGGTGACGTCCTGCGTGCTGCCGTCGAGCGCCTTCGAGACGTCGACGGGCTTGGTGAGCGTGAACGTCGCCGTCGGGAACTTGTCCGTCTCGAGCGCTGTGTCCCGGAAGTAGGCGTCGCGCGCGGACTCGGGGGTGGAGATCTTCGCGACCTGGACCGTGACCGTCGCCGTCGCGAGGGAGCCGCCGTCGACCTCGGCGGTGCCCTCGACGTCCTTCGTGCGTCCGACCACGTTCACATCATTCCCCTGCAGGACCTCGTGCACCCGGTAGCCGGCGTACGAGGTCTTCGCGCTGGTCCAGGTGCCGTCGGCGTCCGCCGCGTCGAGGCTGGCGGACGACGTCGCCTGCAGCGAGGGTGCGGCGGCGGCCTGTCCGTTGACGGTGTTCGCGTAGATGGACGGACCGGCGATGACGGCGGCGGCCGCGATGACCACGACGCCGGTGGAGATGCCGATGATGACCTTGGTGCGTGTGCGGAGTCCCATACCCGGTCAACGAGGTGGTGGGGCGGATCGTTCACCCGGAACGATCCGGCTGCCGGATGCGTTCGGATCTGTCAGGCTGTTCATCCACCTCTGTCAGGCTGTTCATCCACCCGATCCCCCGCAGCCAGGAAGGCCGCAATGCCCGAACTCCCCGTCGTGTTCGAAGTCGGCTCGCTGATCGCGATCGTCGCGATCCTGCTCGCCGACCTGCTCATTGTCGCGCGCCGACCGCACGTGCCGACGCTGCGCGAGTCGGCGACGTGGGTGGGCGTCTACGTGGGGCTCGCGCTGGTCTTCGCGGTCCTGATGCTCGTGTTCGCTGGCGGCGACTCGGCGGGTGAGTTCCTGGCAGGTTGGCTCACCGAGTACAGCCTGAGCATCGACAACCTGTTCGTCTTCGTCATCATCATGGCGCGGTTCTCGGTGCCGAAGAAGATCCAGCAAGAGGTGCTGATGCTCGGCATCATCATCGCGCTCGTGCTGCGCGGCATCTTCATCCTCGTCGGTGCCCAGCTCATCGAGAACTTCTCGTGGATCTTCTACATCTTCGGCGCCTGGCTGATCTGGACGGCGATCCAGCAGCTCCGCGGCGAGGACGATGCCGACGACCAGAAGGACAGCTTCATCGTCCGGCTGCTCCGCCGTCGCGTGCGCCTCACCGACACGTTCGACGGCATGAAGTTCCGGACCACCCACGACGGCGTGCGGCACTTCACCCCGTTGCTCATCGTGCTGATCGCGATCGGGACCACCGACCTGCTGTTCGCCCTCGACTCGATCCCCGCGATCTTCGGCATCACCGAGAGCCCGTTCATCGTGTTCACCGCGAACGTCTTCGCCCTGATGGGCCTGCGGCAGCTGTACTTCCTGCTCGGCGGCCTGCTGGAGCGGCTCGTCTACCTGAAGTACGGCATCGCGGTGATCCTCGCGTTCATCGGCGTGAAGCTCGTCCTGCACGCACTGCACGACAACGAGCTGCCGTTCCTGAACGGTGGCGACCACATCGAGTGGGCGCCGGAGATCAACACGTGGGTCTCCTTGATCGTGATCATCGCCGCGATGGCGCTGTCGACCCTGGCCAGCGTCGTGCGGATGCGCCACGACGGCGTCGAGGCGAAGGACGAAGAACCCGCTCGCACCTCGGACTGAGCGGCGATCAGATGTCGGCACTCGAGACGGAGCGGTTGCGCCTGCGGCCGTGGCGGAGCACCGACGCCGCGTTCCACCGTCGGCTCTGGGCCGAACGGGATCCACGCGTGCCGCCGCATCGACGGCTCTCGGCCGACGGACACCCCACCGTGTCCGATCTCGAGGAGTGGGCGCGCGGGTACGACCAGACGCCGGCGCCCGGTCTGCTCGTCGTCGAGCGCCGGGACACCGGTGCCGCCGTCGGCTACTGCGGCCTCGTCGCGAACAGCGTCGGTGCGCCCGACGAACCCGAGCTGGCGTACGAGTTCCTGCAGGCGTCGTGGAACCACGGGTACGCCACGGAAGCATCCGGCGCGGTGATCAGTGCGGCACGCGAGCTCGGGTACCGCCACCTGGTGTCCACGGTCCGCGACTGGAACACCGCGTCGCTCCGGGTGCTCGGCAAGCTGGGCTTCGTCGACACCGGGCAGCGTGAGCGCGACCAGGAGCACGGCGACTCCGTGCTGCTGCGGAAGGTGCTCTGAGCGGCAGCAGGCCGGGTGCGGGAGCGTCCACCAGGTGTCCGTGCCAAGGTCGACGGGTGCACAACAACGACACCGTCGTGATCGCCGGCTGCGGCGACCTCGGGACCGAGGCCGGTCTCCGCTTCGCGCGCCGGGGACACCACGTGATCGGCCTCCGACGCCGCGCCGAACTGGTCCCGGCCCCGATCACCGGCCGCAGCACCGACCTGCGGCACGAGGTCCCCGAGATCCCCGCCGACACCTCCGTCGTCGTCGTGGCCTTCGCCGCGGGCAGCCGTGACGTCGACGAGTACCGCGCCACCTACGTCGACGGCCTGCGGAACGTGCTCGACGGCATCGATGCCTCGGACGCCGATCCACGCCTGCTCGTGGTGTCCTCGACCGCGGTGTACGACGTCGACGACGGCAGCGTGGTCGCCGAGGACACCCCGGCGCACGGTGCGACCCCGACCGCCGAGGTGCTGGTCGAGGCCGAAGCGCTGCTGCGCGACCGTGCTCCCGACGCCGTGCTCGTGCGGCTGTCCGGTGTCTACGGTCCGGGCCGCGAGCGCCTGATCGACCAGGTCCGCTCCGGTTCGGCCCGGTTGGCTCCGGGTCCCTCGCCGCACACGAACCGGATCCACCGCGACGACGCCGCCGCGGCGCTCGTGCACCTGGCGACCGTGGAGGACCCGGCGCCGACGTACCTCGGCACCGACGACGAACCGAGCCGGCTCGACGACGTGCTGCGGTTCCTGGCCGAGGAGCTCGGCGTTCCCGAGCCCGTCACCGGTGACGGCGGTGCCCGGCAGTCCGGTGGTGACAAGCGCTTGTCGAACGCGCTGCTCCGGTCGACCGGCTGGGCGCCGCAGTACCCGACGTTCCGCGAGGGCTACCGCGCCGTGCTGGCCGGCGAGGGCGTCCGCCACCCCTGACCCGGCGCGACACCGGTTCTCCGACACGACACCACGTGATCACCTGGTGTCGTGTCGCGAAACAGGTGCGGACCGCAGCGGGCCGCGCGCGACCGCTCAGTGCCCGCGGTGGTCCTGGATCGTGAGCCGCGGCCCGAACGACGGTTTCCGGAACCCCGAGCCGCCGATCAGCCGCACGACCCGCTCCCGGTGCCCCCGCCACGGTTCGAGCAGCTCGAGCATCCCGTCGTCGTCGACCGGTCCCCCGGTCAGCGCCCACCCGACCAGCGCGGGGACGTGGAAGTCCCCGACGCTCGGCGAATCGGGGTCGCCGTGGGAGCGCTGCGCGGTCTCGGCAGCCGTCCACTTCCCGATGCCGGGGATCGACTGGAGCCGCGCCGACACGACCGAACCGCCGCGACCGAGCGTCAGCGTCCGTTCGAGCGCCGGAGCCACACGCACCGCGCGCATCACCGTCGCCGACCGTCCGGGCTCGATGCCGGCTCGGTGCCACTCCCAGCTCGGGATCCGCGCCCACTCGTCGGCCGTCGGCGGCACGATGAGACCGTCCGGCGCGGGGCCCGGCGCGGGCGTGCCGTACCGACGGAGCAGGTACCGCCACGCACCCCATGCCTGCCGCGAGGTCACCTTCTGCTCCATGATCGCCGGCACGAGCATCGCGACGACGGTGTTCGTCCGGAGCAGCCGGAGTCCGGGCTGCCGGTGTCGGGCCGTCGCCAGGAACGCGTGGCCGGAGACGTCGAACCCGTCCCAGTCGTCGCCGCGACCGAGCATCTCCGGCGCGTGCTCGACCGCCCACGAAGCACCGTCACCCCACGCCGAGACCGCGATGGTGTCGCCGGCCGGCCGGATCGCGACGGCAGCGGGGCCGGTGGGTGTCCGCAGGGCGAGCCACACGACCGACCCGACCACCTTGTAGGCGGGGTCGCCGGTGCCGCGCTGCAGGGGCCGCAGGGTCGACGCGACGTTCACCGGGCCTCCCGGTCGGTACACGGTGTCGACGCGAGACGCATCGCCGGACGCAATGGGAGCACCAGACGCATCGACGGACGCACCGGCAGACGCGTCGCCGGACGCACCGGCGGACGACGAGGCGGAGTCGAGCAGGGTCACACCGGGATGGTAATGCGCAACCACCGTCAGTCATGATGGTCGCAGTCCCCCACGACCCCCACCCGCACCACCCGACGACGGAGTTCCCATGCGCATCGGCATCCTCACCTCCGGAGGCGACTGCCCCGGCCTGAACGCGGTCATCCGCGCGGTCGTCCTCAAGGGCATCGCCATCCACGGCCACGAGTTCGTCGGGTTCCGGGACGGCTGGCGCGGCGTCGTCGACGGCGACATCGTCCCGCTCGGCCGCAAGGACATCCAGGGCATCGCCAAGCAGGGCGGCACGATCCTCGGCACCAGCCGCACGAACCCCTTCGAGGGCCCCAACGGCGGCGTGGAGAACATCTCGAAGACCCTGGACCGCCACGGCATCGACGCCATCGTCGCGATCGGTGGCGAAGGCACGCTCGCCGCGGCGAAGCGCCTGACCGACGCCGGGCTGAAGATCGTCGGCGTCCCGAAGACGGTCGACAACGACCTGGGCGCCACCGACTACACGTTCGGTTTCGACACCGCCGTCGCGATCGCGACCGAGGCGATGGACCGCCTCCGCACCACCGGCGAGTCGCACTCCCGCTGCATGGTCGCCGAGGTCATGGGGCGGCACGTGGGCTGGATCGCCCTGCACTCCGGCATGGCCGCGGGTGCGCACGCGATCCTGATCCCGGAGCAGAAGACGAGCATGGAACAGATCGCGAAGTGGGTGCGTGCCGCCTACGACCGAGGTCGTGCACCGCTCGTCGTGGTGGCCGAGGGCTTCGTCCCCGACCACGAGGACAACGCGCACACCGAGCGCGGGCTCGACGCCTTCGGGCGTCCGCGGCTCGGTGGCATCGGTGAGCGGCTCGCGCCCCTCATCGAGGAGATGACGGGCATCGAGACGCGCGCCACGACCCTCGGGCACATCCAACGCGGTGGCACGCCGACCGCGTACGACCGGGTGCTGTCGACGCGGCTCGGCCTGGCGGCCATCGACTCGGTGGTCGAGGAACGATGGGGCCGGATGGTCGCCCTGAAGGGCACCGACATCGTGCACGTCTCGTTCGACGAGGCGCTCGGCGAGCTGAAGACCGTGCCGCAGGCGCGGTTCGACGAAGCCGCCATCATGTTCGGATGAGCGCTGGCCGGTGAGCGCTCGCCGGAGCGCTGGCCGAGGGCGTACCTGACCGTTTCGGGCGTACCTGGTCGTTTTTTCCGACCCGGTACGCCCGATTCCGCCAGGGATCGCGCGCGTTCTGGGAAAGAACGGACCGCTGGCCGGGAGGCCCGGGGTAGCGTCCGGCGCATGACCCGCGCCGTAGTCGTGTCCAGTTCAGCCCCGCCCACCGTCGCCGACGTCGACCTGCCTGATCCGACCGAGGGCGAAGCCCTCGTCGACGTCACGTACTCGAGCGTCAACTACAAGGACGGCCTCGCCCTCGCCAGGAACCCCGGCGTCGCGCGGGTCGACCCGCTCGTGCCCGGCATCGACGTCGTCGGCACCGTGTCGGCGCTCGGACCGGGCGTGCACGACGTGGCGATCGGCGACCGAATCGTGCTGAACGGTGCCGGACTCGGCGAGACCCGGCACGGTGGCTGGGCCCAGCACGCCGTGGTGCCGTCCGGTTCCCTCGTGGTCCTGCCCGCGGCGATCGAGGACTCGTTCGCGGCGGCGATCGGCACGGCGGGGTTCACGGCGATGCTCAGCGTCCTCGCGCTCGAACGGTTCGTCGAACCGGGTGCCGGGCGGGTGCTCGTCACGGGTGCGTCCGGCGGGGTGGGGACGGTGGCGATCGCCCTGCTCGACGCGCGCGGGTACGAGGTGACCGCGTCGACCGGACGGAGCACCAACGAGGCCTCGCTCCGACGCCTCGGCGCGACCGAGGTCGTGGACCGGGGTGCCCTGTCCGAGCCCGGCAAGCCGATGCAGCGTGCCGCGTGGGCCGGCGCCGTGGACAGCGTCGGCGGGGCCACCCTGGCGAACGTGCTGGCCGGCACCCGGTGGGGTGGAGCCGTCACGGCGTGCGGGCTCGCGCAGGACTCCGCGCTGCCCACGACGGTGCTGCCGTTCATCCTGCGTGCGGTGTCGCTGCTCGGCATCAACTCGGTGGACGCCCCGTCCGAACTCCGGCACCGGGCGTGGGAGCGGTTGGCGACCGATCTCGACCCGGCGCTGCTGGCGGGTGTCACCCGGACCGTCACCCCGGAGCAGGCGATCGAGATCGGCGTCGAGGTGGTCGCCGGTCGGGTGCACGGACGCACTGTGGTCGACGTGCGTGGCTGATGTTCTGGGATGCTGTTATTCCGCAAGCGATTGCATATTGACACGTTAGGGTTTGGATACCAAACGTCCGTGACACGAGGAGTCCGTCATGCCGGTACCCAAGTCGACCGTCGAGAACTCGCCGCGCAAGCTGCTCCGCGACGTGGTCCTCGAGAAGATGTTGGCCGCGATCCAGGACGGCACGCTGCAGGCCGGCGAACGGCTCAACGACGACGAGCTGGTCCAGTGGCTCGGGGTCAGTCGCACGCCCATCCGTGAGGCGATCGCCAAGCTCGTCGACTACGGCTTGGTCGAGATGGAGGCGAACCGGTACACCCGGGTCGCGTCGCCCACCGCCAAGCAGTTCGACGACACCATCCAGGTGCTCGCCGGTGTCACGGAGCTCGCGGCCCGCTGGGCCGTCCCGAAGCTCGACGACGCTGCGGCCACGCGCCTCGTCGACACGCTGGAAGCCCTGCGCACAGCCGCCGAGCAGGAGCGGGCCGGCGACGTCTCGACACAGGTCGGCGCGGTCGTCACCCAGTTGATCGGTGCGGCGGACAACGACCTGCTGGTCCAGCTGTCGACCTCGCTGCTGCCCCGCGCGAACTTCCTCGCCCTGACCCACCAGAGCGGCATGTTCTGGGACGTCAAGCACTTCGTCGACCCGCTCCGTGCGGCGATCTCGAAGCGCGACGGCGAAGCAGCGGCCGCGGTGATCCGTTCGCTCAGCAGCACCGTCGAGGAGCACACCGTGCAGGCCCGCGCGTTCGTCGCCGAGGGCGGCGCCCTGGCGGACGGCACCGAACGGCGCTGACGTCGGCCACGATGGAGTCGTGACCGACACCGACCAGTCCCGCGCCGCGGGCGTCCAGTTCCGCGCAGACGGCGTCCTGCTCCGTGCCGAGGGCGTCCGTGTGACGCGCTCCGGCCGCGACCTGCTGCACGACGTCGACCTGACCGTCCGCCGCGGTGAGCACTGGGCGCTCCTCGGACCGAACGGCGCCGGCAAGTCGACGCTGCTCGCGGTCCTCGGCGCGACGGGCCACCCGACCGCGGGCTCGGTCGAGGTGCTCGGCCGGCGCCTCGGACGCGTCGACGTCCGCGAACTCCGTGAGCACATCGGCCACGTCGACCCGCGGCACCGGATGCTCTCCCCGCTCACCGTGCTCGAGACGGTGCTGACCGGCCTGACCGGCACCACCGACCTCATGATGCGGTGGGAGCCCACGGCCGCGCAGGTCGCACTCGCCGAGCAGCACATCGCCGACGTCGGGCTCGCCGCACGACGCGACGCACGCTGGCCCGTGCTGTCCCAGGGCGAACGCGGACGGACCCTCATCGCACGGGCGCTGATGTCCGAGCCGCAGTTGCTGCTGCTCGACGAACCGGCGACCGGACTCGACGTCGCCGCGCGCGAGCACCTGCTCGAGACCGTCGACACGCTGCGGCACCGACACCCCGAGCTCGGCAGCGTCATGGTCACGCACCACCTCGAGGACCTGCCGGTGTCGACCTCGCACGCGATGCTGCTCCGTGACGGTGCCGTGGTGGCACAGGGCACGGCGGACGAGGTCATCACGTCGTCGGCGGTGTCGCACGCGTTCGACTTCCCGCTCGCGATCCTGCGCTCCGAGGGCCGCTGGGCTGCACGCCGTTCCGCCTGAGACGGCGCGGGGGTCGGACAGGCGCGTTGCGGCGCCCCGGCCTGTGCTTGGATGGTCGCTCAGGTGACTGCGGCCCGTGTCGGGGAGGGACCCGGCGCCGGACGACGGTGTCAGGCCGCGCACTGCAACGAGGGGGAACACCATGACGACCACACCGCCGCCCTACCCGGGGTCCGAGCCGCAGCCGAACGCCGGCCCGCAGCAGCCCGGCCCGCAGCAGCCCGGCCAGCAGCAGCCCGGCCAGCAGCCCTGGGCGCAGCAGCAGCCCGGCCAGCAGCCGTACGCGCAGCCCGCTCCCGCCGGAGCCCCGTACGCCCCGCCGCCCAAGCAGTCCCGTGGCAAGCGCGTCCTGATCTCGCTGCTCGGCGTCGTCGTCGCCGTGGTCGTCGCGTTCCTGGTCCGCCAGGCGCTCACCGCCGCGTTCAGCGACTCGACGGAGGAGAAGGTCTCGAAGGCCGTCGTGCAGATCCGCGAGCAGAGCGACCTGCCGAAGCAGGTCGACTCGGTGACGTCGTGGACGGGCGTCGAGGCCGAGGGCAACGCGATCCACTACGACTACACGGTGTCGTCCAGCGTCGACCCGGCCTCGATCACCGAGAGCGCCATCCGCGATTCGGTCGGCCCGACGCTCTGCTCGAACAGCGACACGAAGGACCTGCTCGATGAGGGCGTCGACATGCGCTACACCTACGCGTTCGACGGCACCTCGAAGACGCTCGACACGACCTTCACCAAGGCCGACTGCTCCTGACCCGTCGAGGGTGGGGCGGCGCTGTCCCCTGTCCCGCCCTCGTCGGTCCGGTCGGTACGCGGTTGTGCGTGGTGCGGTGTGCACCGTACCTGGTGCGCCGTACTGGGCTGCGATGTGCACGGCTCTCGCCATGGCGCTGCCCACTGCGCCGACAGGTGACCGGGTTGCCCGCCGGTCGTCGGGTCCGTACCCGCCCCGGTCCGTCTACCGACGCACCGCCCCGCTGCTCAGTCGACCAGGGTGACCTCCCAGTTGGTGCGCTGGACGACCGCGTCGAGTTCGCGGATCTCCTTCGCCAGGGCGTCGGCACGCGACCGGAGCTCGGCGGTCGGCAACGCGGCGAACGTGCGGAGTTCGCTGCGGAGCTGTCGGTACCCGCCGTTCGTGCCGGCCGTGGCGTCCGCCGCTCCGGTGACGAGCGCGTGCCGCAGCCGCAGGGCATCGCGTCGGGCGAGCAGCGCGGTGACGGTCTGCCCGGACGCCACGGTGGTGCTGGCGTTCGTCGCGTTGATGCGGGCGAGCAGGACCTCGAGCGCGTCGATCGACCGCTCGGCCTCGGCGAGGAGCTCGCGGGCGTCCTCGTCGGGCTCCTCACCCTCTTGGTAGCGGGCGTTCGCGGCGATGCGGCCGCGCAGTTGTTCGATGCGCTTCTGCAGGTCGGCGCGCTCGATGAGGGCCTCGGCGAGTTGCATGTGGCCAGTCAACCAGCCGCGGCTCCAGCACGGAGCACCCGCCCCCTACGCCGCCGCGGCGGCCGCTGCCTTCGCTGCTGCGGGCAGCGCGTCGAGGATCCGCCCGACGGCCCGCTCATCGTGGGCGGCCGTGACGAACCATGCCTCGAACACGCTCGGCGGCAGGGTCACGCCGGCGTCGAGCATCGCGTGGAAGAACGGGGCGTACCGGAACACGTCCTGCGCCCGCACGTCGTCGTAGTTCCGCGGGGCGGTGTCCGTGAAGGCGAACGAGAACAGGTTGCCGGCGCGCTGCACGGTGTGGGCGACGCCCTCGGCCGACAGTGCGTCCGACGTGGCCGCGGAGATGACCGAGGCCGTGCGGTTCAGCGACTCGTACACCGACGGCGTCGCGGCCCGGAGCGTGGCGATGCCGGCGGCGACCGCGAGCGGGTTGCCGGACAGGGTGCCCGCTTGGTACACGGGGCCGAGCGGGGCGAGGAAGTCCATGACCTCGCGTCGGCCGCCGAGCGCGGCGAGGGGCATGCCGCCACCGATGACCTTGCCGAACGTGATCAGGTCGGGCTTCCACCCGGCGCCGTCGGGGACGACCTTCGACGCCTCGAGGCCCCACCAGCCGGCCGACCCGACGCGGAACCCGGTCAGGACCTCGTCGACGATGAGCAGCGCCCCGTGCGCCTGCACGATCTGCGCGAGCGCGCGGTTGAACCCGCGCTCGGGAGCGAGCACGCCCATGTTCGCCGCGGCGGCCTCGACGATGACGCCGGCGATGCGCTCGGAGTGCTCGTCGAACGCTCGGCGGACGGCGTCGAGGTCGTTGTACGGCAGCACCAGGGTCTGCGCCGCGGTCTCCTCGGTGATGCCCGCGCTGCCCGGCAGGGCCAGGGTGGCGACACCCGATCCGGCCTCGGCGAGCAGGGAGTCGGAGTGCCCGTGGTAGTGCCCGGCGAACTTCACGAGCAGGTCGCGGCCGGTGTAGCCGCGGGCCAACCGGATCGCCGTCATCGTGGCCTCGGTGCCCGTCGACACCATGCGGAGCTTCTCGATGGGGCCGTCGCCGTCGACCGACACCCGCTGCTTCACGAGCTCGGCGAGCTCGGTCTCGCCCGGGGTCGAGGCGCCGAAGGACAGTCCCCGCGCGGCGGCCTGCTGCACGGCCTCGACGGTGCCGGGGTGCGCGTGTCCGAGGATCGCGGGACCCCACGACGCCACGAGGTCGACGTACTCGCGCCCCTCGGCGTCGGTGACGTACGCGCCCTTCGCCGACACCAGGAAGCGCGGGGTGCCGCCCACCGATCCGTAGGCACGGACGGGCGAGTTCACGCCGCCGGGGATCGCGTTCTTGGCGCGGCCGAACAGCTGGTCGTTCGTGGTCATTCGGGGGCCTTCCCGGTCGAGGCGATGCCGGCGACTGCGGCGGTGGTGCCGGAGGTGCGGAGACCGGCCTCCTGGTTGAGCTTCCGTGCGATGTCGACGGCGAAGTAGGTCAGGATCGCGTCGGCGCCGGCACGCTTGATGCCGATGAGCGACTCCATCGCGGCGGCGTCGCGGTCGATCCAGCCGTTCTGTGCGGCTGCCGTGATCATCGCGTACTCGCCGGAGATCTGGTAGGCCCAGACCGGCACGGGCGACGTCGCAGCGGTCTCGGCGAGCACGTCGAGGTAGCTCATCGCCGGCTTCACCATGACGACGTCGGCACCCTCGTCGACGTCGAGCGCGACCTCGCGCAGCCCCTGTCGACCGTTGGCGGCGTCGATCTGGTAGGTCCGCCGGTCGCCGACGAGCGACGACGAAACGGCCTCGCGGAAGGGGCCGTAGAAGGCGGACGCGTACTTGGCCGCGTAGGCCAGCAGCGCGGTGCCGGTGTGACCGGCGACGTCGAGCGCGTCACGCGCGGCGGCGATCTGGCCGTCCATCATCCCGCTCAGGCACACCAGTTCGGCGCCGGCCTCTGCCTGAGCGACCGCCATGTCGCGGTACCGCAGCAGGGTGGCGTCGTTGTCGACGGAGCCGTCCGCCGCCAGGACGCCGCAGTGGCCGTGGTCGGTGAACTCGTCGAGGCACAGGTCGGACTGCACGACCAGCTCGTCACCGACCTCTTCCTTCGCCACGCGGATGGCCACGTTGAGGATGCCGTCGGGGTCGGTCGCCCCGGATCCGGTGGCGTCCTTCGTGGTCGGGACGCCGAACAGGTTCACGCCGCCGATCCCGACCTCCGCGGCCGTCACCAGGGCGCGACGGAACGAGTCGAGCGAGTGCTGCTGCACGCCCGGCATGCTCGAGATGTCGACGGCGTCGGTGGCGCCCTCGCGGATGAACATCGGCAGCACGAGCTCGGCTGGGTGCAGCCGGGTCTCGGCGACGAGCCGTCGCATCGCGGGGGTGGCACGGAGTCGACGGGGGCGGACCTGGGGGAAACGGCCGGTCACGGGTGGCCTTCCTGTTCGGGGGCGGTGGGGTTCAGGGCCTCGACGACGGCGTCGAGCAGGGCTTCTGCGGACCGGGTGGGTCCGATCACGTGGACCGGCAGTCCGGCTGCGCGCGCGTCGGCGGCGGTTCCGGGGCCGATGCAGGCCACGAGGGTGCGGGGGTCGAGCGGGGTCATCCGGCGGGCGATCTCGCGGGCGACGCTGCCGCTCGTCACGAGCACCGCGTCGGGCACCGCGTCGAGGGTGATCGGCTCGTCGCCGGTCCCCACGGTACGGTACGCGACCACGTCGTCCACGTCGATGCCGCGGGCCCGCAGCCCGTCGACGAGGGTCGGCGCGGCGATCTCGGAGCGCGGGAAGAGCACGGTGCCGTCGGTGTCCGGCAGCGCGTCGACGAGGGCAGCGGCCGAGGCCTGCTCCGGCACGAGGTCGACGACCCAGCCCGCAGCACGCGCGGCACGGGCTGTCGGCTCACCGACCACCGCAACGCGGACACCGGACGGGAGGCCCGCCACGCGTTCTGCGAGCACCGTCACGGCCGTCGCACTGGTCACCACCACCCACGCGTACCCGGCCATGCGGGCGACGGCACGGTCGAGCGGGCCGCAGTCGAGCGGCGGCTCGGTGGTGATGATCGGGACGACCCGCGGGTCGAGCCCGCGCTGCCGAGCCGCCGTCGCGACGCGCTCGCCCCACGCGCCACCCCGGGGGATGACGACGACGGGAGCGGGCGTGTCCGTGACGGGCTCTACTTCACCGAGTCGGCGAGGTCCGCCAGGTCACCGGCACCGTTCTCGAGCAGCTCGGCGGCCACGCGGCCACCGACCTCGAGTGCTTCGGCAAGACGGTCCTGCGCGGATCCCTCGAGCACGGCCGCGTGCGACGCCGTGCGGTACTCGGCGCCGTCGGGGCTGTAGACCGTAGCGGAGACGAGCAGGAGCTCGGCGTCCACGACCGCGGTCGCACCGATCGGGGCGGAGCAGCCGGCCTCGAGCTTCGCCAGGACCTCGCGCTCGGCCGACACCGTCAGGCGGGTCGGGGCGTGCTCGATCTTGCGCAGTGCGGCGAGCAGGTTCGTGTCGGTCTCAGCAGCACGGGTCTCGATCGCCAGCGCGCCCTGCCCCGGAGCACTCGGCCAGAAGCCGAGGTCGAGCAGTTCGGTGGCGGCCGACAGCCGGTCGATGCGGGTGAGCCCGGCGGCGGCGAGCACGACGGCGTCGAGGTCGTCGTCCACCCGGCCCAGGCGGGTGTCGATGTTGCCGCGGATGTCGATGACGTCGAGGTCGGGGCGCTTCGCCTTGAGCTGCGCGACGCGACGCGGTGAGCCCGTGCCGACCTTCGCGCCCTCGGGCAGGCTCTCGACGGTCGCGCCGTTCCGCGCCACGAGGACGTCGCGGGCATCGGCACGCTTCGGCACGGCAGCGATCGTCAGGCCCGGGTACGGCGCGGTCGGCAGGTCCTTCAGCGAGTGCACCAGGACGTCGACCTCGCCGGCGACCAGGGCTTCGCGCAGGGCGCTGGCGAACACACCGGTGCCCCCCAGTGACGCGAGCGAGGCGCGGTTCGTGTCGCCCTCGCTCGTGACCGTGACGAGCTCGACCGGACGACCGGACGCCGCTGCCAGGCGGTCGGCGACGTCCTGCGACTGCGCGACCGCGAGCCGGCTGGCGCGGGTGCCCAGCCGGATCGGGGTCGGTGCGTCGGTCACGGGGCGACGCCGGCGGCGGCGGGCTTGAAGCCGGCGCGGACGTTCTCGCAGCAGCCCGGGCGGCACACGTCGTACCAGGGACCGATGTCGGTCAGGTGCGGACGCTCGCTGGTGGGGGTGCCGTTGACGCGCTCGAGCACCAGGTCGACGAGACCGGAGACGTAGGCCGGGTCGACACCGGGGGTCTGCGTGCGGACCGACCAGAAGCCGAGCTCCTGCGCGGTCTCGGTGGCTTCCTCGTCGAGGTCCCACATGACCTCCATGTGGTCGCTCACGAAGCCGAGCGGGACGATGAGCACGGCGCGGGTCGAGCCGCCCTTGAGCTCCTCGTTCATGTAGTCGTTGATGTCGGGCTCGAGCCACGGCTGCGTCGGGGGGCCGGAGCGCGACTGGTACACGAGCTTCCAGGCGGGCTTGGACGTGCCCTGCAGGTGTGCGTGCTCGGGCTGCTCGAGCAGCTCCGCCCACGCCTGGTCGAGGACGACCTGCGCGACGGCGAGGTGCTGGGCCTCGTAGGCGCCGTGCTCGTCGAAGCCGCGGTAGTCCGGGCCGGACTTCGCAGCGTCGGTCGACGGGATCGAGTGCGTCGAGAACAGCACGTGCAGCTCGGTCGCGACCTCGAGCCGAGCGTTCTCGGCGATGGCCTTCGCCATGCCGTCACGGACGCCGTCGACGAACGGGCGGACGAAGCCGGGGTGGTCGAAGAACTGCCGGATCTTGTCGATCTCGATGGTGCCGAGCAGACCGGTCTCGTCGAGCACGCGCGCATAGTCCTCGCGGTACTGGCGGCAGCTCGAGAACGACGAGTAGGCGCTCGTGGCGATCGCGATGAGCTTGTTGTAGCCCTTGTCCGCGGCCTCGGTGAAGGCCTGCTCGAGGTAGGGCTCCCAGTTGCGGTTGCCCCAGAGCACCGGCATGTCGATGCCACGCGAGGCCAGCTCGGCCTCGAGCGCCGCCTTCAACGCGCGGTTCTGCGCGTTGATCGGGCTCACACCGCCGAAGTGCCGGTAGTGGTGCGCGACCTCTTCGAGCCGCTCATCGGGGATGCCGCGGCCGCGGGTGACGTTGCGCAGGAAGGGGATGACGTCGTCCTGGCCCTCGGGGCCACCGAAGCCGGCGAGCAGGATCGCGTCGTAGGCGGTCGGGACCTCGACGTGCTCCGGGCCGGAAGCGGCCGCGGGGGTGGCGGCGAGGACGGGCTGACCGTTCGTGATCAGGCTGGTGTCGGTCATGACAGCACCTCCGGGAGTTCGGCGGTCGTCACGCGACGACCCGTGAAGAAGGGGACCTCTTCGCGCACGTGCAGACGGGCCTCGGTGGCACGCAGGTCGCGCATGAGGTCGACGAGGTCGACGAGCTCGGGGCTCTCGAGCGGCAGGATCCACTCGTAGTCGCTCAGGGCGAAGGTCGCGATGGTGTTCGTCAGGACGCGGCGGTACTTGGCGCCGGCGATCCCGTGGTCGCGCAGCATCTTCGAGCGCTCGTCCTCGGGCAGCAGGTACCACTCGAAGGAGCGGACGAAGGGGTACACCGTGATCCACGCCTCGGGGTCCTTGCCGCGCAGGAACGCCGGGGTGTGCCGCTTGTTGAACTCGGCTTCGCGGTGCATCGCCATCACGTGCCACACCGGCTCGGTGTCCTGGAACAGCCCGGTGCGGCGGATCTCGCGCAGCACGGCCTGGATGACCTGCGCGTCGTCGCCGTGCAGCCAGATCATGACGTCGGCGTCGGCACGGAAGCCGGAGACGTCGTAGAAGCCACGGACGGTCACCCCGCGCTCGGCGGCGGACGCGACCACGGCGTCGAGCTCGGCCACGGCGTCGTCACCGACGCGGTGGACCGGGCCGAGCGGCCTGCGGAACACGGCCCAGAGGGCGTACGCCGTCATGAGGTTGGGATCGATCCCGATCGCAGGGTCGGTCTCGTGCGGAGAGGTGTGCGCGGATGCAGGAGCGGGCGCGTCGGAACTCATGGGTCCTTGTCCTATCGGTTGCCAGGGTTGTGGCCGCCCCGCACCCGGTGGACCGCGCTCGGGCGGTCTACCGCCGTCGGAGCACCATCACGACGATACCCCCGACCACCGCTACTCCGGCTGCGAGGCCGGCCAGGTACGGGACCGGCTTCTCGTCGATGCCGCGCTTGACCTTCGACGCCGCGATGCCGATCTGCTTCGGCACGTTGAGCTTGTCCTCGATCGCGTCGAGGGTGTCGAACAGCTGGGCGCGGGTCGCGGCGACGCGGTCTGCGAGATCGTCGTGCGGATCGGTCACGGTTCCTCCGTCGGTGGTGCGGCTGTCGGGGCTCAGAACCGGCCGCCGACGTCCGGCTTGCGGCTGCCGTACTGGCTCGGCGGAGTGGGCTTCTTGCCCATCCCCTTCACCGCGTTGATGTCGTTCTTGACGCTGTCGATCGTGCGCTTCGGCGTGATCGGCAGGCCCTTCTTCAGGCGCTTCCAGCCGATCCACCCGAGGATGGCGGCGACGATCAGCATCACCACGGCGATCACGAGCGCTGCGAGCCAGGCCGGCATCACGGTCGCCAGGCCCATCACGGCGGCGGTCAGGAGCACGCCGATCGCGTAGAGCACGATGACGAGTGCACCGACCAGCAGCCCCGCGGCGAGCCCGAAGATCTTGGCCTTCGTGAGCATCTCGGCCTTGAGCAGGTCGATCTCACCCTTGACCAGGCCCTTGACGAGCTTCGGGACGTCGCCCACCAGACCGAACAGCGAACGCGACTTGCGGTCGCGGGTGTCGGTCATGAGGTGGTGGTGTCCTTCTTCTGGCCGACCTTGCGGACGGCCTTCTTGGTCGTCTCACCGATGAACTCGGCGACGTCCGGGGTCTTGTCGGCGATGAAGTCCTCAGCGACGTGCACGCCCTTCTGGACGCCGTTGCTGTTCCAGACCTTGCCGCTGACGGTCTTGATCTGCTCGTACCGCGCCCGTCCGGCTCGCGATCCCAGGACGTACCCGAGTGCGGCGCCGGCGACGAACAGGAGCTTTCCGCGCATGTGCGATTCCTCCGTTGGTTCAGTGTGCGGTGGTCATGCGCCGAACGGAATACGTCCGACGGTCTCACCAACAGTAGCCCCCGGGCGGTCTGGGGTCCGCTCAGGAATCCAGGATCTGTCCAGCGGCGGTGCGGGCGGCCGCGATGATCCCGGCCAGGCCCCGTCCGGTCGCGACCTCGCCGACACCGACGACCCCCGCTCCGAGACCGGCAGCGGTCAGGTCCGGACCGTGCCAGCGGACGCGCGCAGCACCCACGACGTGCGCCGCCGTCAGGGGGACGCCGAGCAGCGTGGCCGCGTCGTGCAGCGCCCGGGTGCCGACGGGTCCGTCCGGGTCGACCGGGAGGCTCGTGGCCGCGTCGTCGGGACCGCTCGCGCCGTGCGCGCTGGTCGCGTCGGCCGGCGTCGCGTAGCTCAGGCGCAGCACGTGGCGGCCGGCAGCCGCCTCGGCGAGCCACGGCCACTTCACCGTCGCGTGCGTCAAGGCCTTCGCCGACACGGCCTGCGCGTCCGGGTGCACGAGCATCCCGGTTCCGCGGGGGGCTGCGTCGAGCTCGGGCTGGTCGACGACGAGCGTGACGAGCTCGATCCCGGTCCGGTCCGGTGCCGCGGTGCGCTCGGGGTCGGGCACCGACGACAGGGTGTGCTGGGCGGGCAGGCGTTCGACCGTGCCGTCGACGGAGACGACCTCGACCGCGTGCGCCTCGATCCGGGTCGCCCGGGTGTGCAGCCGGACGTCGACGCGGTAGGTCTCCATGTCGGCGACGAGTTCGTCCACGAGCCGGACGATCCCGCCGCGGATCCCCTGCACCGGGGTACCGGCGGCCGCGCGGGCCCGGAGTGCCAGGACCGCGCGGGCCAGCGAGCCCTCGCGGAGCAGTGCCGCGCGGAGGCCGGGAGCCACTCGCTCCGGGTCGAGCTGGTCGGGGTGGGTGGAGTGCACGCCGCCGGCGATCGGGACGACCAGGTCGTCGAGGACCCGCTCCCCCATGCGCCGCCGGACGAGTTCGCCCAGGGACTCCGCCTTGGCGCCGACCGGTCCGGGCAGCAGCGAGTCCATCTGTGCGCGGAGCCCGCCCTTCTGCCCGACGACGGCGAGCACGTCGGCGGCCATCGGGGTGCTCGGGATGCCGAGGAGCCCGGTCGCGGGGATCGGGGACGTCCGACCGTCGCGGGTCATCAACCAGGCACCGCGCGGGTCCGGGGCGACGACGTCGTTGCCGAGCCCGAGTTCGATCGCCAGTCGGCCGACGGCGTCGGTGCGGGTCGCGAACGAGTCCGCCGCCATGTCGAGGTCGATGCCGCCGACCGTGTGCCGGCGGATCATGCCGCCGAGCACCCCGGACGACTCGACCAGGACGACGTTCGCACCACCCTTCGCCAGGTCACGGGCGGTGACGAGTCCGGCGATGCCGCCGCCGACCACGACGACGTCGGTCACGCGGCAGACCCGTCGCCGAGCGAGTGGACCAGCTCGACGACGCGCGTCAGCACCGTCGGGTCGGTCTCCGGCGGCACACCGTGGCCGAGGTTCACGACGTGGGCGCGGGCGGCGCCACCGCGGCGGACGACCTCGCGCACGTGCGCTTCGAGGACCTCCCACGGGGCCGCGAGCATCGCCGGGTCGATGTTGCCCTGCACGCTGACGCCGGTGCCGACGCGGCGGACGGCATCGTCGAGCGGGAGCCGCCAGTCGACCCCGACCGCGTCGACGCCGATGGTGTCGGTGCCGAGCGTGGTCATGTCGGCGAGGACCTCGCCGCTGCCGACGCCGAAGTGGATGCGCGGTACGCCCAGGTCGGCCACGTGGGACAGCGACTGCGCCGAGTGCGGTGCGACGTACCGGACGTAGTCGGCGCGCGACAGGGATCCGACCCACGAGTCGAAGAGCTGTGCGGCCGAGGCCCCGGCGAGCACCTGGGCCCGCAGGAACACCCCCGACACCTCGGCCGCCCAGGCCAGCAGCCGCGACCACGTCTCCGGCTCGGCGTGCATGAGGGTGCGGGCGCGGATGTGGTCCTTCGAGGGGCCGCCCTCGACCAGGTACGCGGCGAGCGTGAAGGGTGCGCCTGCGAATCCGATCAGCGGGGTGTCGCCGAGCTGCTCGACCGTGCGGGCGACCGCCTGGCGGATCGGCTCGAGGGCCGCCGGGTCCAGCGGTTCGAGGGCGTCGACGTCCGCCGCGGTGCGGATCGGTGAGCCGAGCACGGGGCCGCGACCGGGGACGATCTCGACGTCCACGCCCGCGAGCTTGATCGGCACGACGATGTCGCTGAAGAAGATGCCGGCGTCCACCCCGTGCCGGCGGACGGGCTGCAGCGTGATCTCCGACGCCATCTCGGGGTCGAGGCACGCGTCGAGCATGGCAGTGCCCACCCGGAGCTCGCGGTACTCGGGCAACGACCGACCGGCCTGCCGCATGAACCACACCGGCAGCGTCTCCGGACGGTCACCCCGCAGGGCCCGGACGAGCGGCGAACCCGACGTACGCCCGGAGACGAGCGGGTGCGAGGCGGGGAGGGCGGTGGTCGGTGCGTCGGTCACCGGACGATTCTCCCACCGGCTGCCGGGTCAGATCTTCGGCGGGCTGACGATCGGCGCGTCCCACTCGGGGAACGGCGGGTACACCCCGGGCAGCGACTCCTCCGGGTAGTTCCGCTCACTCCGCCCAGCGACGGCTCCTCGCAGTGAGCGAGCGTCGTTGGTCCAGAACGGTTCGCTGTACACGTCGAGCGAGTACCGGCCGTTGGACTGCACCGTGTAGAACACCTGCCACCCATCCCCCGTCACACCCCGAACGTCGTGGTCATCGCCCAGCGTGCGGTCGTACACCTGCCAGCCCTGCGCGGTGAAGTACTCGACCATCGGCTCCAAGTCCGCTGGCGCACCCGACGCACCACTCGGCGACCACAACCGGGCGGTGTGCAGGAAGTAGCTGTTCTCGACATCCGATCCGCGCAACGGCACGACACCCTCACCGCCACCCGGAACGCGGTCGCCACTGTTCCACTCCCATGCACCGTCGTACACCTGCACCTGCGCGTCCTCGAGGATCCGCTGCATGTGGCCGTACCGATCCCGGTACCGGTCGTACTCCTCGTGCAACGACAACCGCGCCACGTCAGCCCGGGTCATGCCCGCTGCGTCCTTCTGCATCTTCGTCCCTCCCACCCCACACCCCGACAGCACGACCACCACGACGAGCGCGGTGACGACGATGCGGAGTGTGCGGTGCATGGTGTTCATCTTGGTGCCCCGGTGGCGATGACCGACGCGATCGCTCGCTGCGAGGTTGAACCCGGCGTGAGGTAGCCGACCTTGTCCGGGTCGTCCGGGAACATGTCGTGCCCGGTGACGCCCTTGGTACCCGCAGAGTCGTCGGCGCTGAAGGTCGTGACGCCCGCGACGGTGCCGGGGTCTTTGCGACCGCCGATCAGGCCGATGCCCGCGATGTGGTCGTTCGATCCCGTGGTGGCGTAGACCCGGTCGACGTTGAGCCGAGGAGGTGCCGTGTCGCTGGCGACACCGGCGGATCCGTACGTGACGAGCGTGTCGACGCGGTACCGCGTCTGGACGAGCGCCTCGGCGGCGGTCGTGGAACCGTACGAGTGCCCGAGGACCGTCAGGGACCGGGGAGCGCCGCCGCGGCTGTCGTGGATGCCGTCGAGGAACCCGGCGAGGTTGACGCCGCCGTCACTGGCGCGGTGCTGCTGCGGCACCTCGGGGAAGCCCGGGGTGCGGTAGCCGAACCACGACACGATCGCGAATGAATCCGCGTCGACTGCTTTCCTCCTTGCAGTGTCGAGCAGGAAGTTCGCGGCGGTGACCTTCTCGCTGGCACTACCGAGCGTCGTGCCCGCGCCGGAGACGTTCACCGACACGTTCGACGCCCTGTCGAGGTCACCCAGCGAGATCGCCGCCACGAGGGCCCCGTTCGACGCCCCGAAGCCCACGAGTTGCGCCACTGCAGCAGTCGGCGAACGGAGCGCTGCAGCGAAGTCGTCGGCATCCCGCAGGCCGTCGCGGAGCGCGCGCACCTGCTCCGTGAACTCGTCCAGGTCGATCGCGGTGGGGGTGGCCGCCAGTCCGAGCAGGCGGTAGACCCGCCCGGGATCCCGCAGCGCCACAGCCAGCACCGCACGCGACGCGATGTCCCGCGTGACGGCCGGCAGCCCGTCGAGGTTCGCGAACTCGATCTTCGTCGCCAGGGGCAGCGCGCGGACATCCGCCGCGGTGAAGCCCAACGCGGCCCACGCGGCGGCGACTTCCGCCGGTGTGAGCGTCGGGTCCAGCAGCTCCCGCAACCCCGCCGGCAGTGCGGACGTACCCGCCGCGTCGAGCACGACGTTCGCGAGCGTGCCCGCACCACCCGCCGCCGCGAACGCCGCTGCGATCCGCTCCGCCCACGACGCGTCCTCGGCGTTCTCGATGACGTACCGCTCGAAACCGTGTGGCAGCGTCTCGGCGTCGACGGGCACCCATCCGCACCGACTCGTGAACCCCGACCACGCGTTCCGCAGCCGGACCATGTCCTGCTCCGCCGTGCGGTTCAGTCCCCTCGTCGCCGCTGCGAACCCTCGCAGCCCTACAGGATCCGCCCCGCTCCGCCCGCCCGAGTCCGTTCCGCCAGTGCGCTGCCGGTGCCGGTGCCGCGCGCGGAACGCCGCCGAGACGGGTGTCGGGCACCCCGGGGCCTCGGACGGCTTCGGGTCGAACACGTCGCCGGCGATGTCGAGCACCGGTGCCCACGGGCCAACGCCGGCGACCCGAGCGGCATCACGATCGGTTTCCCGCGTCCGCCACGCAGCGAGGTCGGCGATCCGCTCGCGTTCCTGACGCGCTTGGCGTTGTACGACCCACAGCTGCTCGGCGAGGTCCTCCAGCGCCCGGGCAAGGCGGCTTCGATCCTCGGACTCCATCGCGCGGGTCTGCCGGAACATGGTCGCGTACGCACCGTGGAAGTCGTCGAGCGCGCCTTCCGCTGCGCTCCGCCACGACCAGGCACTGCCGCCGAGACGCTGCGCGACCTCGGTCGCGCACACTGCCAAGCGACGCGCCGCATCGTCGTCGAACTCGATCCCCACATGACCCCCATGCCATCTCGACCGGGTTCAAATGTAGCACTTCAGACAATACATTCCACACTGGCTCCCTTCGCGGTGGACCGGGATGGAACGCGGGTTACCATGGAAGACGTGCTCATCTGTCTCACGGCGTCGCATCGCAACGCCAGCTTCGACCTCTTGGAGCGACTGAGCATCGCTGCCCCGGCCGCAGCAGGCCATCTCGTCACGGACTCCGACGTCCTGGACGGCGCCGTCGTCCTCGCCACGTGCAACCGTTTCGAGGCCTACCTCGACTTCGCCGGCGACGACCGCGACTCCGCCGTCGCCGCCACCGTGCAGGCCGTGGCCGCTGCGAGCGACCTGGACGCCACCGAACTGCGTGATTCGGTCAACGTGCTCGGCGGCAAGGACGTCGTGCAGCACCTGTTCGCCGTGTCGAGCGGGCTCGAGTCCGTCGTCGTCGGCGAGACCGAGATCTCCGGGCAGGTCCGCCGCTCGCTCGAGGACGCCCGGAGCAACGGCACCACCACCTCGGACCTCGAGCGGCTGTTCCAGGAAGCCGCCCACACCTCGCGCGGCGTCAAGACCCGCACCCGGATCGGCGCCGCCGGTCGTTCGCTCGTGCGCCTCGGCCTGCAGCTCGCGTCGTCGCGCGTCACCGACTGGGCCCACACCCGCGTGCTGCTGATCGGCACCGGGAGCTACGCGGCCACCACCATCGCGGCCCTGCGCGACCGCGGCGCCGCGCACATCCAGGTGTTCTCGCCCTCGGGCCGTGCCGCCTGGTTCGCCGCGAAGCACGACCTCGTCGCCGCCCGTGACCTGCGCCACGCGATCGGCACCAGCGACGTCGTGATCACCTGCACGTCGAGCGAGCTCCCGGTCGTCGCACCAGCCGACCTCGACGACGGCATCCGCCGCATCGTCATCGACCTCGGACTCCCCCGCAACGTCGACCCGGCCGCTGCCGGTGTGGACGGCGTCGAGCTGCTCGACCTCGAGACCATCAGCCTGCACGCCCCGATCTCCGAGCTGAACGCCGAGTCCGAGGCCCGTGCGATGGTCGACGACGCCGTGTCCCGCTTCCGGGCGCAGGCGCTCGAGCAGTCGACCACCCCGGCCCTCGTCGCGTTCCGCAAGCACGTGTTCGACATCCTCGACGACGAGATCGACCGCGCCAAGCGCCGCGGTGACGCCGACGGCGAGTCCGCCGAACACACCGAGCGGGCGCTCCGGCACCTGGTCGGCGTGCTGCTGCACCGTCCGTCGGTCCGAGCGCGCGAGCTCGGCCGCGCCGGTCGTGGTGAGGAGTTCGTCGGGGCCATCGACGCCCTGTTCGGCGTGCGACCCGAGCCCGAGGCAGAGCTTCCGGCGCCCGTCGTCCCGCTCGCCGACCGCACCGCACTGGACCCGACCGTCTCGAAGCGCGCTGACGAGGCGGACGCGAGCTGAGCCTCCCGTCAGCTCCCGCGACCCTGCGTGTCAGCGCGCTCCTGCTGGTGCGGGACCGACGCGTCCTGATGGTGCGTGCGCGAGCGCGCGACGTGCTCTACCTGCCCGGCGGCAAGGCCGAGCCGCACGAGACCGACCTTGACGCCGCCATCCGCGAAGCCCACGAGGAGACCGGCCTGCGGGTGACCGCCGATGACGTCGACCCGTTCGGTGTCGTCCTCGAGCCCGCCCACGGGCAGGCGCCCGGCACGATGGTCGCGATGACGCTGTTCCTGGTCCGACCAGGAGGCCCGTTGGACTCCGCCACGCCCGTCGCCTCGGCCGAGGTGGACGAGGTCGAGTGGGTCACCTCGACGGACGCCGGTCGCTGCCCGCCAGCGGGCGTGGAGACGCTCCGCCGCCTGGTGGCGGCGGAGCGCATCGACTAAGTCGTCAGGCCTGGTCCTTGTCGACGTAGTGGCCGGTCTCGCCGTCCTGCGTCGGTTCGGCCTCGCCGGGGATGTCCGACTCGACGTACTCGCCGTCGGGTCCGCTCGACTCCGGGCGCGCCTCACCCGGGATGTCGCTCGCGACGAACTCGCCGACGGGCTCCGTCGTCGTGACGCGCTCCTCGCCGGGGATGTCGCTGTCCGTGAAGGCACCTGCGCGGGTCTCGACCCCGTCCGCGCGACCCTCGTCGCCACGTGCCTGTTCGTGCTTGCCCGTCATGTCCGACCTCCGCTGCTCGGGTTCCTTGCTCCGGAGTGTGCTCGCGGTCCCTGGATGCCGACCGAACCGCGGTCTCCCGGTGGTGGTTGCCTGTGCACCATGCAACGCAGCAGTCGATCGAAGTTCCTGCTCGCCGTCACCGGGCTCGTCGCAGTCGGGGCGTTGGCGGGTTGTGCCTCCGGCGGGGAACCCTCCGCCACCGAGACGGTGACCGCACCCGCGCCGTCGCCGTCCGCATCGTCGTCCTCGTCGACGTCATCGTCGTCCGCAACGCCGTCGTCCGGCTCGTCGGCGGCGGCCGGTACCGGTTCCGGGTCCTCCGGATCCGGGTCGTCGGGGTCCGGGTCGGCCGCTGGCAGTCGCTGTGCCGCGTCCTCGCTCGCCGCCAGCATCGAGCCGGGCAGCGGCGGTGCGGCCGGAAGCGTCATCGTGCACCTCGCTCTGCAGAACACCGGGTCGACCACCTGCACCCTGCAGGGCTGGCCGGGCGTCTCGTTCGTCGGCGGTGGCAACGGCAGTCAGATCGGTGCCGCGGCGACGCAGGAGAAGAACTCACCGCACCCGACCGTGACCCTGGCCGCCGGGCAGACCGCCGTGGCACCGCTCAAGATCGTCCAGGCCGGGAACTACTCGAAGGCCGACTGCTCGCCGAAGACCCCGGACGGCTTCCGCGTGTACCCGCCCGGATCCGAGCAGTCGCTGTTCGCGAAGGACGCCGACTACCAGGCGTGCTCGTCCGCCGATGCGTCGCTGCTGTCCGTGCAGGCGCTCGTGCCGGAGGGGCAGGCGACGTCGTAGCGGGAGCTGCGGGGTTGCCGCTGCGGAGCGCCGCACAACCAAAGTCACTGCGCGCCACGCAGTTGCACGGTTCGAGATCACTTCGGCTGTGCGGAGGCGTGGTCAGCGTCGACTCGGGCACCATGGAACCGTGACGTTCACGATCAGGGACGAACGACCAGGTACGGCCGAGCTCGTGGCGCTGTACGACGCCGTCGGGTGGACCGCCTACACCGATGATCCCGAGGCCCTGACGGCTTCGATCGCCGGATCCCACTCGGTGCTGACCGCCCGCGACGCTGCCGGTCGGCTGCTCGGTCTCGTCCGCACGATCTCCGACGGGATGACCATCGTGTACGTGCAGGACGTGCTCGTCGTGCCGTCAGCGCATCGGCTCGGCATCGGCGGTGCGCTGCTCGATGCGGTGCTCCGTCGGTACGAGGACATCCGGCAGACCGTCCTGCTGACCGACGCCGAACCGGGCCAGCGGGCGTTCTACGAGTCGCTCGGGTTCATCGAGGTACACGACGTCGAGCCGCAGCCGCTGCGCTCGTTCGTGCTGCTCCGCTGAGCGGAACGACACCGGACCGACGCGGGACTGCGCCCGCCCGGGTCAGCGACGAGCGGGTGCGTGCACGGCCTCGAGCACCTCGGTGCCCATGGTCCGCAGCGCCTCGATCACCGCGAGGCGCCGCTGCAACGAGGCATCGTCGAACGTCACCGTCACGGCGTAGCTCACCGACGACCCCGGGCCCCGGAGGATCCCCGCCTCGGCCCGCACACCCGTGCTGGACCCGGTGACCGTGACGACCTGCAACCCGTGGTCGAGCGCACGGTGCGCCAGAGGGTCGAGGCCGAACGAGCCGGCGACCAGGTTGAGGTCACTCGCCAGCGACAGCCAGCCGAGCACCCGGTTCGAGACCGCTTCGTCCACGACCTCCCCGAGCGCCAGTCCGCGCATCACCCACGCGAGCTCACCCGTCGGGGCCACCGAAGCGTCCGGGGCGTCGTCCGGACCACGACGGTCGCGCACCCGGTCGATCAGCGCGGTCCGCTCGATGCCGAGCGATTCGGCACGCTCGCGGACGGCGTCGATGCCGACCGTCGACAACAGTGCGTTCATCGCCCACGTGTCACCGGTGGCACCGACCAGGGTCGCCAGGTCGGGCACCTGCATCGTCGGTTCCTGCAGGAACTGCCACAGGCCGGCACCGGTCGCGGTGTCCCGCGCCATGCGCTGGAGGCGGTCGCCGTGCAGGCGGCCGTCCTCGAGCTGCGCCGCGACCTCGATCAGCAGCAGCACCCTGCCGAGGCTCGCGACGGGCTGCACGACGGTGTCGTCGATCGCCAGCAGGGCCTTGCCGGTCGAGGTGTCGATCACCGAGGCGCTGACCCCGGCACCGTCGAGGGCGAGGGCGCCGAGGGCCTCGGTCGTGGCGCCGAAGCGGTCGTCCGGCCGACCGCTGTGCCGACCGCGTGCCCGGCCGCCACCATCCGAGCGGTCCTCCGGCCGCCGACGGCGTGACGACCGAGCCGCGTCCGGCTCCACCATCACCAGATCGCGACGCGCTCGGCGGGGTCGAGGTACATCGCGTCCTTCTCGGTCACGCCGAACGTGTCGTAGTAGCCGTCGATGTTGCGGACGACCTGGTTGCACCGGAACTCGTTCGGCGAGTGCGGGTCGATCGACAGCAGGCGCGCGGCTTCCTCCGGACGGATCGCCATCTGCCACGCCTGCGCCCAGCTCAGGAAGAACCGCTCGGCACCGGTCAGGCCGTCGACGACCGGGGGCTCCTGGCCGTCGAGCGACAGCAGGTACGCCTTCCACGCGATCGACAGGCCACCGAGGTCGCCGATGTTCTCGCCGATCGTCAGGGCACCGTTGACGTGGCCGTCCGGCACCTCGGTCGGGACGAGCGCGTCGTACTGGGCGATGAGGGCCTTCGTGCGCTCCTCGAACGCCGTGCGGTCGGCCTCGGTCCACCAGTTCTCGAGCTTGCCGTCGCCGTCGTACTGCGAGCCCTGGTCGTCGAAGCCGTGCCCGATCTCGTGGCCGATGACGGCACCGATCGCACCGTAGTTAGCGGCGGCGTCGCGGTCGGCGTCGAAGAACGGGAACTGCAGGATCGCCGCGGGGAACACGATCTCGTTGAAACCGGGGTTGTAGTACGCGTTGATCGTCTGCGGGGTCATGAACCACTCGTCGCGGTCGATCGGCTTGCCGATCTTGCCGAGCTCGCGGTCGACCTGGAACGACGCGACGGCGCGGACGTTCGCGACGAGGTCGTCGGGCACGACCGGCAGCGCCGAGTAGTCGCGCCACTTGACCGGGTACCCGATCTTCGGCGTGAACTTGTCGAGCTTGTCGAGGGCACGCGCGCGGGTCTCGTCGGTCATCCAGTCGAGCGCCGTGATGCTCTGCCGGTACGCCTCGACCAGGTTGGCGACGAGGTCGTCCATCGTGGCCTTCGAGGTCTCGTCGAAGTGCTCCTGCACGTAGATCCGGCCGACGGCCTCGCCCATCGCGCCCTCCACCAGGGAGACGCCGCGCTTCCAGCGCTCGCGCTGCTTCGGCGCCCCGGTGAGGGCGGTGCCGTAGAACGAGAAGTTCGTGGCCGAGAACGCGCTCGTCAGGTACGCGGCCGAGCCACGGATGACCTGCCAGCGCAGCCAGTCCTTCCAGACCTCGAGCGGCTGGTCGCGCAGGAGTTCGGCCAGGCCCGTGATGAACGACGGCTCGCGGACCACGACGGTCTCGAACGCGCCGGCCGGTGCGTCGATGGCCTGCCACCACGTCTGCAGGTCGATGCCCTCGGCGAGCGCCGCGACCTCGGCCCAGGGCAGCTTGTTGTAGGTCTTCTGGCTGTCGCGGGTGGTGACGTTGTCCCAGTGCTTCGACGCCAGGGCCGTCTCGAGCGCGATGACGTGCTCGGTGCGGTCGCCGCCGTCCTCGAACCCAGCGAGCGGGAACATCGCCGCGACGAACTCGCGGTACTTCGTCCGGATGTCGGCGAAGCGCTCTTCACGGTAGTAGGACTCGTCGGGCAGGCCGAGACCGGACTGCTCGAGGAACACGACGTAGGACTCGGGGTCGCCCGGGTCGTTGTCGACGAAGAGCTGCAGGAAGCTCGGCAGCCCCAGACGCTCGAAGCGTCCGACGCTGGCGATGAGCTCCGGCACGGACTCGATGGCCGTGATCTCGGCGAGGAGCGGCTCGATCGGCGCGGTGGCGAGCTCTTCGAGCCGTGCTTCGTCGGTGAAGGAGGAGAAGAGGTCACCGACCTTGCGCTCCTCGGTGCCGGGTGCGGCCTGCTGCGAGCGCTCGATGATCGCGCGGACGGCGAGTTCGGCGGCCTCCGCCAGCACCGTGAACGAGCCGTAGCGGGCCTTGTCGTCGGGGATCGGCGTCTCAGCGATCCAGGTGCCGTTCACGTGGCGGTACAGGTCGTCCTGGGGGCGCACCGCGGGGTCGAGTTCGTCAGTGTGGATGCCGGAGGCACGTGCGACGTCGGTCATGCCGTCCACGATAGCCACCGACGCCATGTTCGAGCGGAGTCAGTCGCGGTGGGCTGCGCCACGACGCAACCGGCGGGCCACGACGAGCGCCCCGAGGCCGGACGCCAGGAGCGCAGCGGCGATCCGGATGGGTACGCCGGGGTCGGTTCCCGTGTACGCCAGTTGCTTCGCCGAGGCGACGGTGATCCGGCCCGCTGCCGCGTGCTGCGCCGTCGGGTGGGTACCGGTGGACACCTCGGGCCCGGAGCCCGTGCCGTGACCGGGGCCCTGGCCGGGCTCCGGCCGCGGCGTCGGGCGGACCGGGAGCTTCGGCAGCACCAGGCGGAGCGCACCCTGTTCGACGCCGTCCACCCGCTGCCGCGCGACGACCACGTCGCCCGGCAGCAGCGTGCGCGGGACCGTGAGTTCCCAGCCGCGTCCGATCGACGTCGCGATCGGGTGTCCGTCGGCGCTCTCGATCGCGGTGCCGTCCTCGGCCTCGAGCGCGACGACCCCACCGATCTCGCCGGTGCCCGTGAGCCGGACGGACCCGTCGGCGAGGACGTCGACCGTTCCGGTGAGTGCGAGCGGGACCGTGACCCGCGCCTCGGTCGCGCCGAGCTCGGTCCCGCCGTCGAAGGTCGTCACGGTGACGGAGTAGAAGCGGGCCGTGGCTGGGATGGGCAGCTCGACGGACCACGAGGTGTCCGCCGCGGTCGTCGCCGTCACCGGGTGGCCGTCGGGGTCGAGGACCGGCCCGTCGGCGTCCGCGAACCGCAGCGTCGTCCCGACCGGTGCCCGTCCGGTGATCGACACCCGTTCCGTCTCACGCGAAGCGGTCGCGGTGGACACGATCGCCGCACCCGAGACCGTGTACACGTCGTCGACACCGCCGTTGTGCGTGCCGTCGAAGTACTGCCACGCCTCGATGTGGTGGTCGCCGAAGGCCAGGTCCCGCAGGGTGGCGGACCAGGCACCGTCCGCATCTGTATCGGTCTCGCCGACGGTCTCCCTGCCGTCCTTGATCACGATGTGCGCTCTGGGGTGCCCGGAGCCGTCGAGGGTGATCGTGCGGGCGAGGCCGTCGACGGTGGCGAGCATCTCCGGCGGGGTGAGCACGAGGACGTCCACCGGGACGTCGACCTGTCGTCCGGTCACCTGCGAGGTGACGTGGAGCACGCGTGCACCCGATCGCACCCGGACCGGGGTGTTCCACGACCCGTCAGGGCCGGCCTCGGTCCACGTGGTCTCGACACCGTCGCCCGTGATGCCCACGCTGCCCCCGGCCGGCCCGGTCCCGACGAGTGTGACGACACCCAGTCCGTGGTCGATCGACCGCACACCGGCGGTGAAGTCGGCCCGCGGTGTCTGCCGCGTCGCAGCGGCACTGGACCCGTTCGCGGCGCTGGCCGACGTGGCCGCCAGGACGGGCGACAGCGCGACCGCCGCGACGGCGACGGTCGCCAGGGCGCGACGTGCTGGGGAGATGGACGGGGACGACTGCGGCATGGTGCTCCTCCGGTGGTACTCCACACACCATATACAAGTTGTCCACAGGTGGGAACCGCGGGACGTCACGGGCGTACGGCTGCCGGTACGGTCATCGCATGGGACTTCCGTGGAAGCTGCACGGCGACGGCAAGACCGTCTCCGCGACGACGATCGTGGCACCGGACGAGCGACTCACCTGGGGCCGGACGATCGGTCTCGGCGTGCAGCACGTCGTCGCGATGTTCGGCGCCACCTTCCTGGTGCCGCTGCTGACGGGCTTCCCGCCGTCGACGACCCTGCTCTTCAGCGGGATCGGCACGATCCTGTTCCTGCTCATCACCGGCAACCGGCTGCCGAGCTACCTCGGGTCGTCGTTCGCGTTCATCGCGCCGATCGGCGCCGCGACGAAGATCGGCGGCATCCCCCTCGCCCTGTCGGGCATCATCGTCGTCGGCGCCCTGCTCGCGATCGTCGGGCTCGTGGTGCACCTGGCTGGCGCCGGCTGGATCGACCGCCTGATGCCCCCGGTGGTGTCCGGTGCGATCGTCGCCCTGATCGGGTTCAACCTGGCTCCGGCGGCGAAGAACAACTTCACGGCCGCCCCGGTGGTCGCGGTCATCACCCTCGCCGCGATCATCCTGGTCACCGTCCTGTTCAAGGGGTTGATCGGTCGCCTGTCGATCGTCATCGGCGTCCTCATCGGCTACGTCGCAGCACTGATCGGCGGTCAGGTCGACTACTCCAAGGTCGACGCGGCACCGTGGATCGGCCTGCCGACGTTCACCGCTCCCGCGTTCGACCCGTCGCAGCTCGCGATCTACCTGGCGTTCGTGCCGGTCGTGCTGGCGCTCGTCGCCGAGAACGTCGGCCACGTGAAGGGTGTCGGACAGCTCACCGGCCGTGATCTCACGCCCCTCACCGGGCGTGCGCTCTTCGCCGACGGCATCTCCACCGTGCTCGCCGGTGCCGGCGGCGGCTCCGCCACCACCACCTACGGCGAGAACATCGGCGTCATGGCCGCCACCCGCGTCTTCTCCACCGCCGCGTACTGGGTCGCCGCGATCGCCGCCGTCCTGCTCGGCCTCTCCCCGAAGATCGGTGCGGTCATCTCCTCGGTCCCCGCCGGCGTGCTCGGCGGTGCGACGACCGCCCTGTACGGCCTGATCGGTGTCATCGGCATCCGGATCTGGGTCGAGAACCGGGTCGACTTCTCGAAGCCGAAGAACCAGCTGACCGCTGGCATCGCGCTCATCATCGGCATCGCGGACTTCACGTTCGCGTTCGGCCAGGCGAGCTTCGGCGGCATCATCCTCGGCACCATCGCCGCGATCGTCGTCTACCACCTGATGGACCTGATCGGGCGGGCGCGCGGCACCGACGAGGCGACGCCCGCTGCCTCAGAGGAAGCGCACGCCGCCATCGGCGGCGTCCCCGCCGAGCCGCGCGCCGACTGACGCGAGTGGTCGGCCGGAACGCGCGTCCGGCCTGACGACGTGGGACCACCGGACGGGAGGCCCGTGGCGGCGCCGCCACGGGCCTCCCGTCCGTCACGACGCACGTCGACGACGTGGGCCGGCCTCGGCGCGGCCACGACGAGACACACAATCCGGGAGCGCGATCCTGGTTCCGAACGAGTGCCACGGCGCTGCTCACGATGAGCGCGGACTACCTCGACCTGCTCGACCGGTACGGAGTCGCGTGGGTGGAGCTGCGGACCGACAGCCCCGGACGGATCGCCCACCAAGACGACGTGCAGATCGTGCAGTGCCGCTGACCCACCCGTCGGACTGGCCGTTCTGAGCCGGTGTGCTGAGATTGCACGATGAGCACGCACCTCGAGCGCACGCGCACCTTCACCGCGATGCACGTCCCCGGCGCACCGGTCGTCCTGCCGAACGTGTGGGACGTCGCGTCCGCGCGCATCGTCCTCTCGGCCGGAGCGCGTGCGATCGCGACGACGAGCGCCGGCGTCGCCTGGTCAAGCGGCCACCGCGACGGCAACGACCTGACCCGGGACGGCGCACTGGACGCCGTTCGGCCGATCGCGGCGGCGGTCGACGTCCCCTTCACCGCCGACATCGAGCGCGGGTACGGCGAGACACCGAGCGACGTCGCCTCGACCGTGTCCGCGTTCCTCGAGCTCGGCGTCTCCGGCGTGAACATCGAGGACTCCCTCCGGCCGGTGGCGGAACAGGAGGACCGCATCCGCGCAGCCCGCCAGGCTGCGGATGATGCCGGCATCCCACTCTTCGTCAACGCTCGGATCGACACCCACCTGCGGGGCGGGCCCGGCAGCGACGCCTGGGCGGAGGAGACGCTCACCCGCGCGAACGCCTACGCCAGCGCCGGCGCCAGTGGCGTCTTCGTGCTCGGAGCACTGTCGGCCGCCACGATCTCGATGCTCGTGGACGCGATCGAGCTGCCCCTCAACGTCGCGTTCGGGCCCGGGACCCTGTCGGTCGGTGACCTCGCCCGGGCGGGAGCGAGCCGGGTCAGCGCTGGATCGGCCATCGCCGAAGCCGCGTACAGCGTCGCCAGCGATTGGGCTGCACAGATGTTCGGCACGCCGGGTGCTGTCGTCTCGGCACCACCGACGCTCGGCTGGGCCGCGATCAACGAGGTCGTCCGCGACTGAACCCCGGAACCGGTGCCGAGCGTGTGAAACTCGCAGGTTCCGTCCGCCGGGTCCTCCCCGAGGAGGAGGTTCGCCGACCCCACATCTCGTGTCCGGGGAGGACGCCGCGGTGTGGTCACGCTCCCTACCGTTGTCTCGTCGGGATGCGCCCGACGTGGTGGAGGGTGATGATGACGATGACGAACACACCGGCAACTGTGGATCGCCGTGGGGTGGTGTGGTTCACGTTGGCGGGAGCGCTGACGATCGCAGTGGTCGTGTGGCCGGCAGCGATCGCCGGTTGGTCCTCGGGGACGCACCTGTCCGTCGCGGCGCTTCCCGGAGCCGTGGCCTCTGGGTTCGCGCAGTGGGTGGGGTCCGGGCGGACGTCGAGTTCGCCGTTGGCCGCCGCGGTGTCGTTCTGGACCGTGTTCCACGTCGTGAAGGCGATCGTCGCGGTCGCCCTGCTGGTCGTCTTGGTCCCGGTCGGGCAACGTGTCTGGACCGCGTTCGCACGGGCACGATCGCGGGGGCGTCGCGTCGGGCTGTTCCTGGTCGGCGTCCTGGGTGCTCCGATTGCCCCGGTCGTGCTGCTGGTCGTGATGGCGAACGTGCAGGGTGCGGTGGCTCCGCTGTCATCGGTGCTGAACTTCCTCCCGATGGACGGCACCTCGGTGCTCCAGGTCCGCGGTGAGCTCGCGTCCGGGACGATGACCCCGCCGTTGGCGGCGCTCATCGATGACTTCCGCCGCTACCACGCAGCACTCGTCGTGACCGCGGTCGCTGCGATCATCGTGGTCGTCGCCGGGACAGCGGCGATCTGGGTGCAGCGGACCCGGACCCCGAAGGCCGATCGGCGTCTCCGCCGGGTGCTCGCCGGCGGCGGGATCCTGCTCCCCGGAATGCTGCTGTTCCTCGGGATCGTGCTCCTGGCGAACCTGTCGACCGTCGCGGACACGGCACCCGCCCTGGCCGCGTTCTTCGACGGCAGCGGGATGTGATGGTCCTGGGTCACGACCGCGCGGTACGGCAGTGGTGGCGGGCGCACCCGATCGTCGCGGATGCCGTCATCGCCGGTGCCCTCGCCGTCGCGGTGACACCGCAGCTGGTCTTCCACGCCCGGGCCGGTGACCCGCTGCTCGTGGCGTACGTCACGCTGTCGCTGGCGATGATCGCGCCGCTGACTGTGCGTCGACGATGGCCCGTTGCCGTCTTCTTCGGCATCAGCGTCGTCGCCGTCGTGCAGTGGTCGATCGGGGTGCAGCTCGCTGCGGACGTGAGCGTGCTGGTCGCGCTGGCGACCGTCGCCGCCCACCGCCCGGTGCGGGACACCGCGATCACGGTCGCGATCGCCGAGGTGGGTGCGGTGGCCGCGTCCGCCACGTGGCCGCACGGGCTCCACTTCACCGAGATGCTGACCGTCCTCACCGTGTTCGTCCTCGCGGCGACCGCGTGCGGTGCCTCGGTCCGCAACCACCGCCGCGTGGTCGCGGTCCTGCAGGAGCAGAGCGCTCGCGCACAGCGTGAACGTGAGCAGCAGACAATGCTCGCGGTCGCCGACGAGCGCAACCGGATCGCGCGGGACATGCATGACGTCATCGCCCACGGCCTCGCCGTGATCGTCACCCTCGCGGCGGCCAGCACCGGCAGGGCGGCTCGGCAACCGGAGCGCGTGGACGAGGCCGTCGGGTTGATCGAACGCACCGCCCGCACGGCCCTTGCCGACACCCGTCACGCGGTCGGGACGATCCGAGCGAGCGATGGACTGCTGCCCACGCCGAGCATCGACGGGCTACCGGCGCTGCTCGACCTCGTCACCGCAGCCGGCCTGCGTGCCACACTGCAGACCGCCGGCGCCGTCGACCGAGTTCCGGCAGCGATCGGGGTCGCCGTGTACCGGGTGACCCAGGAGGCCATCACGAACACCCTCAAGCACGCGAGCGCGACGACGTTCACCGTGAACATCAGGGCCTCGCGAGACGCGCTCGTCCTCAGCATCGAGGACGACGGCATCGGAGTCACGTACGAGACCCGAGCCGGAGGCTCCGGGCTGGTCGGGATGGAAGAACGCATCACCCAGCTCGGCGGCATCCTCGATGCGGGACCCGATGGCACCCGCGGATGGCGGATCGCTGCTTCGATCCCCATCGCCATCCGGCCCGGAGGAGCACGAGCATGACCATCCGCGTGCTCCTCGTCGACGACCAGGCCCTCATCCGGATGGGGTTCCGGCTCATCCTCGACGACACAGAGGACATCACGGTCGCCGGCGAGGCCCCGGACGGTCGGAGCGCCGTCCGTCAGGCGAACGCACTTCGCCCGGACGTGATCCTCCTCGACATCCGGATGCCCGGCATGGACGGCCTCGAAGCCACCGGACGGCTCCTCGCCGAGGACCCCGACGCGAAGATCCTGATCCTGACCACCTTCGACCTCGACGAGTACGCCTACCGGGCGCTGCGTGCCGGTGCCAGTGGATTCCTGTTGAAGGACGCGCCGGTCGCCGAGCTCCTCGCGGGCGTCCGCGCCGTCGCTGCCGGCCATGCCGTGACCGCGCCCCGCATCACGCGGCTCCTGCTCGACCGCTTCGCACCGCAACTCCCCACCAGGCCACTCCGGGCACCAGACGGGCGCGCACTCCCGAACCTCACCCAGCGGGAGAACGAGGTGCTCCTCCTCGTCGCGAAGGGCCAGTCGAACGCCGAGATCGCCGCAGCGCTCGGCATCGGCGAAGTCACCGTCAAGACCCACGTCGCCGGAGTCCTCACCAAGCTCGGCCTCCGCAACCGCATCGCCGCAGCGATCTACGCCCACGAACACCACCTCACCTGACCGACAGCGAGGCGGGCACGGTCTGACACACTCAGTCGGGTGATCGCGCTCGTCTCTGCCCCGACGAATCTCGGCCTGCGGCCACCACAGCCAGGCGCGGTGCCCGGCACGGCGAAAGCACCCGAGGCGCTCCGCGAAGCCGGCCTCCACCGCCGGTTCGCGGAGCAGGGAGCTGCTGATGCCGGCGTGGTCCTTCCCGGCCGTTACGTCGATGACGACGCAACCCGTGCTCCCGGTGTCGTTCGCAACGAACGCGCCGTGATCGACCACGCGCGGCGGCTCGCCGACCGCATCGACACGGTGCTCGCCTCCGGAGCCGCACCGTTGGTCGTCGGCGGAGACTGCAGCGTGCTGCTCGGCGCCGGCCTCGCGATGAAACGACGGGACGGCGTCGGATTGGTGCACGTCGACGGCCACACCGACTTCCGGAACCCGGGCAACAGCGACGCGTGCGCGAGCGTGGCCGGGGAGGACCTCGCCGCCGCCGTCGGGCACCACTGGCCGTCGCTGTCCGACATCGACGGTGCCGGCCCGTACTTCGATGCTGCACGAACTGCTCACGTCGGCTGTCGCGACGACGACGCCGAGCTCGCGGAGGTCCGCTCGGTGCTCGGCGCAGTCGTCCCGACCTCGGAGTGGCGCGCCCGTGGCACTGCCACAGTCGTCAAGGCCCTGCGGACGACGGCGGGTGCGGCGGGCTACTGGTTGCAGGTCGACGTCGACGTGCTCGACGCAGCGGTGATGCCCGCCGTCGACAGTCCCGATCCGGGCGGCTGCACGCCACACGAGCTGATCGAGCTGCTCCGCGCGCTCGCTCCCCGTGCCGTCGGCGCATCGATCACCGTCTACGATCCGGATCTCGACCCGGACGGCACGCATGCCCGACTCCTCACAGAGGTCATCACGGCCAGCCTCGGCGGCCTCGGCCGTGAGCTGCAGGAGCCGCGACCTGGAGCGGATCGGTGATCAGGACGCCTGCTCAGTCGAGGCCGAGGCAGAACGCCATGACGGCTTGCTGTACCGGGAGGAGTCCGGCCTTGAAGTCGTGTCCGACGAATGCGGCGTGTTCGACAGCGTCGACACTGACCTCACGGCCACGCACGAACGGCGGACACGGGTTGAAGCGGACTCCCGGCGGCGCGAGGTCGAGGAGAGCCGCCGTGATCCGATACTGCTCGAGCGCGTCAGCATGCGCACCGGGACCGTCGGTGAGGACAACGTCCGCAGACCGAACAGCGGCCTCGAGGTCGTCGGTCCACGCAGCTCCCGGGGTTGCGAGTTCGGCCGGGCAGCACTGGATGAGGTCGAGTTGCAGGACGCGAGCGGCTTCCTGCCACGCCCTGGCGATGTTGCCGTCCGCGCCCACGAAGAGGAAGCGCATCACGGTGATGTCGCCCCGCTGCCGCAAGGCGTGAAGGTCGGACAGCACCTCGCACGGATGGTTGTCGTCCGTCATCGCGTTCACGACCGGCAACGCGTGAGCCGCGGCCAAGGCGTGGAGCACGGCGAGGTCGTGGTGGCGCACCACGACGATGTCGACCCAGTTCTCGAGGTAGCGAGCGACATCTGACAGTGCCTCCGGCTTGTCGAGTGTCGTGTCCGGGAACACGATCGGTTCGAGCCCCATGAGCGAAGCGCCCCGCTCGAACGTGGCCCTGGTGCGCAGACTCGTCGGCGGGAAGAACATGACCGCCGCGCCCTCCGTCACGGGCCCCCGGCCCGCACGGAATGCGTCAGCCAGGTCGAAGACCGCGTCGACGTCAGATGCAGACCAGTCATCGAGCTTGACGAGAGAACGCATCCGAGCAGCGTAGGGGCCTGTGCACCGAGCCATCCAGCAGGACCGGCCAAGTCGACGATGGCGACCATCACCGGGTGTGCGAACGACGCCCGTGCCGCATCCCCGCCAGAATGGCCCGGTGCCCCGAACGATGACAGCCGCAGTCACTGCCGAACGGCGTGCGGTCGACCGCGACATCGTCCGGCTGGCGGTACCCGCGCTCGGCGCGCTCGTGGTCGAGCCGCTCTTCCTGCTGACCGACACCGCACTCGTCGGGCACCTCGGCGCGACGCCGCTGGCGGCCGTCGGACTCGCGAGCGCCGTGCTGTCGACCGTGACCGGGCTGCTGGTGTTCCTGGCGTACTCGACGACGCCGGCCGTGGCGCGCGCGCTCGGTGGTGGTGACCGTCGAGGCGCCGTGCACGCGGGCATCGACGGGATGTGGCTCGCGCTCGTGCTGGGAGTGGTGCTCGCGCTCGTCGGGTGGCCGCTCGCCGGGCCGCTCGTCGACCTGTTCGGTGCGTCGCCCGAAGTCTCAGCGGCAGCGACCGCGTACCTGACGGTCTCACTCATCGGGCTGCCCGGGATCCTGGTCGTCACCGCCTCGACCGGCCTTCTGCGCGGGCTGCAGGACACGAAGACCCCGCTCGTCGTCGCGACCGTCGGGTTCGTCGCGAACGGGCTGTTGAACGCGGCCCTGATCTACGGCGCGGGCTGGGGCGTCGAGGGGTCCGCCGCCGGCACCGTCATCGTGCAGTGGGCGATGGCGATCGTCTACGTCCGGATCGCCGTGCGGGCCGCGCGATCATCGGGAGCGCCACTGCGGCCCGGCGCCTCGGGCGTCGTCCGGGCGCTGCGGTCCGGGGCCTGGCTGTTCCTGCGGACCGCGTCGTTGCGGATCGCGATGCTCGCGACCGTCGGCGCGGCCGCCGGACTCGGCACGACAGGACTCGCGACGACGCAGGTCGGGCTGACCGTCTTCTCGACGCTGGCGTTCGCGCTCGACGCCCTGGCCATCGCCGGGCAGGCGCTCGTCGGGCACGGGCTCGGGGCGCGGGACCCGGAGCGGGTCCGGCTGGTGACGCGGCGGCTCGTACTGCTCGGGATCATCGGTGGGGCGCTGCTCGGGGCGCTGACCCTGGCCGTGAGCGGAGTGCTCGGGCCGGTGTTCTCCGACTCGTCCGCTGTGCAGGACGCGCTGCCGCTCGTGCTGGTGCTCATCGCCGTCGGGATGCCCGTCGCCGGGTACGTCTTCGTGCTCGACGGGGTGCTGATCGGCGCAGGGGATGAGCGGTACCTGGCGATCGCGGGCGGCGTGAACCTGGTCGTGTACCTGCCGTTGCTGTGGTGGGCTGGTGGGACGCTCGCGGGGCTGTGGGCGGCGTTCGCCCTCGGGTACATCGGGGTCCGGGCGGTGACGCTCGGGCTGCGCGCGCATCGGCGTGGATGGGTGGAACAGGCGTTGGCGCGGTGAGCGGGTCTGGTTCTTCCAGCAGGGCTTCTGTGCCTGTGGCTCCGTCGTCTTCTGTGGCGTCGTCGGCCGTGCTCGCCACGGTCGGGATCGGGGTGCAGGGCGTCGCGAAGCTGCTCGTCACCGTCGTCGTCGGGCGGGTCTTCGGCACCGAGACCCTCGGGCAGACCACGGCACTGTTGTCCCTGTCGGTGTTCGTCGCGCTGCTCTGGCCGAACGCCGCGGGCAACACCGCCTCTCGGTACCTGGCGATCGCGCTGCGGGGTCGGCGGTCGGACGCCGCGGTGAACCGGCTGCTCGGGGTCTCGATGCTGGTGTCGAGCGTGGTGCTCGCCGCGGTCACCGTGCCGGTCGCGCTGGCCTGGGGCAACGGCCCCGGGATGGCGCTCGGTGGCGTCAGCGTCGTCGTCGGCTACGGCCTGTACTGCTACGGACGCGGAGCGCAGCTCGGCTACGACCGGGCGCCGCGTGTCGCGCTGTGGGACTCCGTGACGAGCGTCCTGGCGCTCGGGTTGCTCGTGGTGGCGTGCGTCGCCCGCCTCGAGCCGTTCGTGCTGCTGCCCCTGGCCATCGGGTACACGGTGTTCGCGATCGCCTGCTGGCCGCGGGGCAACGGCTTCGCACCGGTTTCGCGCGAACCCGCTGCCGGGGTGCTCGGGTTCGCGGCGTGGAACGTGCTGGCGGTCGTGACGTCGAACGGGTTGCTGCAGTTGACGATGATCTCGGCGCAGGTGACGTCGTCAGCGCACGACGCCGGGGTCTACGCGGCGGCGTTCACCCTGGCGACGCCGGCGTCGATGCTCGGGCAGGCGCTGGGGCAGGTCCTCGTGCCGGCGTTCGCGCACCGGACCGATGGTGGATCGTTGCGGTCTCGCGGAGCGCTGCTGCTCGTCGTCGGGTTCGCTGCTGCTTCTGCCGTCGTGTTCGGCCTGGTCGCGCTGCTCGCCGGGTGGTTCCTGCCGATCGTCTACCCCGCCGAGGGTGCCGCTGCCGTCGCGGACCTGCGGTACCTGATGGTCGCGGTGTGGGTGTTCACCGTCGGGCTCGTGCCGGCGGCGTTGTTGCTCGCATCGGGGAGGTCGCGGCAGGTCGCGCTGGCGTCGGTCGCAGGCTTCGTCGTCGGGGCGGTGCTCATGGCGGTGCTCGGGCCGGTCGCGGGAGTCGCGGGTGGGACGACGGGGTTCTTGGTGGGGAGTGCTGTCAACCTCGTGGCGGTGGTGGGGCTCGGGGTGCGGCGGCGCTGATTCCTCCGCACATGGTGGGCGTCCGTGGGGCGCCTCTTTGACGTCCCGTCGTTCGGAATCGTTTCGGACCACCTATCCGAGAACGCCCCCATCAGGAAGCACGGGGCTCGAGGGGGGAGCTGGACCGATGCGCACGAAGTCGCGGTAGTCGACCGGCTTACAGGACGCCCCGCGCTCGCTAGCGTCGGGTCATGGCACAAGTAGTCGTCTTCGGCCTTCGTGCGTCTCTCGATGCACATCGTGCTGCCCTCTCCGATGCGATCCATGGCGCGATCACGAAGGCGCTCGACTACCCGCCAGAGAAGCGGTTCCAGCGGTTCATCGGTCTCGACTCCTCCGATTTCGTCTACCCGGAGGACCGGGGTCCGAACTACACGATCATCGAGATCTCGATGTTTGAGGGCAGGAGCGACGGGGCGAAGCGAAGGCTCATCAGCGAGCTCTTTGCCCGAATTGAATCCGCTGCCGGCATCTCGTCGCACAGTATCGAGATCACGATCACCGAGACGCCGAAGGTGAACTGGGGCATCCGGGGCCGGAACGCCGCCGACCTCGCGCTCGACTACACCGTCGAGGTCTGAGGGCGACGGACGCCGACCTGCTCGCCCGCGGGAGCCCGCGCTGGAGGGTATTGGCTTTGACTTCCGGCGCGCAGGTCGGTGAACGTCGCGCCTGCACTGCGTTGTGCAGTTCTAATCTGTCGACATGGTGCGATCCCGTGAGAAAGCGGCGCTGAGTTGGCTACGCCGAGCGACGCTTCCCGCGGTGGTCGTTCTCGCTGGCGCAGTCTTCGCGGTCGGGATGTTCAGCCTCGGCAAGATCCGTTACAGCTACGTGAGCTGGGAATCGGTGGCTGTCGCCTCACAGGTCGCGATCCCGTTGGGAGTTGCGGTGGCCGCTACCGTCGCACGTGTCGGAGTGATCGCGAGGAACCGTGCGGAAGACGAACTCGTGGCGCATCCGGTCCGCCGTGCATCGACCGTTGTGGGAGTGCTGGCATTCGTCACTGCCGTTGTTGGCGGTCTGCTGTTGACCGTGGGCGGTTGGCAACTTGTCCTTCCGGCGGCAGCCATCTGCGGTTGCCTGGCCGCGGGATGCGCTGGTCTTCTTCTCCGACGACCAAGAGCAGACCCTCGAGACGACGAGTCAGATCACCACGGGGCAGCGCACGCCCGGTAGCCGATCGTTCTCCGGACGCGGGCCGCAACTCGGTGAACCGGATTTGACCCTCACGCCGCGTGAGGGCAGAACGTGGACCCATGACCAGCTACTACAACGCCTTTGAGATGAGCCCGGTCCCCGCCCCCGGCCCTGACGTGGTCGCGCCTGAGCCGTTCCACGGGATATACGGGATGCCGTCGTTCGTGACGATCCCGACAACCGACCTGGCCGCTTCCGTCGACTTCTGGACCCGCGGCCTGGGCTTCTTCGACCTGTTCAGCGTGCCGGGCCAGCTCGTGCACCTGCGCCGGTGGGCCTTTCAGGACGTCCTGCTGGTCCCAACCGCGTCCGCTCCGGATCAGGCGCCGGCGCCGGCGGTGAGCGTCAGCTTCGCGTGCGTCCTGAACCAGATCGACGCCCTCGTCACCGCGTGCCGAGCCCACGACGCGGGCGTGGTGAGCGAGCCGCGGGACACGCCCTGGGGCACCCGCGATGTCGAGGTGATCACGCCGGAGAAGGTGCGAGTCGTCTTCACTGCCGCGAAACCCTTCGAGCCGACCAGCCAGACCGCCAAGAACCTCGAAGCGATCGGCATCACCGCACCTGACGCCGACGGCGAGAAGAATGGAGCGCATGCCTGATGACAGCGACGCCGTGGACCTGACTGTTGGTCAGGCCGCGGCGCGCCTGGGCGTGACGGTCCGGACGTTGCATCACTGGGACGAGATCGCCCTTGCGAGGCCGTCGTCACGGTCAGCTGCCGGGTACCGGCTCTATGCCGAAGGCGACCTCGAGCGGCTGCGGCGCATCGTCGTCTACCGCGAGCTGGGGCTCGACCTGGAAGCCATTCGGAACGTTCTCGACGATCCGAGTGCGGCTGTTGTCATTGCGCTGCGCGCCCAGCAGTCCCAGCTTGCGGCGCGGATCGAGCATCTCAGCGCGCTGGGCGATGACCTTGCCCGGATGGCCGACGCCCACGAGCACGGGCTGCTCATGACCGCTGAGGAGCAGACCGCGATGTTCGGGTCTGGATGGAATCCGCAGTGGCCGGCTGAGGCGCGGCAACTCTACGGCGAGACGCCGGAGTGGCGGCACTACGCCGAACGCTCCGCGTCACGCACTGTGGACGACTGGCAGGCCGTCGCCGATACGTCGGCGGCGCTTGATCAGGCCCTTGCCGACGCCATGGATGCTGGTGTCGAACCCGGTAGCCCGGCCGCGGACGGTCTCGTTGAACAGCATCGCGAGGTGTTCTCCGCCTACTTCCCGATCACCCGGCAGATGCAGGTCGTCCTCGGCCGCATCTACGAAGCCGATCCCGCGTACGCCGCACACTACGACGGCATCCGAGCCGGGCTCGCCTCATGGTTGCGTCGCATCATCGACGCCGGCGCACGCGCCCGCGGCATCGACCCCGACACCGCCACCTGGCAGTAGGACTCGCAGCTCACGGTCGCGCGCGGAGCGGCCGACGTCGACGTGGGAGCGAACGCTGCCCTGAGCCACCGTCTCGATGACCGATGGGCTACCGGACTGCGCTGCTACGGTCACCGCTCGTTGGCGGCTCGGAGGATCCAGCTGCGGAACTCGACGGCGAAGTGCTCGAGGTGCTGCTCGATCACCGCCGGGGCGCAGGTCGCCGGCAGGGTGACGGACAGACGTGCGGTGAAGCCGTCCTGCTCCTCGTCGAAGGAGTTCGCGATCGACCCGATCACCGTCCCGTCCGCCAACAGCATGTGCGACCGGCGACCGGCAGGCGCTTCTGCGGCGGGCAGCTCCTGCTCGACGACGGCACTGTCGTCCCAGGGCCGCATGAAGAACGAGCAGACGTACTCATCGAGGGTCTCGACGATGTTCACGTTGCGCCCCGGCTCGGCGTGGATCCCGTAGTGCTCCGGGTGTCCGGCGAGCATGACGTCCTCGCGGGCGAACGCGGCGCCGAGCCACGCACCGAACTGCGCGGCACTGATGCCCCGTGCACGGAGCGTGGTCGTGCCGGTTGCCTGCTCGCCGCCGGAGCGTTCGAGGTGGGCGCGGAGGAACGCGTCACCCGCAGCGATCTCGTCGGCCAGGAGCTCGAGCAGTCGCTCGCGTCCCAGCTTCCGTTTCAGGAGCGCGAGCGCCCGGCGGGCCGAGAACAGCTCGAACCCGTCGATGGTCGAGTCGGTGTCCTCGCCGGCCAGGCGCACGGTCGCGCCGGTCACCGTGCGGCCCGGACGGGGAGCTGGAGGTACGAGGCCTGGTCGCCGCCGGTGTGCACGACGTGCCGCCCGGTGTTCGCGCCGACGTACTCGCGGATCGCCGGCATGAGCGTGCCGAGCAGGTTCCGGGAGCTCACGATGAACCGCAGCTGCTCGCCCGCGTGGAAGCGCAGTCCGACCGGGAACAGGTCGATCTCGATCTCGGCGACCTGCCCGGCAGCGAGCTTCTCGACGCGGTCGAACGAGTGCGCGGGGACGTCGTCGGTCGACAGAGCCTCGTCGAGGTGCCGAGCGGACACCCGGAGGCGTCCGTCGGAGCCCTTGTAGCGCAGGATCGTCGCGCCGTGGTCGGTGAGGTCGTGCGCCATCGCCGACTGGTTCGGCACGGTGAACGCCTGCAGCGGCGTTCCCCCGCGGTCGAGCTTCTGGACGAGGACGAACAGGTCCATGTCGTCGGCGCCCCGGGCCTCGACGAACAGGTGCGCCTTCGGGTACCCGACCAGGACGGTCTCCTCGTCGAAGCGGGTCAGGAACGAGACGGCGTCCGGGTTCGCGTCGACGGCGTAGGACGCTTCCGCAGGCGCCTCGGGCGCGGCCGTGGTCAGCGTTCGCGTCCGGGCGTCGAGGTAGTACTTCGTCGAAGCGGCGTCCTGCGGCGGGAACGACTCAGCCGGCACGGCGACCTCGTCTCCGCCCTGCAGGTCGAGGACCGAGTACCGGACGTTCGGAGTGGTCTCCCACCCGTTGTCGGCGCCCTTGAGGAAGTGGTCGAAGAACCGGCGGAGGTCCTCGACGTTCGCCGGGTCGTAGTAGTCCGGCCACTCCTGGGTGTTGTGGATCCGGAGCCACTTCTCGTCGCTGGCGATCCGACGCCAGGCGCGGAAGGTCCCGGCGGTGTGCAGGGTGTTCGAGTAGCTCGCGACGACGTACGCCGGCACCTCGATCTGCGAGAAGTCAGGGATCTTCTGCTCCCACAGGTCGGTCATCAGCGGGTGGGCGTCGACCTCGGCGAGGATGTCCTCCTTCTGGCCCTTCCCGAAGAAGCTGCCGTCCTGCAGCTGCTGTGCGAACCCGGTGTCGGGCATGCCGCCGCGCATCACGAGGTCGCGGTAGACGTCGCTGACGCCTTCCCACGGGTTGATCGCGACGAGGTGCGGGGGCTGCTCGGCGGCGGTGAACCACTGCGACACGGCGAGGTAGCTCGTGCCGCTCATGCCGACCTTGCCGTCGCACCACTCTTGCTCGGCCAGCCACTCGATGACGTCGTACGCGTCGCGGCCCTCCTGCCGGTCCCAGAGCACGCTGTCGCCCTCGGAGTCGACCACGCCGCGGATGTCGACGTTGCAGATCGCGTAGCCGTGCTCGACCCAGTACGCCGGGTCCGGTGCCTCGAACTTCTCGAGTCCGGACACCGTGCTGTTCGGCAGTCCGACGAGCCCGAACACCCCCATCACGCTGAGCGACGTGCCCTGCGCCTTGCCGTACGGGCTCCATGCCACGATCACCGGCACCGGCTCGGTGCCGACCGGGCGGAACACGTCGACGTGGATGGTCGTGCCGTCGCGCAGCTGCATCGCGACGTCCTTGTCGAACACCGTGTCGACGGGCAGCGGCTTGAACTGCGGCGCGATCCGGAACCCGGCCTCGAGGGTTCGGGTGCCGGGCTCGAAGGGGGTGAGCACACCCGTGCGCGGCGCGGGCAGCGGGGTGGAGGGGACGGTCATCCTCTGGTCGGTCATCGTGTTCTCCTTCGTGCGGGAGTCCTCCGTGGGCTCGTCGTCGAGGCGAGCGTACGTCCGATCCGGCAAGAACTCAACGTGTGTTGAGAAACCCGTCAGCGGAGTAGATTGCGGGCATGGACGGAACGACGGAAGCAGCGACGACCTCCCGCGTGGGTCGCCGTCCCGGGGCGGCCAGCACCCGCACGACGGTCCTCGCGGCGGCGAGTGCGCGGTTCGCCAGCGACGGTTTCGCCGGCACGACGATCCGGGCCGTGGCGGCGGACGCCGGCGTCGACCCTTCGCAGGTGATGCAGTTCTTCGGGTCGAAGGCCGACCTGTTCGCAGCGGTGATGGCCGTTTCCCCGTCCGCGCTCCGGCGCTTCGACACGGCCTTCGAGGGTCCGGACGAGCATCTCGGCGAGCGTGTCGTCCGGGCGTTCCTGCAGGCCTGGGAAGGCGCCCCGGAGGAGTCGGAACCGCTGATGGCGATGCTCCGAGGTGCGATGGTCAACGAGGACGCGACGGCGCAGCTGCGGGACTTCATCCAGGCCCGCCTCGTGCACGGAGCCTCCGGCGCCGATCACGAGGACCGTACGCTCCGGGCCGGGCTCGCCGCGGCCATGCTCGTCGGGATCATCACGAGCCGGCAGGTCTTCGGGGTCCCTGCCGTGCTCGCAGCCGACCACGACACCGTCGTCGCGATCGCCGGACCCGCGATCCAGAGCGTCCTCGCCGGAGTCAGTCGAGCAGACGCCGAGCGTTCCGGGTCGTGAGTTCCCGCCAACTCGTCGCGTCGTGCGGCGGCTCGGCATCGTCGAGCGCGGCGATCTGCGCGTCCACGCCCTGCGTCGGCGTCCAGCACGAGTCGCTGCCGTAGAGCAGCCGGTCCGTCCCGGCGACCTCGGCGAGTACTGGCACGTCCAGCGGGAACGGCGTGCCTGCCGTGTCGAACCAGAGCCGCCGCATCGCGTCCTTCCAGGGCATCGTGCCGGCGGTGGCGCCGAACAACTGCTGGAACAGGGCGATCCGGTCAGAGAGGACCGGCAGGGTCGCGCCCGAGTGCGGCACGATGACGCGCACGTCCGGGTACCGGTCGAGGACGCCGGCGAACACCAGGTCGACGATGCTCCTGGTGCTGTCGAACATGAACTCCAGCATCGGGCGAGGACGCCCGAGGGCGGTGTGCTCCCACCCGACGGACGAGGTCGGGTGAACGAAGACGGCCGCGCCGCGGGCGTCGAGCTCGGCCCAGAGCGGCTCCAACGCGGGATCTCCCAGGTACTGGCCGTGCGCATTGGACTCGAGGACGACGCCGACCGCACCCGGTCCCTGCAACGTGCGCCGGGCCTCCAGGACCGCACTGTCGACATCCGGCACCGGGAGGGACGCGAAGTACGAGAACCGGTCCGGGTGCGCGGCCGCGATCGCGGCGGCTTCGTCGTTGAGCGTCCGCGCGAGCTCCGCGGCTCGGTCGTCGTCCCCGAAGTGCACTCCGGGCGACGAGACGGACAGGACCGCTCGGGCGATCCCGCGGCGGTCCATGTCACCGAGCTGGCCGGCGAGCGACCAGCTCGGCCAGGCGGGCATGCCGTCCGGCTGTTCGTACCCGGCTGCTCGGGCCGCTGCGACGTAGTCCGCGGTGACGAAGTGTGCGTGGACGTCGATCAGTTCGGACATCGATGGCTCCTCGTTGCGTGTAGTGAACGATTCTGTATCGTATACCGCATGACCACGACCATTCGCAACGTCCGCACCAGCTCCGGCGGGGTGACCACAACCGAGGCTGTCGACGTCGAGTTCGACGAGCACATCAGCACGGTCCGCCCCGCGGGGACCGTCGCTCCAGCCGGCGGTCCGGTCGTCGACGGAACGGGGCAGTTCCTCGTTCCGGGCCTGATCGACACGCACGTCCACCTGGGCTCCCCGGCGGCGCTGTCGTCCGCAGTCCGAGCCGGCGTCACGACGATGGTCGACCTCGGGACACACCCGGACTCCCTCGTCGACGAGCAGCGACGAGCACCAGGGGCCCCGGGGCTCCTCAGCGCGGGCTCGGCCGCCTCGGCACCGGGCAGCACCCAGATCGCTCGGATGGGCTTCCCGGACGCGAGCGGCGTGAGCAGCGCAGCCGATGCCGAGCGGTACCTGGACTGGCGGGCCGCGAACGGGTCGGACCTGGTGAAGATCATCATCGAGGACCCCGACGCCACCGACGTCCCCGCGCTCGTCGTCGCAACGATCACGGCCCTGGTCGACGGTGCACGCAGCCGGGGGCTCCGGACCGTGGCCCACGTCGTGACCGCCGCGTCGTTCGTCCGCGGGCTCGACGCCGGGGTCGACATCCTCACGCACGCGCCCCTCGACCGGCCGCTGCCGGACGCGACCGTCCGGCGGATGGCGGCCCAGGGCACCATCGCGTCACCGACCCTCGTGATGATGCGCGCGATGGCCCGCGCGCGACTCGGGGACCGTGCCGACGCCGCGTTCGAGAACGCCGTCGAGAGTGTGCGCCGGATGCACACCGCCGGTGTGCCAGTCGTCGCCGGCACGGACGCGAACGAGACCCCCTTCGCGCCGGTTCGCCACGGCGAGGCCCTCCACGAGGAGATGCTCCTCTTGCGGGACACCGGGATGACGAACGGCGCGGTACTGACCGCTGCCACGGATGGGGCAGCGGCGGCATTCGGTCTACACGATCGCGGGCGTGTGGAAGTGGGGCTGCGTGCGGACCTCCTGCTCACGACCGGCGATCCCCTCGTCGACCCAGCCGTCCTCGCTCAGCCGGGCGCTGTGTGGGTCGGTGGGACACTCATCTCGTGAACGCTCCCGTCCGGCGGCGCGGTGCTGACCTCGAGCACGCGATCTTCGCCGCCACACTCGAACAGCTGGCTGACCACGGCATGGCGGGCCTCACCTTCGAGAACGTCGCCGCGGCAGCCGGTGCGGGCAAGGCCTCGCTCTACCGGCGCTGGACCGGTCCGGAGCAGCTCGTCCTCGCCGCCCTCGCCTGGACCGAAGACACCGCGGAGCGGAGCGATCACCCCGGGCGGACCCGACTCCAGCCGGTCGGTGACCTCCGCGACGAACTCATCGCGTTCCTGTCCGATCTCGCCGACGGGCTCACCACCCCCGTCGGACGGGTCCTCGCACCACTTCTCCTGGAGCGAGAGCGACGACCCGAGATGTGGCAGCACATCGTCGCACTGCTCATCGAGCCGCGCCAACGTCTCGTGACCGAAGCATTCGGACGTGCCGCGGCCCGTGGCGAGATCCCCTCGAGCGCTGTCAGCCCATCACGCGTCAGCGCTGGCGCCGCACTCGTGCTCGCCCGTCACCTCACCACTGGTCCGCTGTCCCGCGACGACATCGTCGAGGTCGTCGATGACGTCGTGCTTCCCGCCCTGTCGCGGTGATCCTCGCGAAGTCGCGCTGACCGACTCGTAGGGGTCTGGCGGAATGCGGACGGGTGGGATCAGCGCACAGCCGGCGGCGGCCCCGTCGTGTCCCCCACCCGCAACTCCGAGACGAACGACGCCGGCTGCGGCTCCGCCCCCTCGAGCATCGCCAGCGCAGCACGAGCGGCAGCCTGGCCCTTCTGTACGAACGGCTGCACGAGCGTCGTCAGGTGCCGGATCGGGGTCCGGTGCAACAGGCTGTCGTCCACCGTGATGCCGTCGAACCCGACGACACTGACGTCCTCGGGCACCCGCAGCCCGGCGTCGAGGGCAGCCGAGATCACCCCGACGGCGATCAGGTCACTCTGCGCAATGACCGCGGTCGGCCGTGGCCCGTCCGCAGCGAACAGCTCGACACCAGCCAGACGTCCTTCTTCCACCGAGCTGCCAGCAGTTTCGATCGCCACGGCGGAGGGGTAGACCTCGCGCACGCCCCGGAGCCGTTCGAGCGTGGTGAACGCGATGCCCGAGGCGAAGCGGTCGTCGTCGATCAGACCCCGCCGACGAGCAGCGTCGAGCGGCAGCGTCACCACCGTGACGTCGGCGTGCCCGAGGTCCTGCAGGTACGCAGCAGCACGGCGCGAGGCATCCCGGTTGTCGAGCTGGACGGGCACGGCACCCTCGATCTCGTCCGCCTCGATCGCGACGACGGGGATCTGTCGACGCCGCAGCACCGCCACGGCGGGGTCGATCCGGACGTTGCACCCGACGAGCACGACGGCGTCCATCGGGGCGTCGACGAGTGGGCCGGCCCCCTGTTCGTCATCGAGCGGACTCCGGACCAGCAAGAGCGAAGCCCCCGCAGCCCCGGCCACCTCGGCGATGCCGTCGAGCGTCAGGACGTTCACCGGATCGCGGAACGCATCGCTCAGGCGCTCGTCCATCACGACGCCGATGACGCCGGAACGCCCGCGGCGGAGCGAACGCGCACGGGGGTCGGGGCCGCCGTAGCCGAGCTCTGCGGCGGCGGCGAGGACTCGGGCCTTGGCGTCCTCGGACACCGGGCCGCTGCCGCTGAACGCGAGCGAGGCCGTCGACGGCGCGACACCGGCGGCGCGGGCGACCGCGGCCAGCGTCGGGCGCGACGGACGGGTGCCGCCGCCGCGGGAAGGCGACGCGCCGAGTGCTGTTGCCGGTTCGTCCATCGCCGGTTAGCGTAGCGGGAACAAGCGGTCGAATCGATTCGATAGCGGCCGACACCGAACAGAACGCGCACCGCGACCACCAGCAACGAAGCACGATGGGACCACCATGACGACGCCGTCCACCCGCACCGTTCCGACCACCAGGGCCTGGATCATCGCGGTGTTCGTGGTGTTCACCCTGTCCGGGCTCGACATCGCGACGTGGCTCGGCCGGATCCCGAGCGTCCGCGACTCCCTCGGGGCGAGCACCTTCGAGATGGGCCTGCTCGTCCTGGGCATGGCCGTCGGTTCGATCGGTGGCCTGACCTTCGCCGGCCACATCGTCGCCAAGCTCGGCGCACGTCGTGGGATCCAGATCGCCGCCGCCTGTCTGGCGCTCGGCATGGTCTTCGCCGGCATCGCGGTCACGCTCGGGTGGGGGTTCGCCGCCATCTGGATCGCCCTGATCGCCTTCGGGTTCGGCAACGGCCTGTGCGACGTGTCGATGAACGTCTCCGGCGCCGCTGCCGAGAAGGCCGGCGGGCGCACGATCATGCCGCTGTTCCACGCAGCGTTCTCCCTCGGCACACTGGCCGGCGCCGGGCTCGGTGCCCTGGCGGAGCGGCTCGAGATCCCGGTCTCCGTGCACTTCATCGTGCTGGTCGTCATCACGAGCGCCGTGATGCTCGTCGCCGTCACGAAGTTCCAGGACGAGCACCGCTTCGCCGAGCAGGTCTCCACCGACACCAGTCCGGTCGCCACGCCGCTCACCCGCATGCAGGTCTGGGCGCAGCCCTCCACGATCCTGATCGGCGTGATCGTGCTCGGCATGGCCCTGGCCGAGGGCTCCGCGAACGACTGGCTGCCGCTCGCGATGATCGACGGCCACGGGCTCGACAACGCCGCCGGCGCCGGGGTGCTCACCGTGTTCCTCGCCGCGATGACCGTCGGCCGCGTCGCCGGCAGCCCCCTCATCGACAAGTTCGGGCGCGTCCCGATCCTGCGGATCAGCGCGGCCGTCGCCGTGGTCGGCCTCGGCATGCTCATCTTCATCGACAACGTGCCGCTCGCGATCGTGGGAGTCGTGCTCTGGGGCCTCGGTGCCAGCCTCGGTTTCCCGATGGGCATGTCGGCCGCCGCCGACGACCCCCGCACCGCGGCCGCCAAGGTCAGCGCCGTCGCCACCATCGGGTACGTGGCGTTCCTGGCCGGTCCTCCGCTCATCGGGTTCCTCGGCGAGCACGTCGGTCTTTTCGGTGCGCTTCTGGTCGTCTTCGTGTTCATCATCGCGGCGGGACTCGCGTCGGGTGCTGCCCGTGAGACCGGCGCCGCCGCCCGGCCGACCCGCGGGGGCGGCGACGGACACGACGGGGGCAAGCCGCGCCTCCCGGCCGACAGCGCTAACCACACCGACAAGGTCGACAACGTCGACAACGTCGACAACGCGACGATCGCTGCCGATGCAACCAGCACTGCCGACGCGACGAGCGCGCCGTCCGGGTCGGGACGCGACGCCCGTTAGGCTTCCCGGGTGCGTCTCGTCATCGCCCGCTGCTCCGTCGACTACGCCGGACGGCTCTCAGCCCACCTGCCGCTCGCGACCCGTCTGCTCATGCTCAAGGCGGACGGCTCGCTGCTCGTGCACTCCGACGGTGGCAGCTACAAGCCGCTGAACTGGATGAGTCCGCCGTGCTCGATCGAGATCACCGAGCCCGACGAGGAGCAGTCGGTCGCCGGCATCACCCAGGTGTGGACGGTGACGCAGAAGAAGACGCAGGACAAGCTCATCGTCTCCCTGTACGAGGTCGTGTCCGACGAGACCCACGACCTCGGCGTCGACCCGGGCCTGGTGAAGGACGGGGTCGAGGCGCACCTGCAGCAGCTCCTCGCGGAGCAGATCGAACTGCTCGGCGACGGCCACACGCTGGTCCGCCGCGAGTACATGACCGCCATCGGGCCCGTCGACATCCTGGCGCGCGACGACGCCGGGGCGAGCGTCGCGGTCGAGATGAAGCGCAACGCCAACATCGACGCGGTCGAGCAGCTCACGCGCTACCTCGAACTCATGAACCGCGATCCGCACCTGCGTCCGGTGCAGGGCGTGCTGGCGGCGCAGACAGTGGCACCGCAGGCGCGCACCCTCGCCGAGGACCGCGGTATCCGCGTCCTCGTGCTCGACTACGACGCGATGCGCGGCATCGAGGGCGGCCACACCCGCCTGTTCTAGAACAGGCCCGGACCCGGGTCCTCCTTCTGGGGTACGGAGACCTGAGGTTTCCGTGTCAATCGCATGTGACGCCCCTCGAAAGAGGGGTGAACCTGCGACCCCTGTGACCGAACCTGTAAGAGTTGACAGGGGGGAGTCGCGGGGCGACCGGCGCAGCTGTCCTCCGTCATCTCGTCGCCCTCGAGGCGGTGCCGGCCGTGATCGATGTCGACAACGGAAGAGGAATGGGGAAGACCATGACGTCACTCGCGTCACGTGTGAACAGCGATCGATCGATCGCGAACCTGCAGATGGACCGCACCAACTGGTCCGGAGCACCAGGGGAGCTGCCCGTGCTGGCCACCCCGGCCACCGTCACGGCCGCTGCCGCGTTCGTGGCAGCCAACAAGGGAGCGGTCGCCGGCGCGGCTGCCTTCGCCGGGCTGTTCGGTGCCGGCGTGTGGGTCGGCGTCGCGACGGCCGACTAGGGGTGGTGACGATGCTGCTCGAGAAAGTGAACGCGGACGCCGCGCTCGCGACGTTGCCCTTCGCCGACGTGTCCAGCCGAGGGTTGAGCGCCTCCGTCCCGGTCCTCGCGACGCCCGCCACGGCCGCGGCCTTCTGCCCCGGTTTCGTCGCTGCGTTCAAGGGCGCAGCGGCGGGTGCCGCCGCCTTCACGGCCGGGTTCACCATCGGTCAGGCCATCGGCTGACCACCTGTGCCGGCCGACGGTTCCTCGTCGGCCGGCACCCCGCTCGACCGCGCAGCGGTCGGGTCACGTACGTCCTCGTCCAGACGGGTCGCACAAGCGACTCCCTCGCCCAGGAGGCCACACACCCATGCACCAGCGACCCGCGAGCGGGGACCGCGCGTGAACGCCCGGTCCGTCCTCGCGCACCTCCCTCCGCTCCGCGCTCCCCGTCTCCGGGCGATCACAGCCGGCATCGGCGACGTGCTGACCGCCGTGTCGCGACCGCGCACGGCGCTGCTCGCGGCCGAGCGGATGAGCGCGGTCACGCAGGTGCTCAGCAGCGTCGAGTACCTCTTCAGCCGACGTGACCAACGTCCCGGCGGCCTGGGTGACTGGACGTACGGTCGCAGCGCGATGGCTACCCGGTTCCCCCGGCTGATGCCGTTCCTCGACCGCGTCTCGGACGAGAAGATCGACAACGTCGTCCACGTGCTCCGGATCGGCGCGGGGTTGTCCCTCTTCCTGCCGTTGCACGTGACGGCACACCGGGCCCCGGCGAACGCCTTCCTCGCTGCGAGCGCGCTCGTGCTGCACCCGAAGAACCACTACGGCTCGGACGGGTCCGACCAGCTCGCCTTCCTCGTGCAGACCTCGGCAGCCCTCGGCCGTGTCGGTCGCGGTTCACCCCGAGCGGCCGAAGCGGCGGTGTGGTTCCTGGCGATGCAGGCCGCGTTGTCGTACAGCGTCTCCGGCCTGGTGAAGATCGTCAGCCGGACGTGGCGGACCGGCGAGGCGCTCCCGGGGATCCTGCGCACCCGCACGTACGGCGACGAGGGCCTCTACCGGTTCCTGACCGCGCACCCCCGCCTGTCCCGACTCGCCGCCCACGCCGTCCTCGTCCTCGAGACCGCGTTCCCGCTGGTCTTCGTGCTGCCGACCCGCGCGGCCTACGGGGTCGTCGGGGCGATGGCCGCGTTCCACCTGGCGAACGCGCGGTACATGGGACTCGCCCGGTTCGTGTGGGCCTTCATGGCGACCTACCCGGCCATCCTCTCGGTGGTGCAGGGGCGCGCGGCGCGGTCGCTGACGGCAGGCGCGCACCGCTCGCCCGCTCGGCTCCCGGCGATCGTCGCCTCGGTCACCGGCATCCTCGCCGTCGTCGGCGTCGGTTCCGCGCTGGTGCGCCGCGCCGGGATCGAGCGAGCGGACGGGCCGGAGGCCCGGCGGCACCGCACCCCGTCACGGAACGTGCTGTCCTACCGCCTCCGGCGCGCACCCGGTGCGGAGGCTCTGCCGCTCGTCGTGTTCGAGAGCGGCCACCAGTCCTCCGCCACCTACTGGCACTGGTACGGCGAGGAGCTCGCCGGACGGGTCGACACCCTGTTCTACAGCCGCGCCGGGTACGGCGCGAGCAGCTACTTCTCACGTGACAGCTACAGCCTGCAGGAGTCCGTCGACGACCTGCTCGACCTGGTCGACGCGGTCGCCGCCGATCGGGACGTCGTGCTGGTGGGGCACTCGCTCGGCGGGTACCTCGTCACCCGTGCGGCGGAGCGTCTGGGGTCACGGGTGACCGGGATCGTGCTCATCGACCCGACGCACCCGGGCGAGGTCGCCGTGTCCGCGGTGCAGGCCGAGGGTGCCCGCATGCTCGACATGTCGATGCGACTCGTCGCACCCTCGCTCCGGCTCGGACTCGGTGTGATGCTCGACGTCCCGCCGTGGGTGTTCCTGTACCCGGACGAGGTCGCAGCGCGGCTGCGGGCCGAACTGCGGGACCACGCCCTGTGGTCCACCGCCAAACGGGAGTGGACGAGCCTGTACCAGGTGTTCCGCGCACCGGTGGGGAGCCTGCCGACGACCTCGGCTCGTGTCGACGTCGTCGCTGCCGACCGGACCCTGCGGGAACACCCGCACCAGCGGGCGCTCGACGAGGAGTTCGTGGCCGCCGGTGCCGACGGTCGTCTCACCGTGGTCGACGGAACCGATCACCTCGGTCTCCTCGCCGACCGTGCCGTCGTCACCCGGATCGCCGCCGTCGTCCTCCAGCACACGACGCCGCGGGTGCCCGTGGAAGCGGAGGGTGCGCGCTGATGGGCCGCCGACCCGCACCCACCACCGTCATCACGACCGCCGTCGAGGCGGTGTTCGCCGGCTGGTTCGTCCTGACGCTCCTGACCCAGCACCCGCAGCGGAGCTTCGACCGGCTCCGCAGCCTGGACCCGGTCGGGCTGACGATCCCGAACTGGCGGTTCTTCGCTCCCGAGCCGGCCACCCAGGACTTCCACCTGATGTACCGGACACGCGGTGCGGACGGCCAGGTGTCCCCGTGGCACGAGGCCTCCAGCATCGTCCGCCGGCGGCTCGTGCACGCGTTCTGGTTCCCCGGCCGACGCCGTGAGAAAGCGTTCTTCGACGTCGGCATCGACCTCATCGCGCTCAACTCGCTCGAGGTCGAGCAGATGCAGCAAGCGTCCTCGTACCGGCTCGTGGCCAACTACATCCGGCACGCCGTCGAACGCCGCGAGCGCGCCGGCGACCTCGAACCGGGCAGCGACGCCTTCCAGTTCATGGTGGTGCTCTACAGCGGCTACGACGAGTCCGGCGATCCCGAGTACCGCTTCGTCTCCGGGCTCGTCCCGCGGATCGAGGGTGCGGAACTGCCCGCGCCGACGGAGGACCGATCGTGATCGACAGCAACATCGACCGGGACCGCCAGGACATCGACCGCTCCGGTGGGTACGGCGGAGCGTGGGCGAGCGTCTACGACCGGGTGTTCGAGCACGGTGGCGCGCTCGAGGCCGAGGCGCTCGGGAGTCTCGTCGCTCCCGCGTCCCGGATCGTCGAACTGGGTGCCGGGACCGGCCGGGTGGCGATCCCGCTGGCGCGCGCGGGACACACCGTGCGCGCCGTGGAGGTGTCGTCCGCGATGGTGGACCGCCTGCGGGACAACCTCGGTGCCGAGGACGCCTCGACCCGCGCCCGGACGACGGTGGTCGACGCGGACATGCGGGACCACTCCGAACCGAGCGGATCGGCCGACCTCGTCGCCTGTGTCCTCGGCTCGATCTCCTGCCTGCCCGACCCGGCCGACCGGGAAGGCGTTGTGCGACGAGCCTCGTCCTGGCTCGCGCCGGGTGGCCACCTCGTGGTCGAGGCGTACGACCGAGCGACCGCGGTCGGCAGGTTCGGCATCGAGCCCCTGCCGGTCGTCACCGAACGCCCGGACGGTGCACGCCTGACGTCGACCTACCGTCTGGACACGGCGGCGGACACCTGGTCCGTCGCGCACCGGTGGGAGGAACCGCGGTCCGTGACGCAGTTCGACGAACGGGTCGCCTTCGTCGAGCCCGACGAACTCGCCGCGTGGGCGGAGGACGCCGGCCTCGAACGGGTCGCGCTGCTCGGCGACTGGTACGGCACGCCCTACGAAGCGGGCGAGAACCCGCTCTGGGTCGCGGTCCTCCGGCGGCCGGCATGAACCCGGCCGGCACCATCGAGGTCCGCGACCTCGACAAGCGCTTCGGGTCCCGGCTCGTGCTCGACGGGGTCTCCTTCACCGTGCCGTCGGGGCAGGTCACCGGCTTCATCGGCAGCAACGGCGCCGGCAAGAGCACGACGATGCGGATCCTGTTGGGCCTGCTCGAGGCCGACAGCGGGACGGTCTCGGTCGGTGGGCGCCCGATCGACTCCGCCTACCGCAGCGGCATCGGGTACATGCCCGAGGAACAGGGTCTGTACCCGGAGATGCGGGTCGGTGACCACCTCGTGTACCTGGCCCGGCTCCACGGTACGGGACGCCGACAGGCTCGTGCCGAGGTCGCGCGGTGGGGGGACGTGCTGGGGATCCGGCATCGTTTCGGCGACGTCGTCCGTGAACTCAGCCTGGGCAACCGGCAGCGTGTGCAGCTCGTCGCCGCCTTGCTCGGCGACCCCACGGCGCTCGTGCTCGACGAACCGTTCTCGGGCCTGGACCCGAGCGGCGTCGACGCGATGGGCGCGGTCCTCGCCGACACCGCACGGTCCGGCCGCCCGATCCTGTTCTCGAGTCACCAGCTCGACCTCATGGAGCGCGTGTGCGACCGGGTGGTCATCATCCACGACGGGCGGATCGTCGCCGAGGACCGGGTCGACGACCTCCTCGAGGGGACGGAGAACCTCCACGTCGTGCGCACCGCCACCCCCGTCGCTCCGGGTGTGCTCGCCGAGCTCGGTGCGGACGTCGTGACGAGCGGCCGCCATGCGCTCAGCGGCACGACGACCGATCCGGATCGCCACGTCGTCCGGGTACCGTCCGGCACCGAGGCGGACGTCTTCCGCCGCCTGGCCGCCGGCGTCGACGTGATCGGCGTCGAGCGGGCCCGCGCGACCTTGTCCGACCTCTACCGAGACGCGGTGACGCAGGATGCTCTCTGATCGACCACGGCTCGACCTCCGACAGGTCGGCCACATCGCCGGCCGCGAGGTCCACGTCGGACTGCGCATGCGGTCGTTCTGGATCGGCATGGTGGTCAGCTGTCTCTTCATCGTGGCGCTCGCGCTCGTGCCCAGACTGCTGGCCGGCAACACGGCCTCGACCGCGCTCGCGTTCGCCGCGACGCCCGAGGCCGTCGCCGCGCTCTCGTCGGACGACCGGGGCGCGGTCCCCGGCGTCGACATCCGTCCCGTCGACTCCGCGGGCGCGGCGGCCAGGGCACTCGATGCCGGCGACGTCGCGGGGACGGCAGCGGTGGCCGACGGCCGGGTCACGGTCACGATGGCCGACAGCGCCGACGAGGCCGCCGGCCTGGCCGTCGCAGCCGCGATCAGGACCGGCACACTCGAGATGATGGTGGCCGACGCCACCGGGAGTCCGGTCTCGGTCCCCGAACCGGTGGTCCGTGCCGTCTCCGACTCGTCCGGCGACGCAGCACGACTCGTGCTCGCGTACGTCGTGTCCATCGTGCTGTTCACCCAGATCGCCGGCCTCGGCGGGTCGGTCGCGCAGGGAACGATGGAGGAGAAGACGACGCGGGTCGTCGACATCCTGTTCTCGCGCGTGCGCCCCGTGTCCCTGCTCGTCGGCAAGGTCGTCGGCACCGGGCTCTTCGGTCTCATCCAGATGGCGATCCTCGCCCTCGTCGGGATCGGCGCCGTGCGGGTGTTCGGGACGGCTGGCCTGCAGGACCTCATCGCCCCGGCGGCGCTCGTCAGCATCATGTGGTTCGTCCTCGGGTTCGCCTTCTACGGCTTCATCTACGGGGCGGTCGCCGCCACCGCGAAGCGGCCGGAGGCACTGTCCTCGTCGTTGCTGCCCCTCCAGCTGCTGAACGCAGCGGTGTTCGTCGTCGCGATCCTCGCGCTCCAGGGCATCGGGGATCCGTGGGTCCGCGTGATGAGCCTGATCCCGCCGTTCTCCGCGATCCTCATGCCGATGCGGCTCGCTGCCGGCGAGGTCGCCGGTGTCGACCTCGTGGCGTCCGTGGCGGTGATCGCCGCGGCCACGGTGATCGCCGCGGTCGGCGGTGCGAGGGTCTACCACCGGTCCATCACCGGCCGCCGCAGCCGTCTCCGCAGGCCGGTCCGCTCGCCCCGGACCCGCCCGCAGCACCCGAACCCCTGACAAGCACCACACCCACCGCACGACACCGACAGGAGCACAACGTGGAGACCACAACAATCATCTGGATCGTCGTCATCGCCGTGATCGCCGGCCTCTCGCTCACCGCCGGGGGTTGGTTCTCGCGGAAACGCCGCTGATCGGCGAGCGCCGTCCGTCGACGTCGCCCTCCGGGCACCACGAGGACCGTCCGGTCCCCGGCCTGGAGGCGCGGCGCCGGTCCACCCCGTCGCCGCCGCGACCCCGGGTGGTCGCCCGCTACGGCCCGGCTAGGGTGGACAGGACATGACCAGCCCGTTCTCCGCCATCCTGTTCGACCTCGACGGCACCATCAGCGACTCCGCGCCGGGCATCCTCGAGAGCCTGACGCACACCTTCCGCACCGTCGGCGTCCCGGTGCCGGACCACGACACCCTGATGTCGTTCGTGGGCCCGCCGATCATGGACACGTTCCGGGTCGCGATGGGCATGGACGACGAACTGGCCGACCGCACCCTCGCCGTCTACCGCGAGCACTACTTCTCGCACGGGGCGCTCGACTCCGAGATGTTCCCGGACATCGACGTCGTGCTGCGCACCCTGCACCAGGCGGGGCTGCCGATCTCGACGGCGACGAGCAAGCCGGAGACCCCGGCGACCTACATCCTCGAGCACTACGGACTCACCGGGGACATCGACATCATCACGGGTGCGAGCGACGACGAGGTGCGGTCGAGCAAGGCCGACGTCGTCGAAGAGGCACTGCGACGCCTCGAGGCCCACGGCTTCGACACCAGCCGCCCGGTGCTGATCGGCGACCGGAAGCACGACGTCGAGGGCGCGACCGTGCACGGCGTCCCGGTCGTCTTCGCCGAGTGGGGCTACGGCTCCCCCGACGAGGCCGAGGGCACCATCGCCCGCGCCGCCACCCCACTCGACCTGCTGCCGATCCTGCTGCCGTCCGCGACGCCGTCCGCATGAGCGGCGACGTCGTCGGGCGGGGGCTCCGCGGTGCCGCCTGGCTGCTGCCGGCGGCCATCGTCCTGATCGCACTGAACTTCCGCGGCCCGATCGTCGCGACCGCCCCGGTCATCGGCGACGTCCGCGCCGACCTCGGCCTGACCGCGACGATCGCCGGGCTGCTGACGACGATCCCGGTGCTGTGCTTCGCCCTCGCGACGCCGTTCGCCAGCTGGGTCATCGCGAAGGCCGACCCCGAGCGTGCGGTGTCCCTGTCGCTCGTCATCGTGCTCGCCGGCACCGTGGTCCGTTCGATGCCGTCGTCGGCCGCACTGCTCATCGGCACCGCGGTGATCGGCATCGGCATCACGATCGGCAACGTGGTGATCCCCGTCGTCATCCGGCGGGACACCTCGCCGGAGCGTGTCGGCCTGGTCACCGGCGTCTACACGTCGGCACTCAACGTCGGGTCGATGATCACCTCACTCGCGACCGCTCCCCTGGCGGCGCTGTGGGGTTGGCCGATCGCCATCGCCGTGTGGGCGGTCTTCGCAGTCATCGCCGGGTTCGCCTGGACGTACGCAGTGGGCGCCCGGGCCGCATGGCGCCGCCCGGTGCGCTCGGACGACGACGAACCCCTGCCGATCACCGGTCCGATCGACCAGGTGCTCGACACCGGGGCGATCCGGACGATCCGCGCCGACCGGGCCGCGGCGGCCGCTGCTGCCACCGCCGCCGAGCCGGTCCGCCCCGCACGACGGCTCATCACGTGGGGCCTCACGCTGGCCTTCGGCGGCCAGGCGTTCTCGTACTACGCCCTGACCGCCTGGATCCCGACCCTGCTGCACGACGAGATCGGGTTCTCGAAGGCGTCGTCCGGGGCGAGCTCGTCGGTGTTCCAGATCCTGGCCGTGGTCGGTGCGCTCGGGGTCCCGCTGCTCGCGGCGAAGTGGCGGCCGCGGGCGATCATCGCGCTCGTCGCGTTCCTGTGGCTGGCGATGCCCCTCGGGCTGCTCTTCGCCCCGCAGCTCTGGTTGCTGTGGTCGGTGCTCGGCGGCGCGGCCCAGGGCGGCGGCATCACCGTGATCTTCATCGTGATCGTGCGGATCGTGTCGAGCGACGCCGATGCCCGTCGGATGTCCGCGTTCGTGCAGGGCGGCGGGTACCTGATCGGCTCGGCCGGACCGCTCGTCGCCGGGGCGCTGCACGGTGCGACCGGGGACTGGACGGCACCGCTGCTCGTCGTGCTCGTGTCGGTGCTGACGCTCGGGGTCGTCGGCACGATCGCCGCGCGCCGCGTGTCCTGAGCGGCCCTGCTTGTTCGCTCGCTGCGGAGCGCTTCGTGAGCACGCGCCCACTACCGCCCGGCGAGCACCTCACGCAGGGACATCGGGCGCCGGCCGGTGATCCGCTCGACGTCGCCGGACACGTGCGCGAGCGCCCCCTCGGCGATCGCCGTGTAGGTGCTCACCCACGCATCGGCCTGCCACGGCTCGGGGTTCCACTGCGCTCGTGATGCGTACGCCTCGTCCAACGTCTCCGGGTGGTACGTCACCGTGCGGCCGCGCACCTCGGACACCACCGCGGCGGCTTCGGCGAGCGTGATCGCCGCAGGCCCGGTCAGCTCGTAGGTGCGGTCCACGTGGGCACCCGGGTCACGCAGTACGGCCGTGGCGACCCGGGCGACGTCCGCACGGGCGACCGCCGCCATGGCGCCGTCGCCTGCTGGGCCGCGGATCACACCGTCCTCGCCGACCAGGTCCTCGACGAAGTCCAGGTAGAAGCTGTCCCGCAGGAACGTGTACGCCGTGTCGGTCGCGCGGATCGCCTGCTCGGTCGCCCAGTGGTCGCGGCCGAGGGTGAAGGTCGCGTCCTCGGCCGCGCCGAGGAACGACGTGTAGACGACGTGCCGCACACCCGCTTCGGCAGCTACTGCGACGAAGGTGCGGTGCTGGTCGAGCCGGTCCTCGGCCTCGGCCGCCGACACCATCAGGAGCACGTCGACCCCCTCGAGCGCCGCCCGGCTGGCGTCGGCGTCGGCGAACGTCGCGACCGCGACCTCGACGCCGGGCAGCTCCGGGGCGCGCGCTGCGTCGCGCACGATCATCCGGAACGGTACGCCGTCCGCGGCGAGCGCGCGTGCGACGGCGCCCCCGATGTTGCCGGTCGCTCCGGTGATGGCGATGGTCATGGTCGCTCCTTCGATCGGTGTCGCGTCGGTCTGACGGTCACGTCCGCACCGTCCTGGAGGCACGGATCACCGTGGGCGCGACCCTCGCCGCGTTCACGCCGTCGACCTCCACCGCCCACGCGCGCGCGGCGTCGTGGTCGCGTCCGTGACGCATGTGCCGACCGACCAGGCGGTCGACCCGAACCCCGTCGTCGACGGCGCAGAACCAGGTCTCGGTGAACAGGTCGCCGAGCGCTGCCCACGGTTCGGCATCGTCGAGCAGGTAGTTCCCCTCGGAGACCACGAGCCGGGCGGTCGGCGGGACGGCGATGCTGCCGGCGACGGGCTCGTCGATGCGGCGGTCGAAGTCCGGCGCCCACACGGTGGTGTCGGTAGCGACGAGTCGTCGGACCAGGGCGACGTAACCGTCGGCGTCGAACGTGTCGACGGCGCCCTTGCGGTCGTGCCGGCCGAGGGCGTCGAGCGCCGCGTTCGACAGGTGGAAGCCGTCCATCGGCACCTGCACCGCAGTGCCGGCCCCGAGTCGCTCGTCGACGGCGGCGACCACGCGGCGGGCCAGGGTCGACTTGCCGGCACCGGGAGCACCCGCGATGCCGAGCACTGCCCGGGTCCCCGCCGAGGCCAGCTCGACCGCACGCTCGACGGCGTCGTCGACGCTGCTGTCCGGGTGGCTCACGGCCCCATCCTGGCAGAGCGCGCCGACACCGGACCTTGGTGGTTCACTGGCCGCATGGTCGATGCGACGAAGGCGTTCAGCGGGTTCTCGGTACGGGACGTCCCGGAGGCGAAGGAGTTCTACCAGGACGTCCTGGGGGTCGAGGTCTCCGAGGACCACGGCATGCTCTTCCTGCAGCTCGGCGACGGCCACGCTGTCCTCGTCTACCCGAAGGGCCCTGCGCACGAGCCGGCTGCCTTCACGGTGCTGAACTTCCCCGTGCCGGACGTCGACGCCGCGGTGGACGAGCTCACCGCGAAGGGCGTCACGTTCCTGCAGTACGAGGGGATGACCGACGAGAAGGGCGTGAACCGCAAGGGCGGGCCGCTCATCGCCTGGTTCACCGACCCGTCGGGCAACGTCCTGAGCGTCGTCGCCGAGTGAACATGTTGTGTTCAGAAAGCTCGCGCCGGTTCCACTGACCGCCCTACCGTCGTCCCACACCGACGAGAGGACGGCCATGACCGCTGTGGTGGGACGACATTGGACCCGCGAGGAACTCCTCATCGAACGCGCGCGGGTCCGGGCGCAGTGGGACCTCGATGAACGAGAGTTCGCGCCGACCGAGCAGTGGCGCGACCTCTTCATCGACGAGTTTCTGGCACAGGACTGGCTCGACAGCATCTCCTTCCTGCTGGGTGAGCGATGACCGGCAGTGCGGAGTCAGCGGCGCAACAGCAGATGGAACTCGCGCAGGCTCTCCTGGACGCTTGCCTGCCCGGACACGGGGCGCGAGTCGACTACGACCTCGACGTGCCGAGCCGCCGGATGAGGGGTCAGCGGGTGAGCGCACCCGCCCACGCCAGCGCGACGGGTACGAGCAGCCCGTGCCGGTGGTGCGGGAGCTCGGCGATCGGCAGCCAGCGCGACTCGTCGGTCGACCCGTCGATCTCGTCGCGCAGTGTGCCGCCGACGACCGTCGCGCGGAACACGACCTGCACGGCCTTCATCGGGCGACCGTTGGCGTGGATCCGGCGCTCGGCGGGGACGACGTGGTGCCGGACACCGAGCAGGGCGCCGACCTCGGACTCGTACCCGGTCTCCTCGCGGACCTCGCGCACGACGGCCTGCTCGACGGTCTCGTCGAACTCGACGCCACCGCCCGGCAACGTCCAGGTGCCGGCTTCGGGGAAGCGCAGCTTCGCCAGGAGCACCCGGTCACCGTCCGTGATCACGCCGTACGCGGCGAGCCGGGTGTCGTAGTCGGTGTACTCCATGGGCCGACCATGCCAGGTGGGCGAGCCGACGCACGCAAGCCGCGCCGTGCCTCCCGTCCGTGCTCCCGCCCGGAGTCCTCAGGCGTCGACGCGCGCTGCTGCCCAGCCGACCCGCATCCGGGCGACGGCGCGGTCGAAGCCGCTCAGCGGCTCGGCGTCGTCGCGGACCATCGCCTGCAGCTGCAGCCCCTCGAACAGTGCCATGAGCTGCTCGGCAGCGTGCCGGGGCGAGGCGCCCCGCGGCTCGCGTGCAGCGACGACGTCACGGACCAGGGCGAGGGTGAGGTCCTCGAACGCCCGGGTGTACTGGGTGCGGAACCACCCGGCTGCGGGGTGGCCGGGGTTCGACGCAGCGCTGAGCACGGCGATCCGGAGCCGGACGAGGGCCGGGTCCGTGATGCCGGCCTCGAGTCGGGCGCGCAGGTACGCGACGGCACCGTCTCGTTCGGCGACGGGCCACAGCGCGAGTCGGCTGCCGTTGTTCCACCGGTCGATGACCGCGACGACGAGGAGTTCCCACATCGGGAACGCTCGGCTGACCTCGGCGACCGGCACCCCGGCGTGCTCGGCGACCTCGTCCGGTCCGACCCGGTGGAAGTCCGTCGCGCGGTACGCCTCGATCGCACCGGACACGATACGTGCACGGAGATCGGCGTCGGGCGTGGGCATGCTGACGATTGTCCGGTCCCGGGGGCGACCACGCGACCGCCAGTTCAGGGGGCGCGAAGACGGCCAGTGCCGATCGAACGTCAGTGCCGATCGAACGTCAGCGTCTCGTCGTCCGGGGCGGTGACGGCGCCGGTCCGGGCGAACTCGGCCCAGATCGCACGGAAGGCCCGGCCGCGCCGCTCGACCTCGGGCCAGTCGCGCTCGGGGACGAAGCGGGTGCCGGCCCAGGCCTCGCGGCCGCCGAGCAACAGCGGCAGGTCGCTCATGTGGACGGCGCCGGTCGGCGCGGTGGTCACGCCACGGAGGAGCCGGTAGGACGTCGCTCGCCCGCCGGCTCGGCGGTGCCGCGCGGTGAAGCGTCGGACGTCGCGGCCGTAGATGACGTCGGAGAGCGGACGGACCACCCACCAGCGGAGCGCCGGGCGCAGGATCCGCGACCGAGCGACCCGGGACAGACCGGGGACCAACGGCACGTACATGCCGGTCTCGTCCGTCGCGGACCCGATCAGGACGTCGACGTCGGGAGCGACTCGGCTCCAGGCGTCGTCGAGGTCGCGTTCGGCGGGCAACGGGGCGAATCCGTACTGGGTGCCGAACGGCATCCCGCCCGCGAGTCCGTACGGCGCAGCTGCCCGGGTGCCGAGGGCCTGCCGTTCGAGCAGGTCGTCGAGCGGGGTGTCGGCGTGCACGGCACCGACGGCCCGGATCATCGCGCGGTTCATCCGGGACCGACCGCGGGACAACCCGAGCGGTGCGCTCTGGATGATCGCCCGGCGGAACAGCCCGGCCGCGCCGTCGCTGATCATCAGGTGGGCTGCTGCGTCGCCGCCGGCCGACTGCCCGAACACCGTGACGAGGTCGGGGTCGCCCCCGAACGCGGCGACGTTCGCCTGCACCCAGCGGAGCGACTCGAGCAGGTCGAGCAGTCCGAGGTTCGCCGGGATCGACGCCCCGTCACCCAGGAACCCGAGGACTCCGAGCCGGAAGGTCACCGACACCACGATCACGCGCTGCTCGGTCACGAGGTCGCGGGCGTCGTAGATCGGCAGGTCGCCGCCGCCGATGACGTACGAGCCGCCGTGGATCCAGACCATCACGGGCAGCCGCTCGTCGGGCGTCACATCGGCAGGCAGCGTGATCGACAGGCGCTGGCAGTGCTCGTCGACGGTGATGTCCTCGACCTCGCCGAGCAGCTGGTCGACGAACTGCGCGTGCGGCTGCGGCGCCACAGGGGACGGCGTCGACGCGTGCAGTTCGCTCGCGAAGGGCGGCATCGGCTCCGGCGGCGCGAACCGGTCGGCCCGCGCGTAGGGGACCCCGAGCACGCGGACGACGTCGCCGTCCACCGTCCCGACGATCCGGCCGGCCGGGGTGTCGAACGGGGCAGGCGTCGCGTCGAGCATGGGCTCCACGCTACCGAGGGTCGCTGACCCGCTCGTGGGTCGGCTCGGCGACCGGACGCAGCGACCCGGATGCGGCGAAGGCGGCCACGAAGAGCACGGCGATCAACCAGAGTGCGCTGAGCGCGCCGACCTGCTCGGCGATCGCGCCGATGACGGGCGGGCCGGCGAAGTTCGCGAAGTACCCGATCGACGCGACGACGCTGACCCGGGCAGCCGGATTCGGGCCGCTCTGCGCCGCTGCCGACATGCCGAGCGGGAACCCCATCGAGACGCCGACCGCCCAGAGGACCACACCGATGAGCGTGAGCCACCAGGTCGTGCCGACGATGAACAGGACGGCGCCGAGGATGCCGAGCGCGGTCGTCCAGCGGACCGTCCGGACCCGTCCGAGCCGGTCGACCACGGGGCCGGCGAAGACGCGCGTCGCGGCCTCGGAGACCGCGAACACGGTGAAGAAGAGTGCGCCGACCGTCGCCGTCTGGCCGTGTCCGTCGGTGGTCGCCAGGGCGAGCCAGTTGTTCGCCGACCCCTCGCCGAGTTCGACGCCGAGCATCACGACGCCGATCAGCAGCAGTCGGACGTCCGCCCAGCCGCGCGCCCACTGCCGCAGGCGCTGCCGCGGGGTGAGCGTCGTGTCGTGTTCCTCGGCGCGCGTGCCGTCCGGGATCGCACGCATGGCGATCACGCCGACCACCAGGATGACGACGGCCTCACCGATCAACTGGGCCGAGGGGGTGATGCCCAGCCACGCGCAGAGGGCGGCGATCCCGGCGCCGAGGGCCGCGCCTCCCGACCAGGCGGCGTGCATCAACGGGAGCAGCGTGCGACCGGCGAGCGCCTCGATCGCCGTGCCCTCGACGTTCGCCATGACGTCGAGCGCGCCGATCCCGGCACCGGCGACGACGAACCCGACGCTCGCGAGCGGCACGGAGTGCAGCGCAGCGGCGATGCCGATGAGTGCCAGTGCGGCGGGGACCAGGACGGCGACCGCAGTCAGGGCGCGTCGGCCGCCCAGGCGCCGGAGCAGCGGGGCGGCACTGAGCAGCCCGCCGATCGAGCCGATGGTGACCCCGCCGAGCATGAGGCCGATGGTGCCGATGTCGACACCGAGTTCGACGCGGAGCTCCGGGAGCCGTGGACCCCAGCCGGCCAGGCTGATCCCGCCGATGGCGAACGCGACGATGATCGCGTTCCGCCACCCGGCGAGCTGGCTGCGGTCCACGTCGACCCCGGAGGTGTGCATCCGGCTATCGAACCCGCTTGATGGGGATCACCACAAGGGCACCGATGATGGCGATCGCGCCGGCGGCCCAGCACATGAGCGTGTAGTTGTCGGCGGCGTCGCCCGACCCGATCTTCAGGAAGAACAGTGCGACGGCCGGAGCGAGCGACTGCGGCAGCGCGTTGGCGATGTTGATGACCCCGAGGTCCTTGCCGGGGCGGTCGGCGTTCGGCAGCACGTCGACGACGAGCGCCGTGTCGATGGCCGAGTAGATGCCGTAGGCGAAGCCCATGATGACCTCGGCCACGTAGAAGCCGTTCACGGTGTCGGCGTGCGCGAGCACGACCAGGCCGACGGCGAACATCGCCGTCGAGCCACCGACGAAGACCTTGCGACGGCCGATCTTGTCGGACGCCCACCCGGACAGCGCCGCGCTGACCAGGAGCGCGATCGTGTAGAGCAGCACACCGAAGGCGACGGCCGCTGTGGCCTCCTTCGCGTCCTCGATGCCGAGGTGCTTCTCCATGTAGAGCAGGCGGTAGGTCGTGAACATGAAGGTGGCGAAGATGATCAGAAAGCGCGACCACCAGGCGAACGCGAAGTCCGGGTTCTTGATCGGGTTCGTCCAGAACGAGGCGATGAGGTTCAGGAACGTGAACTTCTTCAGCTTGTACGTCGGCAGGTCGTCACGGGCGACCACGGCGTACACCGCGACGAGGATGATCGCCAGGATGCCGGGTGCGATGAACAGCACGGGCAGGTTCGCGACGAAGAACACCGACAGGTAGGTGCCGGCGAGCACGGCGATGTTCTGCGCGAGGGCGATGATGCTCGACGAACGGCCGCGCTGCAGCTGGGGGACGTTGTCGGCGAAGCTCGCGAGCAGGGTGGCCAGCGTCGCGTTGGCGGCGAGCTGGGCGAGGAGCCAGGCCAGCGTCAGGTTCAGGACGTCGGGCGAGTAGGCGATCCAGGCCAGGGCGATCGCGAACACGACGACACCGCTCAGCAGCCAGGGCCGACGACGACCCCAGCGGGTGCGGGTGCGGTCGGACAGCGCGCCGGCGAGGGGGTTCATGATGAGCGCACCGAACGCGCCGATCGGCAGCACCGACCCGATGACGTTCGCCGCGTCGTCGCCGACCAGGGCCTGCGCCTTGAGCTGCATACTGACGTAGACCGGTGCCATGAGTGCGACGAAGAGGCCGAACTGCCCGAGGAACAGGGCGATCTGGTAGCCGATGCCCACCTTCACGGTGCTGATCGGCTGGGTGATGCCCTCTTCGGGGTGCAACAGTGCCGGGCTGCCGGGTTCGGGTGTGCTCATGACGCCTCCTTGAGTCGATGCTGGTGGCCAAAACCGTCCTGTGCACGGTTTTGACTGGCTGAGCATACATCGACAGGTGTCGTTCATGTACTGACGTGCGACACGGGGGGACGCAAAAACTACACACCGGGTGGTTTTTGGGGTAGCGTCGTCATCGATCTCGCCGTGGAGCATCGCTCCTCGACGGACTGCGACACCCGGTGCTTCGACACCTGGGAGTCGCGACCCCCAGACAGGACCGAAGGAGCCTCTGCAATGCCCACCACTTCTGTGCAGCTGTACTCGCTGCGAGACGCCATCGCCGAAGACCTCGACAAGGCCATCGCCCGTGTCGCCGAGATCGGGTACGAGAACGTCGAGCCCTACGCGTTCGTCGAGCGTGCCACGGACCTCGAGCGTGCCTTCGCCGCGACCGGCCTCAAGGCACCGTCCGGCCACGTCGCCGTGATCGACGCCGAGGACACCGCGCCGATCTGGGACGCCGCCGAGCGCCTCGGCATCCAGACGGTCATCGACCCGTTCATCCCGACCGACCGCTGGCAGACCGCCGACGACGTCGCGAAGATCGCCGAGCGCGTCAACGTCCTGACCGCCGAGGCAGCCTCGCGCGGCCTGAAGTTCGGCTACCACAACCACCAGTGGGAGTTCACGAACAAGGTCGACGGCCGCACGGTCTACGACCACTTCGTCGAGCAGATCAGCCCGGAGACGGTGCTCGAGCTCGACACCTTCTGGGCGACCGTCGGCGGCGCCGACGCCCCCGCCGTCCTGCGGGCACTCGGCGACCGCGTCGTCGCCATCCACGTCAAGGACGGCAAGGTCGACGGTGACATCCTCACCGCACTGCCCTCGTCGGAGAGCGCGCTCGTCGTGCCCGAGGCGCTGCAGCGTGCGTTCGAGAACCAGACCCCCGCGGGCCAGGGCGACGTGAACGTGGCGGGCATCCTCGCCGCGGCGCCGCAGGCCATCCGCGTCGTCGAGTTCGACGCCTACTCCGGCGACGTCTTCCAGGGCATCACCGAGTCCCTCGCATGGCTGAAGGACAACGACAAGTGAGCCGCATCGGAGTCGGCATCATCGGTGCGGGGAACATCTCGGACCAGTACCTGACGAACCTGACCCAGTTCGCCGACGTCGAGGTCCTGATGGTCGCCGACCTCATCCTCGAGCGCGCCGCGTCCCAGGCCGAGAAGTACGGCGTGCCCGCGTCCGGCACGGTCGAGGAGCTCCTCGCCCGCGACGACATCCAGATCGTGGTGAACATCACGGTCCCCGCCGAGCACGCCAAGGTCGGCCAGCAGATCATCGCTGCCGGCAAGCACACCTGGAGCGAGAAGCCGGTCGCGACGAACGCCTCGGACGCGCAGGAGCTGCTCGCAGCCGCTGCGGCCGCCGGTGTCCGCTACGCCTGCGCCCCCGACACCGTCCTCGGTGCCGGCATCCAGACCGCCATCCGAGCCATCGCCCGCGGCGACATCGGCACGCCGCTCACCGCGACGACGATGTTCCACGTGCCCGGACCGGACCAGTGGCACCCGGACCCCGAGTTCCTGTACGCCCAGGGCGCCGGTCCGCTGTTCGACATCGGCCCGTACTACGTCACGACGCTCCTGCACGCCTTCGGCGCCGCCTCGCGCGTGCAGGCCGTGTCGTCGAAGTCCCGCGAGACGCGTGTGATCGGTTCCGGCCCCCGCGCCGGCACCGAGTTCGCCGTCGAGGTGCCCACGCACCACGCAGCGCTCATCTCGTTCGAGGGCGGCCAGTCGGCCCAGACGACCCTGTCGTTCCAGCACGCACTGCCCCGCAACGGCTTCGTCGAGATCAACGGCTCCGAGGGCACCATCGTGCTGCCGGACCCGAACGTCTTCGACGGCGACAGCACGCTGTGGACGCTCGGCAAGGACGAGCCGACCACGCTGACGCACAAGGGCTCCACCTGGGGCCGTGGCACGGGTGTCGTCGAGCTGGCCCGCGCGATCGCCGAGGGCCGCCCGGAGCGCGCCTCCGGTGCCGTCGCGTCGCACGCGCTGGACGTCATGCTCGGCATCCGCGACGCCGCCGAGTCGGGTCAGTCCGTCGAGATCACCTCGTCGATCGACCCGATCCAGCCGCTCCCCGAGGACTTCGACCCCGCCGCCGCGGTCCTCGCCGAGGCCGCGAACGCGTAGTCACGTCGTGCGTCGCGCACCGCGCCGCACCTGGTGAGCAGAAATGGTCGGGTCCCGAACGGGGACCCGACCATTTCTGCTCACGAAGCGCACGCGCCACGCGCGCACGCGCCGCGCTCACTCCGGCGGCGCCGGCACGATCTGCTCGAGCAACCGCAGCACCTTCTCGCCGTCGACCGCCTCGGGGTCGAGCAACCACTGCACCTGCAGCCCGTCGGACGCCGCGATGCTCAGCGAAGCGAGGTCGACCGGGTCCAGGTCGCTGCGGATCCGCCCCGCTGCCTGGTCCGCCGCGATCAACGCGGCCAGGTCGGCCCGGAGCCGCGTGAACCGCTCCCGCATGAAGTCACGGGTCGCCGGGTGCCCCTCCTGCACGGCGTCGGCCGCGAGCGTCGTGTAGAGCTGCACCAGGCCCGGCACCGCACGATTGCGCGAGGCACTGTCGCGCATGTCCCCGATCGCCGACTTCAACCGGTCAGGCGCCCCCTGCTCGCGCACCTCGTGCTCGCGGTAGACGGCGAGCAGCAGTTCGTCACGGCTGGGGAAGTAGTGGCGGAGCGCCGCGTGGGTGATCCCGAGGGCTTCGGCCACGGACCGCAGCGACGATGCGTCGACGCCCTGTTCCGCGACCATGCGGATCATCTCGTCGAGGATCTGGGTCCGGCGCTCGGCTCCCTTGCGGTACCCGCCGCGTCGCGGCGGGGCCGCGTCGTCGTCGGCGGGGTGCGTCATGCACCCAACTTACCGCTGGAAGGTTTTTCCGCCACCGTCTGGAGGCCCGCAGCGATCCGGTACCGCGCCTCCCGTCGACGGGTGCTCGCGTCGACCGCCTCGGTCGCGTCGGGCCGGTCGCGCCAGCCCCGGGCTCGTCAGCCCTGGTCGTCGACGGTGTACTCGTCGACCGGCGTCGGCTCACCATCGGCGAGCGCGTCGACGATCCTGGTCAGCGACTCCGCGAGGACGGCGTTGTCGGCGTCGGACAGGTGGTCGAGGACCCCGACCACGGCCTCGTGGAAGCGGGCGTACGAGGCATCGATCTTCTCGGCGGCGAGGTCCGTGGGTTCGAGGACCTGCGCGCGACGGTCGGTGGGGTGCGCAGTGCGGACGAGGAGTTCCTTGTCGACGAGCGCGTCCACGAGCTTCGTGACCGAGGCGTTCGACACGGTCAGCATGACGGCGAGGTCCTTGGGGCCCATGGTGCGGCCGTCACGGTGGGCCTGGAGCATGTACCGGATCGCCAGGGACTCGTTCTTGCTCAGCCCGCTCTCGATGCGTGCGGACTCGATCTGCTGCTCCTCGGCGTGCTGGAGGCGCAGCAGCGCGTCGACGGCGGTCTTCGCGGCCTCGGATCGAGGTTCGTGGGCGTAGAGGTGGACGTGCTCTCGACGGACGACGGTCAACGGCATGTGATCATGCGCTCCTTGCTACGCGGCGGGGACGGTGAAGAAGTCGGCGTACGCCGGCTCGGCGCGACCGGCGAGGAGCGACGGGTCCTCGATGCGGCGCTCGACGTAGGCGTCGATGACGGCCGGGTCGGTCAGACCGATGCGGGTGTGGCTGCCACCGATCCGTGCCGCCCGAGGCATCCCGGAGTACGTGCTGTGCATGTCTGATCCCGCCCTTCTGCGGCCGTTCGTCCCCTGCGGACGCTCGAACTCTTTCACGATGTGAACGTTTTCCGCAACGAACGATTCGCAAACTGTACGTTTCGCGCGCCGAACCGTTCGCTTCGCACATCAGCGCGCGGCGGCGGCCTGCGGTCGAAGACCCTCCGATACGCTGCACATCAGATGCCACTCTCGCCGGGGAGTGCATCCGGGCAAAGATGAAGCCCACCACCGCAGCAACGGTGGTGGGCTTCGATCAGCTCTCCGAGTGGAAAGCCAGGGAAACAAGTCTTCCCGAGCTGAGCGCTCGGCAGCAAGTGTACGCGGGCACGCTCTCGTAGGAGCTTGCTCGTGACCGTGGCGCGGTTCTTGTACGACCTGGGGCGGAAGGGCTAGGTGCTCGAGGCATCCCGCGGCGGTTCCATCGTCGCGGGATGCCTTCCGGAGCCGTCAGACCATCGCTGCGGCCATGACCGCCACCGCGATCCCCATGGCGAGCGTCTCGACGACGGGGAGCGCGCGGGTCCGACGCCGGATGCCGTCCCGCACCATGTGGGCGGTGAGCAGCAGGTAGCCGGTGGTCAGGCCGCCGAGGACGACCTGCCACGTGACGGCGACCGCACCACCGTGCCCGTGCATGCCGACACCCGCCATGCCGGTCATGCCGGGGTCGTGCGCCATGCCGACCCCGAGCGCCCCCATCACCAGCAGACCGAGCGCCGCGTGCAGTCGCCCGAACCGACCGTGCGCCGACGCGACCCGGATCGACGGAGCCGACCCGGGCCTCCCGTCCGAACCGGACGCACCGGACGCACCGGACGCACCAGACGCACCGGACGCACCGGACGCGCTCTGCACCCGGTGCACCGCTGCGACCACCACGGCGAGCAGCGCGAGCACCACGAACCAGAGCACCCCGGGCAGCACGCGCGGACCGAAGGCCCCGTCCACCATCGCGGCCACCATCACCACTGCCGCCACCACGTCGACCGCACGGCCGGGGCGCCACGCCCCGACCGTGCAGCAGGCCCCGGCGGACGCCGGCACGATCGCGGCGAGCCCGAGCAGGTCGGTCACGTCAGTGTCCGTGCCCGTGGTCGTGCTGGTGCTCGGCTGCGTCGTGTGCGGCCCCGACGGCGCCGGAGACGTGGTGCGAGCAGTGCGACCCGGCGGACGCCCCGATGGCCGCCGGCACGTTCAGTGCCGGGTTCCGCGGGAAGAACCCGTACGGCTTGAGCGTGAACTTGGCGTAGTCGACCGGCATGACGGGCCAGTCCTCGGGCCGCGGGAAGTGCGTCGGGCCGAAGGTGTGCCAGAGCACGATGTCCTCGCCGTCGAGCGGACGGTCCCCCTCGACGTACCGGGCGACCCCGTCGCCGCCGGGGTTCTGGTGCACGAAGTCGCCGGCGGCGAAGCGCTCCGCCGGGTCGTACTGCGTGACGTACAGGTGCTTGCGGGCGAACTCGGCACGGGCGGCGACCGAGGACGAGTCGTCGGCGAGCAGCACGGGGGCGTCCTGCGGGTACAGCACGTAGCCGGTGGGGCGGTCGAGTTGGTTGCGCTCCTCGGTGTTCGACACGAACCACGTGCGCGCCTTGGACGCGTCGGCGAGACGACCCGACGACGACTCCGACGCGATGCGGGTCACCGACTTCGTGAACGCGTTGCCGTGCTCGTTGCCCGGTCCGACCGGCACCCGCACGGCGTCGACCTCGTCCACGGCGTTCGACAGTCCGTCGACCATCATGTCGAGCCGCGCCGAGAACAGGTGCTGGTGGTACGGGGCACCGAGGCCCGGGGCCACCTCGGAGGCGTACGGGTAGTCCCCGCCGTCGACGGAGCGCCCCGGGTACGAGCTGGTGAAGAGCACGCCGGTGAGCTTCGCCTCGCACTCGATCGTGCCGTCCAGGTACAGGTACCAGTAGAAGCCGTAGTCGTAGTTGCCGACGGTGGTGAAGAACGAGATCACCAGGCGCCGGGACCGACGGACCTCCTGCGAACCGGTGTAGATGTCGCCGTGCTTCCAGAGCGTGCCGAAGTCCTCCTCGTGCATGCAGATGCCGTTGCGGATGGTCTGCGGGTTGCCGAGCTCGTCGGCCAGGACGGCGTCGAAGTACTGGATCTCGCCGACGCAGTCGCAGCCGAGCTCGAGCGAGTTCGTGAACCGACCGAACAGGTACTCGCCGGTGTCGAAGTAGTTCTGCCAGAACCGCACGGGCGACGGGTCGCCGTACGGCACGAGCATCTCGTCGATCGAGGCCCGGTACACGATCGGGCGCAGCCGCTCGCCGTCCTGCCACGAGAGCTGGCGGAGCACGAGCCCCTCGCGGGCGTCGAAGCCGACCTGGAACCGCCAGTTCGCCCACTCGACGAACTCGCCGTCGACGCGGAACGACGGCCCCTCGGGCTGGGTGATGACGATCGGCTTGAGGTCGAGCGGTTCGCCCTGCATCGCGGGGTCGTCGAAGTTCCCCGAGGTGGTCGGCACGGGCATGTCCGCCACGTCCACGATCCGCGTGACGGCCCGGTTCGCCGCGTCGACGTACGCCGACAGGCCGTCGACGGGGTGCGCCCACACGTGGTCGGCCGGGTGGTCCTGCTTGAAGGCGAGCACGCGCAGGATGCGCCGACCGACCTCTTCCGGGTAGTCGTAGTACCCGGCGGACAGCGGCACGCACTTGACCTCGTCGGCGGACAGGCCGCGCTTCGCCAGGGCAGCGACCCAGCGCTCGTCCGCGTTCGCGATCTCGCCGACGGCGTCGAACTCCTCGATCAGGACGGGCAGCTGGCCACGGGACCCGTCCAGCACGTCGGTCCGCAGGACCGCGCCGGTGGTGATCGACACGACGCGGTCGGTGGAGCGACCGGTCGCCATGTCGAGCAGCATCACCCGGGCCGTGCGGTCCGGCAGGGGGCCGTCGCCGGCCTGCCACGCCAGGACCTCCTGCTTGTGCGGCTCCTCGAGGCCGACGTAGGCGAAGCGGGTGGTGTCGGTCCAGTCCGGCTGCGCCGTGACGAGGTCGCGGACGGCGGTGAACTCGTCGGGCGTCAGGCTGCCGAGCGGGTGCGTGGTGGTGGCTGCGTCGGTGGTCACGGTGGTCGGTTCGGTGATCGTCATGTGCGTGGTGCTCCTTGCGCGTTGCGTCGTGCGTGGGGTCAGGTCGGTTCGGCCGGGAGGCGCGTGGTGCGCCTGGCGGGTCAGCTCTCGGTGGCGAGACGGTCGAGCATCAGCTCGTAGCGGCTCCGACTGCGGCGTCGCAGCACCACCGCCTGCACCACGCCGATGACGGGGACGACCACGACCAGGCCGGTGAGCACGATGCTCACGACGCCGAAGACGCTCGCGCCCGAGGCGTCGACGTCGCCGACGAGCGTCGGGAAGTTCACCCAGATCAGGACGGCGGCGGCGACGAGTCCGAGGAACCCGAGGACGGGCGCGACGATGGTGTTCCAGACCCGCCGGTCCCCGGGGTTGCGGCGGAAGTACACGATGACGGCCAGGCTCGTCGCGGCCATCAGGATCGCGACGCCCAGGGTGGCGACACCGGCGAACCAGCTGAACACCTGCAGCACCGGGTCCAGGCCGAGCACCGCGAACAGCACCATCAGCACGGCGGCGGTGACGGTCTGCACCAGGCTCGAGGTGTGCGGCGACGCGTGCTTCCGGTGCACGTCGCCGAGCCGGCCGGGCAGCAGCGACGCGTTCGCCATCGAGTGCTGGTACCGGGTGATGACGTTGTGGAACGACAGGACGCAGGCGAACATGCTCGTCAGCAGCAGCACGTTGAGCACGGCTTCCCCGGCGCTGCCGATGTACTGCGCGGCGGTGGTGAGGATGAGCGACCCGGGGTCCTTCGCGACCTCGGCGAGGATGCCGTCGGGGCCCCAGGCCATCACGAGCCCCCACGACGCGAGCGTGTAGAAGACACCGATGCCGATCACGGCCGTGTAGGTCGCACGCGGGATGGTCCGCTCCGGGTCCTTCGCCTCGTCGCGGAAGATCGCGGTGGCCTCGAACCCGATGAACGCGGCGATGGCGAACATCAGCCCGACGCCGGGCGACCCGGACATGATCTGGGTCGGCTCGAACGGGGCGAGGGACAGGCCGTCGGCCCCGCCGCGGAACACGATCGCCGCGACCAGGACGAGCACGATGCCGACCTCGCCGACGAGCATCACGCCGAGCACCTTGCTCGACAGGTCGATGTGCCGGTAGCCGAGCATCCCGACCAGGGCCACGACGACCAGCGACCAGACGTACCAGGGGATGTCCGGCCCGCCGAGGCCCGTGACGGTGACCCCGAGCAGGTACCCGATGTAGCCGTGCACGCTGACCTGGATGGTCGTGTACGTCAGGAGCGCCAGCGTGGCGGCTCCCGCGCCGGCCGGACGACCGAGCCCGTGCCCGACGAACGTGAAGAACGCGCCGGGCCGCGGCACGTGCCGGGTCATCGCCGCCAGGCCCACCGAGAAGAGCAGCAGCACGACGGCCGACGCGGCGTACAGCGACGGGAACCCGACCCCGTTGCCGAGCAGCATGCCGAGCGGGGCGGCGCCGCCGACGACGGTGAGCGGGGCAGCGGCCGCGACGACCATGAACACGATCGCGGTGACGCCGAGCGAGCCGCGCATGGTCCGCTGCGGCGCGGGTGCGGCTCCGAGTGACGCGGGGTCCTTCGTGATGCTGGACATCGTGGCCTTCCGGTTCGGGTGGGTGGGACGCAGGTGGTGGTGCTGGGTGTGACCACGGTCCCGTGCCGCCGTTGCGGTGTCGTTCCACCGGCGTGAAGCCCTGTCGCCGCCGAATGGGACGTGCTCGTCGGAGGCGTCTCATTTGCGTGAGACGCCGCCGAAACACCACCGAGACACGGGCGCAACGGCGCAGCCCTACGGTTGCCGCATGACCGCGCTCGACCGAGCCATCGCCGACCCGCCCCGGGTGCCCGGCGTCGGCACGCGCTCCCCCGTCGACGGGTTGTCGCGGCGGAGCATCGGCCCGGTCGACGTGCTCGCGCAGTCGGTGTCCGCCGTGGCACCGTCCGCCGCCGCGACCACGATCCCGGTCCTCGTCGCGACGGTCGCGGGGCAGGGTGCCACGTGGTCGCTCCTGGCGGCGATGGCGCTGTCGTTCCTGGTCGGGCGGACGGTGAACCAGTTCGTCCGACGCGTCGCCGGCACCGGGTCGCTCTACACCTACGTCTCGCTCGGGCTCGGCCCGGTCGCCGGGGTCGTCGCGGGCGCAGCACTCCTGCTCGGGTACGGCTTCATCGCGATGTTCTCGCTCACCGGCAGCGGCTACTACCTCGACTACCTGCTGTCCCGCTTCGTGCCGGCCGCCGGCGACGACGCCCTGGTCACGATCGTCGTGGTGCTGGTGATGGGCGCGGCCGTCTTCGCGGTGATCGCGCTCGGGGTCCGGTTGTCGACCCGGCTGACGTTGCTCGTCGAGTCGCTGTCGGTGGCGGTCATCGTGGTCCTGATCGTCGCGCTGGTCGCGCGCCTGCACCCGGCCGACGCCTCCGCCGTCGCCCTCGGGCCGACCCAGCCGGCGTCGTTCGCGGTCGGCACCGCCCTCGCCGTCACCGCGTTCGTCGGGTTCGAGAGCGCGTCGGTGCTCGGTGTGGAGGCCCGGCGCCCGTTCCAGGCGATCCCCCGCGCGATCTCGTGGACCGTCCTGGTCGCCGGCGTCCTCTACGTGGTCAGCGCAGCGGCCCAGCAGATGGGGTTCGCCGCCGTGGGCGCCGACCTGGCGTCGAGCGCCTCGCCCGTGAACGAGCTGGCGAACGCCTTCGGCATGCAGTGGATCGGGTGGGCGCTGGACCTCGGGATCGCGGCGTCGTTCGCGGCGTGCGCGATCGCCTCGACCACGGCGCTCGTGCGGGTCCTGTTCGCGATGGGCCGCGAGGGGGTCCTGCCCCGGGTGCTCGGTCGGGCGTCACCGCGCTTCCGGACCCCGTTCGTGGCCGGCGCGGTCGCGTGCGGCGTGCTCACGGTGCTGCCGGTCCTGGGCCTGGCGAGCGGGATCCCGACGTGGACGCTGATGGAGGCGGAGCTCGTCGTCGCCGCCCTCGGGTACATCGCCGCGTACGCCCTGACGTGCTTCGCGGCCCCGGTGTTCCTGCGGCGCATCGGCGAGCTGACGGTGGGGGTCGCGGTGGTCGCCGTCACGACCGGGGTCCTGCTGACCGCCGTCCTGCTCACCTACCTCGGGGTCGAGGCCGCGTCGTCCCGTTGGCCGGCCGTCGCCCTCGCCGTCGGGACGGTCGCCGCGGTGGTGGTCGCGTTCCTGGTGGCCACGCGTCGGCGACCCTGGCGGCGGGGTCGGAGCCACGCCGTGTACGACGTGCCGGTCGAGGCGGACCTGCTGGGGGCCTCCCGTCCGTCCGCCGGAACCGGCCACCAGGCGGAGGTGCGGTGAGCGAACCCGGACTCCGCGCGCGGCAGCCGAAGGCGATCCAGAACGCCCTCGCGGTGCTGGAGGCCGCCGCGCACGCGGGACCGGGCGTCACCGCCCAGCAGATCTCGGAGGCCCTCGGGATGCCGCGGGCCACCACGTACCGGCTCATCACCCTGCTCGTCGAGGACGAGTACCTCGTCCGGTTGCCGGACCTGCGCGGTTTCGCCCTCGGCCACAAGGTCGCCGACCTGGCCGGGGTGTCGCCGGCTCCGGCACTCGCACCGCTGCCCCGGGCCGTGCGGTCGGTACTCGCCGACGTCCGCTCCGCCGTCCGGGCGGGCGTGCACCTGGCGCGCTACGACGCCGCCGGAGTGCGCGACATCGACGTCGACCCGGACTTCCCGTTGCTCGACGAAGCCGCACTGCGGGCCACACCCGGGTCGAGTGCGATGGGGCGGTTGCACGCCGAAGGGGGCCTCGGACCGGTGCACCAGGTCGGCTCGTTCACGGCGGGGTTCGGGTGCCTGGCGCTGCCCGTCCGCGGCGAGCGCGGAGAGCTCGTGGCGGGGCTGACCCTGTCGGCGCCGGCGGCCCGGGTGTCGTCGCCGGGTGACGCGTTGGTGCACCTGCGCCGGGCGGTGACGCGGCTCGAGCCGCTGCTCGGGTGACCGGCTCGCGGACAGCCGTGCGGGGCCGGCATAGCGTGGGCGCGTGGACCTCGAACTCAAGAACCGTGTCGCACTCGTCGTCGGAGGCAAGGGGTACATCGGTACCGCCGTCGCCGACCGCCTCCGGGCCGAGGGGGCGACCGTCGTCGTCGCGTCCCGCAGCGCCGACGACTCCGACGACAGCGTGTCGATCGACACCGCCTCGCAGGACTCCGTGGACGCGGGTATCGCCACCGTCCTCGAGCGGCACGGGCGCATCGACGTGCTGGTCGTGACCGCTGCCCCGAGCGCGAGCACCCTCGACCCGGCCCGGAAGTCCGACCCCGAGCAGGTCCTCGACGCGATCGACGGCAAGGCGCTCGGGTTCCTCCGCGTCGCGAACGCCGTGCTCCCCGCCCAGCGCGAGGCCGGGTTCGGCCGCGTGGTCGTCGTGAGCGGGCAGAACGCCTACTTCTCCGGCAACATCACGGCGTCACTCCGGAACACGGCGGTGAGCGTCATCGCGAAGAACCTGGCCGACGACGTGGCGGGTACCGGGGTCACGGTGAACGTCGTCAACCCCGGGACCGTGACGGACAACCCGTCCGCCGAGGTCCGTCCAGGGGGCCCCGGCGACTCGACCCCGCAGCAGATCGCTGACCTCATCGCGTTCCTGTCGTCGCCGCTGAACGCGGTGTCCGGCGAGTCCGTCTCGGTCGCGCACCGCCAGCGGGGATCCGTCGTGGTCTGATCCCCGAGTACCGGGTGCTCGCCCCTCGCTTCACCCGCAGGGACGAAGCGCTTCGCTCCTGCGCCCGATGCCCCGGCGACTCCGGACCGCGAGTCTGGAGACATGGAGTCCTCGACGAAACACACGATCGCCACGCTGCTGCTCTGCGCCGCGATCGTCGCCACCACCGTCATCGCCCTCGCCGCCATGACCCCGGGCGCGTGACGTCGGTCCGCGCTGCCCGGCGTGGGCGGCATGCGATGATCGAGCCGTGACGGACCGGCGCACGTTCATCCGGCCGCTCGCCACCCGTTCGATCGTCGTCGACGTGGCGTGGGCGGTCCTGGCGGCGTTGGTCTTCCTGCTGCCGCTCGAGGTCGAGCTCGAGCACGCGAGCTTCTTCGCCGTGCTCGCTGCCGCCGGCGCGATCGCGCTCCGACGAGTCTCCCCGTCGGCGGCGATGCTCATGGTGGTCGTCCTCGGGATCATCCAGGTCGGCGGCGGCGAGCGCCCGTCACTCGTCGACCTCGCCATCTTCGTCGTCATCGGCACCGCGGCGGTCGTCGGGACCCGGACCGAGGTCATCCTCTCCGGGGTGCTCGCGCTCGTCGCGGGCGTCGGCGCGACGTTCTACCTCGCCGTCACCGGCTTCCGGTACCTGGTGCTGCTCAACGGCCCCCGCGACCAGGCGTTCCTCGCCATGGCCGCACCGGTCACCGCGCTCCTCGGGGTGTGGGCGGGCGGGGTCGCCGTCCGGGCCTTCCGGTCGCGCGACCGCGAATCCGTCCGTCGAGCCGATGCCGAGGCTGCCGCGTCGCGTGCCGAGGCCGTCGCCAGCGAAGCCGAGGCGACCGCCACCCGTGCCATCGACGTCGCGGAGTCCGAGCGCATCCGCGCCGACATCGCCCGTGACGTGCACGACGTCGTCGGCCACTCGCTCGCGGTGATCATCGCGCAGGCCGACTCGGTCCCGTTCCTGGCCGACGAGGCCCGCATCCGCGAGGTCAGTGCCACCATCGCCAGCACCGCCCGCAGCTCGCTGCTCGAGGTCCGGCAGGTCCTCGGGCACATCGACGGCTCCGGGGAGACGACCGATCCTGGCTCGCTCGAGGAGATCGTGCAGGGCATCCGCGACGCCGGGGTCGACGTCGACCGCACGGTGCGGGGCGTCCCGGTCCCGCTCCGACCGGACACCGGCACCGCCGCCCGGCGCGTGCTGCAGGAGATGCTGACCAACGCGCTCCGGCACGGTGCTCCGGGGCTGTCCGTCGTGGTCCGTGAGACCTGGCGGAGCGCCGACCTCGTGCTCGAGGTCGAGAACGTCGTGGGTGACGGCACCACCGGGGGCTCCGGCCGGGGCATCGACGGCATGCACACCCGCCTCACCGCACTCGGCGGGTCGTTCGACGCCGCCGCGCTGGACGACGTGTTCGCCGCACGCGCCCGCATCCCGTTCGACGTCCAAGGGGGACCCGTCCGATGACCGAACCGATCAGGATCCTGCTCACCGACGACCAGGCGCTGTTCCGCGCCGGTCTGCGCGTGGTGCTCGACGCCCAGGACGACATGCAGGTGGTGGGCGAGGCCACGGACGGTGCCGAGGCCCTCGCCCGCATCCAGGAACTCCGGCCCGACGTCATGCTGCTCGACATGCGGATGGCCGGCATGGACGGCGTCGAGACCGTCCGGCAGCTGTTCTCCGGCGCCGTCGAGGGCCCGCTCCCCCGCGTCGTCGTGCTCACCACGTTCGGCCTCGACCCCGCCGCCGCGACCGCGATCCGGCTCGGTGCGAGCGGCTTCCTGCTCAAGGACGCCACCCCGACGTTCCTGTTCGCGGCGGTCCGGGCGGTGCACGAGGGCAGCTCGGTGATCGCCCCGAACGACCTCGCGCAGCTGTTCGGGGCCGACGTCGCGAGGGCACCGGCGCCGCAGCCGCCCGAGTTCCAGGCGCTGACCGAGCGGGAGCGGGTGGTGTTCGGCTGGGCGTCCCGCGGGCTCTCGAACGCCGAGATCGCGACGAAGGAGTACGTCACCGAGTCGACCGTGAAGACCCAGATCTCGAGCATCCTCGGCAAGCTCGCGCTGCGGGACCGCGTGCAGCTCGTGGTCTACGCGCACGACCACGGACTGGCGGGCACCCGCGACGGGTCCTAGCCTGCGGCCTCGTCGAGGATCGCCTCCACCGCAGCCGGGTCGTGCGCGAACCGACCGAGGAACAGCCCGCTGATCCGCCCTGCACCTCGCGTGAGCAGCCCCGGCCCGGCGCTGCCCCCGTACAGCACGGTGCTCCCGCGCAACTCGGGTCGCGTGGCGAGGTGCTGCTCGATCCCCGCGAGCACCGCCACGATGTGGTCGTCCGGCGCCGGCGCGGGCGCACCGATCGCCCACACCGGCTCGTAGGCAACGGTCATCGCCCCGGCCAGACCGTCCGCGATGGCCGTCGAGACACCGCGGTCGAGCTGCGCGGTCACCTCCGCCACCGCTTCCGCTGCACCCGACGGGGAGGACCGGGTCGTCTCTCCGACACAGAGGAGCGGACGCAAGTGGTTGCGGAAGGCCGCGTGCACCTTCGCGGTGACGGTCGCGTCGTCCTCGTGGAACAGGGAGCGTCGTTCGGCGTGCCCGATCTCGACCAGGTCCACCCCGATCTCCAGCAGTTCGGCGCCGGAGACCTCGCCGGTGAACGCTCCTTCGTCGGCCCACGACAGGTCCTGCGCGGCGAGGAGCACCCCCGACCCGGAGAGCACGTCGCGCACGGGCACGAGCGCCGGGAACGTGGGCGCCACGAACAGCGAGGCCGCTCCCGACCGGGTCGCGGGGTGCCGCCGGGCGATCTCCGCGACGGCCGCGGCCCACTCCAGGGTCCGGGCGTGCGAGAAGTACGTCTTCAGCGACACCCCGATGGTGATCACGGTGCGAGGGTCTCCACGATGAGCGCGAACGACACCGCACCGGGGTCCGGTGTGCCGACGGCCTGCTCGGCGTGGGTGCGTGCGCGGCCCATCTTCGGCACGAGCGACGCGGTGGCGTCGGCGGCCTCGCGGGCGGCGCTGACGGCGTCGGCCCAGGCGTCCGCGAGCGACGCTCCCGCGTCGACCCGGGTGCGCAGCACCTCGTCGAACGGCACGAGCGCGTCGACCATGGTCTTGTCGCCGGTGGTCGCACCGAACGCGAGGACGGCCTCGGTGGCGGCGTGCACCGCGCTCTGGACCGTGGCGGCTGACGGACGCTCGTCGTCCCCGAGGACGCGACCCAGTGCCTCCAGGGCGGCTCCCCAGATCGCACCGGACGTGCCGCCGGCCTTGTCGGACCACGCGTCTGCGGCGACCCGCAGGACGGAACCGACACCTGCGCCGGCGGTTACTGCGTCGGTGGCTGCGGCCGCTGCGGCGTGAGCCCCGCGCTGCATGCCGATGCCGTGGTCGCCGTCACCCGCGACGGCGTCGATGCGTCCGAGCTCGTCGGCGTGCTCATCGAGGAGCGCGCGGACGGCGGCGAAGCCGGCTGCGACCTGCTCGCCGACCGCGCGCGATTCGCCGCTCGCCGCGCCGATGGCGACGCCCTCGGCGTCCGCCTCCACGGTGGAGGGATCGACGCGTTCCTGCGGGACGGCACCGCCCTTGCGGTACGCAGGGGTGTCCGCGGCTGCTGCCCAGAGTTCCTCGAGTTCGTCGTCGAGCCAGAACAGGGTGAGCGAGACGCCGGCCATGTCGAAGCTCGTGACGAGTTCGCCGACCTCGGGCTCGACGATGACGACCCCCGCGTCGGCCAGCCGCTGCTGCACCGAGCGGTAGACGACGAAGAGCTCCTCGTACTTGACGCTGCCCAGCCCGTTGAGGATCGGGACGACACGCGCGCCGTCGGGTGTCACGCTCTCCGGCAACTCGTCGAGCAGTCGGGTCACCAGCAGCGACGCCAGGCCGTCCGCGGTGGGGACGTCCGTCTCGTCGATGCCCCGTTCGCCGTGGATGCCCATGCCGATGGCCATCCGCCCCTCGGGCACCGTGAACAGGGGTTCGTCGGCACCGGGCAGCGAGCAGCCGGAGAAGGCGACGCCGAACGACCGCGTGCGGTCGTTGGCGCGCTCGGCGACGGCCGTGACCTCGTCGAGGCTGCGGCCCTGCTCGGCGGCGGCACCGGCGACCTTGAAGACGCAGAGGTCTCCCGCGATGCCACGCCGTTCCTGCGCGCGGTCCGCGGGCGCACTCACCACGTCGTCGGCGACCCGGACCGTGCGGACCGGGATGCCGTCGGCCTCGAGTGTGCGGGCCGCGGCGTCGAAGTTCAGGACGTCACCGGCGTAGTTGCCGTAGCTCAGCAGCACCCCGCCGCCGTGCTCGGACGCCCGCGCGACACCGGCCACCTGCTGGGCACTGGGACTGGCGAACAGGTTGCCCATCGCGGCACCGGCTGCCAGGCCCGGCCCGACGAGACCACCGAACGCCGGGTAGTGGCCGGAGCCGCCACCGATCACGACGGCGACCGTGCCCTCGGGGCTGGTGGTGGCGCGGGCGACGCCGCCGTGCACCTTCCGCACCCATCGTCCGTTCGCGGCGACGAAGCCGTCGGTCGCCTCGTCGGCGAAGTCCGCCGGGTCGTTGAACAGTCTGGTCACGCGTTCGTCTCCTTCGACGTCGTGGTGCGGACATGCGAGGTGTCGAGGAGATCATCCGCCTTCGACCCCCGGAAGAACTTCGTGCAGAAGATCATCACGGCCGCGACGAACGCCAGGACCCCCAGCGAGACGATCCCGAACGCACCGCTGTCGGTCGGCACCACCTCGTTGATCGCCGTGCGCATGATCGGGGCGACGAACCCGCCGAGGTTGCCGAGCGAGTTGATCAGGCCGATGCCCGCCGCGGCGGCTGCCCCGGTGAGGAACGCCGTCGGGTACGCCCAGGTGATCGGGCCGACGGCCAGGAAGCTCGCGACCGCCAGCGTGATGAACACGATGCCCAGGATCGGTTGCCCGTTCGCGCCGGCCCACGCCGACCCGAGGATCGACAGCCCGGTCGTGATGTAGAACATGGTGCCCCAGCGACGGCGGCGACCGACAGAGTCCGCCTTCGACCCGACCAGGTAGCAGGCGACGAGGCCGACGAGCCACGGGATCGCGGTCACGAGGCCGACCTGCCATCCGACGTCCTGCCCGAGCAGCGAGGAGACCTGCTGCGGCAGGTAGAACGTCGTGCCGTACACGGCAACCTGCAGGCAGAAGTAGATGATCGTGAAGTACCAGACCCGGCCGCTCGCCATGGCCTTCCAGATGCCGGTCGGGCCGTCCGCGCTGCGGGCGGTGTCCTCGCGCGCCATCGCCGCCGTGAGCGACTGCTTCTCGCCCGGCTCGAGCCACTTCGCCTGCTGCGGACTGTTCGTCAGGAACACCAGGGCCGCGATGCCGGCGAGGACCGCGAGGATCCCCTCGCCGAAGAACATGACCTGCCAGCCGTGGAACGGGGTCGCCTGGTCGCCGAAGCTCAGCAGTCCGCCGGACAACGGGGCGCCGATCATCTGCGAGAACGGCTGCGCCAGGTAGAAGATCGCGAACATCCGCACGCGCACCTTGTTCGGGAACCACTCCGACAGGTACATGATCACGCCGGGGAACAGCCCGGCCTCGGTCACACCGAGGATGAAGCGCAGGACGATGAACATCGTGTCGTTCGTCGTGAAGGCGAACAGCGCGGCGACGATGCCCCACGTGACCGCGATGCGGGCGAGCCAGAACCGGGCGCCGAAGCGCTTGAGCAGCAGGTTCGACGGGATCTCGAAGATCGCGTAGCCGATGAAGAAGATGCCGGCACCGAGCGCGAAGGCCGCGTCGGAGATGCCGCGGTCGACGCTCAGGGCCTCTTCGGCGAACCCGACGTTGGTGCGGTCGAGGAACGCGACGAAGTACAGGATGACGAGCATCGGCATCAGGTGCTTCGTCGCCTTGCCGATGGCGGACTTGAGGCCGGGGTCGTTCGTCGACCCGAGCGCGGGGGCAGGGGGAAGTGACACGGGTTCGCTCCTTTGCGAGCACGGTGCGGTTTCGGGGCGTCCGACGGTCGGTCGGCCGGTCGGACGGGAGGCACGGATCGCGTCGCGCGGACGGCGCGCGATCCGTGGCCGGTCGGCTCTAGTGCATGTACAGGCCGCCGTCGACGTTCAGCGTCTGGCCGGTGACGAAGCCGGCGTCCTCGCTGATCAGGTACGCGATCGCCGCGGCGATGTCCCGCGGCGTACCGATGCGCGGCAGCACGCCGTCCGCTGCCATCTCGGTCTTGCGCTCCTCGGTCAGGGTGCCGCCCATGATGTCGGTGTCGATCGGACCGGGGGCGATCGCGTTGACGGTGACGCCGCGCGGGCCGAGCTCGCGGGCCAGGCCACGGGTCAGGCCGATCACGCCGGCCTTCGCCACCGTGTACGGGGTCTTGCTGAAGGTGCCGCCGCCGCGCTGGGCGGAGACCGACGACAGGTTCACGATGCGGCCGTAGCCGTGCTGCACCATCGACTCCGCTGCCCGCAGGCTGGCGAAGTGCACGCCGTCGAGGTTGATCGACAGCACGCGGTGCCACTCCCCCTCGGGCAGGTCGAGGTAGGCGTGCGCGGACGAGACGCCGGCCAGGTTGACGAGGGCGACGACGGGGTCGAGTTCGGCCTCGATCGTGTCGAACGCCGCCCGGACCGCGGTCTCGTCGGCGACGTTCGCGCCGACGCCGACCGCACGGACGCCGTGCTGCTCGCGGATCTCGGTGGCGACCTGCTCGCTGGCGGTCTGGTCGAGGTCGATGATGCCGATGTCCCAGCCGGCCTCGGCCAGGTGGTGGGCGGTGGCGCGACCGATGCCACGCGGTGATGCCGCTCCGGTGAGGACGACGGTGCGGTCCTGGTTGCTCATGCTCGTCCCCCTCAGTGGATCGGCGCCGGGCCGAGGTCGTCGAGCAGCTTCTGCATCGCGACGTAGGCCTTGTTGCGGTAGGCGACGAGCTCCGGCGTCCGGTCGGCCGGCACCTCGAGGTACCCGGCGCCGGACTTCGTGCCGAGCTCGCCCGCGTCGACGTGCTGCTGCAGCGACGGCGGGGTGGCGAAGCGTTCGGGCCAGCGGGTCTGCAGCGACTCGAAGCAGAACGCGTAGACGTCGAGGCCGGCCATGTCGGCGATCGCGAACGGGCCGAAGAACGGCAGGCGGAACCCGAACGTGGTCCGCACGATGGTGTCGATGTCGTCGGGGGTGGCGATGCCCTCGTCGGCGATCTTCGTGGCTTCCTCGAACAACGCGTACTGCAGGCGGTTCAGCACGAACCCGGTCGAGTCCTTCACCCGCGCCGACTGCTTGCCGGTCGCGGCGACGACGGTCTCGCCGACCGCGATCGCGTGCTCGCTCGTGGTCGGGTGCGGGATGAGCTCGACGCCGGGGATGAACGGGGCCGGGTTCGAGAAGTGCACGCCGAGGAACCGCTCCGGGCCGACGACCGCCTCTGCCAGCGACTCGATCAGGATCGTCGAGGTGTTCGAGCCGATGATCGCGTCGGGGCGGGCGGCTTCGCTGATGCGGCGGAGGGTCGCGTGCTTGATCTCGATCTTCTCGGGGACGGCCTCCTCGATGAAGTCGGCCTCCGCGACCGCTTCCTCGATGGAGGCGGCTGCGCTGAGGTGGGCGTCGACGCGCGCCACGGCGTCCGCCGGGAAGAGGCCGTCCGCGACGAACTGCTCGGTCTCTGCGATGAGCCGGGCTCGGTTGGACGCGGCGATCTCGGCCGAGACGTCGGCGATCCGGACGGTGTGGCCGGCGAGGGCGAGGACCTGGGCGATCCCGCCGCCCATGTAGCCGGATCCGACGACGGCGATGTCGAGGGTGCTCATCGGGTTGCTCCTTGGTTCTTCGTTCCGACGCTCGTGGTCGCGAGCACCGATCGGATGTACTGCTGGTTGGTAGCGCAGACGCCGAGGCTGTCCCCGCCGTACTGCTCCGTCATCACGATCCCGCGGAACCCGTCGGCGACGGCATCGCGCAGGACCTGGCGGTAGTTGATGAGACCCGTCTCCATGGTGCTCGGCGCACTCGTCGCCCAGCTGCCGTCGCCGGCCTCGTCACGCGTGTAGTTCTTCACGTGCAGGTAGTTCGTGCGCGGCATGGTCTTCGCGAAGAGCTCCCGCCAGTCCTCGATCGGCCGGTGCAGGCGGATCAGGTTCGCGACGTCCGCGTTCAGGCCGACGTTGTCGAGCCCGATGTCCTCGACCAGGCGCACGGCACTGTCGGCGGTGCCGAGGTAGGTGTCCTCGTACAGTTCGAGCGCCATCGGCAGTCCGACGGAGGCAGCGTGCTCACCGAGCTCCCGCAGGCGCTTGACCGCCGCGTTCCAGACCTCGGGGTCGTCCGGGTCCTTCGGGCCCTGCGCGGTCCAGAACCACAGCGCGCGCTTCTGGGCCTCGTTGAACGGCTGGTGCAGGCCCGTCGAGAACACCTGCATGCCCCACTCGGCCGCCGCGTCGATGGTGCGGTGGGCGTAGGCGAGGTTGTCCTCCTCGTGTCCGGGCTGGATGACGCTCTTGCGCTGCAGGTGCACCGAGGGGATCCCGATGCCGTGCGCCTTCGCGACGGCGAACAGTTCGTCGCGACGCGATCGCTCGAGGTCCGCGGGGCGGATGTGGCTGTCGGCGAGTTCGGCGAGCGAGAACCCGGCGGCTGCGATCTGGGCGAACACGTCGTCCCAGACCTCGGCCGGGGCATCGTGGAACGCGGTGCCGTCGCGCGTGACCTGGGCGAAGCCGTGCAGACAGGCGGCGATCGGCCAGGTGTCCGACGTCCAGGTGGTGGTGTCCCAATCCTGGTCGACCCAGTCCTGCGGTGTGCTCACGGAATGCTCCTTCGCATGTCGGGGTTCGGCGGTGAACCTCTTTCCTATAGGAAAGATACTCGCACCTCGACAGAGCGCAACCCCTGTGGCGATCAGCTCGAGTGCGAAGCGTCCGCGCGCGACCGGAGCCGGACGGCGTCGATGTGGTGCCGCATCGCCGCGACCGCTTCGGTCGGCCCGACCGCGAGGGCATCGACCACCGCTCGGTGCTCGTGCACGGCGCGGTCGGTGTCGTCCCCGCCACCCTCGACGATCTGCCGCATCCGGTGCACGCGGGTCGTGATGATCTCGGACATCTCCTCGAGGAACGGGTTCCGCGTCGCGTCGAAGATCACCTGGTGGAACTGCCAGTCGCTCCGGAAGAACCGGGCCATGAGTTCTTCCGACGCCTCAGCCGCACCGACCGCCGCGACCTCGTCGGCCACCGCAGCCTGCTCGTCGAGCGCCGTGCCGAGCCGCTCCCGCAGGGCGTCGACGTCACCGCGTGCGGCGAGCTCGACGGCACCGCTCTCCACGATGAGCCGGGCGTCGAACAGTGCCTCGAGTTGGTCGCCGGCCAGGGGCGGGGAGACCCGGTAGCCCTTGTTCGCTTCTCGGGTGACGAGGCCGGTGCGCTCGAGCTGCACGAGGGCTTCGCGCACCGGCGTCGGGGAGACGCCGAGCGTGCGAGCGAGCCCGTCGATCGACAGGCGCATGCCGGGTTCGACGTCGTGACCCATGAGGAACTCGAGCACCCGGTCGTACACACGGTCACGCAGGCCCAGCTGCGCGATGCGCTCGCTCCCGAACCCGGGCATCGTGCTCGTCATGCGTCGATCCTAGAGAATCCACGAACGGCCATCGTCGAACGGGCGACAGGGGCAGCGGGGACGCGCCCGGGCTCCGGTAACGTGCCGCCATGCAGTGGAGCGACACCGGACTCGACGGCCACCAGATCGCGTTCGTGCTCCGGACGTTCCCCGACGCGGTCGTCGTCGCGGACGAATCGTGGGGTCTGCTCGACACGAGGGTCCTGCACGTCGTCGCCGGAGGCCGAGCCTGGACCGTGAAGGCGTCGGGCCAGGAGAACACGCACTTCCCGCGCGAACTCGAGGCGCACCGGACCGTGACCGACGCGCTGCGAGCCACCGGGGACACCGGCGCCCTCGTCGCCGCGGACGGACAGCACCGGGTCCTGGTCCTCGAACGCGTCCCCGGCCACCTCGCGCTCGGCACCGCCGACGAGCACGCCCCCGACGTCCACCGTCAGGCCGGCACGCTGCTCCGCCGCCTGCATGACCAGGGCACCCGGCACGATCCGGAGTTCCTCCTGCGGGAACAGGCCAAGGCCCTCGCCGCGCTCGAGGCCCCGCACCGGATCTCGGCGGACGTCGTCGCCCGGACCCGCGCGGCACTGGAGCGACTCCCCCACGACCACCCGGACGAACCCCTGGTCCCGACCCACGGCGACTTCCACCCGCGCAACTGGATCGTCGACGTCGACGTCGAGAACGACGTCAGCCGGCTTCGCGTCATCGACTTCGGCCGCTTCGGCTGGCGCCCGGCGTCGTTCGACCTCACCCGGCTCGCGGTGCTGCACTGGCAGCGCGATCCCGAGCTCGAGGCCGCGTTCTTCGCCGGCTACGGTGACGATCCGCGCGGACCCGATGCGTGGCGGTGGCTGCAGCTGCGCGAAGCGGTGGGGACGGCCGCGTGGGCCTACGCCGTCGGCGACGAGGGCTTCGAGGCGCAGGGCCACGACATGCTCCGCGACGCCCTCGCCCGGTTCTGACCGTGGACCGGCGGACCCGGACCCGGACCCGGACCCGGACCACTCAGTAGATCGCGTCGATCCCCATCAGGTCGCCGAGCCCGAGCCCGCGCTGTGCGGTGTCGCACGTCGTGGCCGAGGGCCGCATCACGAGGCCGCTGTTCTTCGCCGTGTGGCCGAGGCCGTACGCGTGACCCCACTCGTGCGTGGCCACCCCGCGCAGGTCGAACCGATCACCGGAGCACGTCGCTGCGGCGGACCAGTTGACCGAGGTCGAGTACCGCTGGTCCGTCTCGACCGCCGTGCCGGACCGCGACCAGACACAGGTCACCCCGAGGGTCCCGGACGGCAGCGATCCCCACCCGACGACGCTCGACGCGTTGGCGGTTCCGCACCCGCCGGTCGCCGTGACGCCCATGGACTGCTTGAGCGTTCCGAGGTGCTTCTGGTCGGCCGTCGAGTTGATCGTCCGGCCGCACGCCGTGACCGCACCGGTCCAGGCGTCGGCTCCGGCACCGATGGCCGACGGCCCGGTCACCTTCTGGTTGTTCGGGTTGTAGCTCCACTGCACCGGTGCGGTCCACCGGAACCCGAGCCGGGTGTACGAGGTGTTGGTGCAGCTGGTGGCGGCCTTCGTCGCTGCCGTGGTGGCTGCCCCGCGCGAGACCACGCCCGCACGGTCCGGCACCGCCGTGCGCGCACGCACCGCCGTCCGTTCCTGCTGCACGGCCGCCGCCGATCCGGACCACACGTCGTCGACGCGCACGGCGACGCCCGTCCGGCCGGTGTTCGTGATCGAGACGTCGCCGGCGTCGTCCGCCCCGGTCGCTGCGACGGGCATGGCGGAGACCGTCGTCCCCGCCGCCGGCACGACGAACTGCCGTCCGTCGGGCAGGACCACGGTCGGTGACGCCACGGCGCAGCCGCTCGCGAGCTGCTGGACCGTGACCCGGTCCCCGCTGCACGTCGTGGCCGCGACGGCCGGCGCAGCGGCTCCGATCCCGATGACGACCGAGGTCAGCGCGATCCCGAGTGCGACCGCTCCTGCGGTCACGGACGACGTCTTCACGATGGTTGCTCCCCTGTCCAGGCGCGCCGAGGACTCCTCGGTGCGGTCCAGACAGTGTGCGGAGCGCCCCTCGGGTCGTCAACCCCCCGAAGTGCCGGTCAGGGCACCCGCACGAACCGGGGCGCCCCACGGTCCCGCAACCGGAACCCGAGGTGCTGGTACAGCCCGATCGCCCCGGTGTTCCCGGCAGCCGCGTGCATCAGCGGCGTCTCACCGCGCTCCCGGATCCCGTGCGCGACGGCGAGCACCAGCCGCCGCCCGAACCCCTGGCCTCGGTACTCCGCATCGGTGCACACGGCGCTGATCTCGGTCCACCCCGGCGGGTGCAACCGTTCCCCCGCCATCGCGACGAGCCGCCCGTCGCGCCGGATGCCCAGGTACGTGCCGAGCTCGATGGTGCGCGGCAGGAACGGCCCCGGCTTCGTCCGCTCCACCAGGGCGGTCATCTCCGGCACGTCGTCGGGCGTCAGCACGACGGCCTCGTCGTCGGGGACCCCCTCGATGGCCTCACCGGTGAGCTGCACGCCCCCGGCGCCCTCGACGAGCTCCCACCCCGACGGCAGGACAGCAGCGGCACCGACGCCGAGCATCCCGCCCGACCCGAGCAGCGCCCGGACGTCCTCCCAGTCCTGCGCAGTGGGTTGCTCGGGGATCCCCGTCCACACCGACACGTCGGTCTGGTAGCGGACCACGTCGCCGCGCCGCTCGGCGAACCTCGCGTGGTGGCTGTTCAGCGCGGCCATCGCGGGCGCGTCGAGCATCCGCGTCGGGGTGCCGTCGTCGCCGATCGTCAGGTCGAGGGTCCGGAGCGCTTCACCGCGGGCATCACCACCACGGAACCCGAGGTCCTCGATCCGCCGACGATCGCCGTCCGCCCACCCGGCGGTGTCCGCGACGACCCCGGAGGCGTAGTTGTTCGTGGCGCGTTGGACGACCTGCTCGACCTCCGCTGCCGAGGCCACGCGGACCTCTCCCGGTCGGGGCAGCGCGGTCGAGGTCGGCGCAGTCGTCGTCATCCCACCATTCTCTGCCCGCGGCGAGCGCCGCCGGCGCATCGTTGCACCCCGTGACGGCGCGGTGCGAGCACCCCGCCAGCGCCTCACGCCAAGCGCGCCGCCACGAACTCGACCATCCGCCGCACCAGCAGCGCCCGCGACGATGCCCGCCGGTACTCGTGCCCCTCGCCTGCGAGCTCCAGGTACTCGACGTCGTGCGACCGCTCCCGCAGCGCCGCGACCACCTGGTGCGCCTCGCCGATGGGGACGTTCGTGTCGAGCTCGCCGTGCACGACGAGCAGCGGCGCCGTGACGTCGTCGATGGCACGCATCGGCGACAGGGCCGCGAGCAGCGCTTCGTCGTCGACGGGGTGCCCGTACTTCGTCGCAGCGGCAGAGGCGATCCACGGTTCGGTGTCCCGGTAGAACGTGGCGAAGTCACTCATCCCGCACACGGCGACACCGGCCGCGAACACGTCGGGCGTGAACGCCACCGACGCGAGGGTCACGTACCCGCCGTAGGAGCGGCCCTCGACGGCCACCCGGGAGCGGTCGGCGTACCCGTTCGACACCAGGAACCGTGCGCAGTCCACGACGTCGGCGAGCGCGTTCCACCGCAGGGCCAGGTCGTCGGCGTGCACGAACTCGTGTCCGTACCCGGACGATCCGCGGATGTTCGGGGCGAGGACGGTCACGCCCGCTGCGGCGAGCGCCTGGTGCTGCGGCGAGAACGTGGGTCGTTCCTGCGACTCCGGTCCGCCGTGCAGGTGGACGAGCGCTGCGCGCGGGCCGGGAGGAACGTCCCGCGTCACGTCGTCGGCATCCGCCACCGACGCGGCCGGCTCCACCGCCCGGTACAGCCAGCCGGTCAGCTCCAGTCCGTCACGCGCGGCGAACCGCTCGAGCGTCGGCTCGACCAGCTGCACGTCCGGCAGCGTGGGCACGTCGGTGACCCGGCTCCAGGTGAGTGCGTTCGTGTCGAGCCGCCACAGTTCGCGGGGTCGGGTCGGTCCCTCGACGGCGAGCAGCACGCTCCGGCCGTCGCGGCTCAGCACCGGGTCGGTGACGACGTACCCGGGCAGGTCGGGCACCGGGGTGCGCGAGGCGTCGTGGGTGTTGATGAGGTCGAGCTCGCTGCGCCCGTCGACGTTCCAGACGAGCAGCAGGGTCCGACCGGCGTCGTCGGCGTCGAGGTACTCGAGCTCGGCGTCGGCGCGCTCGATGATCCGTCGGGGTGTGCCGCGCCAGCCGTGCGGGCCGACCGGCTGCGCGACGAGTCCGCGGCGGGGCAGTCCGGCCTCGGTGGCGACGTAGGCGACGAGGGGGCTGGTCTCGCTCGCGGGCGAGGGCCGCAGGAACGCGATCTCGGCGGACCCGTCGGGGTCGTCGGCGAACAGGGCGTGGCTCTCGTCGGTCAGCCGGTCGACCACGACGACGAACTCCTGCCCACGCTGCCCGTCACTGAGCACGACGAGCCGTTCCTCCACCGACAGGTCGAGGATGTGGATGAGTTCGCCGACGGCCAGGTCGTCGCGGTCGCCGGACACCGGGTCGACCAGGTACGAGCGGGCCGGCTGGTCGGCTTCGGTCGAGGGCAGCGTGATGACGACCCGGTGCCCGCTGCGGCTCCACGGGCCGAGTTCGGCGTGCTGGTACCGCGAACCGGCGATCTGCGCGGCGTCGGTGCCGTCCGGCCGGACCACCCAGACCTGCTGCTTCACGCCGCCGTCGGTCGCGATCGCCACGGCGAGCCACTCCCCGTCGGACGACCACGACACCCGGATCACGGGGTCGTCGGACAGCGCGATCCGGACCGGTTCGGGCAGTTCGCCGTCGACGACGACGTCCTGCACGAACACCTCGGGGGTGCCGTGCCGGTCGGACACGAACGCCACGCGCCGGGCGTTCCGGGTCATGGTGGGGCCCCACGACCCCCAGGCGGCGGCGAGCCGCTCACCCAGGTCGGCCGCGGCCCTGGTCGTGACCGAGGGACGGACGTCGGCCGACGACGCGACGCTCGCCGCGCCTCCAGTCCGGAGGGAACCCACGTTCACCGCACCCCCTGCTGCTGCAGCCACATCTCGATCAGGCCGAGCTGCCAGAGCGCGTTCGCGCCGATCTCGGTCCGCGTGCTGTTCGGGTCCTGGAGCATCCGCTCGACCGTACCCGGGTCGAACAGGCCGCGTTCCCGCGCTTCCGGCGCGTGCAGTGCCGTGCGCACCCGCTCCAGGTAGGGGCCCTCGAGCTGCCGGATCGCGGGCACCGGGAACGACCCCTTGCTGCGGTCGATGACACTGTCGGGGACGGTGCCGCGCGACGCCCGCTTCATGACGCCCTTGCCGCCGTCCGACAGCTTGAGCGCGGGCGGGATCCCGCTGGCGAGCTCGACGAACTCGTGGTCCAGGAACGGCACGCGCGCCTCGAGCCCCCACGCCATCGTCATGTTGTCGACGCGCTTCACCGGGTCGTCGACGAGCATCGTCATCGTGTCGCTGCGGAGCGCAGCGTCGACGCTCGTCTCCGCGCCCGGAACCGCGAACGCAGCGTCCACGAACGCCGACGGGGTGTCGTCGTCGCTCTTCCAGCGCTCCCCGAGCAGCCCCTGCAGCGCCGGCCAGCGGCGGTCCATGAACACGGAGCGGTAGGCCTCGGCGGCCTGGTCGCGGGGGACGTCGGCGAGCGGCGGGTACCAGTCGTAGCCGGCGAGCACCTCGTCGGCACCCTGGCCGGACTGCACGACCTTGACGTGCTGCGAGACCTCCTGCGACAGCAGGTAGAACGCGACGCAGTCGTGGCTGACCATCGGCTCGCTCATGGCGGCGACGGCACCGTCGATGCCGTCGAGCAGGCGCGTCGAGGGGATGTGGATGCGGTGGTGGTCGGTGCCGAAGTGCTCCGCGACCTGGTCCGAGTACTCGAACTCGTCGCCGGATTCACCGCCCGCAGCCTCGAAGCCGATGCTGAACGTGGCGAGGCCCTGCTGCCCGGCCTCGGCGAGCAGTCCGACGACCAGGGACGAGTCGATGCCGCCGGACAGCAGCACGCCCACGGGGACGTCGGCCACCATGCGGCGCTCGACCGCGGTGCGGAGCGACCCGATGAACGCCTGCTCCCAGTCGCGATCGGTCCAGTCGGCCTTGCCCGGGTCGCGTTCGAACCGCGGCTCCCAGTAGACGGTGTCGCGGGATGTGCCGTCGCGCTCGATCACCCGGACCGTGGCGGGCGGGAGCTTGCCGACGCCGGACAGGATCGTGCGGGGTGCGGGCACGATCGAGTGGAAGCTCATGTAGGACGCGAAGGCGACGGGGTCGATGGACGTGTCGATGCCGCCGCCGGCCAGCACCGCGGGCAGGGACGACGCGAAGCGGAGCCCGCCACGTACCCGTGCCACGTACAACGGCTTGATGCCGAGCCGGTCCCGCGCGAGCACGAGTCGGCCGCTGGCGTGTTCCCAGATCGCGATGGCGAACATGCCGATCAGGTGCTCGACGAAGGCCGTGCCCCACTCGGCGTAGGCGACGGCGATGACCTCGGTGTCCGACGTCGAGAAGAACTCGTGGCCCTTGCCGCGCAGCTCGTCACGCAGCTGCTCGTAGTTGTAGACCATGCCGTTGTAGGCGATCGTCAGTCCGGCCCGGGGCAGCACCATCGGCTGCGCACCGGCGGTGGACAGGTCGACGATCGACAGCCGTCGGTGCCCGAGCGCGACCGGCCCGCGTGCCCACAGCCCGTCACCGTCGGGGCCGCGGTGCACCATGCACCCGGTCATCCGCGCCACCGCTCCGACGTCCGGGGCCGTGCCGTCGAACCGGATCTCGCCCGCGAGTCCACACATCAGCGCTCTCCCTCGGCCGCCGCCGTCGCGGCGGATCCCACGATCCACGTGTCCTTGGCCCCGCCGCCGCGCGACGAGTTCACGACCATGCTGCCCTCGGGCGCGACCCGGGTCAGCGCGACGTCGGCCAGGTGCGCGTCGTCCGCTCCGGTCCCGGTCAGGTAGACGAACGCGCGCAGGTCGACGTGCCGTGGGTCGAGGCCCGCCGGTCCGATGGTCGGGTGCGACGACAGCTGCACCACTTCCTGCCCGACCCAACCAGCAGGATCCGCGGCGATCTCACGCCGTCGCTCGGCCACCTCGGGAGCGCTCGCGCTCGGCCCGATCAGGACCCCGCGTCCGCCTTCGCCGTCGACCGGCTTCGTCACGAGTTCTCCGACCCGGTCGAGGACCGACAGGCGTTCGCCCTCGATGCTCGTGCGGTACGTCGGCACCGACTCGAGCAGCGGCTTCTCGTCCAGGTAGTACCAGATCAGGTCCGGCACGTTGACGTACATCGCCTTGTCGTCGACCAGGGCGTTGCCCGGAGCGTTCGACAGGTGGACGTGTCCGGCCTCGGCGACGTCGAGGACGCGGGCGCCCAGCTCCGGCGCGTGGTCAGCAGTCAGGGCCCGCACGTCGCGGTCGATCCGCAGGTACAGCCCGTCGAGCACGTCGCCGGTCGTCGCGTCGACCACGCGTCCGTCACGGACGTCCAGGTCGGACCCGGCCAGGAGGCGCAGCCCGGCTCCGTCGGCGAGCCTGCGGTGCTCGAACCACGCGCCGGCGGCTGGGCCGTCGCTGACGAGTGCGAGCACCGGTTCCGGGTTGCCGGTCACCGCGGTCGCGTTGGTGCGCAGGGTCTCGCGCAGGCGGTCGGTCACGCCGTGCGGATCCCGCAACAGCGCCGGACGGGGCGCGTCGGGCACGACGGCGTCCATGAGCTCGCGGAGGGCGATGCCGTACGCCACCCCGGAGGGCGAGCGCACGTTGTCCTCGAGCACCCGCCAGCCGCCGAACTCGTTCCGCACCAGGTCGAAGCCGAGCACGGGTGCCCGCACCGCGTGACCGGGCAGGCGCGAGGCGTCGGGGTCCCAGCCGTTCGCACCGACGAACTGGTGCTCGTCCATGACCCCGTCGGCCACGATCCGCCGCTCGCCGTACACGTCGCGCAGGAACAGCTCGATCGCCCGTGCGCGCTGCCCGAGGCCGCGCTCCAGCTGCGACCACTCGTACGCGCTGATCGTCCGCGGCACCAGGTCGCACCCGAACGCCTGAACGCCGCCGTCCACGACGAAGCCGACCTCGTGCTCGCGGGCCCAGGCGTCGCGTGCGGCGCAGTGCTCGTTCGTCGTGTCGGCGTCCCAGGCGGTGAAGTACGTCGCCAGGTCGCGGAACGCCGGACGGGGGCGGGCACCGGGGCCGACCGCTTCGTCGCCGGCGCGCACGCGGTACCCGGGGACCGCGACCGCCGGGTCCTCGTCACGTCCGGACGGCGTGCCGGCGGTGTCCTCGACCACCAGGGCGACGACGTCGTCGAGCTCACCGCGCTCGGCGTACGCGGTGCGCTGTCGATCGGTGGAGTTGCCGCGGGCCAGGGTGTCCTCGAGCAGGTCCGTGACGGTGCCCCAGTCGCCGAGCTCCTCGAGTTCCGGGCGCAGGCGGGACACCAGTTGCCGGACGGCGACCTCGGCGGGCAGGCGGTCCGGGTGCTGCCCGAGGCCGAGCAGTTCGCCGCTCAGCCCCGTGCGCGCTGCCTGCCACATCGCTGCACGGTGCAGGGGTTCGCTGCGGGGGTGCCACTCGGCGCCCGACTCGACGGCGATCTCGGCCTTCCGCACCGCGGCCCGGAACAACCCGGCGATGAGCACCGCGTCGTCGACGATCGGGGTGGCGTCGCAGACCCGGAGTTCGAGCGTCGGAGCGTGCGACGACGGCCGCACGTCGAAGTACGCCATCTTCTTGTCGGCGATCACCCCCGACGCGATCAGGTCGTCCAGCACCTTGTCGTACTCCGCCGCGTTCGACACCCGTCCGAAGCTGCCGGCCGACGGCCACCGCTGCCAGATGATGCTGCGGAACGACGAGTACCCGGTGTCCTGCCCGTTCCAGAACGGACTCGACGCGCTCAGGGCCAGCAGCACCGGCAGCACCGGCGCGACCCGTTGGGCGATCTGCACCGCCAGGTCGCGGTCGCTCACCCCGACGTGCACCTGCAGGCCGCAGATGAGCTGCTCGTCGACGAGCATCCGGTACTGCTCCTGCATCCGGCCGTAGCGTCCGCCGCTGGTCAGTTCGAAGTCGGCGTACTCGGACCGCGGCGCCGTCCCGACCGACGCGATGGTGACCCCTGCCGGTGCGATCGCGGCGCTGAGCTCTCGGCGCAGGTCGACGATCACCCGCCGCAGGTCGTCGAGGGTGCGCACCACGGGGGTGTTCGTCTCGATGGTCGTGCGCTGCAGTTCCGCGCCGAAGCGGTCGGCGGGCAGCTTGGGCAGAAGGCGCGGGGCCTTCGCGGAAAGTCGGCCGGACTCGAGGTCGATGAGGTGCAGCTCTTCCTCGGCGCCGAGCGTCAGCTCTGCACTCATGGCTGGAACCTACGCGCGGCGGCTGTGGTGCGCGCCGCGGCACACTGCCCGACGCATGCTCGTAACATATGTCATATATTGGATCGATGACTGCACTCATCGAGTCCACGGCGCTGACGCGTCGGTTCCCCAGTTCCGCAGGCCGTGACGTGACCGTCCTCGACGATGTCACCTTGACCATCGGCCGCGGCGAACTCGTCACGATCGTCGGGCCCAGCGGCTCCGGCAAGTCGACGCTCCTCCAGTGCCTGTCCGGACTGGACGCCCCGACCGCCGGCACCGTGCGCATCGACGGCACCGACCTCGCCACTCTCCGCGGAGACGCCCTCGCAGCGTTCCGCCGAGACCACCTCGGGTTCGTGTTCCAGTCGTACAACCTCATCCCGGCGCTGACGGCGTTCGAGAACGTGGCGCTGCCCCTCCGACTGTCGACCGGATCCGTCGATCGCGCCGTCGTCCGGGACGCCCTCGACGCGGTGGGACTGACGGCGGTCGCCCGGTACCGTCCCGGACAGCTCTCCGGTGGACAGCAGCAGCGTGTCGCGATCGCCCGCACCATCGTCACGGCACCCGACGTGGTGTTCGCCGACGAACCGACCGGCGCCCTCGACACCGAGTCCGGTGCCCGTGTGCTCGAACTCCTGCGAGCGGCGGCCGTCGGGCAACGCTCCGTGGTGATGGTCACGCACGACCTCGAAGCCGCGGCGCTCGGCGACCGAGTGCTCGTCCTGCGCGACGGTCGGCTGCATCGTGAGCTCATCGATCCGTCGGTGACCGACGTCCTCGCGGCGGTGTCCCGGTGATCACGCGACTCGTCCTCGCCGAGGTCCTCCGGGCCTGGCGACTCTGGGTCTCGACGTTCGTCGTCATGGTCCTCGCAGCCGTCGTCGCGCTCGTCTGCGCTGGCGACGTCTCGACCGCTGCGGGGATCGCCGACCTGGCGGACGCCGACGCCCTCCGCAACCACGCGCTGGTGTTCGGCGCGATGAACGCCATCGTCGTCATCGGGGCGCTCAACGTCCTCGTGACGTTCTCGATCCGGATCCAGCGCCGGAACCACGCGCTCTGGCAGTTCGGTGGCATCGGCCCGGCGCTGATCCGACGCGTGGTCTTCGCGCAGGCCGCGACGGTGTCACTGGCCGCGTTCGCCGTGGCCCTCGCGGTGATGCCCTTCACGCTGCAGTCCCTGATGGCCTTCCTCTCCGCCCCGATGCGGAGCACGGGCAGCCCGGCCCTGGAACCCCGTCTCGGCGTGCCCGAGGGGCTCATCGCCTTCGCAGCCTTCGAGCTCACCGTGCTGCTGAGTGCGATCGGTGCCGCGCGGGCCGCCTCGAGCACTCCGGCGCTGTTCGCCGTCCGTGAGCCCGAGCTCGAACCACCGCGACCGAGCGTCGGCCGCAAGGTGATCGTGTGGGTGTCCGGCGGGGTTGCCATCGCGCTGTACGCCCTCAACCTCATGGGCGAGCGCGGGATCTCGATGGTCTTCCTCGTGCCGGTCATGGTCTGCGTCATCGCCGCGGCACCGTGGCTCTGCCGAGCGCTGGTCTCCGGGTGGACTGCGGCACTGCCAGGGTCACCCGCCGCGTGGTTCCTCGCGCGCGAGTCGCTGCGGTACCACCTCACGCGCAGCCACTCCGCGATCGCCCTGCTCTCCGTGGCGATGCTGCTCGGGTCGCTCACCGGCTTGGCGGGCGTGTGGGACTCCCCCGCGTACTACCTCGGCGGCCTCGCGATCTTCGGCGGGCCGGTGCTCATCGTCCTCTTCACCGGCGCTGCCACCGTCGTGATGACCACGCTCAGCCGACGACGCGACGTGGCCCTGCTCGTCGCGACCGGCGGCACGTTCCGGACGGCGCTCGTCGCGGCGGTCCTCGAAGCCGTCGCCGTCGTGGTCACGGCTGTCCTCATCGCGCTTCCGTTGGCGTTGGCGAGTGGGCCCGCCGCACTGACGACCTGGACGGACCCGCTCCGGCCACTGCCGTTCGTGGTCGCGATCGGGCTCGTCATCATGGTCGCCGCGACGGTCTCGCCAGTGCTGCAGGCACGGCGTCGGGCGCTCGGCCCGCAGCTCGTGGACACGGCGGTCTGAGCACACGACGGTCACCCCGTGCGGACCTCGCCACCCCGCGCGAGGTTCCACGCACCGTGCCCGGTTACAAGCACGCACCATGCGGTCAACCTCGCACCAGCCCGCGCAACCCGCACCGTGCTGTGGACGCACCGCACAGGCGGACGGGAGGCACGGCGCCCGTCCGCCACGCGCCTCCCGTCCGCACCGTGCGCACCGTGCGCACCGTGCGCACCTCGCCACCCCGTGCGAGGTTCCACGCACCGTGCGCCGCTACAAGCACGAACCATGCGGTCAACCTCGCACCAGCCCGCCAAAGCCGCACCGTGCGACCCGCGCCAACCTCGCACCAGCCCGCACAACCCGCACCGTGCAGGCCGGCGCCTACCCGCGCGTCCGGGCCAGGCGCCGGTTCAGCGCCCCGTTCAGCAGCGCCACGAGCAGCCCCACCGCGAACACGAGCGTCCCGAAGCACAGCACCTGCGGCGGCATCCCGGCCTTCGCGGCGCCGTAGACGAACAGGGGGAACGTGACCGCGGGCCCGGCGACGAACGAGGTGATGACGTAGTCGTCGATCGACATCGCGAGCGCGAGCAGCCCGGCCGCGAGCATGCCCGGTGCGAGCAACGGCAGGGTCACGAGCCGGAAGGCCTGGAACGGCGTCGCCCCGAGGTCGCTCGCTGCCTCTTCGAGCACCCGCGACGTGCCGGAGATCCGGGCGCGGAGCACCACCACGACGTACGCGACGTCGAACGCCACGTGGGTGATGAGCACGGTCAGGAACCCGGTGCCGAGCCCCACCGACAGGAAGAACGACAGCGACGCCGAGCCGACCACGATCGAGGGCGCCGCGATGTCCGCGAACACGACGGCGTTCACGGCACCGCGACCGGGGAACCGGTACCGCTCGAGCGCGAGGGCCAGCGGCAGCCCGATCGCGACCGAGATGATCGCGGCCAGGAACGCGACGACGACCGAGGTGACGAACGCGGCTCCGAGCCCGGACACGTTGACCAGGTTCGCGTACCAGTACGTCGTGAAGCCGTTCCACGCGAACGACAGCCGGTTCGTCGGGGCGTCGTTGAACGAGTACACGATCATGTAGACGATCGGGACGAGCGTGATCGCGATGGTGACCCAGTAGACGATCGCGAGCCACGGCCCGCGGCGGTTCACGCCGTGGCGGTGGACGACGGGCGACGAGGTGGTCACGGTGGACGGACGAGAGGGTGCGACGGCGGTCATACGAGGTCCTCGAGGTCGTCGGTGCCGGAGACGCGGGCGTAGATGAACAGGATGATGCCGAGCACGACCATGAGCACGGTCGACAGTGCCGCGGCGACGTTGTACTGCTGGTTGCCGGAGTAGGCGTCCTGGATCGCCTGGCCGATCGTGTACGTGTTCGTGCCGCCGAGCAGCGCCGAGTTCACCGGGTCGCCGACGCTGTCGATGAACACGAGCAGGACGCCGGCGAAGATGCCCGAGCGGGACAGCGGCAGCGTGGTGTGCCAGAACGCCCGGAACTTGCCGGCGTAGAGGTCGTTGGCGGCCTCGCCGAGTCGCGGGTCGATGCGTTCGAGCGCGGCGTAGATCGGCAGCACCATGAACGCCAGGTCGTTGTAGGCGTCGCCGAAGATCACCGCGCCGCCGGTGCCGAGGATGTGGAAGTCCTTGCCTGCCAGGCCGATCGCCTGCAGGAAGGTGACGACCGGACCCTGCGACGCGAGCACGAACGCCCACATGTCGGTGCGGATGATGAACGACACCAGGAAGCTCACGAACACGAGCATGAGCAGCGGGTTCTTCCACCGCGGGGACACCCGGAAGGCGATGAAGTACGCCACCGGGTACCCGACGATGATGGTCACGACCGTGGCGGCGGCGCCGTACCAGAGGGACCGGAGCAGGAACGTCAGGTAGGGCACCTGCGGGTCGATGAACAGGGAGCCGTAGATCCCCCAGTTCCACGTGAAGGTGTACCCGTCGTCCGGGTTGCCCGACATGAGCGAGACGATGAGCCCGGAAACGAGTGGGATGACGAAGAACACGCAGAGGTAGGCGGTGCCGACCAACGCGAGCAGGAAGGGCGTGCTGCGACGGCGGCCCCGACGGACCGGTGCCGGACCAGCACCCGGTGTCGGTGCGGCACCCGGGCCGGCGACCCCGACGGCGGTCACGACTGCACCACCGCGTTGAAGATGCCGTTCCACTCCGAGTACTCGTCGTAGTTCTCGAACACCCGGAACTCGTGCGACCGGTCCAGCACGTCGGAGTCCGGGAAGACCAGCGGGCTGTCCGCCACCGTCGCGTCGTCGAGCTCGTCACGGACGTAGGCCTCGGCGCTGGGGACCGGGCAGACGTAGTTGACCCAGTCCTCGACGATGCCCGCGATCTTCGGCGTGTAGTAGAAGTCCATCCACTCGAGGGCGGCCACCGGGTTCGCTGCCTGCCGGGGGATCATGAGGTTGTCGTGCCACATCATCTGGCCCTCCTCCGGCGTCACGAACTTCAGGTCCTCGAACCCGGACTGCTGCGCCTGGAAGACGTCGCCGGACCAGGCCTGGGTGATCCAGGTGTCGCCGTTCTCGAGCTTGTTGATGTAGCTCTGGTCGTAGAAGCCGGTCACGCTCGGGCGCAGTTTCCGCAACCACGCCTGCGCTTTCCGCCAGTCCGCCGGGGTGGACGTCTCCGGGGCGATGCCGTTCGCGAGCAGTCCGAGGGAACCGAGCTCGGTGTTGTCGCTCATCAGCCCGACGCGGCCGGCGAACGCCGGGTCGAGCAGGTCCTGGAACGAGGTGATCTCGCGGTCGATGTACTTCGGGTTGTAGGCGATCCCGGTGAACCCGGTCTGCCAGACGACGGAGTGCTTGTTGCCGGGGTCGTACGTCGGGTCCTTCACCGAGTCACCCGCGTTCGCCGCGAAGTTCGGCAGCCGCGAGTGGTCGAGCTCGCACACGAAGCCGTTCTTGATCATCTGGGTCAGCTCGAACCCGTTGGTCATCACGACCAGGTCGTAGCCGGTGGCACCCTGCGCCCGCAGGATCGGCGAGACGGTCGCGTAGAACGTCGCGTTGTCCTGGATCACCGCCTGGTAGTCGACGCTGATGCCGGTGGCCTGCTGGAACAGCGCGAGCGACTCGGACTTGCCGTGGTCGGAGTCGATGTAGAGCGGCCAGTTCGCGAAGTTCAGCTGCTTCGTCGCCTTGGCGTCCTTCCAGAACGCGGTCCAGTCGACGGCGTTCTCGGCGCCGGAGGCGGCTGAGCCCTTGATGCTGCAGCCCGTGAGCAGCGCCGCGAGCGCGGCGGCTCCTCCGCCGGCGAGCAGGCCGCGTCGGCTGACGCGCACGGACGTCAGTCCGCGCAGCAGGTCCGGGCCGGGTCCCCCGCCGGTCACGCGAGCGATCCTGCCGTGGCGGGTGCGGACTGGAGGCCCGTGGCGGCGTGGGTGGTGACGGTCTGGTCGGACGCGGGGTGCGCCTCCAGGCCGAAACCGTGGTCGACGCCCCACGTGAGCCAGACCTCGGTGCCGGTGGCGATCCGCGGTCCGCCCTTCGAGTTCTGCGCGAAGACGGAGACGCGGCCGGCGCCGGGGACGTCCACCAGGTACTGCGTGCTGACCCCGGAGAACGAGACGTCGACCACACGGCCGGGGCCGAGGATGTTGCGGCCGGCTTCGGGGGTGGGCTCCGAGGTGCGGATCTTGAGCTTCTCGGGACGGACGCCGACGACGACGCTGCCCGAGGTCCGGACGGCGCGGTCGGCCGGGACGGCGATGGTGCCCGCCGGCGTTGCGACCACGAGCAGCGGGCCGTCGGTGCCGCGGACCTCGCCCTCGAGCAGGTTCGACTGGCCGAGGAAGTTCGCGACGAACGCGGTCCGGGGCAGTTCGTACAGGTCCTGGGGGCTGCCCATCTGCTCGATCCGGCCGCCGTTCATGACGGCGACCGTGTCGGCCATCGTCATCGCTTCTTCCTGGTCGTGGGTGACGTGCAGGAAGGTGAGTCCGACCTCGGCCTGGATCGTCTTGAGTTCGAGCTGCATCTGGTGGCGGAGCTTCAGGTCCAGCGCACCGAGCGGCTCGTCGAGCAGCAGGAGTGCCGGCCGGTTGACGATCGCGCGGGCCAGGGCGACGCGTTGCTGCATGCCGCCGGACAGGGAGGCGGGGCGCTTGTCGGCCGAGGCGTCGAGTTCGACCAGGTGCAGGGCCTCGCGCGCCTTCGTCATCGGGTCCGGGATCCGTCGCCGCTTCAGGCCGAACGCGACGTTGTCGAGCACGCTCATGTGCGGGAACAGCGCGTAGTTCTGGAACACCGTGTTGACGGGCCGCTGGTAGGGCTTCGTGTCGGTGACGTCCTCGCCGCCGATCGTGATGGTGCCGCTCGTGGGCTCCTCGAGCCCGGCGACGAGCCGCAACGTCGTGGTCTTGCCGCAGCCGGAGGGGCCGAGCAGGGCGAAGAACGAGCCGGCCGGCACCGTCAGGTCCAGCGCGTCGACCGCGGTGTGTCCGGGGAACGACTTGGTGATCTGCTCGAGTCGGAGATCGGCTCCGGATTCGGCGAACGTGCCGGTCATTGCCATGGTGCCTCCTGCTGCTTCGGAAGGATCGGGGTCAGCCGATGTAGGACATGACGTGCTTGATGCGGGTGTAGTCGTCGAACCCGTACTGGGACAGGTCCTTGCCGTAGCCGGAGTGCTTGAAGCCGCCGTGCGGCATCTCGGCGACGATCGGGATGTGGGTGTTGATCCACACGCACCCGAAGTCCAGGTCACGGGCGAAGCGCATCGCCCGTGAGTGGTCGGTCGTCCACACCGAGCTCGCGAGCCCGTACTCGACGTCGTTCGCGGCACGCAGTGCTTCGTCCTCGGTCGTGAAGCGCTGCACGGTCTGCACGGGACCGAACACCTCTTGCTGCACGATGCGGTCGGTCTGGCGCAGGCCGGACACGATCGTGGCCTGGTGGAAGTAGCCGACGTCGCCCTGCCGCCCGCCGCCGAGCTCGATCGTGGCGTGGTCGGGCAGGGTGTCGACGAAGGACCGGACCTGGGCGAGCTGGTTCGCGTTGTTCACCGGGCCGAAGTACGGGGTGGTCGTGTCGGCGCCGGTGGTCGCGGTCGCACGTGCCGAGGCGGCGAGCGCCGCCACGAACTCGTCGTGGATGCCGTCCTGCACGAGCACCCGGGTGGCGGCGGTGCAGTCCTGCCCGGCGTTGAAGAACCCCGCGGCGACGATCCCGGCGACGGCGGACGGGATGTCGGCGTCGTCGAACACGATCACCGGGGCCTTGCCGCCGAGCTCGAGGTGGGTGCGCTTCAGGTCGCCGGCGGCGGCGCGGGCGACCTCCGTGCCCGCGCGGACCGACCCGGTGATGGACACGAGCTGCGGGGTGGGGTGGTCGATCATCGCGGCGCCGGTGGTGCGGTCGCCGACGACGACGTTGAGCACGCCGGGCGGCAGGAACTCGGCGGCGACCTCGGCGAGCAGCAGGGTGGAGAGCGGGGTGGTGTCGCTCGGCTTGAGCACGGTGGTGTTCCCCGCGGCGAGCGCCGGGGCGAACTTCCACACCGCCATGTTGAGCGGGTAGTTCCACGGGGTGACCTGGGCGACGACGCCGATGGGCTCGCGCCGGACGAACGAGGTGTGGTCGGCCATGTACTCGCCGGCGCTGCGGCCCTCGAGGTTGCGGGCGGCTCCGGCGAAGAAGCGGATCTGGTCGACGGACAGCAGGATCTCGTCCTCGACCAGGGTGGCCCGGGGCTTGCCGGTGTCGAGGGACTCGAGGTCGGCGAACTCCGATGCCCGCTGCTCCATGGCGTCCGCGATCCGGAACAGCGCGAGCTGCCGTTCGCCGGGGGTCGTGCGGCGCCAGGTCGCGAAGGCGGTGCTCGCGCTGGTGAAGGCCGCGTCGACGTCGGCAGCCGTGGACACGGGGGACGTGCCGTAGACCTGCTCGGTGGTGGGGTCGACCAGGTCGAACCGGGTGTCCGTGCCCGACTCGACGAACGACCCACCGACGAAGTTGCGCACCTCGTGCGTCGTGGTCACCGTTTCCGTCGTGTCCAGCATGGCGGTGATCCTGACACGGATTCCGGCGGCGCGGAAGACGGATTCGGAGGTTGTGGAGAACCGTAACAACGGAAATCGTCGCGAAACACGGTGTTCACAACGGAATCCCTTGCGCGCTCCGAGCCTCGCTGCCATGCTGTCCGGCATGGCGGCAGCACCACGACGTCCGGGACCGATCGACGACACCTCGAAGCGGATCATCGAACAACTCCAGGCGGACGGCCGCCGTCCCTACGGCGAGATCGGCAAGGCCGTCGGTCTCAGCGAGGCGGCGGTCCGGCAGCGCGTCCAGAAGCTCACCGAGACCGGCGTCATGCAGATCGTCGCGGTCACCGACCCGATGCAGCTCGGCTTCCACCGGCAGGCGATGATCGGCATCCGGGTCAGCGGCGACACCCGAACCGTCGCCGATGCCCTCGAACAGCTGCCGGCGGTCGACTACCTCGTCATGACCGCCGGCAGCTTCGACCTGATGGTCGAGGTCGTCTGCGAGGACGACGACGACCTGATCGAACTGCTCAACGGCACGATCCGGGCCATCCCGGGCGTCGCCGGCACCGAGACCTTCGTCTACCTGCAACTCCGCAAACAGCTCTACGACTGGGGAACGCGATGACCATCTCAGACCAGACGACCGGACAGCCCACGCGGCTCCACTCCTACGACCCGTTCGCCCCGGTCGACGACGCCGACCTGCAGCGGAAGTCCCGGGACCACCTGTGGATGCACTTCGCCCGACACGGCGCGAACCAGGCCGGTGCCGACGTGCCGATCATGGTGCGCGGCGAGGGCCACCACGTCTACGACAGCCACGGCAAGGGCTACATCGACGGGCTCTCCGGCCTGTTCGTCGTCGCCGCCGGCCACGGTCGGAAGCGCCTGGCCGAGATGGCCGCGAAGCAGGCGGAGACGCTGAGCTTCTTCCCGATCTGGTCCTACGCGCACCCGGCGGCCATCGAGCTCGCCGACCGCCTGGCCGAGCACGCCCCCGGCGACCTCAACAAGGTCTTCTACTCGACGGGCGGCGGCGAAGCGGTGGAGACCGCCTTCAAGCTCGCGAAGTACTACTGGAAGCTCCAGGGCAAGCCCATGAAGCACAAGGTCATCTCGCGCGCGGTCGCCTACCACGGCACCCCGCAGGGTGCCCTGGCGATCACCGGCATCCCGGCGATGAAGCAGATGTTCGAGCCCCTGACGCCCGGTGGGTTCCGGGTGCCGAACACGAACTACTACCGCGCCGAGGAGATGGGCTTCCCGGGCGGCACCGAGGAGCAGTTCGGCTTCTGGGCGGCCGAGCGCATCCGCGAGATGATCGAGTTCGAGGGCCCCGACACCGTCGCGGCGGTGTTCCTCGAACCGGTGCAGAACTCCGGCGGCTGCTTCACCCCGCCGCCCGGGTACTTCCAGCGGGTGCGCGAGATCTGCGACGAGTACGACGTCCTGCTCGTCTCGGACGAGGTGATCTGCGCCTTCGGCCGGATCGGCACCATGTTCGCCTGCGACACCTACGACTTCGTGCCGGACATGATCACGTGCGCGAAGGCGATGACCTCGGGCTACTCCCCCATCGGCGCGACCATCATCAGCGACAAGCTCTTCGAGCCGTTCTCCAAGGGCGACACGACCTTCTACCACGGGTACACGTTCGGTGGGCACCCGGTGTCGGCCGCCGTCGCGATGGAGAACCTCGACATCTTCGAGGAAGAGGGCCTGCTCGCGAACGTGCGACAGAACGCCCCGCTGTTCAAGGCCGAGCTCGACACCCTGAAGGACCTGCCGATCGTCGGTGACGTCCGCGGTGACGGCTACTTCTACGGCATCGAGCTCGTCAAGGACAAGGCCACCAAGACGACCTTCGACGACGACGAGTCCGAGCGGCTGCTGCGCGGGTTCCTGTCGAAGGCCCTGTTCGACGCCGGGCTGTACTGCCGGGCCGACGACCGCGGTGACCCGGTCGTGCAGCTCGCTCCGCCGCTGACCATCGGGCAGCCGGAGTTCCGCGAGATCACCTCGATCCTGCGGAGCGTCCTGTCCGAGGCCTCGTCGAAGATCTGACCGTGAGCGGCTACCGGGGCGTCTCGTTCTGGCTCGACCAGCTCGCGTCCACCGGACGCGACGACCTGGCGCCCCGGCCACCGCTCGACGGCGACACGACCGCGGACGTCGCGATCGTCGGCGGTGGACTGACGGGTCTCTGGACCGCCTGGTACCTGCACCAGGCCGACCCGGGCCTCCAGATCGTCGTCCTGGAACGCGAGATCGCCGGGTTCGGCGCCTCCGGCCGCAACGGGGGCTGGTGCTCGGCGCTGTTCCCGCGCTCCGCCGAGTCCGTCGCGCGCGAGCACGGCCACGACGCCGCCCTCGCGCTGCGCGCAGCGATGCGCGACACCGTCGACGAGGTCGGCCGTGCAGCGTCCGAAGCCGGGGTCGACTGCGACTACGTGAAGGGCGGCACCGTCCTCTACGCACGGTCCGCCGTGCAGGAACGCGCGGCGCACGACGAGGTCGCCTCGTCGGCCGAGTGGGGCGACGCCATGACCTGGCGCCCGGCGCGATCCGGCGACGCCGCCGGATCGGCGGGGGTCGCGTGGACCCCGGACTGCGCGCGGGTGCAGCCCGCAGCACTGGTGCGTGGCCTGGCGGCCGCCCTGGAGGCCCGGGGCGTCCGGATCGCAGAGCACACGCCCGCCTCGTCGTGGGACCACGGACATGTGGTCACGTCGCGTGGGACCGTCACGGCCGGCGCGGTCGTCATCGCGGTCGAGGGGTACGGCGCACAGCTCGAACAGACGAAGCGGCGGATCCTGCCGCTCTACTCGCTCATGATCGCGACCGCTCCGCTACCCGCGGCGGTGTGGGACCGCATCGGCCTGGAGCACGGGCAGACGTTCTCCGACTACCGGCACCTGCTCGTGTACGGCCAGCGCACGGCGGACGACCGACTGGCGTTCGGCGGACGCGGAGCCCGTTACCACTGGGGGTCCGCGATCACCCCCGGCTACGACCGGGTACCACGCGTGTTCGAGCACCTGCGGCGTTCCCTGGTGGAGCTGTTCCCCGCCGTCGCCGACGCCCCGATCACCCACACGTGGGGCGGCCCGCTCGGGGTGCCGCGCGACTGGTGCGCGTCCGTCACCTGGGACGGGCACGTCGGCACCGCCGGCGGCTACGTCGGTGACGGACTCTCCACGACGAACCTGGCCGGGCGGACGCTCGCCGACCTCGTGCGCGGGGTCGCGTCGCCGCTCACCGCGCTGCCGTGGGTGAACCACCGCTCACCCGACTGGGAGCCCGAGCCACTCCGGTTCCTCGGGGCGAACGCCGGGCTCGTGGCGACCGACCTGGCCGACCGCGAAGAAGCCCTGACCGGACGGCCGAGCCTGGCCGCGCGGCTGATGGCACCGTTGACCGGAGGGCACTGATGGTTGCACTCGATGCCGACGTCGTCGTGGTGGGGGCCGGGGTCGCCGGGCTCGCTGCTGCCCGGGCACTCGCACTCGACGGCCAGCGGGTGGTCGTGCTCGAGGCCCGCGACCGGATCGGCGGCCGAACCTGGACCGACACGGCGCTCGGCGTGCCCGTGGACCTCGGCGCCTCGTGGATCCACGGTGTCGACGGCAACCCGCTCTGGGCCCTGGCTCCCCGCTTCGGCATCGAGACCGTGGAGTTCACCGTCGGGAGCTTCCAGTTCGACGGCCGGCCGATCGCGTGGCACGGCCCCTCCGGCGCACCGCTGTCCGCTGCGGAGGCGTCGGCGTTCGTCGCGGACCTGCACACCGTCGACGCCGCCCTGGACACCGTCGTCGCACACGCTCCACCGCCCTCGACGTACGCGGCCGCCGTCGACACCGTGCTGCGGTCCCTGCAGTGGCAGGGCGACCGGGCCGCGCGGGTCCGCGAGTACATGGCCCACCGCTCCGAGGACCTCTGCGGCGCACCCGTGACCGTCCTCGACGCCCGCGGCCTCGAAGAGGAACACGTCCCCGGCGACGAGGTGGTGTTCCCCGGCGGCTACGCGCAGTACGCCGCCGCCCTGGCCGAGGGGCTCGACGTCCGGCTGTCCGCGGTCGTGCGGTCGGTGACGCAGTCCGCGACGGGTGTCGTGGTCGGACTCGCCGACGGGTCGTCGGTCACGGCGGACGACGTCGTCGTGACCGTCCCGCTCGGGGTGCTGCAGGCCGGCGACGTGACGTTCGACCCGCCGCTCGCCGAGGCGGTCACCGGTGCGATGGGCCGGCTCGGGATGGGGGTCTACGACAAGGTGTTCCTGCGGTTCCCGGAGCGGTTCTGGGGCGAGTCGTGGGTGGTCCGCCAGCAGGGGTCGGCCGGTGTCGACTGGCACTCCTGGTACGACATGTCCCGCGTGACCGGAGCGCCGGTACTGGCCGCACTGGTCGGCGGGACCGGCGCCCGGCGCCTCGAGACCCTGCCGGACGCCATGATCGTGGAAGAGGGCATCGGCGGCCTGCGGCGGATGTTCGGCCCGTCGGTCCCCGAACCCGAGGCGTTCCGCATCACCCGGTGGGCCGACGACCCGTTCGCACGCGGCTCGTACTCGTACCTGCACGTCGGGGCGTCGCCGGACGACCACGACCTGCTCGGTGCGCCGTCCGGCCGGGTGCAGCTCGCCGGCGAGGCCACGTGGGGCGACGACCCGGCGACCGTGCACGGCGCGCTGCTGTCCGGACTGCGGGCGGCCGGGCGGTTGCTCGGCTCCGAGGTCGACCCGCTCGTGCTCGCGACGCCCGTCAGCGGCTGATCCGCTCAGTCGAAGGCGGGGGTGTCGACCGAGCACGTCACGGGCTCACCCGCCGCAGCGGTCTCCGTGGCGATCTCGCGCTTGCCGTCGAGCAGGATCCGGCAGGTCGCCGTCGCACCCCGCGCCGGGGTCGCCCGGACCGAGGCGCGCTGCTCGGCGAGGACGATCGACTCGTGCTCCCAGGTACCCGTCTTCTGCGTGCTCGTCTCCTCCGTGCTCGTCTTCTGCGTGCTCGTCTCCTGCGTGCCGAGCCGGTGCACCTCCGGGGCGTCGCCGCGCTTCTCGGCGCCCTCGACGCGCACGTCGGTGAGCGCGGCCCCGCTCGGCTGGTCGACGCTGACCTCGTAGGTCACGGACCAGGCATCGCCCGTCTGCTGCTGGACGAAGCTGCACCCGGTCGCGAGCACCGCGACGGAGCCGGCGACCACAACGGCGGCGAGGAGACGGACGGTGGGACGGTTGCGTTCGGACATGCCATCAGCCTGCGCACCGAGCGCCCGCGGATCGTCCCCCGGGCGACGCGACCCCGTGCGACGACGGATCGATCCCGGGTCCTCCGAGCGGTTGACATCGGCTCCGTCCGCCCTGGCGGTCAGTACCGTCGACCCGGCGTCCGCGCAGGTCCTGTTCAACGTGCTGCTCTTCGTGCCCCTCGGTGCTCTCGCCCGGCACGCGGTCGCCCGGAGGCGCGTGTTCACCGGCCTGCTCGCGAACACCACCGGCGCCATGGTCGGCACGCTCCTCGCTCCGCTCGTGGGACTGCTCGCCGGGTCGGGGCGGGCCACCGACGCGGACGCCCCGCGCCCGGTCACCGCGGTGTGGGCGACCCGCGGCCGGCGCGGGTTGGCGCTCGCGGTGATCCGGGCGGACGTCGAGGACGACCGGGTGCCGGCGCGCGTCGACTGAGCGGCTCCCGACGGGTGCCCCGCGCCGGCAAGAGCGCGGGACACCCTGGGCTCAACCCTTGCGCCACACGTCGTGCAGGAACCGGGCCAGGGTCACGAGCAACGTCGCGATCCCCAACCACGGCACCTGACGGCGTCGACGCGGTTCGTCGTCGGAGGACATCCGAACCACCTTCCGTGTCAGCGCCGGCGGACACGAAGAGCAGGGGCCGAGGGACGTGCGACCCGACGGTGATCGAGTTACAGTTGTTCCGAGTTCAAGCTCGGGACGCGTTCTGTCCCTCGTTCTCCACTCGGAGAGCAAATCGAAGCCCATCGCTGTTTGCCCAGCGGTGGGCTTCATCCTTGCTCGGGCCACGCTCCGGCGGTGACGCGGCCCGCCACCAGCCTACTGATGTTCCAGGTGCCGGTGAGAGTGACACGGCTGCCCTGCTGACCGGACCCTCACGGGTCGCACGGGCCCGGAACGATGTTCGAGTGCCACACTCGGAGCCGTGACGACGACGCGGACCACACACCGGCACGAGCACCGCGCGCCGGTGGCGATCGCCGTCCTGGTGAACCTCGGGCTCAGCCTGTTCCTGCCGAGCGAGGTGCTGTTCTTCCCGTCGTGGGTGGTCCCGGTGCTCGGCGTCCTGCTGCTGATCCCGCTCGTCGTCTTCAACCCGCGACGACTGACCCGCGAGACGACCTGGTCGCGGTGGGTGTCCTTCTCGTTGGCGATCCTGCTCACCGTCGCGAACCAGCTGACCGTGGTCCGGACGATCGAGGTGCTCCTCGGTGGCCAGGCCGACGGCGGTGCCGTGCTGCTCACCGCCCTGCAGGTGTGGGTGAGCACGATCATCGCGTTCGGGCTCGTGTACTGGGAGCTCGACCGGGGCGGGCCGGTGGCCCGACGGCGTCCGGAGCTGTGGACGAGTGACGAGGCAGACTTCCAGTTCCCACAGGAGACCGACCCGAAGACCGCTGCGTGGCGACCGGTCTACCTCGACTACCTCTACGTCGCGATGACGAACATGGTCGCGTTCAGCCCGACGGACACGATGCCGATGACCGTGCGCGCGAAGATGATCATGGCCTACCAGGCACTCGGCGGGTTCATCCTGCTGGCCCTGGTCATCTCGCGCGCGGTCAACATCATCAGCTGAGGTCGCTCAGGAGCCGTGTGCTTCCTCCGACACCGGCTGCCACTCGCGCCAGGTCGCCAGGCGGGACGCGTAGTCCTGCTCGGCGATGCCGAGCGGCGCCTTGCCGAAGAAGACGCGCAGGGGCGGCTGCTCGGCGTCGACGACCTTCAGGATCGCCGAGCGGGTCGCCTCGGGCTTGCCGGGGTCGGCGGCCGACGGGCGCTTCGACGCGGCCTCGCGGACGTCGGCGTAGGCGGCGATCTCGTCGCTCTTCTTCGACGACGGTCCGGACCAGTCGGTCGAGAAGCCGCCCGGCTCGATGAGCGTCACGTGGATGCCGAAGCCGGCGACCTCCTGCGACAGGGACTGCGACAGCCCCTCGAGCGCCCACTTCGACGCGTGGTAGGCGCCGACGGTCGGGAACGCGCTGATCCCGCCGATGCTCGAGACCTGGATGACGTGCCCGGAACCCTGCTCCCGCATGATCGGAAGCGCGGCCTGGGTCACCCAGAGCGCTCCGAACAGGTTCGTCTCGAGCTGGGCGCGGACGTCGTCCTCGGTGAGTTCCTCGACCATGCCGAAGTGGCCGTAGCCGGCGTTGTTCACGACGACGTCGAGCGAGCCGAAGTGCTCCGCCGCGCGCTGCACGGCCGCGAAGTCCGCGGCACGGTCGGTCACGTCGAGCTGCAGTCCGAGGAACGTGTCCGGGTACTGGTCGACGAGTGCTTGCACGTCGTCGGTGTCGCGGGCCGTGCCGGCGACGGAGTCTCCACGTTCGAGGGCGGCTTCCGCCCACTCGCGGCCGAAGCCCTTCGACGCTCCGGTGATGAACCAGGTCTTGCTCATGCTGTCTCCTCCTGAGATCTGACGCGATCAGGCAACGCTCCCCGCTTCCGTGGCACCTGGAGGTCCGGGTGACGGACGCGGCAAGCGGACACCAGCGGACCGCGACTCAGGGTCGAGGTGCCGCGAACTCCAGGTTGACGTCGTCGGGGTCCTGCACGGACAGGATCACCAGGCCGAACGGCGGCAGGTCGGTGACGTCGCCGTGCTCGATGCCGGCGGCGTCCAGCCGCTCGACGGCGGCGTGCAGGTCGTCGACGGACCCGACGCGGAACGACACGTGGTCGAGGCCGACTCGGTCGGGATCGAACCGGTCCTCGGCGGGGGCGACCGGTCGCAGGCCGAGCGTCTGCCCGCCGAACGTGAACGAGCACCCGCCGTAGGTCCGCCACGGGTCGTCGTGGATCGTCGGGTCGTCGATCTGGTCGCTGAAGTCACTGCCGGGCGACATGCCGAACAGCTGCTCGTAGAAGGCCTTGCTCCGGCGGATGTCCGTGACCGTGAGGCGCACGTGCGAGAAGCCGAGCGGCGTGACGATGGGTTCGCTCATCACCCCACCCAACTCCCCCTGGGCCTTGCGCTCATTGACCATGCGATCAACAATGGCGGGATGGACGTCGTCATCGCTCCCCCGCACCCGTCTCCGCTGCACCAGGACACCGGCACCCCCCGCCGCTCGACCCGCGTCGCCCTCGTGCAGGTGCGTTGGCTCGAAGACCCCGCTGCCCACCGAGCACAACTCGCCGACGGCATCGCCACCGCCGCGGCCAACGGCGCCGCGGCAGTGTTCCTGCCCGAGCTCACCCTGCGCCGCTACCCCGGCGACACTCCGGCCAGTGGTGTCCCGAAGGACCTCGCCGAGTCGCTCGAGGACGGCCCGACGGTCACCTTCACCCGCGCACAGGCGATTGAGCACGGGGTGTTCGTCCACGCCTCGCTGTACGAGCGCCCTGCCGACGACGACCAGCCAGACGACCCCCGCGGCTACAACACCGCCGTCCTCGTCGCCCCCGACGGCACCCTGGTCGGCCGGACCCGAAAGACCCACATCCCGATCAGCGCCGGCTACTACGAGGACACGTACTTCCGCGCGGGGACGGACGACGACGCCTTCCCGGTGTACGAGCCGGCGGGTCTCGGCGCACGCGTCGGACTGCCGACGTGCTGGGACGAGTGGTTCCCCGAGGTGGCTCGGTCCTACGGCCTCGCCGGGTCCGAGGTCCTGGCGTACCCGACGGCGATCGGCTCCGAGCCGACGTTCCCGGACTTCGACACCGCGCCGATCTGGCGGCAGGTCATCGTCGCGAACGGCATCACCGCCGGCCAGTTCATGGTCGTCCCGAACCGCTGGGGCGACGAGGGCGACATCACGTTCTACGGGTCGTCGTTCATCTCGGACCCGTTCGGCCGCGTGCTCGCCGAAGCTCCGCGTGACGCTGACGCGGTGCTCGTGGCGGACCTCGACCTCGAGGCCCGGACGGAGTGGCTCCGACTGTTCCCCTTCTACGTGACCCGTCGCCCCGACCTCTACGCGGGGCTCGTCGCCCCGGTCGACGAGGACCGCCACGCGTACGGCGCACGCGACGCGATCGTCGCGGCCATCGGGGTGGCGGCGACCGACGCCGGACCGGAGGTGCGCGCATGACGTGGGTGATGCCTCCCGAGACGGCTCCGCAGGAACGCACCTGGATGGCGTTCCCGCGCCCCGGCCTGACGCTCGGTGACGACGCGGCGAGCGCCGAGGCGGCGCGACGGACGTGGGCGACCACCGCCAACACGATCAGCGAGCACCAGCCCGTCACGATCGTCGTGGACCCGGTCGCGCGAGCCGACGCTCGTCGCCTGCTGTCGACCGCGGTCGAGGTGCTCGAAGCGCCCCTCGACGACTTCTGGATGCGCGACATCGGGCCGACGTTCGTCGTCGACGACGTGACCGGCGAGCTCGGCGCCGTGGACTGGGTCTTCAACGGCTGGGGCGCGAACTCCTGGTCGACGTGGACCCGTGACGCCGAGGTCGCCGCCACGGTCGCGGCCGCCGCCGGTGCGCGGCGGATCCCGTCGCTGCTCGTGAACGAGGGCGGGGCGATCCACGTCGACGGCACGGGCACGGTCCTGGTGACGGAGACCGTGCAGCTCGATCCGCGACGGAACCCGTACGCCGACCGCGAGCGCGTCGAACTCGAGCTCGCCCGGACGATCGGCGCGACGAACGTGGTCTGGCTGCCCCGCGGCCTGACCCGTGACTACGACGGGTTCGGGACCCGGGGCCACGTCGACATGGTCGCGACCTTCGCCGATCCGGGCACGGTCCTGCTGCACGCGCAGCCCGACGCCGGCCACCCGGACCACCTGGTGATGCCGCAGATCCGTCGGGCGCTCGAGCAGGCCACGGACGCGACCATCGTCGAACTGCCGGCCCCGTCGACCCTGACCGACGACGACGGCCCGGTCGACTGGAACTACGTCAACCACGTGGTGGTGAACGGCGCCGTGATCGCCTGCGCGTTCGGTGACGCCGTTGCCGACGACCGCGCCCGCGGCATCCTCGCCGATGTGTACCCGGGTCGTCAGGTGCGTTCGATCGACGCTCGTCAGGTCTTCGCGCGCGGCGGCGGCCTGCACTGCATCACGCAGCAACAGCCGGCGGTCTGAGCCATCGCCGCGGTGTACAGCAACTGCCCGACGTCTGTACACCGCGGCCGGTCCACCGAGCACTCGCACATCGGTATGTTGCTCCGAACCAGTCCGGGCGACGCTGCCCAGCCCAGCTCCGGCGCTGCCCATCCCCCGACCCAGCAGGGAAGTCCACGCACATGGCATCACCGACCGCGGTCCCCACACCGACAGCACCGGCAACACCTGCGCGCGGCGGTTCCCTGAAGCGGAGCCTCGGACTCTGGGCGATCGTCGGCCTGGGCCTCGGCTACATGACCCCGACGGTGGTGTTCGACACCTTCGGCATCGTCTCCGGGCAGACCGACGGCGCCGTGCCGAGCGCGTACCTGATCGCGCTGGTCATCATGGCCCTGACGGCGATCAGCTACGGGAAGATGGTCCGGGTCTACCCGGCAGCCGGTTCGGCCTACACGTACGTGCGGGAGTCGATGCACCCGAACCTCGGGTTCATGGTCGGCTGGGCGTCCCTGCTCGACTACCTGCTGCTGCCGATGGTGAACGCCCTGATCATCCGGCTCTACCTGGAGCAGGTGTTCCCGGCGCTGCCGTCGTGGGTGACGGTCGTCGTCTACACGGTGTTCGTGACGACGGTGATCTGCCTGTCGATGCGCGGCACGTCGAACCTCAACATGGTGCTGCTCATCGGCGCGATCCTGGCGATGATCGCGTTCGTGGTCTTCACGGTCATCGAACTCGTCCACGGCGCCGGCGCCGGCACGATCGCGAGCACCGAGCCGTTCGTGCACGACGGCGTGACGATGTCCGCCCTGCTCACCGGTGCGACGGTGGTCTGCTTCTCGTTCATCGGCTTCGACGCCGTGACGATGTACACGGAAGAGGCGAAGTCGATCCGGATCATGCCGAGGGCGATCATGCTGACGGTGCTGCTCGGCGGCGCGATCTTCCTGGTGTCCGCGTACTTCGCGCAGCTGCGGTTCCCGACGAACACCCCGTTCGGCGAGTTCACCGACGACCCGCTCCCCCAGATCGGCCTGCTCGTCGGTGGCCCGGTGTTCCAGGCGGTCCTGGTGTCGGCCGGGTTCGTCGCCGCGTTGGCGTCGGGGCTCGCCTCGCACGCGAGCGTCGCCCGCATGCTCATGGTGATGGGTCGGAACAACGTCCTGCCGAAGCGGGTGTTCGGCTACGTCAACCCGCGCACGCACACCCCGGTGTTCAACGTGGTCTTCGTCGGGGCGGTCACGCTGCTCGCGATGAGCTTCTCGCTCGACACCATCTCGTCGTACATCAACTTCGGCGCGCTCGTCGCCTTCACCTTCGTCAACGCGAGCGTCATCGTGCACTTCGCCGTTCGGCAGGGCCGCCGCCACACCGCGGGTGACCGGTGGAAGTACATCGTCCTGCCCGGCCTCGCGATGGTCCTGACGGGTGTGCTCTGGTCGCAGCTCCACGCCGACGCACTGATCGCAGGAGGAGTGTGGGCTGCGATCGGCTTCGCCTACCTGCTCGTCATCACGAAGGGCTTCCGGGTGCTGCCGAAGAGCTTCGACGAGAACCAGCCGGTCACCGGCGTCAACAAGCAGCTGACCGACCAGGCCTGACCCACCACGAGAGGACGCCATGTACGCCGTCACCGACCCCACCACGGGCACGACCCTCGAGACGTTCCCGACCATCACCGACGACGAGCTGCGCGCCGCCGTCACCACCGCCCACCAGACCCACGGCGAGTGGGGCCGCACCAGCACCGTCGCCGACCGCGCGGCCCTGCTCCACCGCGTCGCGGACCTGTACCGGGAGCGTCACGCCGACCTCGCCGCCACGATCGTGCGCGAGATGGCGAAGCCGATCGACCAGGCCGAGGGCGAGGTGGACTTCTGCGCCGACATCTACGACTACTACGCCGACCACGCCGAGGAGTTCCTCGCCGACCAGCCGATCACGCTGGCCGACGGCTCCGAGGGCAGCGCCTTCATCCGGAAGTCGTCGATCGGCGTGCTGCTCGGCATCATGCCGTGGAACTTCCCCGCCTACCAGATCGCCCGGTTCGCCGGCCCGAACCTGCTCATCGGCAACACGGTCCTGCTCAAGCACGCACCGCAGTGCCCCGAGTCGGCCCTGGCGATCGAGCGGATCTTCCACGACGCCGGGTTCCCCGAGGGCGCGTACACGAACGTCTTCGCGACGAACGACCAGGCCGCAGACGTCATCGCCGACCCGCGCGTGCAGGGGGTCTCGCTGACCGGGTCCGCCCGCGCCGGTGCCGCCGTCGCCGAGATCGCCGGCCGGAACCTCACGAAGGTCGTGCTCGAGCTCGGTGGGTCGGACCCCTTCATCGTGCTGTCCACCGACGATCTCGACTCCGTCGTCGAGTCCGCCGTCACGACCCGCCTCGAGGGCAACGGACAGGTCTGCAACGCCCCGAAGCGCTTCCTGGTGGTGGACGACCTGTACGACGACTTCCTGGCGAAGTTCACGACGGCCATGTCGGCGGTCTCGCCGACGGACCCGTCCGTGCCCGGTGCCGAGCTCGGCCCGTTGTCGTCCCCGACCGCCGGGGACCGACTGCAGGAGCAGCTCGCGTCCGCCGTCGCGCAGGGTGCGACGGTCGTCACCGGTGGTGACCGCCAGGGCAACGCCTTCGTGCCGACGATCCTCACCGACGTCACGCCGGACAACGACGCGTACCGCGAGGAGTTCTTCGGCCCCGTCGCCGCCGTGTACCGGGTCGCCGACGAGGACGCCGCCGTCGCACTCGCCAACGACACCCCGTACGGCCTCGGCTCGTACCTGTTCACGACCGACTCCGACCAGGCACTCCGCGTCGCAGACCGGCTCGAGGCCGGCATGGTCTACGTCAACATCGTCGGCGCGGACAGCCCCGAACTGCCGTTCGGCGGCGTCAAGGGCAGCGGCTTCGGCCGCGAACTCGGCCCCCTGGGGGCCGACGAGTTCGTCAACAAGAAGCTGATCCGCATCGGCTGACGGACGCTCTGGACCCGGCTCCACGACGGACGGGAGGCACGGTGCCAGCTGGCACTGTGCCTCCCGTCCGCTCGTCGGTCGCCGCTACTGCTGCGGGTCGGCGGGCTCGCCGCCGGAGTCCGTGTCGCTGTCCTGCGCGGGGTCCTTCGTCGCGTCGCCCGTGGGCGACCCGTCGGGCAGGTCCTCGGTGTACTGCGCTTCGACCTCGCTGGGGTCGCTGGATCCGTTCGCCGTCGTGTCGCTCATGGCCCGGACGCTACGCGCGGTCGACGCTGCACCCGTTCAGACGGACGAGGCGGCAGCGCCGGAGCCGGCGGCGACCGGGGTGACGGCCAGGATCTCGTCGGCGACCTCGCGCCCGATCCGCACCGCCCCGTCGACGTGCTGGTAGCCCTGCCCGGCCAGGTCGCTCGACGCGAACCGGATCGGGCCGACGGCTGCACGCTGGTCGGCGCCGTAGCGGACGAGCCCGCCCAGGTCGAAGCTCGCCGCGTAGGCGCCACGGGTCCACTCCTCGGTGCCCCAGTCGCTCTCGTAGTAGACGACCGGGCGCAGGGCCTCGTCGCCGTAGTAGTGGGCGAGCGAACCGAGCACCCGGGCCTTCCGTTCCTCGGCCGACAGCGCGAACAGGTCGTCCGCGTGCTGGTCGGAGACGAACCCGACGAGCGTGCCCTGCTCGGAGCCGTGCTCGGTGTTGTCGTACGCCTCGTGCACGACCTCGTACGGGCTGAACGCGGTGCCCGAGAGCCCGGCGCCGCGCCAGAACGGCCGGCCGTAGACGGCGTGCACCTTGATGACGAAGCCCATCGACAGGTGCTGGTGCAGCTGGTGCTGGCGACGGGGCAGCGGGGGTTCGTACGAGATCCGCGAGTACAGGGGCGGCGGCACGGCTACGAGCGCCTGCCGGGCGTGGACCTCGATGCCGCCGTCGGCGAGCGCGACGACCCCGTCGTCGGTCCAGCGGAGGGTGCGCACCGGCGCGTTCAGGTGCACGGCGTCACCGAGGCGCTCGGCGAGCCGCTCCGACACCTGCTGCATCCCGCCGACGACGCGCTTGTCGAGGATGAAGTCGGCGTCGACCAGGTTCGTGAAGCTCCCGGCAGAGGCAGCCATCAGCAGGGCCTGCAGTGCCGAGAACGCGTGCGCCGGCTTGGTGAGCATGGCGCCGGCGATGAACAGTTCGACGTTGTCGGTGGCGACGCGGTCCGGGCTGAGCGCGTGCAGCCAGGCACGGAAGGAGACCTCGTCGAGTGCGGCGGCGTCCGGGGTCTCCCAGGGGCGCGCGGGGTCGACCGCTGCGACGTACTCGTCGACGACGGTCACGAGTCGCTCGATCTCGTTCGCCGTCGCCTCGGGCAGCGGGAAGATGTCGCCGGTGTACTCGGTGCGGGTGCCCTCGGCGTCGACGTAGACGCTCGAGCCCTCGCGGTACCGGTCGTACGTGTCGAGTCCGAGTTCGTCGAGGGTCTCGAGCAGTGCGGTCTGGTCGGGCGAGACCCACTGGCCACCGATCTCGAGCGTGACGCCATCGATGTCGTTCGTCCAGGTGCGGCCGCCCACGCGGTCGCGCGCCTCGAGCACCGTGACGGTCAGTCCCGCGGCGCGCAGGCGGTTCGCGGCGGTCAGGCCGGTGACACCGGCTCCGATGACGACGACGTCGCTCTCGATCATCGTGCTGCTCCTTCGGTGGTGGTGCTCCGGAACGGGTCCGGGGTCAGCGTGTACATGGTCTCGAGGTACTCAGCGATGCCCTCGCCACCGCCCTCGCGGCCGAGGCCGGACTGCTTCACCCCGCCGAACGGGGCCGACGCGTTCGAGACGACCCCGGTGTTGAGTCCGAGCATGCCGGTCTCGAGCCGCTCCGTCAGGCGCTGGCCGCGGGCCGGGTCCTCGGTGAACGCGTAGCCGACCAGACCGTACTCGGTGTCGTTGGCGGCGGCCACGGCCTCGTCCTCGGTCCGGAAGGTCCGGATCGCCAGGACGGGTCCGAAGATCTCGTCGCGGAGCAGGTCGCTGCCGGGCTGCACGTCGGTCAGGACCGTGGGCGCGTAGAAGGTGCCGGGGCCGTCGACCGGGTGGCCGCCGGTGTGGAGCGTCGCCCCGCGGTCGAGCGCGTCGGTGACCAGGCGGTGCGCCTTGTCGACGGCGCGGTCGTCGATGAGCGGTCCGATGGCGACGCCGTCCTCGGTGCCGCGGCCGACCCGCATGGCCTCGACGCGTTCGGCGATCCGGCGCGTGAACTCGTCGACGACGTCCTCGTGCACCAGGAACCGGTTCGCGGCGGTGCACGCCTGCCCGGTGTTGCGGAACTTGGCGGCGAGCGCGCCCTCCACGGCCAGATCGAGGTCGGCGTCGGCGAACACCAGGAACGGGGCGTTGCCGCCGAGCTCCATGCTCGTCCGGAGCACGTTCTGCGCCGCCTGGGCGAGCAGCGTGCGTCCGACCGGCGTCGAGCCCGTGAAGGACAGCTTCCGGAGCCGGGGGTCGGCGATCACCGGCCCGGAGACGTCAGCGGCCCGCGTTGTCGGGACCACGTTGACCACCCCGGCGGGCAGACCGACCTCGCGCAGCAGGTCGACGAACAGCAGCGTCGTGAGCGGCGTGAGCTCGGCCGGCTTCACGACGACCGTGCACCCGGCGGCGAGCGCCGGTGCGATCTTCCGGGTCGCCATCGCCAGCGGGAAGTTCCACGGTGTGATGAGGAACGCGGGGCCGACGGGCTTGTGGGAGACGGTGGCACGGCCGGTGCCCTCCGGGTTGGTGCCGTACGAGCCGCCGATCCGGACCGCTTCCTCCGAGAACCAGCGCAGGAACTCTCCGCCGTACGCGACCTCGCCGCGGGCCTCGGCGAGCGGCTTGCCCATCTCGAGCGTCATGAGCAGCGCGAACTCCTCGCGTCGTTCCTGCAGCAGGTCGAACGCGCGGCGGAGCAGCTCGGCGCGGTGCCGCGGCGGTGTGCTCGCCCAGCCCGTCTTGGCGGCTTCCGCGGCGTCGAGGGCGCGGACACCGTCTTCGGGGGTTGCGTCTGCGATGTCGAGCAGCGTCTCGCCGGTGGCGGGGTCGACGACGGCGAAGGTCCGGCCGTCGGCCGACGACTGCCAGGTGCCGCCGACCAGGAGGCCCGTGGGGACGCGGGCGAGCAGCTCGCGTTCGGCGTCGGTGCGGTCGGCCGCAGGGGCGGTGGTGGTGCCGGTGGTCATGCGGTTGCGAGTCCTTCCAGGACGACGTCGAGTCCCTCGTGGAGCAGGGCGTCGCCGATCGACAGTGGGGGCAGGAACCGGACGACGTTGCCGTACGTACCGGCGGTCAGCGCGATGACGCCGTGCTCGAACGCCGACCGCACCACCTTCCCGGTCAATGCTGCGTCCGGTTCGCCGGTCGCGGGGTCCACGAGTTCCATCGCGACCATCGCGCCGCGTCCGCGGACGTCACCGATCCGCGGGTCGGTCGTCTGCGCGGCACGGAGTCGTCCGAGCAGCACCTCACCGATCTCGCGGGCTCGGTCGATCAGCCCGTCGTGCTCGAACGCGTCGATCGCGGCGAGGGCGGCGGCGCAGGCGATCGGGTTGCCGCCGTAGGTGCCGCCGAGCCCGCCGACGTGCGCGGAGTCCATGATCTCGGCGCGCCCGGTCACGGCGGACAGGGGCAGACCGCCGGCCATGCCCTTCGCGGTCGTGACGACGTCCGGCACGATCCCCTCGTGCTCGCTCGCGAACATCGACCCGGTGCGCGCGAAGCCGGTCTGCACCTCGTCGGCGATGAGCACGACGCCGTTCGCCGTGGTCCACTCGGACAGGGCGGTGAGGAACCCGGGCGCGGGGACGACGAAGCCGCCCTCCCCCTGGATCGGTTCGATGAGCAGCGCAGCGGTGTTCGCCGCGCCGACCTGCTTCTCGATCTGGCTGATCGCGCGCTTCGCCGCCTCGGGCCCGGAGAGGCCGTCGTGGAACGGGTAGGACATCGGCACCCGGTAGACCTCGGGCGCGAACGGGCCGAAGCCGTCCTTGTAGGGCTGGTTCTTCGCGGTGAGCGCCATCGTGAGGTTCGTGCGCCCGTGGTACGCGTGGTCGAACACCACGACGGCCTGCCGACCGGTGTGCTTGCGCGCGATCTTCACGGCGTTCTCGACGGCCTCGGCGCCGGAGTTGAACAGCGCCGTGCGCTTCTCGTGGTCACCGGGGGTCAGCCGGTTGAGTGCCTCGGCGACCGCGACGTACCCGTCGTAGGCGGCGATCGTGAAGCACGTGTGGGTGAAGGCAGCGACCTGCTCGGTGACCGCGGCGACGACGGCGGGGTGCGCGTTGCCGACGCTGGTCACGGCGATCCCGGACCCCAGGTCGACGAACGAGTTGTCGTCCGCGTCCACGACGACCCCACCACCGGCCGCGACGACGGCGATCGGCACGGCGACCCCGACCCCGGCCGCGACGGCTCCGGCCTTCCGCGCCATGAGCTCTCGAGACCGGGGGCCGGGGACGGCCGTGACGAGCCGTCGTTCCTGGGGCAGCGAGGGGCCGCCGGTGGGCGCACTGATCGATGGTGCTGCGGTGGAGGACATGCGGCGATGGTAGGAGCCTGCGGCGACCCCGGTGGCTGTCCACCGTGTACATCGAGCACCGGTCGGATCGCCCCGGTGGATAAGGTGCTCCCATGCCCGCGACGCTGCGTTCCCTGTTGCACCGTGCCGACCTCCGCCTCCGCCCGCTGACCGACGCGGACACGGGCGCCCTCGACGCCCCGCTGTCGTGGCTGCACAGCTCCGACCTCGAGGACCCGACGCCGTTCCTGGCCGACGGGCAGGGACTGCTGACCACGGGCACCCAGTTCGGCGCCGAGGCCGAGGTCCCGGAGGACGTCGCCGGCCCGTACGTCCGCCGACTCGTCGACCGGGGCGTCGTCGCACTCGGGTTCGGCACCGAGGTCGTCCGCGCGGGCACCCCGGACGCCCTCGTCGCCGCCTGTTCGCAGCACGGGCTCCCGTTGTTCGAGGTGCCCTACGAGACCTCGTTCATCGCGGTCGCGCAGGCGAACGCCGAAGCGGTCGCCCGCGACGCGAACGCCCGGAACGCCTGGGCCCTCGCCGCACAGCGGGCGATCTCGCTCGCGGCGATGCGCCCGGACGGACTCGGCGCCACGATCGCCGAGCTCTCCGGGCAGCTCGACGGCTGGGTCGGGCTCTTCGACGTGTCGGGACGGCTCGACCGCGGGCACCCGAGCGACGAAGTGCCCGCCCAGGACCTCGAGCTGCTCCGGACCGAGGCGCTGCGCCTGTTGCGCGCGGGACAGCGGGCGAGCCTGCCGGTGACCACCGAGCACCACACCGGGTTCACCCTGCAGACCCTCGGCAGCGGGGGCCACCTGAGCGGCGTGCTCGCGATCGCCAACGGTGGTGCGCTCGACCGCGCCGGACGTGAGGTGGTGACGTCCGTCATCGCCCTCGCCGGACTCGCGCTGCAGCAGAACCGTGAGCTGGCCCGGGCACGCGGGCTCCTGCGCACCGGCCTGCTCACCATGCTCTCGGTCGGCGATCCGGAGGTGGTCCAGTCGACGTCGCGCGAGGTGTGGGGTCCCCTGCCCGCCGAACCCGTCCGGATCGCGGCCCTCGACGTCGACGACCACGACCTCGACACCGTCGTCGACCTGCTCGAACTGTGGGTGCAGGACCGGCCCGGACAGCTCTTCTTCGCCGTCGACGACGCCCTCTTCCTGTGCGTGAGCGCCGACGACACCGCGATCGTCGAGGAACTGGTCGGGCGCTTCGACCTGCGGGCCGGCCTGTCGGACGGTGCCGCGTACCGGTCGTTCGGCCGCGCTCGCACCGAGGCCGTGCAGGCCCTGGACCGTCGGCGCGAAGGACGACCGGGCACCACCGAGTTCGGCGACCTCGCCCGGGAAGGCGTCCTCGCACACCTGGCCCACGTGGACGTCGACGCCGGAGCCGTCGCCCGCGCGTTCCTCGCTCCCCTGCTCGAACACGACCGATCGGCGGGCACCGAGCTCACCCGCACCGTCCGTGCCTGGCTCGAGCAGAACTGCGAGTACGACCGCGCCGCCCAGGTGCTCGGCATCCACCGCCACACCGCACGCTCCCGGGTCGAGCACGCCGGTCGGCTCCTCGACCGCGACCTCGCCGTCTTCGCGACTCGTGCCGACCTGTGGGCAGCCTTCGTCGTCGAGGGCGCGTGACGCGCGGATACGGTGGGACGATGCCGACGACACCGGCCCGCCGGCGCCTGAGCCCGGCCGAACGCGGATCCCAGATCGCGGCGGCGGCCGTCGACCTGGCGCGCGCCGAGGGCCTCGCGGCGGTGACGCTCCGCGGGGTCGCCGCCGTGATCGGGGTCGCGCCGTCGCTCGTCGCCCACTACCGCCCGAGCATGGAGGACCTGGTCGGCGAGACGTTCCGCACCGTCGCGACAGCGGAGGTCGCCGAGGTCCGCGCGATCGTCGCCGCTGCGCCCGACCCCGTCTCCGGCCTCCGCACCCTGCTCGGCTGCATCGCCGATCCCGCGCGCGACGACGTCGCCACCCTCTGGGCCGACGCGTGGAGCATCGGCCGCACGAACGCGGCACTGGCGACCGCGGCACGGGACGTCATGGACGACTGGCAAGTCCTCGCGACCACGGTCGTCGTCGACGGGGTGCGCACGGGCGTGCTGTGGACCGACGACCCGGACGGCGTAGGACGCCTGCTCTTCGCGCTCGTCGACGCCACCAACGGGTACGCCCTGGTCGACTACCTCGACCGACCGACCCGCGAAGGCCTGGTCCGCACGACGATCGCCCGAGCGGTGGGCCTGGACGGCTCAGCCCTGTCGGGGTGACACCCGCCACACTGCCACCGACCGCAGTGCCACCCACTGCAGCAGCATGATCGTCTTGCCGTCGGCGATCCGGCCGTCCTCGACCATCGCGAGCGCCTCGTCGAGTGCCAGCTCGAGCACCTCGATGTCCTCACCCTCGTCCTCGACCCCGCCTCCCGCCTCGACCCGGTCCGCCGGCGTGTAGGCACCGACGTAGAAGTGGACACGCTCGGTGACCGAACCGGGGCTCATGAAGACGTCGCCGACGCGCACCAGGTCACCCAGCCGGATGCCGAGCTCCTCGGCGGCTTCGCGTCGGACGGCGGTCTCGGGGTCGTCCTCGTCGAGCAGCCCCGCCGCAGCCTCGATGAGCATCCCGTCCGGGTGCCCGTTCACGTACGCCGGCCACCGGAACTGCCGGGTGAGCAGGACGGTGCCGCGCTCGGCGTCGTACGGCAGCACCGTGGCGCCGTTCCCCCGGTCGTAGGTCTCGCGCTGCTGCCGGTCCCACCGGCCGTCCCGGCGCCGGACGTCGAGCGTGGTGCGACGGAGCACGTGCCAGCCGTCCGACACGACCTCGACGTCCCGCACGACGACGTCGGGGTTGCGCTCGAGGTCACGGCCGACGGCGTCGAGTCCGGTCCGCCCACGGGCATCGGGGACGTCGACACCGGGACGAGGGACTGCTGCACGATCTTCGGTCACCTGGTCACGCTAGCGGCGCGGGTGGACCGGAGCGGTGCGGGAAGACCCGACCACGGGTTCTCCGGACCCGGCGTGTCGGGGTCGAGCCGCGCCTCCTGGCCGGATCCCGACCACGCGACGGACGCCGATCGGACCTGATCCGCCATCCGGCGACGGCCGCTCCGGGACGCCCCGGAAGAAACACGAAAGGCCCCGGATTCCTCCGGGGCCTTTCGCTGTTTGCCTGGTGCGCGAGGGGGGACTTGAACCCCCACGCCGTTTCCAGCACACGGACCTGAACCGTGCGCGTCTACCAATTCCGCCACTCGCGCCAGCCCCAAAACACTACCACGCACAGACTGCCCCCTGCGCCAACCACTACCATGCAGTGGTTGACGACCGACGACTCTGGAGACACATGGGCCTGCTGGACAACTTCGAGCGAGGGCTGGAGCGCGCCGTGAACGGCGCGTTCGCGAAGACCTTCCGCTCCGGTGTGCAGCCGGTCGAGATCTCCAGCGCCCTGCGCCGCGAGCTCGACACGAAGGCCGCCGTGGTGTCGCGAGAGCGCATCCTGGTGCCGAACGAGTTCACCGTGCGCCTCGCGCCGCCGGACTTCACGCGCATGAACGACGTCGGTCGTCCGCTCATCGACGAACTCACGCAGATGGCCCACCAGCACGCCGTCGCGCAGAACTACTCGTTCTCCGGACCGGTCACCATCCGGCTGCAGCAGGACGGCACGTTGTCGACGGGCATCCTGCAGATCGACTCCACCACGGTGCAGCGCGACGTCGCCTGGATCGCCGTGCTCGACATCGGCTCGCAGCGCCACCGCCTGCAGCGCGGACGCACCGTGATCGGCCGTGGCAGTGACGCCGACATCACCATCGCGGACACCGGGACGAGCCGGAAGCACGTCGAGGTCCTGTGGGACGGCAAGCACGCCCAGGCCACGGATCTGGGCTCGACGAACGGCTCGAAGCTGAACGGACAGCACTTCCAACAGGCGATCGTGGAGCCGGACTCCACCATCGAGATCGGTCGTACCCGTATGGTGTTCCGGGTGATCCCGGAGAACGACGGAGGTGCTCGATGACCACAGGCCTGACCCTGCTCGTCCTGCGCTTCGCGTTCCTCGCGGTGCTCTGGCTGTTCGTCTTCGTGATCGTCTTCGCCCTGCGCAGTGATCTCTTCGGCCAGCGCGTGCGCACGATCCCCACGGATTCCAAGTCGGCTCCCTCCGGACCGACGACCCCGACGATCCCCGCAGCGGCGGCGCCGGCAGCGGCCTCGGGTGGAGCGTTCACCGACCTGATCGGGCAACCGACCCAGGCGACGCAGTCCGCATCGCCAGCCGCGACCCGCCTCGTGATCACCGAGGGCGCGCGTGAGGGCATGGAGATGCCGCTCGGCGGCGGACCGATCACGATCGGTCGCTCCAGCGAGTCCAACGTCGTGATCCGCGACGACTACACCTCGACCAACCACGCCCGGCTCGACCTGCGCACCGACGGCTGGCTCCTCACCGACCTCGAGTCCACGAACGGCACCTTCGTCAACGGTCAGAAGGTGAGCGCTCCCCTGATCGTCGCGGAGCGCACGCCGATCACGATCGGGACGACGACGTTCGAGCTGCGGCGGTAACCCGGCATGACCGCTCGCACGTTGAGCGCCGCTGTGTCCCACGTGGGCCGCATCCGCGCGAACAACCAGGACTCCGGCTACGCCGGGGCGCACCTGTTCGCGGTCGCGGACGGCATGGGTGGGCACGCCGGCGGCGACGTCGCCTCGGCGATCGCAATCCGGCGCATCAGGGAGGTGGACCGCGAGTTCCCCTCGGCCCACGACGCCGAGTTCGCGCTGCAGTCGGCACTGATCGCCGCGAACCAGCTCATCACCGAGACGGTCTTCGAGCACCAGGAACTGACCGGCATGGGCACCACGGTGTCCGCGATGATCCGGGTCGGCGACCAGATCGCGATCGCCCACATCGGTGACTCGCGCATCTACCGCCACCGCGACGGTGAACTGCAGCAGATCACGTCGGACCACACCTTCGTGCAGCGCCTGGTCGACAGCGGCCGGATCACCCCGGAAGAAGCCGCGGTCCACCCCCGTCGCTCGGTGCTCATGCGGGTGCTCGGCGACGTCGATGCGGCACCCGAGGTCGACACCGCGATCATGGACATCCAGCCGGGCGACCGCTGGCTGCTGTGCTCCGACGGCCTGTCGTCGTACCTGGCCGAAGAGCGCATCCGGCACGCGCTGGCGTCGAACATGGACGCCAACCAGGTCACGCAGCGCCTGGTCAAGGAGACCCTCGACCACGGCGCCCCCGACAACGTCACCGTCGTCGTCATGGACGTCACCGCGGACGAGGTCGACGACGACGACGACGCGGCCACCACCGTCGGGTCCGCGGCCGCTCCCCTGACCTTCGAGGCGTCGACCGGCCGCAAGCCGATCCGCCTCCCCACGATCCTGCTGCACCCGCTCAAGGTCACCACGGCTCCAGAGGACTCGCACTTCGAGCCCGAATCCGACCAGTTCTTCGCGGAGCTGATCGCCGAGGACCGCCGACGCCGCATCCGACGTCGGGTCTCGTGGACGGTCGCGCTCGTGGTGGCGGTCGCTGCCCTGGTCGGGGCCGTGTTCCTCGGCTGGCGGATCACCCAGGACCACTACTACGTCGGCACCGACCGCGGCACGGTCGCGATCTACAAGGGCGTCCAGCAGTCGATCGGACCACTGGCGCTGTCGGACGTCTACGAGGACACCGACATCACCGTGTCGATGCTCCCGGACTACACCCGCGAGAACGTCCGCTCGACGATCAACGCGCAGTCGCTCGACGACGCGCGGGACATCGTCGACCGACTGCGCAAGGCCGCCGAGACCGGGCAGGACCAAGCCGGTACCGGCGGTGACGGCGGATCCACCTCGTCACCCTCGCCGTCACCGACCCGGTCGTCGACGCCCTCCCCGTCCCCGACCCGGGGCTCGCGATGAGCAACGCCACCGCCCAGTCGTTCACGCAGGCGATCACGATCAAGCTCCGTGAACCCGCACGTGCTCGGAACCTCGAGCTCGTGCTGCTGGTCATCGCCTGCGGCATCTGCGCCGGCGCGATGGTGCTCGTGCAGCTCGGCACCAAGGGGCGACTGTTCGACACCTCGGTGCTGTGGGTCGGCGGGGGCATCCTCGGGCTGGGGCTCGTGATGCACGTCGTGCTGCGGGTCGTCGCCAAGAACGCCGACCCGTTCGTCCTGCCGATCGCACTCGTCCTGAACGGCATCGGCATCGCGGAGATCTACCGCATCGACGTCCACAACGGCCTGACCGGCTGGGACGCCATCGGTGTGAAGCAGATCGTCTGGACGATGCTCGCGATGGTCCTGGCGATCATCACGCTGCTGCTGGTGCGGAACCACCGGTTCCTGCAGCGGTACCGCTACATCTTCATGTTCCTGACGATCGCGCTGCTGCTGCTGCCGATCCTGCCCGGCATCGGTCAGAACATCGGTGGCGCACGGGTCTGGATCAAGATCGGACCGTTCTCGTTCCAGCCGGGCGAACTCGCGAAGATCACCATGGCGCTGTTCTTCGCCGGGTACCTCGTCACCGCGCGCGACTCACTGTCGATCGTCGGCAAGAAGTTCCTCGGCATGACGTTCCCGCGTGCCCGCGACCTCGGCCCGATCCTGGTGATGTGGGGCGCCGCGATGGCGGTCCTCGTCTTCCAGCGCGACCTCGGCACGGCGCTGCTGTACTTCGGCCTGTTCCTCGTGATGATCTACGTCGCGACCGCGCGGATCAGCTGGGTCGTCATCGGTCTAGCGCTGTTCGTCGGTGGTGCCCTCGTCGCGCAGAGCGCCCTCGAGTACGTGCACGGCCGCTTCGAGCAGTGGCTCGACCCGTTCAACCAAGAGGTCTTCAGCCGCGACACCCAGGCGAGCTACCAGCTCGTGCAGGGGCTCTTCGGCTTCGCGAACGGCGGCATCACCGGCACCGGCCTCGGCCAGGGGCGCCCGTACATCACACCCGTCGCCAACGCCGACTACATCATCGCCTCGCTCGGCGAAGAGCTCGGCCTGATCGGCGTCTTCGCGATCCTGGCGCTCTTCATCGTGCTGGCCTCGCGCGGCATCCGCGTCGGGTTCATGGCACAGGACGACTTCGGCAAGCTCCTCGGCGTCGGCTTCGGCTTCGTGATCGCCCTGCAGGTGTTCGTCGTCGTCGGTGGCATCACCCGCGTGATCCCGGTGACCGGCCTGACCACACCGTTCATGGCCGCGGGTGGTTCCTCGCTCATCGCCAACTGGATCATCGCCGCGATGCTGCTGCGACTCACCGATTCCATCCCAGCCGAACAACGCGTCCAGCAGGGCGCGATCCCCGCCGCGAGCGGGCGGTCCGCGCGCGCGACCAGGAAGGAGCGTCGTCGATGAACCGACAGCTCCGCGGTGTCTCGACCGTCATCGTGCTCATGTTCGTCGCACTCTTCGTGTCGACGACCTCGATCCAGTTCTTCTCGGCTGACACGCTCCGCGCCGACTCCCGCAACTCACGCACCATCTTGGACAGTTACTCGACCAAGCGCGGTGCGATCCTCGTCGACGGCAGCCCGATCGCCGAGTCGACCCCGGTGGACGACCAGTACGAGTACCAGCGCAAGTACACGAACGGGGACCTGTACTCCGCCGTCACCGGGTACTTCACCATCGGCCAGGGCAACACCGGCATCGAGAGCGCGGAGAACACCGTGCTGTCCGGCAACTCGGACGCCTCGTTCTTCCAGAACCTCAACTCGATCCTCACCGGCCAGGACGTCCAGGGCGACAACGTCAACCTGACGATCGACCCCGCCGTGCAGCAGGCCGCGTACGACGCCCTCGGCACGAACAGCGGCGCCGTCGTCGCCGTCCAGCCGAAGACCGGCAAGATCCTCGCGATGGTCTCGAAGCCGAGCTACGACCCGAACACCCTCACCTCGCACGACACCGCGAAGGTCAAGGAGCAGTACGACGCCCTGCTCGGCGCCTCGTCGTCCCCGCTGCAGAACCGCGCGATCGGCGGCGACCTGTACACGCCCGGATCCGTCTTCAAGCTCGTCGTCGCATCGGCGGCGCTCGAGGGCGGCAAGTACAACCTCGACTCGACGTTCCCGAACCCGTCACGCCTGCAGCTCCCCGGCACGAGCTCGTACATCAACAACGCCGAGGGTGGCACCTGCGGCGGTGGCGACAAGGTCAAGCTCCGCACGGCCATCCAGTACTCGTGCAACATCCCGTTCGCCGAACTCGGGCAGAAGCTCGGGTACGACGCGATCAAGAGCATGGCCGACAAGTACGGCTTCGGTGACGCCATCGAGGTCCCGATGTCCGCCACCGCCAGCCAGTACCCCGAGGTCGACTCCACGGCGCAGCTCATGCTCAGCGCGTTCGGGCAGGCGAGCGTCCGGGTGTCCCCGCTGCAGATGGCCATGGTGTCGGCTGGCATCGCGAACGGTGGCAAGGTCATGCAGCCCTCGCTCATCGACTCGATCACCACGAGCGACCTGAAGACGGTCGAGTCCTTCTCCCCGAGGCAGTACAGTGATCCGCTGTCGTCCTCCGAGTCCGCTGACCTCACCGAGGCCATGCAGAGCGTCGTGAACGCCGGGACCGGAACGAATGCCAAGATCGACGGTGTCGACGTCGCAGGGAAGACGGGCACGGCCGAGGGCGGAACAGGCGATCCCTACACGCTCTGGTTCACCGGGTTCGCGCCCGCGAAGGACCCGGAGGTCGCCGTGGCGGTCGTCGTCGGAGACGGCGGCGGGCTCGGTCAGTCGGGAGTCGGCAACACGGTCGCGGCCCCGGTCGCGAAGAAAGTCATGGAGGCGGTGCTGAACAAATGAGACCCACCAGCGGACTCACCTTCGGTGGGCGGTACCAGCTCTCGTCCCGGGTCGCCATCGGCGGCATGGGAGAGGTGTGGCAGGCCACCGACCTCGTCATCGGCCGAACCGTCGCACTCAAGATCCTCAAGGACGAGTACCTCGGCGACCCCGGGTTCCTCGAGCGCTTCCGCGCCGAGGCCCGCCACGCTGCGCTCGTCAACCACGAGGGCATCGCCAACGTCTTCGACTACGGTGAAGAGGACGGCAGCGCCTACCTCGTGATGGAGCTCGTCCCCGGCGAAGCACTGTCGACCATGATAGAGCGCGAGCACACGCTGCCCGTCGACAAGGTCCTGGACATCGTCGCGCAGACCGCGAACGCCCTGCAGGCCGCACACGCGGTCGGTCTCGTGCACCGTGACATCAAGCCCGGCAACCTGCTCATCACGCCGGACGGCCGCGTCAAGATCACCGACTTCGGCATCGCGCGCATCGCCGATCAGGTCCCGCTCACCGCGACCGGCCAGGTCATGGGCACCGTGCAGTACCTCTCGCCCGAGCAGGCGAGCGGGCACCCGGCGTCGCCGTCGACCGACATCTACTCGCTCGGCATCGTCGCGTACGAGGCCCTCGCGGGTCGTCGTCCCTTCACGGGTGAGTCGCAGGTCGCGATCGCGATGGCGCACATCAACGAGCAGCCGCCGGCGTTGCCCGGGGACATCCCCGAGCCCGTCGCTGCCCTCGTGATCTCGTGCATCGCGAAGAAGCCCGCCGATCGTCCCGCCACCGCCGCCAACCTGGCGCGCGCCGCACAGGCGCTCCGCCGTGGTGACGTCGCAGCGGCCACCGTCGCCGTCCCCGCCATCGCGCAGGGTGGCACCGTCGCGTTCAACCCGCCGCAGGGCCAGGGGAACGACGCCGCCACGGCACTGCTCGGCACACAGTCCGCCGCGGCAGCCGCGGGCGCCGGCGGACCCGGCGCACCGGTGTCCCCGTCGAACGACGAGGCCGAGGAGCCGAAGAAGAAGCGCGCCTGGATCTGGTGGGTCGTCGGGATCGTCGTGGTGCTCGCGATCGCCGGTGTCGTCGGCGCCTTCGCACTGAACGGTGCGGCTGAGCCGGAGCCGACCCCGACGAAGTCCTCGAGCAGCCCGAAGCCGACCCGTTCGCAGACGCCGCCCCCGACACCGACCACACCGGCCCGCGTGACGGTGTCGCAGGCCGACTACGTCGGCATGCAGGCGACCGATGCCCAGGCGAAGCTGCAGCAGCTCGGGCTCGAGGCCACGATCGTCGACGGCGACCCGGCGGCGAACGCCGGACAGGTCGGCACCGTGCAGTCGCTCGACCCCACCGGCAACCTCGAACCGGGATCGCTGGTGACCATCAAGGCGTACACCGAGGTGGCGACGGTCACGACCGCACCCGACGCCCCGACGGCCGGCACGGTCTCGTCGGACGGCAAGGTGACGTTCTCGTGGAACGCGTTCACGGCATGCCCCGCCGGCCACTCCCTGAGCGGCTACACGTACACGATCAACAACGGCACCGACGCGAAGAACCAGTCGACCGGGACGGTCACGAACACCTCCATCGAGGTCACGGGGAAGGACCCGGGCACGATCTCGCTCTCGTACACGGCGGAGTGCGGTGACCTGACGTCGCCGAGCTCGTCGACCACGAGTGCGACGTGGGAGGCCGACCCGGAGCCGACGACCGACCCGACCGAGGGCATCAACCCCAGCCAGGGACCGCAGGACTGACCGCGAACGTCCCCCGGACGGGGGCTGTCGACACCGTTCGGTAACGGTTCGGTCGACCCGTCCGTGGCCAGCGTCTCACCAGGTCGGGCTGCCGTACACTAGCCCGGACCGACAGACGGAGGAGTACGTGCCAGAAGGTGTGACCGCGGGGATCACGCTCCTCGCGAACCGTTACGAGATCGGTGACGTCATCGGTCGAGGCGGCATGGCCACCGTGCACCTCGGTAACGACACGCGTCTCGGTCGCAAGGTCGCGGTGAAGCTGCTGAAGCCGAGCCTGGCCAACGACCCGGCCTTCCGCACACGGTTCCGGCAAGAGGCCCAGGCGGCCGCACGCATGGCGCACCCGACCGTGGTCCGGGTCTACGACGCCGGCGAGGAGACCGTGACGGAGACGTCCGGCGCCGAGGTGCAGGTCCCCTTCATCGTCATGGAGTACGTCGAGGGCCGGCCGCTCTCCGACATCATCGCCGAGGGCGCGGTCGCCCCGGACGAGGCCGTGCGCATCACCGAGGGCATCCTCACGGCCCTCGAGTACTCGCACCGTGCCGGCGTCGTGCACCGCGACATCAAGCCCGCCAACGTCATGGTGACCCACACCGGCCAGGTGAAGGTCATGGACTTCGGCATCGCGCGCGCGATCACCGACACCTCGGCCACGGTCGCGCAGACCACCTCGATCCTCGGGACCGCGTCGTACTTCTCGCCGGAGCAGGCACGCGGCGAGACCGTCGACCCCCGCACCGACATCTACTCGACCGGTGTCGTGCTCTTCGAACTCCTCACCGGACGACCGCCCTTCCTCGGGGACACCCCCGTCGCCGTCGCCTACCAGCACGTCAGCGAGCACCCGGTTGCACCGTCGTCGATCACCCCGGCGGTCTCACCGGCGCTCGACGCCGTGACCCTGCACGCACTCGTCAAGGACCGCACCCGGCGCTTCCAGAACGCCGCCGAGTTCCGCACCGACCTGCAGCAGGCCGCCGCTGGTCGCGTGCCGACGTCCACCAAGAAGCTCCAGCAGAACGCGGCGAACGACGCATCGACCGTGTTGTTCGGGGTCGACCCGCGCACCACGTCGAACCCGGCCGCAGCCTTCCGCGAGCTCGACGACGACACCGCTGAACACCGACCGCAGCGCACCCAGAACCGGCCGCCCGTGGCGTGGATCTGGGTCGGCATCCTGCTGACGGTCGCGGTCATCGTGGGCGTGGTGTTCTTCGTCGCGAACCTGCAGCCGGGCAAGCCCCCGGTGTCGTCCTCGGTGAGTGTGCCGAACGTGGCCGGGTCGACCTTCGACGCCGCGAAGGCAGCCCTCGCCAAGCGCGACCTGACGGCCGTCAAGGTCGAGGAGAACTCCGACGACGTCGCCAAGGGCACCGTCATCCGGACCGACCCCGGCTCCGGCATCAACGTCGGACGGAGCCAGAGCGTGGACGTCGTCGTGTCGCTCGGCCCGGCACCCGTCGCGATCCCCCAGTTGAGCGGTCAGACACAGTCGGCTGCGCAGCAGGCCCTCGACGCCGCCGGGTTCCAGCTCGGCGCGATCAGCTCGGACTACTCGTCGGACGTCCCGGCGGGGACCGTCCTGAGCTCCGACCCCGAGACGGGTTCGATGCAGGCCAAGGGTTCCGTGGTGAACCTCACGATCTCCAATGGCAAGGTGCAGCTGCCGGACGTCACCAACCAGCAGTACGCCGACGCCAAGGCCGCGCTGGAGCAACTCGGTCTCACCGTCACCCCCGCGCCCACGAACTCGTGCACCGGCGGTGCGGTCACGCAGCAGGACACCCCGCAGGGCGACGTCGACCAGGGCAGCTCGGTCGCCCTGACCTACTGCGCTGCGCCGGCTCAGCCCTCGCAGGCACCGCCCGCCAACGGTGACGACGGCGACGAGAAGGACGGCGGCGACGACGGTCGCTGACCGGCGTGACCGGTCTGGAGGGACGGCGCACCGCCGCCACGCACCGCAGCTCCCACGCGCGGACGGTTCACGAGCCCCACACGACGCCGTCGTGTCGGCACGCGGACTGCAGCCTGGTCAGGCGCGGTGCGTCGCGATGAGCGGACCCAGACCGGCAGCGTGCTCCGCTGCACCCGACAGGCCCGTGGTCTCGAGCCAGTTGCCGACCATGCGGTAGCCGCCCTCGGTCAGCACGGACTCGGGGTGGAACTGCACGCCGTACACCGGGTGCGCGCGGTGCTGCACGCCCATGATGACGCCACCGCCGGTACGCGCCGTCACGGTGAGCTCGTCGGGCACCGTGCCGTCGACGATCGCGAGGGAGTGGTAGCGCGTCGCCGTGAACGGGTGCGGGACCCCGGCGAACAGCACGCTGTCGTCGTGGTCGACTTGCGAGGTCTTGCCGTGCATGAGCTCGTCCGCGTGCGTGACGGTGGCGCCGAGGGCTTCCGCGATCGCCTGGTGCCCGAGGCAGACCCCGAGCAGCGGAGTGCCGGACGCGATCGCCGCGTGCACCGTGGGGATGGAGACACCGGCGTCCGCGGGAGTCCCCGGGCCGGGCGAGAGCAGCACGCCGTCGTACTCGGCGATGCGGTCGGCGATCTCCGACTCGGGGAAGGCATCGTTCCGCACCACGTCGGTCTCGGCCCCGAGCTGCTGGACGTAGCCGTTCAGCGTGTAGACGAAGCTGTCGTAGTTGTCGACGACGAGGATCCTGGTCATGGCGGTTCACCGTACTCGTGGGGGATGTGTGCAGCGGTCTGCGGGCCGATCCACACACGTGGTCACGGTAGGATACCGGCCATGGCCAGTGACAAGGACCGCACCAAGCCCGCCCGGAAGACCCGAGCCGACTCGGTCGACACCGCCGGGGACGCCCCGAACCCGGTGTGGTTCAAGCCGGTCATGTTCGGCTTCATGATCATCGGCCTCGTCTGGGTGATCGTCTTCTACATCTCGAACGCCACGCTGCCCGTGCCGAGCCTTGGTTCGTGGAACATCCTGGTCGGCTTCGGCATCATGTTCATCGGCTTCCTCATGACCACCCGCTGGCGCTGATCCACAGTCGCGAGACTCTCTGACGCCCGTCGCACCAGTTGGTGCGGCGGGCGTTGTCGTTGTCCACAGGACTTCCGGCCCCTGGTACCCAGATCATCGAGGATCCGGGTGGTTGTCCACACTTCTCCACACTCTCCACATCGTCATCCACACCCGGACCCCGGAGTTATCCACAGCTGAGTCCACAATGGGGATAATCACACGCGTGTAACTCACCGCTTTCTCCACACCTGTGGATAACTCGGCGAGGGCCTTGTGGACGAGCGCATGTCGCGCCCGAGTCGCGTGCCGACGGCGGACGGGAGGCCCGTGGCGAGCCGGCACCGTGCCTCCCGTCCGCCTGGTGGTCGCGGAACGGACGGCTGCCGGCAGCGATGGCCCGGGAACACCGAACGCCCCGCCGCGGAGGCGACGGGGCGTTCGGGGACGTGTGACCGGACCGTGTCAGCCGATGGTGACCGCGTACCCGACTGCGGTGAGGGCGATACCCACCAGTGCGGAGGCGACGAGCAGGCCGATCTGTAGCGGCCGCTGCCGGATGTTCCGGGTCTTGGCGAACACGAAGCCCACCAGGAAGCCACCGATGATGCCACCGACATGCGCCTGCCACGAGATGTTCGTCCCCGGGAGGAACCCGACGACCAGGTTGAGGCCCATGATCACCAGGAGCTGGACGGCGTTCTGACCGAGGCTCCGCTGCAGGACGAAGAACGCCGCGAAGAGCCCGAAGATCGCGCCGGACGCCCCGACCACCCAGGTGCCGGGGGCGAGGAACGTGACGAGCATCGAACCGAAGATCCCGGTGATGAAGTACAGCGCCACGAACCGCCACGCACCGAGCATGTTCTCGAGCATCCGGCCGAAGATCCACAGCGCCCACATGTTGAACAGGATGTGGAGGATGCCCGAGTGGACGAAGAGCACGGTCACGACCCGCCACGGCTGCGTGGGCAGCAGCAGCGAGTTGTAGGCGAGCAGGCTGGTGAAGAAGCCCCCACTGACCTGGTCCAGCAGCCAGATGGCGACCGTGATCGCCACGATGACGACCGTCGCCTTCTGGTCGAGCATCGCGAAGCGCCGTCGCGCGACCGTCAGCCCACTGGGGGCTCCGGACGCGCGACGGTTCGCCGCGAACTGTGCGCGCTGCTCACGCACGCACTCCGGGCAGTGCACCCCGACTGCCGCCGGCGTCTGGCACTCCGGGCAGATCGTCCGCCCACAGCGCTGGCAGAGCACGAAGCTCTGCCGGTCCGGATGCCGGTAGCAGGTGTTGTTCGGGTTGTACGCCTGGTCGGTCACGTGAGGATCAGACGCCTTCGACGTCGATGCTCTGGATGACCACGTCCTCGACGGGCTTGTCACGGCCGTCGGTGGGGACACCCTCGATGGCGTCGACAACGGCACGCGACTCGTCGTCGGCGACCTCACCGAAGATGGTGTGCTTGCCCTGCAGCCACGGCGTCGCCACCGTGGTGATGAAGAACTGCGAGCCGTTGGTGCCACGGCCACCCTGGATGCCGGCGTTGGCCATGGCGAAGATGTAGGGGTTCTGGAACGTGAGCTCGGGGGAGATCTCGTCGTCGAAGCGGTAGCCCGGGCCACCGATGCCCTGGCCGAGCGGGTCCCCGCCCTGGATCATGAAGTCCTTGATGATGCGGTGGAAGACGACGCCGTCGTAGAGCTTGTCGGTGGAGACCTTGCCCGTACCCGGGTGGGTCCACTCCTGCTTGCCCGTGGCGAGGTCGACGAAGTTCTTGACGGTCTTCGGTGCGTGGTTGCCGAACAGGTTGACGCGGATGTCGCCCTTGTTGGTGTGGATCGTTGCGACAGCGGTGTGCAGAGACATGTTCCGATTCTCGCATGTAGCGGCTGCGTACGGACCGCACCCACAGGTGAGGCTCCGTGACCTGTCAGGGACTCTGGTGGCAGGATGGGTGTCACGCCGATCCGATGGAGGTACCAGATGACGACGATCGAGATCCCGCGCAAGCGTCGGAAGCAGATCAAGAAGCTCAAGGGCCAGACCGCCTCGCTCCTCGGAGAGCAGCGCAAGGTCCTCGAGCACGCGAACGCGATCCTGGCGGAAGCCCGGTCGAACGCAGCCGACGCAGCCCGCAAGGACATCGCCCCCCGTGTGCAGAACGCGATCGACAACGGGATCCGTCCCGCGGTCGCAACGGGCGTGCACGCTGCGACGTCCGCAGCACACAGCGCTTCGCACAAGTTCCAGTCCGAGGTCATCCCCGGGCTGGTGTCGACCGCTGGCTCTGTGCTCAGCGTCACCGACCTCGCGAAGGACCCCCGGGTCAAGAAGATCGTGAAGAACGCCCAGAAGAAGGGCAAGAAGGCGAAGAAGGCTGCTGCGAAGTACGTACCGTCGCAGCAGAAGAAGGGCATCGGCTTCGGTGGTGTCGCACTCATCATCGTCGGCGTCGTCGCCGTTGCTGGTGCTGCGTACGCCGCGTACCAGACGCTCCGCGCCGACGACGACCTGTGGGTTGCCGACGACGCTGACACGGCGGAGAAGCCTGCCGCCTGACCTCCACGGTTCGTACGAAGGGCCCCGGCACTCCGCCGGGGCCCTTCGTCGTCTCCGGGTGCAGCGCTGCGACGACGCGCGGTGTTCCCGTGTCCGGTACCGCGCGGACGCGCCCGTCGGCCGACGCCGAGGTTCCACGACATGCCGCACGTTGCCCGCCGAGGTTCCACGGGCGGCCCCTGGAGCGCCCGAGATGCCAAGATTTCGGAACCTCGGCGCCGCGAGACGTCGGCGCACCGGCACCCGCCCGACCCGAGCACGCACGCACGCACGACGAACGCTCGACGTCTCACGGAGCCGGCCATCGCGGAGCGGCCAGTGCCGAAGGCACGAGGCCAGCACGGCGGAACGATCCGGCGGAGAGTGGAACGACCGCAGCAGGGTCATCCCGGAGTGGAGTGGAGCCTGGGAGAATCGAACTCCCGACATCCTGCTTGCAAAGCAGGCGCTCTACCAACTGAGCTAAGGCCCCGGGTGCCACCGAGGTGATCGGTGGCGGGATGGAATTGTCGTGTGTTCCGAAGAACTGGTGGGGCTACAAGGACTTGAACCTTGGACCTCTTCGTTATCAGCGAAGCGCTCTAACCGCCTGAGCTATAGCCCCTCAGACCGGATGAAAGCCTACCCCACGGATCTCGCAGAACGAAATCGAGCGATCGGCTCACCCGGCCCGGGTGTGTCAGTTGTTCGTGAAGCCGACGAGCAAGCCGCCGGTGATGCGAACACTGAGGTTGTAGAGGACGCTCACGATGGCGCCGAGCACGGTGCCGACGACCACGTTGAGGATGCCCACGACGATGGAGAACCCGAGCACCTGACCCAGTGAGAACTGGTCCATGATCGAGTAACTGTTCTGACCGGTGACGTCCTTCAACAAGGCGTCCACCTGCGTGAACACGCCCGTCTGGTTGAGGATGACCCACACCAGCGCCGTGGCGACCACGATCACGATGCTGCCGGCCAGGGCGATGAGGAAGCTGAGCTTCACCATCGACCAGAAGTCGACGTAGACCAGCCGCAGCCGCACTTGGCGGGTGCCGACGGGTCGCTTCGCCTTCTTCTGGAGCTTCTCGGCGACACTACTCATTGCTTGACTGGTCCTCTCCGGCCTCGTCCGCGACGGGCTCGGTGTCGATGGGATCAGTGGAGTCCGGGGCCGCTTCGGAAGGGCTGACCGTCTCCACCGGGCCCGCTGGCTCGATCTCGGCGTCGTCCTGGTCGACCAGGTTCCGCTCGGTGTTCTGGGCCACTGCGATGATCTTGTCGTTCGCCGCGAACCTGGCGAAGACGACACCCATGGTGTCGCGACCCTTGGCAGGGACCTCGGCCACGGCAGACCTTACCACCTTGCCCGATTGCAGCACGACGAGCACTTCGTCGTCCTCACCGACGATGAGAGCACCCACAAGGTCGCCTCGGTCGGTCGCCAACTTCGCCACCTTGATGCCGAGACCACCGCGTCCCTGGATGCGGTACTGGTCGACGGCGGTGCGCTTGGCGTACCCGCCCTCGGTCATCACCCAGACGAAGCCGTCGTCCGCCACCACGCGTGCGGCCAGGAGCGAGTCGCCGTCGCGGAAGGACATGCCCTTCACACCGGAGGTCGACCGACCCATCGGCCGCAGGGTGTCGTTCGTCGCGGTGAACCGGAGCGACATGCCCTGTCGGGAGACGAGCAGCAGGTCGTCGTGCTCGTCGACGAGCAGCGCCTGCCGGAGCTTGTCGCCGTCGCGCAGGTTGATCGCGATGATGCCTCCGGTGCGGTTGGTGTCGTACTCGGTGAGCGCGGTCTTCTTCACCAGCCCGTGCTCGGTCGCGAGGACGAGGTACTGCGCGACCTCGTAGTCACGGATGTCGAGCACCTGCTGGATCTGCTCGTCCGGCTGCATCGCGAGCAGGTTCGCCACGTGCTGGCCCTTGGCGTCGCGGCCGGCTTCCTGCAGCTCGTACGCCTTGGCGCGGTAGACCCGGCCCTGGTCGGTGAGGAACAGCAGCCAGTGGTGCGTCGTCGTGACGAAGAAGTGCTCGACGATGTCGTCCGCGCGGAGCTGGGCGCCACGGACACCACGGCCACCGCGGTGCTGCGAGCGGTACTGGTCGCTGCGCGTGCGCTTGACGTACCCGCCGCGGGTGATGGTGACGACCATCTCCTCTTCGGGGATGAGGTCTTCCATCGACATGTCGCCGTCGTAGCCGAGCATGATCTCGGTGCGGCGGTCGTCGCCGAAGCGGTCGACGATCTCCTCGAGCTCGTCGCGGATGATCGTGCGCTGCCGGGTCTCCGACGCCAGGATGTCCTGGAAGTCGGCGATCTTGCGCTCGAGCTCTTCGGCCTCGTCGTGGATCTTCTGGCGCTCGAGCGCGGCCAGTCGACGGAGCTGGAGCTCGAGGATCGCGCGCGCCTGGATCTCGTCGACGGACAGCAGGTCCATCAGGCCGGAGCGGGCCTCTTCGACGTCGGGCGAACGACGGATGAGCGCGATGACCTCGTCGAGGGCGTCGAGCGCTGCGAGGTAGCCGCGCAGGATGTGCGCGCGCTTCTCGGCCTCGCGCAGGCGGAACTGGGTGCGGCGGACGATGACGTCGACCTGGTGCGCGACCCACGCCGAGATGAACCCGTCGAGCGGCAGGGTGCGGGGCACACCGTCGACGATCGCGAGCATGTTCGCGCCGAAGTTCTCCTGCAGCTGCGTGTGCTTGTACAGGTTGTTCAGCACGACCTTGGCGACGGCGTCGCGCTTGAGCACGATCACGAGGCGCTGGCCGGTGCGACCAGAGGTCTCGTCGCGGATGTCCGCGACGCCGGCCAGCTTGCCGTCCTTGACCAGGTCGGCGATCTTGATCGCGAGGTTGTCCGGGTTGACCTGGTACGGCAGCTCGGTGACGACGAGGCAGGTGCGACCCTGGATCTCCTCGACGTTGACGACGGCGCGCATCGTGATCGAACCACGACCGGTGAGGTAGGCGTCCTGGATGCCCTTGGTGCCGAGGATCTGCGCACCGGTCGGGAAGTCGGGCCCCTTGATGCGCTGCATGAGCGCGGCGAGGAGCTCTTCGCGCGTCGCCTCGGGGTTGTCGAGCGCCCACTTCGCGCCCTCGGCCACCTCGCGCAGGTTGTGCGGCGGGATGTTCGTCGCCATGCCGACCGCGATGCCGACCGAGCCGTTGACGAGCAGGTTCGGGAACCGTGCCGGCAGGATCGCCGGCTCCTGGGTCCGACCGTCGTAGTTGTCCTGGAAGTCGACGGTGTCCTCGTCGATGTCCCGGACCATCTCCATGGCGAGCGGCGCCATCTTGGTCTCGGTGTACCGCGGCGCTGCTGCGCCGTCGTTGCCCGGCGAGCCGAAGTTGCCCTGGCCGAGTGCGAGCGGGTAGCGCAGCGACCACGGCTGCACCAGACGGACCAGCGCGTCGTAGATCGCCGAGTCACCGTGCGGGTGGAACTGCCCCATGACGTCACCGACGACGCGGGAGCACTTCGAGAACGCGCGGTCCGGACGGTAGCCGCCGTCGAACATCGCGTAGATCACGCGGCGGTGCACCGGCTTCAGGCCGTCGCGGACCTCGGGCAGCGCACGGCCGACGATGACCGACATCGCGTAGTCGAGGTAGGAACGCTGCATCTCGAGCTGCAGGTCGACCTGCGAGATGCGGTCACCGGAGACGACGATGTCCCCGCTGTCGCCGTGGACGATCTCGGGCTGCTCGTCGGGGGCGTTCTCGTTGTCGTCAGCCATTGGCTTGCGTTACCTTTCTGACGGCCGGGAGGCCGTGGTGACGTTCGTCGCGGTGGACGCGACCACAGGTGGTCCGGACCAGAGCGCGCGGCTGGCACCGCGCCTCCAGGCCAGGGTCGAGACTGTTCAGATGTCCAAGAAGCGGACGTCCTTGGCGTTCTGCTGGATGAACTGGCGACGTGCGTCGACGTCTTCACCCATCAGCGTCGAGAAGGTGCTGTCCACCGCGGCGGCGTCCTCGAGCGTGACCTGCAGGAGCGTGCGGGTGTCCGGGTTCATCGTGGTGTCCCAGAGCTCCTTGTAGTCCATCTCGCCGAGGCCCTTGTAGCGCTGGATGCCGTTGTCCTTCGGGATCCGCTTGCCGGCGGCGATGCCCGACTGCATCAGGGCGTCGCGCTCGCGGTCGCTGAACACGTACTCGTGTGCGGCGTTCGACCACTTCAGGCGGTACAGCGGCGGCTGCGCGAGGTACACGTAGCCGCGCTCGATGAGCGGCCGCATGTAGCGGAACAGCAGGGTCAGCAGCAGCGTGGTGATGTGCTGGCCGTCGACGTCGGCATCGGCCATCAGCACGATCTTGTGGTACCGGGCCTTGTCCGGGTCGAAGTCCTCGCCGATGCCGGCGCCGAACGCCGTGATCATCGACTGGATCTCCTGGTTGGCGAGCGCGCGGTCGAGCCGCGCCTTCTCGACGTTCAGGATCTTGCCGCGCAGGGGCAGGATCGCCTGGGTCATCGGGTTGCGGCCCTGCACGGCGGAACCGCCGGCGGAGTCGCCCTCGACCATGAAGATCTCCGACAGGGTCGGGTCCTTCGACTGGCAGTCCTTCAGCTTGCCGGGCATGCCACCCGACTCGAGCAGCCCCTTGCGGCGCGTGGTCTCGCGGGCCTTGCGGGCCGCGAGCCGTGCCTGCGACGCCTGGATCGCCTTGCGGACGACGTCGCGGGCCTGGGTCGGGTTGCTCTCGAACCAGTGCGTGAGCTCGGCGCCGACGACGCGCTGCACGAAGCCCTTCGCCTCGGTGTTGCCGAGTTTCGTCTTCGTCTGGCCCTCGAACTGCGGTTCGCCGAGCTTCACGGAGATGACGGCCGTCAGTCCTTCACGGATGTCGTCACCCGTCAGGTTGTCGTCCTTCTCCTTGATGATCTTCGTCTCGCGCGCGTACTTGTTCACCAGGTACGTCAGCGCCGCGCGGAAGCCCTCTTCGTGGGTGCCGCCCTCGTGCGTGTTGATCGTGTTCGCGAAGGTGTGGACGCTCTCCTGGTACGAGGTGTTCCACTGCATCGCGACCTCGAGCGCGATCTTGCGCTCGGTGTCCTCGGACTCGAAGCCGATGACGTCCGGGTGGACGAGGTCGGCCTTCTTCTGCGCGTTGATGTACTCGACGTAGTCGGCGAGACCACGCTCGTACATGAAGGAGTCGTTCCGCGCCTCTTCGCCTTCTTCCGGAGTGCGCTCGTCGCGCAGGTTGATCCGCAGGCCCTTGTTGAGGAAGGCCATCTGCTGGAACCGGGTGCGCAGGGTCTCGTAGTCGAAGACGACGGTCTCGAAGATCTCGGCGTTCGGCCAGAAGGTGATCGTGGTGCCGTGCTCGTCGGACGGTTCGTCCTTGGTCAGCGGTGCGACCGGGACGCCGTCGGTGTAGCTCTGGCGCCAGACGTGGCCCTGCTGTCGGACCTCGACGTCGAGCTCGGAGCTCAGCGCGTTCACGACGGAGGAACCGACACCGTGCAGACCACCGGACACCGCGTACGCGCCGCCGCCGAACTTGCCGCCGGCGTGCAGGACGGTCAGGACGACCTGGACGGTCGAGACGCCCTCGGCCGCGTGGATGCCGACCGGGATGCCACGGCCGTTGTCGACCACGCGGACACCGCCGTCTTCACGGATGGTGACGTCGATGGTGTCGCAGTACCCGGCGAGGGCTTCGTCGACGGAGTTGTCGACGATCTCCTGGACCAGGTGGTGCAGACCGCGGGGCCCCGTCGAACCGATGTACATACCGGGACGCTTGCGGACCGCCTCGAGCCCCTCGAGCACCTGAATCTGGTCTGCTCCGTAGGACGGTTCGCTCTGCGGGGTCTCCGCGTCGAGCGGGTTCTGCGGGTCGTCTTCAGATTCTGATGCCATGTCGAGCGTGCTCCTGCCTGCGCGCGGAACGCCCGCGCACTGCACCTCCCAGTCTACCGCAGAGGCCCCTCTTTCGAGGGCTCATCCGGCCCACAGGCGGGCTTTTTTGGCACCACAGGATGATTTCGTCGGCTCAACCGTAGGTGTCGCGAGGACCGCGCCCCTGGACCGTCCTGGGGCCGCGTTTCCAGGTGGGGACGTCCGGCCCTGAAACCCGGATCGACTCCACCCCGGCTTCCGGGTGCCGCTCGGCGATGGTCGTCGTGACACTGGCACGCATGAGACGGAGCTGGGTCGCCCAGGCGGTCGAGTCACACCGGATGACCAGCGCACCGTCGTCGATGGTGACCGGGGTGGAGTGCTTCGCGAGTTCCTCACCGACGACGCTCGGCCAGTCCACGAACAGCTCCGAGCGGGCCAGGGGTTCGGTCCACCCGAGCTCGTTGGCCAGGGATCCGACGACGTCGCCGAGCCCTCGGGGTTCACGGCCGCGGCCGTAGGGGACGGTGTCGGCGTCGAACTCGCGGGAGCGACGGCGGCGGGCATCCACCCCGCGCTTCGAGGGGTCGCCGAAGACGGCACGGAGGTGCCGGTACAGCCGCGACGGCTCGGTCGGCTTCCACGGGCGGGGCATCAGGCGTCGGCTTCCGGCGGGGTCGCGTCGGTGTCGTCCATCGCGTCGGTGTCGTCCGTCGCGTCGGTGTCGTCCGTCGCGTCGGTGTCGTCCGTCGCTTCGGTCGCGTCCGTGTTCGACCTGGAGGCCCGGCTGGCGTCCGCCTCGTCGGTCACGATCGTGCCCGCCTCGATCCGCACCGTGTGCGCGGCCAGCTGTGAGGGGACGTCGCCGAACACCGCTGCCGTGATGAGGACCTGCTCGTAGTCGGCCACGGCGTTCCCGAGGCGCTCACGTCGAGACTCGTCGAGTTCGGCGAACACGTCATCGAGGATGATGATCGGGTCACCGAGGTTCGACTCGGCCCGCAGGATCGACGCGCTCGCCAGCTGGATCGCGAGCGCGAACGACCAGGACTCTCCGTGACTGGCGTACCCGCGGGCCGGTAACCCGTTGAGCTGGAACAGAACGTCATCCCGGTGCGGCCCGACGAGGGTCAGCCCGCGGTCGAGCTCGTCGCGACGACGACGCTCGAGGGCAGCCGCGAACGCCTCGGCTGCGGCGGTCACGCTCACCGGCTCGTCGGGGGTACCGAGGACCGGATCCGTCGCGGCGGCGGCCTCCGGGTCGCCGCCACGGATCGAGAGCACACCGGCGATCGAGGCATCGTGGTCCTCGCCCGCGACGGTGGCGTACGCCTCGGCGACGAACGGTGCGAGCCGGCGGGTCAGGTGGTCGCGCGCGGCGACGATCTCTGCACCGAGTCCGACCAGGCGGTCGTCCCAGACGTCGAGCGTCGACAGCGCGTTGGCCTTGGCGCCGGTGGCACGGGCCGACTTGAGCAGGGTGTTCCGCTGGCGGAGCGTGCGGTCGTAGTCGGCCAGCACCCCCTGCATCCGCGGTGCGATCTGGCCGAGCAGCTCGTCGAGCATGCGTCGCCGACCGGCCGGTTCGCCACGGACCAGGGCGAGGTCCTCGGGAGCGAAGAGGACGGAGGTGCAGTAGCGGGGGAGTTCCCGGGGCTTGATCGCCGACCGGTTCACCTGCGCACGGTTCGCTCCGGTGCGGTTGATCTGCACCTCGGCGAGGATGCTGCGGTCCTCGTGCGCCAGGCGGGCCCGGACGATCGCGGCGTCGCAACCCTGGCGGACGAGCGCGGCATCCGTCGGGACCCGGTGGGACCCGAGCGTCGACAGGTAGCCGATCGCCTCGACCAGGTTGGTCTTGCCCTGTCCGTTCCGCCCGACGAACAGGTTCGGCCCGCGTGCGAGGTCGACGTCCGCCTCCCGGTAGTTCCGGAAGTCGGTGAGTTGGAGATGGTCGACGTGCACGCGGGCCGAGTCCGGGTTTCCCCGGGTGGTCCTAGGACTTCTTGACGGCGTGACCGCCGAACTGGTTGCGGAGCGCCGCGACGGCCTTCATCGTCGGGGACGCGCTGCCCTGACGCGAGACGAAGCGCGCGAAGATCGACGCCGAGAGCGCCGGCATCGGAACGGCGAGCTCGATGCCCTCTTCCAGCGTCCAACGGCCCTCGCCCGAGTCCTCGACGTAGCCCTCGAGCTCGTCGAGCTTCGGGTCTTCGTTGAGGGCCAGGACCATGAGGTCGAGCAGCCAGGAACGGACGACCGTCCCGCGCTGCCACCCGGCGAACACGGCGGGGACGTCGGTGATCAGGTCCTTGGCCTCGAGGAGCTCGTAGCCCTCGCCGTAGGCCTGCATGATCGCGTACTCGATGCCGTTGTGGACCATCTTGGCGTAGTGCCCCGCGCCGATCGGACCGGCGTGCGAGAAGCCCTCTTCGCGGGGGCCCTCGGGGCGCAGTGCGTCGAAGACCGGCATGGCGAACTCGACGTCCTTGACGTCACCGCCGACCATGAGGCCGTAGCCGTTGTCCTTGCCCCACACGCCGCCGGAGACACCGGCGTCCATGTAGCGGATGCCGCGCGCACCGAGCTGCTCGGCGTGCGTGGTGTCGTCGAGCCACTTCGAGTTGCCACCGTCGATGACGAGGTCGCCCTCGTTCAGGACGCCGGCGAGCTCGGTGATGACGTCGTCGGTGATCTTGCCGTGCGGCACCATCACCCAGACGAGTCGCTGACCCTCGGGCAGGGCGCCCGCCAGGTCTGCGAGGCTCGCGACGTCGGAGACGGCGGGGTTCGCGTCGTAACCGGTGACCTCGATCCCTGCGTTGCGGAGACGGGCACGCATGTTGTTGCCCATGCGACCAAGGCCGACAAGACCGATGTGCATGATTTCCTCTTCTGTTTCGTCGTCGCGCTGAGGCCGCAGCTGGTGCGTCAGCGCAGTGTTCCTGTTGCGCCTATCGCAGCAGCAGGTTGGGCTGCAGCAGGTACCGGTATCCATCGGTCGCGGCAGCCTCTTGCGAAGTCTGGCCGGTGATCAGCACCGGGCCCGGCTTGTTGGGGTTCTCCGTCTTGGTGAAGGAGATGCGGACGAACTCGGAGTGCACCGCGTTCAGTCCGTCGAGGAGGAAGGCGGGCTTCAGCGAGACCACCGTTTCCTCTCCGGTCAGCAACGCACTGATCGACTCTGACGCCTGCGCTTGTTCGGATCCGATCGCCTCGAGCGTGAGCCCGTCGACCGTGAAGGAGAACCGGAGCGCTGCTTCGCGCTCCAGGACGAGTGAGACCCGTCGGACGGCTTCGACCAGTTCCGCGGTGTTGATCACCGCGTGGTCGTTGACGTTCTCGGGGAAGAGCCGGCGGACCGGCGGGTAGTTGCCCTTGATGAGCAGGGAGGTGACCGTCTTGTCGTCGGCGTGGAACGCGATGAGCTCACGATCCGAGTTGCCGCTGATCGAGACGGAGACGGTGGACGCCGACCCGAAGGTGCGACCGACCTCCTGCAGGGTGCGGGCGGGGACGAGAGCGTGCAACGGGTCCGAGCCGACGCGGCCGGAATCCCACGCGATGGTGCGGACGGCCACGCGGTACCGGTCCGTGGCGATGAGCGACAGGTCGTTGTCACCGACCTCGAGCTGGACACCGGTGATGACGGGGGTGACGTCGTCGCGGCTCGCGGCGACGGCGACCTGCGACACGGCCTCGGAGAAGGCATCGCCGGGGATGACACCGGTCTGCGGACCGATCTCGGGCAGCGTCGGGTACTCCTCGACCGGCATGGACAGCAGCGTGAAGTGCGCCGATCCGCAGGAGACCGAGATCTTGGAGTCCTCGGTCGTGAAGGTCACCGGGGCGTTCGGCAGTCGGCTCGCGATGTCGTTCAGCAGGCGACCGCTGACCAGGACCGTGCCCGGGTCGTCGATCTGCGCCGAGATGGACGTCTGCGCCGAGACCTCGTAGTCGAATGACGAGAGCGTCAGACGATCGCCGTCGGCGTGGATCAGGACGCCCGACAGGATCGGGAGGGTCGTGCGCTGTGGGAGGAGTTTCACCGCGAAGGAGACGGCTTCGGAGAAGACGTCCCGGTTGACCTCGAACTTCACAGCTGGAACCCCTGTCGATCGGCTTGGACTGTCCGGCCGCCCCATTCTGGCACAGGCGGACGTGGGCCGGATTTCTTGTCATCCCCCCGTCCACAAGGTTGTCCCGCGGAGATGGATCGTTAACCAGGAGTAATGGTGTTAACGCCTGTGCACACTGTGGATAACCCTGTGCATGCCGCTCGGCCGTAGGGAACTACACGGTTGTGACTTGTGGGCGGTCTGTGGGTGACGTCGGGATGAATGAATCTCATCTATCCACTTCCATCCCCAGTTTCCACAGGGGGCCCCCTCGCTGTGAACAACCGGGCGGCGTGTCCTCCACAGTTATCCACAGGCTATCCACACTGTGAGAACTCCGGCCCATGGAACCGTCTCAGATGGTGGATGCGCCCGGAGATGTACCGATCTCAGCGGTAGCGGCGGTCCTGCTTGATGCGGCTCGTGAGCTCGGTGACCTGGTTGTAGATCGACCGTCGCTCCTTCATGAGCTCGGTGATCTTCTTGTTCGCGTACATGACCGTGGTGTGGTCGCGGTTGCCGAACAGCTGCCCGATCTTCGGGAGCGACAGGCTCGTGAGCTCGCGGCACAGGTACATCGCGATCTGTCGCGCGGTGGCGATCGCCTGCGAACGGGACGAGCCGTACAGGTCGTCGACGGAGAGCTTGAAGTACTCCGCGGTGTGGTTGATGATGTCCGTCGGCGCGACGACGTTGTCCTCGTCGAGGGTGATCAGGTCCTTCAGGACGGTCTGCACCAGGGCCATGTCGACCGCCGTCCGGTTCAGGCTCGCGAACGCCGTGACGCGGATGAGCGTCCCCTCGAGCTCCCGGATGTTGCTCGACACCTTCGACGCCATGAACTCGAGGATGTCGTCCGGCACCTGCAGGTGGTCGGACTGCGCCTTCTTGCGGAGGATCGCGATGCGCGTCTCGAGCTCCGGCGCCTGCACGTCGGTGATCAGACCCCACTCGAAGCGCGACCGCATGCGGTCCTCGAAGCCGGTCAGGTGCTTCGGTGCGACGTCGGACGTGATGACGACCTGCTTGTTGTGGTCGTGCAGCGTGTTGAACGTGTGGAAGAAGGCCTCCTGCGTGGAGTCCTTCCCCTGCAGGAACTGGATGTCGTCGATCAGCAGGATGTCGATGTCGCGGTAGCGCTGCTGGAACTGGTTCGACCGGTTGTTCGCGATCGAGTTGATGAAGTCGTTGGTGAACTCCTCGCTCGACACGTACCGGACGCGGATCCCCGGGTAGAGGCTCTCGGCGTAGTGCCCGATGGCGTGGAGCAGGTGGGTCTTGCCCAGTCCGGAGTCGCCGTAGATGAAGAGTGGGTTGTAGGCCTTCGCCGGAGCCTCGGCCACAGCGACCGCTGCGGCGTGGGCGAAGCGGTTCGACGAGCCGATGACGAAGTTGTCGAAGTTGTACTTCGGGTTCAGCCTCGACTCGGGGCGGCCGCTCGTGCCCGGGGAGTCGATCTGGCTCGGCACGAAGGGTGCTTCGATGTACTGGCGGGGTGCAGCGCTCTGCTCCACCGCTTCCTGGACGGGTTCGGCGTACTCCGGCACGTTCGGGTCGACGCGCGGTTCGGACGCCATGTCCGGGTTCACCGTGATGGCGAAGTTCGCGACCGAGTCGTCACCGATGCGGGCGACGGCCTCGGTGATCGGGATGCGGATCCGCTGCTCGAGCATGCCGCGGGTCAGGTCGTTGGGGACCTCGAGGTACAGGGTGCCGGCGAGGACGCCCTTCGGTTCGACCAGGTTGAGGAACCCGTGGAGCTGGGGCGTGATGCGGGGGTCTTCGCTGAGGATTCCGAGTACGGATGACCAGAGGTCCTCGACGGGGTCGGCCGGCATCGTCATGTCGCGCTCGTCTCCAGGTGTGTGTCGTGCGTTCGGTGCCGGACCGGGGTGCGTCCTGCTGGGTCGGACGTGCCGGAGTGCCGCGGGGTGTGGCACTCAGCGGACCGTGTCGTGCGCCGGCGGTTCGTCGGGGTCTCGGGGGCTTCGTCGACGCCTCGTACCGCGCGTGTTCCCACAGGGTTGTCCACAGTGTTGTCCACGACCGCCCGGATCCGTCGGACAGGAGTACTTCCCTGTCGTACCGGGGCGCGGGGCCGATCGATGACCCCACTGTAAAGGACCGGGCCGGGTGGCACCGAACGGAAGTTGTCCCCAATGTGGAGAATGGACCGCAGCGGTGTCCTCGACGCCTCCGGCACCGAGGCCGGCCCGATCGGCGTTTGACCTGCTCGCTGCTGTCACGTACCGTTAACCAGTTGACTGCGGCCGATTGGTCGCGCCCATCTGCGTCGTTCGACACCGAGCGATGACACATACATACGTGACGGCTCGCCGCGGGCAGCCGTGTGGAGAGATCATGAGCAAGCGCACCTTCCAGCCGAACAACCGTCGCCGCGCCAAGAAGCACGGCTTCCGCCTCCGCATGCGGACGCGTGCCGGCCGCGCCATCCTGTCGGCGCGTCGCGCCAAGGGCCGCACCGAGCTCTCGGCCTGATCAGGCTCACCGCCTGATCCGGTCCTCGGTCTGACCCCGGCATCGCAGTGTTGGCCAGCGCCAACCGCATCGTCCGCGGGGACGACTACCGGAACGTCGTGCGTCGTGGTCGCAAGAGCGCCACGGCGCACGTCGTCGTGTCCGTGGTCCGTCGTTCGACGGACCCCACCGGACCGTCGCGGTTCGGCTTCATCGTCGCGAAGACGGTGGGCAACGCCGTGACCCGGAACCTGATCAGGCGGCGGCTCAAGGCGATCGCGCACGGCATCCTCGACGACTCCCCCGTGGGGTACGACGTGGTGGTGCGCGCACTGCCAGCCGCATCGCAGGCCGGATGGCCTACCCTGCTCGAAGACGTCGTGCGCTCCTTCGCGCGCGGGGTGGAGAAGGCAGCATGAACCGCACCCTGTGGACCCGGCTGGCCTGGGTCGCCGCGTTGCTCCCACGCAACGCGTGCGTCGTCGTGCTCCGCGCCTACCGTGCAGTGATCTCCCCGTTGTACGGCAACGTCTGCCGGTACCACCCGTCGTGCTCCCGGTACGCCCTCGAAGCGATCCAGCAGTACGGCGTCGTCCGCGGATCCGCGATGGGCGCCTGGCGCATCGCTCGCTGCAACCCCTGGGCTGCAGGCGGGATCGACGACGTCACGGAACGTCCTCGCCCGTTCGTCGTCAACCGGTTCGGGTTCGTCCTCGCGCCGATCCCGCAGCAGCCGCACCCCGCGGTCGGAACGGCCCGGCCGGTCCTGCTCTCCCAGCGCACTCGAAAGGCGTAGCCGTCCCCATGGAAATCATCGGTACGATCCTCTGGCCGCTCAAATGGGTGGTCTCCGCCATCCTCGTCGGCTTCCACTGGGTCTTCGAGAGCATCGGCATGGACCCGGGCGCGGGAATCACCTGGGTCCTCTCCATCATCTTCCTGACGTTCGTGGTCCGCGCCGCGCTGATCCCGATCTTCGTGCGGCAGATCAAGTCGCAGCGCCGCATGCTCGAGGTCGCGCCGCAGCTGAAGAAGATCCAGGACAAGTACAAGGGCAAGAAGGACCAGTTCTCGCGTGAGGCCATGAGCCGCGAGACCATGGCCCTGTACAAGGAGACGGGCACCAACCCGTTGAGCTCCTGCCTGCCGCTGCTGCTGCAGATGCCGATCTTCTTCTCGCTGTACTCGGTGCTGCACGAAGCGCAGATCAACAAGACCGGCGTCGGCCTGCTCACGAACGACCTCGCGGCGTCGTTCGGCAACGCGGCCCTGTTCGGTGCCCCCCTGCACGAGACGTTCACGAACGCTTCCGGGTGGGAAGTGCGTGCGATCGCCGGCTTCATGATCGTCGTCATGACGGCCTCGCAGTTCATCACGCAGCTGCAGCTCGTCGCCAAGAACATGTCGCCGGAGACCAAGGCGTCGCCGATGTACCGCCAGCAGAAGATGATGCTGTACATCCTCCCGCTGGTCTTCGTGATCTCGGGTCTGAGCTTCCCCCTCGGCGTCATGTTCTACTGGCTCGCCTCCAACGTCTGGACGATGGCGCAGCAGTACTTCGTCATCCGCAGCATGCCGACGCCCGGTTCCGAGGCGGCCCTGGCACGTGAGGCACGCCTGGCCAAGAAGGCCCAGCGTCGCGGAATCGCGAACCCGGTGCTCGCCGAGGCCGGTGCCGGTGCTGGTGCCGCTGAGATCGAGGCCGTGCGCGTCACCACCCAGCGTTCGCAGCCGGTCGGCAAGCAGCGCTCGAAGAAGAACGGGAAGAAGTAAGTGACCGAGCAGGACACCGCCGCAGCCGTCGACACCACCGAGGTCCCGGACGAGGACGCCCGTGACGAGGCCGACATCGCTGCGGACTACATCGAGGAACTCCTCGACATCTGCGACCTCGATGGAGACATCGAGATCGAGGAGCGCGCCGGTCGCGTCTACCTGTCGGTCACCGACGACGGCGAGGCGCTCCGCGTCCTCTCGAAGCCGGACACCGTCACGGCCCTGCAGGAACTCACCCGCATCGCCGTCCAGGCGGAGACGGGCGAGTTCAGCCGGCTCATCCTCGACGTGGGCGGCTCCCGTGACGCTCGTGCCGACGAGCTGCAGCGACTGGTCGACACCGCCGTCGAGCGCATCGAGGGTGGATCGTCGTCCGCAGCACTCCCCCCGATGTCGTCGTACGAGCGCAAGCTGGTCCACGACCTCGTCGCTGAGAAGGGCTTCCACTCGGAGTCCGAGGGTGAGGGTCGGGACCGCCACACGGTCGTCACCCGATGACGGACGAGTCGGTGTCCGCGGACACCGCTCCCGCACCTTCGGACGCTGCTCCGGTGCTCGAGGCTGAGCCTGCAGCTGCGTCCGCCCTGTTCGGCGATCAGATCGAAACGGCTCGGTCGTTCACGAACGAGTTGGCTCGCCGGGGCGAGGAGCTGGGCCTGATCGGCCCGCTCGAGTTGCCTCGGCTCTGGACGCGACACATCCTCAACTCTGCATTGCTGGCGCCCCTCCTGGAGGCCCGTGGCCGGGTTGCCGACGTCGGCTCGGGTGCAGGATTGCCCGGTCTCGTGCTCGCGATCGCCCGTCCGGACGTGCACTTCACGCTCATCGAGCCGATGGAGCGTCGAGTGGACTGGCTCACCAGCGAGGCGAGCCGGCTCGGCCTGTCGAACGTGACAGTGGTCCGTGGCCGCGCCGAGGACGTCTCCGACGACATCGTGGTCGACCAGGTCACGGCGCGAGCAGTGAGTGCGCTGTCGAAGCTCATCCCGATGACGGTTCCGCTTGTCCGCTCGGGCGGGCAGCTCATCCTGATGAAGGGTGCGCGAGTCGACGAGGAGATCGAGAAGGCACGCAAGGTGATCCTGCGCCAGCACCTCTCGGACGTCGAGGTCCTCGAGCTCGGGGACGGTGTGGTCGCAGAGACCACGCGCGTCTTCCGGGCTACAGTTGACTGACCCTGCGGCTCGGATCGGGACAACTGATCCCATGCTGCTCCACGTTTCACGTGAAACATCGAACCGGGGAAGAGGCATTCGTTGAGCTCATCGACCGATTACGACGCGTCGACTCCGCTTGCTCGCGAGATCGCCGACCTGAACCGCCGGCGCCGTGCGATCGCGACGCAGCAGTTCCCGTTGCCCCCGAAGACGCGGATCATCACCGTGTCGAACCAAAAGGGTGGCGTTGGAAAGACCACGACGACCGTCAACTTGGCCGCCGGGCTCGCCCACGGCGGCGCGCGGGTGCTCGTGATCGACCTCGACCCACAGGGCAACGCGTCAACGGCCCTGGGCGTCGACCACCAGGCTGAAGTCGCGAGCATCTACGACGTCATCGTCGACGAGGCCGCGATGGCCGACACTGTGCAGCGGTCCCCCGAGTCGGACACCCTCTGGTGTGTCCCGGCGACGATCCACCTCGCGGGTGCTGAGATCGAGCTCGTCTCCTTGGTCGCTCGAGAGCAGCGGCTGCGCACGGCGCTCGATCTGTACCTCCAGTCGCTGGACGAGCCGTACCACTACGTGTTCATCGACTGCCCGCCGTCCCTTGGCCTGCTCACGATCAACGCTTTCGTGGCGGCGCAGGAAGTCCTGATCCCCATCCAGTGCGAGTACTACGCGCTCGAGGGACTCAGCCAGCTGTTGCGCAACATCGAGCTCATCGAGCGGCACCTCAACCCGAACCTCCGGGTCTCGACGATCCTGCTCACCATGTACGACGGTCGGACCAACCTGGCGAACCAGGTGGCGAACGACGTGCGCGAGCACTTCGGTGACCAGGTCTTGAAGGCGATGATCCCCCGATCCGTACGGGTGAGTGAAGCGCCGAGTTACGGACAGAGCGTCGTCGCGTACGACGTGAACTCCACCGGGTCGCTCTCCTACTTGGAAGCGGCCGCCGAGATCGCAGCACGAGGAGCGTAAGACTGATGGCACCCAAGCGAACCGGACTCGGCCGCGGCATCGGCGCGCTCATCCCGACGGCAACGGACCAGCAGGACCGCCCGGTCGACGTGTTCTTCCCGACCGGTGGGTCGCCGGCGTCGGCACCCACCGCGGACGAACTCGTCGCCGTTCCGGGAGCCCGACTCGCGAACCTCAACCCGCTGGATGTGATCCCGAACGGGCAGCAGCCGCGCAAGGAGTTCCGCGAAGAGGAGTTGCAAGAGCTCGTCCACTCCATCCGTGAGATCGGCGTGCTGCAGCCCATCGTGGTCCGTCCGATCCCCGGGGCTGCGGGGACGGAGCCGCAGTACGAGCTGATCATGGGTGAGCGTCGACTCCGGGCGACCAAGGAGCTCGGGCTCACGACGATCCCGGCGATCGTCAAGGAGACGCCGGACGACGCGATGCTCCGGGACGCCCTGCTCGAGAACCTGCACCGGGCGCAGCTCAACCCGCTCGAAGAAGCTTCGGCGTACCAGCAGCTCCTGGCGGACTTCGGGATCACGCAAGAACAGCTCGGTCAGCGCATCGGCCGATCGCGTCCGCAGATCACCAACACGATCCGTCTGCTCCGGCTCCCCTCCCCCGTGCAGCGCCGGGTCGCTGCCGGTGTGCTGTCAGCCGGCCACGCTCGCGCGATCCTTGCTGCCCCGGACGCCGAGGCGATGGAGTACCTCGCCGAGAAGATCGTCAACGAGGACCTGTCGGTGCGCGCCGCCGAAGCGATCGCGCAGCAGCTGGCGACGAAGACTCCGCCGAAGACGGCCTCGCAGCCCTCGAAGAACCAAGCACACTTCAACGACCTTGCCGAGCGCATCGGCGACCGGCTGAACACGCGAGTCAAGATCGCTGTGGGGGCGCGGAAGAGCTCCGTGACCATCGACTTCGCGAACGGCGACGACCTCAACCGCATCCTGTCGGAGCTGGGGATCAGCGATATCTCGTCCTGACGGCCCGTCAACGACGCTGTGCGGCCCGTAGCGGGCCTCGCAAGCCCTGCGCGGGTATACGGAGCAGCGAAGAAAGGTTCGGCCCAGTACGGGGCGCGTAGCCGTTGGGTCGGTTCGAGTTCACGAGCAGCGAACGGGAAGCCCGTACGTTTCACGTGGAACACTGCCAGGCTCGCATCATGAGATCCCGCAATCCCGAGCCGCTCTGGCGTGACGTCGTCGGTCAAGAACTCCGCGGTCGTCGCCGCGGCCGCGGGGACACCCTGCACGACGTCGCTCGTCGTGCAGGGGTGTCGCCGCAGTACTTGTCGGAGATGGAGCGGGGGCGGAAGGATCCCTCGAGCGAGATGCTGGCAGCAGTCGCGGGCGCACTCGAGAGCTCGTTGCTGGACCTGACGGCAGCGGCAGCAGAACAGCTACGCGAGCGGGCACGTTCGGCAGGTACCGGTGGCGAACAAGTGCGGAGCGCGTTCGTCCTCGCAGCGTGAGGCATCGCCAGTCAGCGCCGTCGGTCAGCGTCGTGTGATCACGTGGTCCACGAGCCCGTACTGCTGGGCCTGACGGGCCGTGAAGACGCGATCATGATCGGTGTCGGCTCGGAGTCGCTCGACACTCTGGCCGCTGTGCTCGGTGAGCAGGTGCTCGATCTCGGCCCGGATCCGAACGACCTCGTCGGCCTGCAGGATGAGCTCGGGAATTGCCCCCTGCCCCTGAGCCGCGGGTTGGTGGAGCACGACCCGAGCATGCGGCAGGGCCGATCGCTTTCCTTCGGCGCCCGCGGCGAGCAGCACGGCTCCGACACCGATTGCCTGGCCAACACAGGTGGTCGCGACGGCGGGGCGGATGAACCGCATGGTGTCGTAGACGGCGAGCATGGCACTCGGATCGCCGCCGTCGCAGTTGACGTAGAGCTGCACGTCAGAGTCCGGGTTGTCCGACTCGAGGAAGAGAAGTTGCGCGATGAGGGCATTGGCGACGCCAGCATCGATCGCGGTACCGATGTAGATGATCCGCTCGGTGAGCAGGTGCGAGTAGACGTCCAAGACCCGGTCGCCGCGAGCGTCCCGCGCGATGACGTTCGGGATCGTGTAGGCGCTCATCGGTCTCCCTCCCCTGCCGCAGGTCCGCCGAAGCCGGTCACCGTGGAGCGGAGCTGCTGGGGCCGGATCACCGAGAAGTCGTCGACGATCACGTCGACGAACCCGTAGTCGAGGGCCTCCTGCGCGGAGTACCAGTGGTCGTGCAACGAGTCCTCGAAGATTCGGTCGACCGTCTGCCCGGTGTCCGCTGCGATGAGTCCGAGCACGGTGTCGCGGGTGTTGCGGAGGTGGTCTGCCTGCAGCGCCACGTCCACCGCACTCCCCCCGATCCCTGCGGATCCCTGGTGCATCAGGATCCGGCTGTGTGGCAGTGCTCGCCGTTTGCCAGGAGTACCCGAGGACAGCAGGAACTGCCCCGCACTGCAGGCGATCCCGAATGCGAGCGTGCTGACGTCGTTGGGGATCACCCGCATGAGGTCCCGGAGTGCGAGCATCGCCGGGACCGAGCCTCCGGGCGAATGGATCCAGAGCGCGATGTCGTTCCAGGGGTCCGCCGTCGCGAGCTGTACCAGCTGCGTCATGAGGACGGTGCCGTTGTCGTCGTCGAGAGGGCCGTCGAGTACGAGCACGCGTTGGTCGAGAAGGGCACGCCGGTACTCGGTCGTGAAGGCTGCGGGGGATGGTGAATCGGTCATGCGTCCACCGTGCGCCGGCAGATGACCAGGCGCATCGGATGCTGCTCAGAGCAGATCAGCTCTCAGCAGCGAACCGCGGGTACCGACGTTCCACGTGGAACATCGACGCTTGCGAACGCTCGTGTTCCACGTGGAACACGGAACGTGGGAGCGTGCGGATCAGGCGTGGTGGTCGCGGATCGCCTGTTCGGCGAGCTCTGCGTACGTCCACCCGAGATCGAAACCGGACGCGGAGAGTGCCTGCGGCAGCAGCGACGTCTCGGTCAGGCCCGGGAGTACGTTGGCCTCGAGGAACCAGGGCGTACCAGCGCCGTCGACGATGAGGTCCACGCGGGACAGGTGGCGGAGGCCGAGGGCCGCGTGTGCCGCGACGGCGGCGTCGGCTGCAGCGGTCGCGAACTCGTCGGACAGTCGAGCGGGGGTGTAGAACGTCGTCTCTCCCGCGTTGTACCGCGCCTCGAAGCCGTAGATGCCGTTCCGTGGGACGATCTCCACCGCGGAGAGTGCCACCGGTCCGTCGCCCGTGTCGATGATGCCGACCGCGACCTCGGTGCCGCGGATGAGCTGCTCGACCACGACGTCGTCGCAGTACGTGTAGGCCGTGACCATGGCTCGTGGCAGGTCATTGACGTCGTCGACGAGGGTCACTCCCTGCGCACTCCCGCCGCGTGCCGGCTTCACGGCGAGCGGGACCGGGTGCTCCCCCGCGATGGCCTTGAGTACCCCGACGGCGCCGAGTTCACGGAACACGTCGTGGGACAGCGTGACGGATCGAGGGGTGCGGACGCCTGCCCGCGCGACCAGCGCTGACGCCGTGGGCTTGTCCCATGCCAACCGGGCCGACGTGGAACGTGAGCCGACGAACGGGATGTCCACCGCCTCCAGGATGCCCCGCAGGGCCCCGTCTTCACCGGAGGCGCCGTGCAGAGCCGGCCACACGACATCCGGGCGGGACTCGGCGAGAGCCGGCAGCAGCAGCGCGTCGGCGTCGCGGAGGTCGACCTGCCAGCCGTACCCGGTCAGCGAATCGGCGACCCGTCGCCCGGAGCGCAGGGAGACGTCACGCTCGTGCGAGATCCCTCCGGCGACGACGACGACGTGACGACGGGTGAGCTCAGCCATGGGGGTCCTCCGGGGTGGAACGACGGTGCTGATGGGCCACGCACCGAGGAAAAGCGCTGATCAGGAGATGTTCGGCGGCGGAGCGCTGACCGATGAGGTCTCGCGGACGACGCTGTTCGGCCGAGTCGTCGGACCGAACGTCTCGATCAGCTCGAGTTCGTCGTTGACGACGTTGGCGAGCCGCTTCACGCCGACGCGGATCTGCTCGGGGGTCGGGTAGCAGAACGACAGACGGATGTGCCCGCCGCCACGACCGTCGGCGTAGAAGGCGGTCCCCGGCGTGTAGGCGACCAGCTCCTTCACGGCGCGCGGCAGCATGCCCTTCGAGTCGAGGGACTCGGGGAGCGTCAGCCAGACGAAGAAGCCACCGTTCGGCTTCGTCCAGGACAGGTCCGGCAGGAACTCCCCCAGGGCGGACAGCATGGCGTCACGGCGCTCTGCGTAGATGCCCCGGAAGGTGTCGACCTGACCCTTCCAGTCCGCGGCGTCGAGGTAGGCGTTCACGACGTACTGCCCGAAGGAGTTCGGGGCGAGGACGGCGGACTCGTTGGCGAGCACGAGCTTCTCGCGGATGGCGTGCGGTGCGAGCGCCCAGCCGACGCGGAAACCGGGTGCGAGGGTCTTCGAGAAGGACCCCAGGTACACCACGCCCTCTTCGTCGATGGAGCGGATCGCCTGCGGTGCCGGCTCGTCGAACCAGAGGAGTCCGTAGGGGTTGTCCTCGAGCACCAGGATGTTGTTCGACCGGCAGATGTCGAGCACCTCGATGCGGCGCTCCCGGCTCATGGTGACGCCGGCCGGGTTGTGGAAGTTCGGGATCGTGTAGAGGAACTTGATCCGCTTGCCCTGCGTGCGGAGGTTCGCGATCGCCTCACGCAGCGCCTCGGGCACCAGACCGAGCTCGTCCGTCGTCACGTGGACGGTCTCGGCCTGGTACGACCGGAACACACCGATCGCGCCGACGTAGGACGGGGACTCGGCGAGGACGACGTCGCCCGGGTCGATGAACAGCCGCGTGACGAGGTCGAGCGCGTGCTGCGAGCCCGTCGTCACGACGACGTCCTCGGCACTGGCACGGATGCCCTCGAGGCTCATGACGTCAACGATGTGCTCACGGAGGGACCGCAGACCCTGTCCGCCGCCGTACTGCAGTGCCATGGCCGCGTGCTCGTTCATCACGCGGTCCAGGGAGCCCGTGACGAGCTCTCTCGGCAGCGCGGAGACGAACGGCATGCCGCCGGCCAGCGAGACCACCTCGGGGCGCGAGGCGACGGCGAACAGGGCTCGGACCTCGGAGGCGCTCAGCCCGGCGGTGCGCTGGGCGTAGGAGTCGTACCAGGGGTCGAGGCTGTTGCCGTTCGTCATACCGTGCTCCGATCAGTGAGACATTCCCGCCACACTACGACATCGACCCCGGAAACCCGGGCTCCGCGGCGGGGGCCGATCCGCAACGGGTGGCATGCGAACGCCCCGCCGACGCCTGCTGAGCAGGACATGACGGGGCGTTCGGTGGTGCTGAGGCGACCTACGCGAGGAACTCGGCGAGGTCGGCCTCGAGCGCGGGCTTCGGCTTGGCGCCGATGACGGTCTTGACGACCTCGCCGCCCTTGAAGACCTTCATCGCCGGGATCGAGGTGATCTGGTAGTTCATGGCCGACTGGGGGTTGTCGTCCACGTTGAGCTTCACGATCTCGATCTTGCCGGCGTGCTCTTCGGCGATCTGGTCGAGGATCGGCGAGACGGCGCGACACGGGCCGCACCACTCGGCCCAGAAGTCGACCAGGATCGTCTTGTCGGACTTGAGGACCTCGTCCGAGAAGGTGGCGTCGGTGACAGCCTTTGCGTTGGACATGGGTGTCCTTTCGTGAGAAGTCGGTACTGGGTGTGGAACCGCGGACGGGCCCCCGGCATTCCGGGGGCCGTACGGGTCAGGCGGAGATGGTGACCGGCTCGACCGGGGTCTCGCCCGCAGCAGCGTCGGTCAGCGTGTCCTCGAGGTCGGCGAGGTACTTCTCGGCGTCGAGCGCGGCGACCGCACCGGAACCGGCGGCCGTGATGGCCTGGCGGTAGGTGTGGTCGAGCACGTCGCCCGCGACGAAGACCCCGGGGACGCCGACGGCCTTGGACGTGCGGCCCTCGACGGCGATGGTGCCCTCGGGAGCGAGCTCGAGCTGACCGTGCACGAGGTGCACGCGGGGGTCGTTGCCGATCGCGATGAACAGACCGTCGAGGGCGAGTTCGCTCTCGGTGCCGTCCACGGTGTCCTTGAGCGTCACGCCGGTCACGGCGGAGTCACCCTGGATGCCGATGACCTCCTTGTTCCACGCGAACTCGATCTTCGGGTCGTTGTGGGCGCGGTCCTGCATGATCTTCGACGCACGGAGGGTGTCCTTGCGGTGGATCACGGTGACCTTGTCGGCGAAGCGGGTGAGGAACGTCGCTTCTTCCATCGCGGAGTCGCCGCCGCCGACCACGGCGATGTTCTTCTGGCGGAAGAAGAAGCCGTCGCAGGTCGCGCACCACGAGACGCCGTGGCCCGACAGGCGCTCTTCGTCGGCGATGCCGAGGTGGCGGTACGCCGAACCGGTCGCGTAGATGACCGCGAGGGCTTCGTAGGTCTCGCCGGAGCCGACGGTGACCTTCTTCACGTCGCCGGTGAGGTCGACGGAGATGGCGTCGTCGTACAGGACCTCAGCGCCGAACTTCTCGGCCTGCTCCTGCATCTTGATCATGAGGTCGGGACCCTGGATCCCCTCGGGGAAGCCCGGGAAGTTCTCGACCTCGGTCGTCTTGGTGAGTTCCCCGCCCGTCTCGACGCTGGACGCGACGATGAGCGGCTTGAGCTCTGCGCGCGCGGCGTAGATGCCGGCGGTGAACCCGGCCGGACCGGAACCGATGATGATGAGCTGGCGCATGCCTGATTGCCCTTCCGTTGCGTGCTGACCGGGTCAACACATGGTACCGGCGCGGCATTCCGCGACGTCCGGGAACCGTGCGGTCAGCGACCGAGCTTGCTCTTCACCATGCCGACGGCGTTCTTGATCTCGCCGTTCTTGGCGACGACGAGCGCCCCGAAGTACACGAGGACCATGACGGCGCCGGTCAGGACGATGGTGATGAGTGCCCCGGTGCGGTCCGACATCGCGAACCCGGCTGCGGAGAATGCTCCGAGGAAGTTCGCGACCACCAGACCGACCACGCCGGCGATCAGCGCCGCGATGATGAACTGCACGTGCGAGCGGGTCACGACGGGACCCTCCATGCCACCCAGGCGCTTGCGGACGAGCACCAGCGCCACGATGGTCTGCGCGGTGCCGGCCAACGTGGTGCATGCGGCGATCGCGACCCCGATCGTCTCGTTGGGGAGCGTGGTCACCGCCAGCGCGCCGATGACGAACAACACGGACTGGACACACTGCATCAAGAACGGCGTGCGGTGGTCGTGCATGGCCCAGAACACGCGTTGGATGATGAACAGGATGCTGAAGAGCACGAGGCCCGGCATGTAGGCGAAGAGCACGGCGCCGATCGACAGCGCGCCGTCGAACGTGTCCGAGAACATCCGTCCGAACGGCACGGCGACGACCATCAGTGCGACGGACGCGAAGACCGTGAAGAGCCCGACGATGCGGAGCGAGAGCGACAGGTTCTTCTGGACCGCGCCGAGGTCGCCGCGCTCCGCGTCGTGGCTCATGCGCGTGAAGTAGGCGGTGGCGATCGAGACCGTGATGATCGAGTGCGGCAGCATGAACAGCAGCCATGCGTTCTGCAGAACGGCGTTGCCGGCGGCACCCGAGCCGAGCGACGCGACGCGCGACTGCACGATGCCGGCGAGCTGGGTGACGAGGATCATCGCGAACAGCCATCCGGCCGCGGTGCCCGTTGCCTTCAGACCGACGCCCCGCCAGCGGAAGTCGGGACGGAAGCTCAGGCCGGCTCGGCGCCAGAAGAACGGCAGGAAGGCTGCCTGGGCGAGGACGCCGAGCGAGGCGCTGCCCGCGAGCACCGCGATCTTCGTGGCGTCCCAGTCGTCGACGCCCGAGTTCGCGGCGCTGCCGCCGAACATCGCGATGAAGACGACGAGACCGGCGAGCGAGATGACGTTGTTGAGCAGGGGCGCCCAGGTGAACGGTCCGAAGACCTGCTTCGCGTTCAGGACCTCGCCGAGCAAGGAGTACATCGCGTAGAAGAGGATCTGCGGCAGGCACCAGAAGGCGAAGAGGACGGCGAGGTCGTACGCCTCGGGTGAGAGGCCCTTGCCACCCGAGGTGGATTGGGAGCTGTACAGGCGCACCAGCAGCGGAGCAGCGAGGGTGGCGACGATGGTGATGACGATGAACACCGAGCCACCAAGCGTCACGATCTTGTTGACGTAGGACTGGCCGCCGTCGGTTCCGTTCTTCATGGCGCGGACGATCTGCGGGATCAGCACCGCCGACAGCAGGCCGCCCGCGATGAGGGCGTAGATGTTGTTCGGCAGCTGGTTCGAGATCGCGAAGGCGTCTCCGGCAGGGCTCTTGTACTGCCCGATCGCGTAGGCCAGCACGAACGTCTTCGCGAATCCGAGGATGCGCGACAGCATCGTCCCCGCCGCGAGCATCGCACTCGCACGCCCCAGGCTGCGCTCGGCGACCGGTTCCGCATCGACGTCGGGCTGGGGCTGGGTGGCGCTGATGGTCGGCTCCTCGGGGTCGCGGGCGTCCGCGACAGGGCTGGTACGGGCGTCGGACGGGAGGCCCGGTTCGACTCCGGCTCGGGCGATCGCGTCCTGCAGGTGGTCGCCTCCAGGAGCCGCGACAGCGGCCGCACCGGAGCCGGCCACGGCGAACGCGGTGGGTGCCTCGGCGCGGTGATCCGGGCCTCCCGGTCCGACGACCGATCCCGCGGGCGAGCCGGGCGCACCGGGCGCACCCGGCTGCACGGCGAGCGGGCGGTTGGGGTCGTCGTCGTCCTCGTCGTCGAGTTCGCCGTTGCGACGGCGGATGCGCTTCCGGATGCTGCGGAAGATGCCGAAGCCGAAGATCGCGATCAGAGCGACCGCTGCGGCAGCGGTGATGACCGTCTCCCACTGCGCCTGGACGTTGAGCTCGACGGTGGCCGGCTGGGCGATCGCGACGCCGGTCGGGCTCGACAGCGACATGGTCAGCTCGACCTTGCCGTTCGCGACGGACTGCACGGGGACGGTCGCTCGGGTCGACGAGTCCGGTTGGATCTCGACCACGATGTCGTTGCGGACGACCCGGAGGGCGGAGTTCGACGGCTGGACGGCCAGGTGCACCGTCACCGGGTAGTCGGAGCTGTTGCGGATGGAGACCGGCAGCGAGGACCGGTCGCCGAGCAGGGTCAGGCTGCTCGAGTCGACGATCCCGACCTCGGTGGTCTGCTTCGCCCAGGCGGCCGTGCGGGCGTCGACGGCGGCCGTCAGCCCGTCGTTGTCCCCCCGCCACGCGTTCGACGCGATGGCGAGCAGTCGGAGGCGTGCGGGTGCGGTCAGTTCGGCGGGGGTGTCGAGGATCGTGGCGAACGCGGAGAGCCCCTGTTCGCCCTGCACCAGGCGCTTGAGCTGTGCGATGCGGCCGGCCCCGGTGGACGCGCTGTTGAGCGTGAGTGACCCGGCGACGGCGTTCGACGCCGTTGAGAGGTCGGCGGGTGCCACCCAGGCGGTGCTCTCGAGGGCGTCGAGGGTCTGGCTGAGGCGCGCGGAGTCCGAGGGCCAGTCACGACCGAGGGTCAGCAGGATCGGTCCGCTGGCGGTCCCGTCGCGTGCCGAGGTCGCGAGCGTCGCGGTGAGTTCGGACATCGCCGACGACCAGCTCTGGCGGTCCGGTGCGGTCGCGGCATCGCGCAGCAGGGACGACATCGACTGGTCCGACACGAGGACGTGGTCGTCGCCGATCTTCTCCGACGCCGAGATCGTGGCGTTCGCGCCGGCGGAGGTGTTCCCGCTCGAGACGATCGTGGTCTTCGTGCCCGCCCGCTCGAGTGCCTCGAGGTCCGACGACGACACGGTGCCCTCGGTCGGCCAGGAGATGGAGTCCATCGAGTAGGGGAAGTCCAGCAGCTGCTCGGTCGTGGGCAGTGTCTCCGTGGGCTCGCCCGCACCCGAGTCGGCTTCGGCGTCGGTGGTGGCGTCGTCGCTCGGGGACGCGGAGCTGCTCGGGGTCGTCGTCTGGCCGGCGGTGGCGGTCGGGGTCGGTGCGGGGGTCTCGGCGCCGGGGAAGTTCTCGGACTTCACGGACTGGTCGAGCGAGATCGGCGCGAGGATGCCGTCCGACCCGGCCTGGCGCAGCCCGGTGACGTCGGCGTCCGCGTAGGACAACGAGAACGTCTCGTTGCGCAGGGACTCGAGGCGTTGGAGCCACGCGGTCGCGGTGGACGGCGCGTTCTCGCCGAGGATCCGGATCGAGGCGATGATCCGCGGGTCCACGGCGACGGCGACGTTGTGGTCCTCGGCCGCGTCGAGCTGCTGGGTCAGGGTGCCGTCGACCGAGGTGGCGGAGGCCAGGACGGCCGCGGTGAGGATGCCGTCGGTGGACTTCGGGACCGTCACCGGCATCGCCACCGAGACGCTGACCGGCACCTGCTCGAAGTCCGGGTACCAGGTGATCGCGGAGCGGGCCACGGCGAAGGTGTCACCGGCCGTGTACTCGGCCGCGATGCGCCGCGCACCGAACGACGAGTACCCGCCGAGTGCCACGTTGCCCGAGACGATCTCGACCGAGTCGATGGTGACGGATCGGTGCGCCGGGACCTCCGGAATGTCAACGGAGTCCATCGGGGCGCCGAGGTAACCGGTCGTGGTGGTGTCGGCGAGCCAGTCGGCGAGGACGTCTCGCGTGCTCACGGAGCGGAAGATGTCGAACTCCGCGCTGCCGGCGGGCAGTGCAGTGTCGGTGTCGTTCGTGACGGTCACCGAGAGGGTGAGGTCCTGGTCGCGCTGGACGATCCCACGGTGCGCGGGAGCGACCGAGATCGTGGCCTTGCCCGCATCGGCAGCAGCCGGATCGGCGAGGTGGGTCTTGGCCGACGAGACCGTCGCGGCATCGGCGTGCGGGGCGCTGACGGGCGCGACGACCAGGCCGAGCGCGACGAGGGTCGACGCGGCTGCGGCGAGCGTGGTGCGGAGGATGTGCATACGGAAGCGGGCCACGGGGTCGGTTCGGGCCGAGCACGAGTGTATGAGGCGCGACCATGAACAGGTCCCGTGCGCGCGGGGTTGTGGAGAACTCGGGGCCCCGATCTGGGAGGATGAACACCGTCATGCAGTCCGTTGCCCAGGCCGTCGAACGACTCGACGCACTCGCCACCACCGAGCCCGTCGACCTCCTCGCTCGGGCCTTCGCCGACGCCGGACACGAGCTGGCCCTGGTCGGCGGACCCGTGCGGGACGCCTTCCTCGGTCGTCCCGTCACCGACCTCGACTTCACGACGAGCGCCCGTCCGGACGACATCCTGCGCATCGTCGAGCCGATCGCGAGCGCCACGTGGGACGTCGGCCGCCAGTTCGGCACCATCGCCGCGCGGGTCGGCGGCGAGCAGGTCGAGATCACCACCTACCGCAGTGACGTGTACGACGGCGAGACCCGCAAGCCCGAGGTCGCGTTCGGCGACACCATCGAGGACGACCTGCTCCGCCGCGACTTCACCGTCAACGCGATGGCGCTGCGGCTGCCGGCCCGTGAGCTCGTCGACGTGCACGGCGGCGTCGAGGACCTGCTGGCCGCCCGCCTCCGCACCCCGCAGGCCGCCGTGGTGTCGTTCCGCGACGATCCGCTCCGGATGATGCGGGCAGCGCGGTTCACGTCGCAGCTCGGGTTCACCGTCGACGACGACGTCCGTGCCGCCATGCAGGACCTCGTCGACTCCATCGACATCGTGTCCGCCGAGCGGGTGCGCGACGAACTCGTCAAGCTGCTCGACACGGGCGACCCCGTGCCGGGCATCCGCCTGCTCGTGGACACCGGGCTGGCGCAGCGGTTCCTGCCCGAGCTGCCCGAGATGCAGCTCGAGATCGACGAGCACCACCACCACAAGGACGTCTACGAGCACTCCCTGACCGTGCTCGAACAGGCGATCGGCTACGAGGCCGAGCGGCACGCGGGCGACCCGCCGGACACCGTGCTCCGGCTCGCGGCGCTGCTGCACGACATCGGCAAGCCCGCCACCCGCAAGCTCGAGCCGGGCGGCGCCGTCAGCTTCCACCACCACGACCTGGTCGGCTCGAAGCTCGCGAAGAAGCGGCTCCGTGCCCTGCGCTTCGACAACGACACGATCGCCGCGGTGTCCCGCCTGATCGAGCTGCACCTGCGGTTCTTCGGGTACACCGACGGTGCCTGGACCGACTCGGCCGTCCGGCGCTACGTCCGCGACGCCGGCCCGCAGCTCGAACGGCTGCACGAGCTGACCCGCTCGGACGTCACCACGCGGAACCGCCGCAAGGCCGACCGCCTGGCGTTCGCGTACGACGACCTCGAGGAGCGGATCCGCGTCCTGGCCGAGCAAGAGGAACTGGACTCGATCCGGCCCGACCTGACCGGCGACGACATCATGCGGATCCTCGACATCCCGCCGGGGCGTGCCGTGGGCGAGGCCTACCGCTTCCTGCTCGAGGCGCGGATGGACGACGGGCCGCTCGGGGCCGACGCTGCCGAGGCGCGCCTGCGCGACTGGTGGGCCGCGCGGGACGCGACGAGCTCCTGAGGCGACACCGGCGCCCGAGACGCGACCGCCTGACGGACGCGACGGTTCTGCACAGACCGGTGGCGCGCCTCCAGGCCGTCGGGTAGTCTGTGCAGGTTGCCCGGCGCGTGTCTGCGCGCTGTGGCACATGCATCAACCCTCCTGCCCCGGGAACTGCCCGGGGCCGCTGAGACCAGAGGAGGTGGGTTCCGCATGCACCAGTACGAACTGATGGCGATCCTCGACCCCGAGATCGATGAGCGCACCGTCGCTCCCAGCCTGGACAAGTTCCTCGCTGTCATCCGCAACGACGGTGGCACCGTCGACAACGTGGACGTCTGGGGCCGTCGCCGGCTCGCTTACGAGATCGCCAAGAAGTCCGAGGGCATCTACGCCGTCGTCGACTTCACGTCCTCGCCCGAGGCCGCCAAGGAGCTCGACCGTCAGCTCGGTCTCTCCGAGGCCGTGCTCCGCACGAAGGTCCTCCGCGCCGAAGAGGGCATCGCGCAGGTCGCCGCCCAGAAGCAGCGCGACGAGGCACGCGCAGCCCGCAAGGCTGCCAACGCAACCGCAACCGCAACCGCGACCGCGAGCGCCGAGTAACCCGTGGCCGGCGAAACCGTCATCACGGTGGTGGGCAACCTCACCGCGGACCCCGAGCTGCGGTACACGCAGAACGGGCTCGCAGTGGCGAACTTCACCATCGCCTCCACGCCTCGCACGTTCGACCGTCAGGCGAACGAGTGGAAGGACGGCGACGCGCTGTTCCTCCGCGCGAGTGTGTGGCGGGAGTTCGCCGAGCACGTGGCGGGGTCGCTGACGAAGGGCTCGCGCGTCATCGCGCAGGGTCGTCTGCGTCAGCGTTCCTACCAGGACCGTGAGGGTCAGCAGCGCACGAGCATCGAGCTCGAGGTCGACGAGATCGGCCCGTCGCTCCGGTACGCGACCGCACAAATCACCCGCGCAGCGGGTGGCGGCGGCGGTCGTGGCCAGGTCGGCGGCGGCAACGGCGGCGGTCAGCAGGGCGGCGGCAACGGCGGATGGAACAACAACGGTGGCGGCAACGCCTCCGCTGGTGGCCAGTCCGACGAGCCGTGGTCCCCGCAGGGTGGCCAGCAGGGCGGCGGCAACGCACAGTCGAACGACGTGTGGAGCACCCCCGGCGGCAACTTCGACGACGAGACCCCGTTCTGATCCTCTCGGTTCCGACGGACACACAACTTTTCTTCTAAGGACAAATCACTATGGCTGGAAAGAGCACCGGCGACCGCCGGAAGCCTCGCGGCAAGGGCGGCAAGAACGCCGCTCCCGCGAAGTCGATCAAGGTCGGCGTCATCGACTACAAGGACGTTGCGACCCTTCGCAAGTTCATCTCGGAGCGTGGAAAGATCCGCGCCCGTCGCATCACCGGCGTCTCCGTCCAGGAGCAGCGCCTCATCGCCCGTGCCGTGAAGAACGCCCGTGAGATGGCGCTCCTCCCCTACGCCGGCTCCGGCCGCTGATCGGAGGTCGACACATGTCGAAGCTCATCCTCACCCACGAGGTCTCCGGCCTCGGTTCCGCTGGCGACGTCGTCGACGTCAAGAACGGCTACGCCCGCAACTACCTCATCCCCCAGGGCTTCGCTGTCGCGTGGTCCAAGGGCGGCGAGAAGCAGGTCGAGTCGATCCGTGCCGCGCGCACCGCGCGTGAGCTCGCCACCATCGAAGAGGCACAGGACCTCAAGATGAAGCTCGAGAACGCGACCATCTCCCTGGCGGTCAAGGCCGGCAAGGACGGTCGTCTGTTCGGCTCCGTCCGTCCGGGCGACGTCGCTGACGCCGTCCAGGCGCAGGGCGTCGGCTCGCTCGACAAGCGCAAGGTCGAGGTCCCCGCGACCATCAAGACCGTCGGTGACCACGAGGCCACCGTGCGTCTGCGCGAGGACATCACTGCCGTGATCTCGCTCAAGGTCGTCGCTGCCAAGTAGCACTGACGTTCCGCTCCACGACGGGCGGGTCTCCTCCGGGAGGCCCGCCCGTCGTTGCGTTGGCGGGGGCTCCGCGTGGTGCGGGGCGCGGGGCGTGCGGGTTCACTTGGTGAGCAGAAAAGGTCGGGTCCCGATCCCCCACTCGACATCTTCTGCTCACCGTCAACGCACGGTCGTCCAGAACGGCCGGGAGGCCCGCCCGACGTTGCGTTGGCGGGCTCGGCTTTGCTGGCTGGTTACCTCTCAGGCACGGTCCGGCTTGCTGGGAACGGCCCGAGAACACTTCCCACAGGAGGGGTGCTTGTCAAGTCGTTTTACACAGCAGAAACGTGTCAAATCGGAACCTTCAAGGCGTACTTGAACCCCACTTTTCCACACACCGTATGAACATGAAAACCCCCGGTCAAGTGGTCGAAAGTGTGTTCCCATGGCTATGTTTCCACAGGCTCGTCCACAGTTCTCCACACAGCATTCCGGCGTGTTCCGCAATCCGTCCACAGAGTTATCCACAGGGCCGTTTGTTGGGGATAACTCTGCGGCCGTAGCTTGGCCCAGCGACTCGGGGATGTCAGTCGCTGGGGGTAGAAAGTCGTTGCAGGTGTCGGGCCACTGTGTCCAGCCCTGCGTCGTTCAACAGAGGAGAGAGTGTGTCGATCGCGCATCTTGAGCCCGCACCGCAGGAGTACGCGGAGCGCGGCATGGAACGCACCCCGCCGCACGACCTGTTGGCCGAACAGTCGACCATCGGCGGCATGCTCCTGTCGAAGGATGCCGTCGCCGACGTCATCGAGACCGCTCGTGGCGTGGACTTCTACGTCCCCAAGCACGAGGTCATCTTCGACGCGATCCTCTCGCTCTACTCGCACGGCGAGCCCACCGACGTCATCGCCGTCACCGACGAGCTGACCAAGACCGGTCTGCTGTCCCGCGGTGGTGGCGCCGAGTACCTGCACAGCGTGACGAGCATGGTGCCGACCGCGGCCAACGCGGGGTACTACGCCGGCATCGTCGCCGAGAAGGCAGTCCTCCGTCGCCTCGTCGACGCCGGTACCCGCATCGTGCAGATGGGCTACGCGTCCGAGGGTGAGGTCACCGACCTCGTCAACAGCGCGCAGGCCGAGGTCTACAACGTCGCCGGTGGTGTGCAGACCGAGGACTACGTCCCCCTGACCGACGCCATCTCCGCCGCCCTCGACGAGATCGAGGCCGCCAAGGGCCGCGACGGCCAGATGACCGGCGTGCCGACCGGGTTCGCGCAGCTCGACGGCCTGACGAACGGCTTCCACCCCGGACAGCTGATCATCGTCGCCGCTCGACCCGCCCTCGGTAAGTCCACCCTTGCGCTCGACCTGTGCCGCGCCGCCGCGATCAAGCACGATCAGACCGCCGCCTTCTTCTCGCTCGAGATGGGTCGCGCCGAGATCGCCATGCGTCTGCTCTCCGCCGAGACCAGCGTGCCGCTGCAGAACATGCGCAAGGGCACCGTGGACTCCCGCGACTGGACCACCATCGCGCAGACCCGCGGGCGCATCAACGACGCCCCCTTCTTCATCGACGACTCCCCCAACATGACGCTGGTCGAGATCCGCGCCAAGTGCCGTCGACTCAAGCAGCAGCACAACCTCAAGCTCGTCGTCATCGACTACCTGCAGCTGATGACCTCGGGCAAGAAGGTCGAGAGCCGCCAGCAAGAGGTCTCCGAGTTCTCGCGTGCCCTGAAGCTGATGGCGAAGGAACTCCAGGTCCCCGTCATCGCGCTGTCCCAGCTGAACCGTGGCCCCGAGCAGCGTGCCGACAAGAAGCCCGCGATCTCCGACCTGCGTGAGTCCGGGTCGATCGAGCAGGACGCCGACATGGTCATCCTGCTGCACCGCGAGTCGGCGTACGAGAAGGACAACCCGCGGCAGGGAGAGGCCGACCTGATCGTGGCGAAGCACCGTAACGGGCCGACGGACACCATCACCGTGGCGTTCCACGGGATGTTCTCGCGGTTCGTGGACATGCCGCAGTAGGGCGGGTGTCGTGTCGGTGTCACCACTAGATGGTCTCTCCGCCTAGAAGATGGTCCTTCCTAGTGAAGCGGATCATCTGTACGGCGGACCACGGCCTGATGATCGGATCGACGTCATGAGGGGCCTTCCCTACCTACCTGCGCCTGTGTCTACGCCGTTCGCTGGAGCTCCCAGGAGCTTTGCCCCCGATCCGGAGCCTCGACGGCGGCGTACGCCGGACCCCTGGGCGGACTTTGAAGCGTGGTGTACACGGCGCGGGATCGGCTCGTTGCCCGCCTCCGGCGCGGTTGTCGCAAGTTATCTACTCGATCGGTCGCGGGACGTCGATGACACGGGGGCACTCGCTCATTCGCCTGGTCGACTTCAAAGTTGGATCGATGTCATCGATGCAAAACACGTGGCAGCAGACCTTCCGCGAGTAAGACTTGCTCCGCCGGTGCCGGCCGTTCTTTCCACCCTCATCCGGTACCGCAAGGGGGAGTGTCAGTCCTTCCAGGCAGTGCGCACGCTTGAAGCTGTGCTGGAGGCTATCGAGTGCTCTCTCAAGGGAGCAGAGAAGGACCGCGCCCGGGCGTTGCTTCTGATCGGAGCAGTCGGAGGATTGACATACGCGAGCCTGAAGGCCCTGCGTTTCGGCGATGTGCTTGCGGACCCCGGGGACGGCCTTCGAGTGTCGACTTCCTCCGCTGACACCACTTGGATCCCGGTGACCCGGCAGGCCGAATTGTGCCCCGCATGTGCTTTCGTCAGGTGGTGCGCCCACACTGCGCCCCGGAAAGAGCCGGCGGCGAATGCCGGGCAGTTCGGTCATGTCTGCTTAATTGCCGCCATCTCGTCGCCGGCCGGGCTAGAGAAATCCCCCTTGTTCCGTCGGGTAGGGACGAATGAGGGCGTCAATCCTCAGCCGCGCCGGGCAGTCGGGTGTCTTCTCCCCCCAAACGCGCCGGGACGCGAGAGCGGCTTCTCAACGACCCGAACCGCAACACGACGAGGTTGCGTTGCTTCAGCCTGGAGGGGCGTCGAGTGCAAACGCGCCCCGGTCCGCGAGCGACAGTCGTCCGCCTCTCGAAGTCGTAAAACCAGCGACGACGAGCGCCCTCAGAACGCCGACCACAACCCAGGCCGCCACCTACGCGGAGTGTCGCCGCCGGCGGTTAAGAGCACTCCCTGCGAGTGCCAGCGCGGCTAGTTGTACTGAGTCATCACGTTGGTGAAACTCGGGCTGCGGGCGTGAGCCCGTGGCTCGAGTGGATCCGGCCAGTGTTGTAGTGCTCGATCCAGGGTGCAAGTGCGTCGGCACGTGCGTTGTTGTTGGTGAAGGGCTGCCGATAGGCCCACTCGGTCGCGAGGGTCCGGTTGAAGCGTTCGACCTTGCCGTTCTGCCATGGGCAGTGCGGCTTGATGAACTTCTGCTTCGCACCCAGCTCCGCGACCGCGTTCTTGAACGCGGCTGAGTGCCGGTAAGCAAAGGCGTTGTCCGAGATCACCCGCTCGATCTTCCGGATGCCATGGGCGGCAAAGTACGCTGCCGCGCGGGTGAGGAACCCAGCCGCGGTCACGCCGCGCTCGTCCGGGTGGACTTCGGCATAGGCGAGCCGGGTGTGGTCATCGACAGCGGCGTGAACGTAGTCGAACCCGATCGGTTTCTTATCGACGCGGGACTGGTGATTCGCGGCCGTCCAGCCCTGCACCCGCCAGCCGCCGCCGTCCGGGATCCGACCGAGCTTCTTCACATCCACGTGCACCAAGTCGCCGGGGTGCTCGTGTTCGTATCGGTTCGTGGTCGCTTTGGTGGCACGGATCAGGGCACCAGTGATCGGGTCCAACCACGCCAGCGGCGGAACGTGGTGCCGGGCGAGGACGCGAGAGATCGTGCGAGCCGGCACCCCGGTCTCCGCAGCGAGACGGGCGGGACCGAACCGGAGCCGGGTCCGTGCCTCCAGCACCGATTGCTCGCGCTCTGGAGTGGTCTTCGTCGGCGATCGATGCGGCCGGCTTGACTGGTCCGACAAGCCGATGTCGCCGTGGTCCCGGAAACGCCGCACCCACCGATGCGCACACTGGCGAGAGACGCCGAGTTCCTTCGCGACATGAGCGACTGGACGACGGTCCTCAACAACGCGAGCGACGAGTAACCGTCGCCCGTGCAGCGTCAACCGGGCGTTAGCGTGGACCACAGAGGCCTCCTGGTGATGGCAGAACTAGACAGCTCCATCAAGCCAGGAGGCCTCGTCACGTCACAAGACCCGAAGTGTCACCAACGTCATGGCCGAGTACAGCTAGTCCGCGGAAGGCAGATCCAGTTCCGCGTCGGGCGCGACGGCCTGGATTGCCTCCAACACGTAGCTCCGACGGCCCTCGTCCGCGCCTCGTCCCACCGCGGTGTAGATCGTGAAGCGCGCCTCCACACGCCGGTCTTCCACCGTGGCGAGTTGAGCGACGCGTTGCTCTAGATCTGAGGACTCAAAACTGGCAGCGAATGTGCGGACGCGGTCGTCCGCTGAGAAGAACATCACTCCTGTGTCCCACCGATGGCCTGTGATCGCTCCGGACGTCGTCCACTGGGCACGATGGACGTCCTGCACAGCGAGCTGTTCCGCCAGATGCTTGGCACCCCTGCTCGACAGCGACACACCGTGCGTGCGCAGTCCCTGCTTACGGAACTCACCCGTAACCTGCCAGTCGCGCGCAGCGACTTGCTCAGCCACCTTTCGCAGCTGGATGCGTGCTCGAACTGGGATGGTCTGGATGATGCCGTCGAGCGCGTCGTTCTCCTGGTCCGGCTCGGCGTTGCTGAACACCGTGGCGATGGCCCACAACGACTCAGAGAACACATCGCTCTCAGTCCACACCCGATCGTCCGTGGGAGCCCCGCCCAAAGGTGTGTGCCGTGCATCGGAACGCTCATGTGGCGAGGGGGCGATGAACGTGGCTCGAACCGAGCCAGGTCCAGGAGCGATGCGCAGCGGGGAGCTCATCGCTCCGAGCCGGAGGGAACTCTTCACGAACTCCTTGGACGCTTCGGCCATCGCGGTGACGAACAAACCGAACGAACGAGCGTTCGTCGCATGCTCTTTCACATCGCCGTCGTCAAGATGAAGCTCCAGCTCCGCCGCTTCCGGTGCGAGCTCCTCCTCCGCGACGAGCTGCAGACTCGGAGTATCCGCAGCAGACGCGAGGAGCGCGCCGACGAGCAGATCCCGATCAACGTCGGCGAGTGCTTCGCGGAGCGCCTCCCGGAAGAGTTGCTCGAGGGACTTCTGGTCACTGCTCGACATGCGGGTTGCTCACCTCCACGTAGCCCTTCCGTTCCCCAGCAACCAGAGTCTTGTCCGGACCAGTGACGTTTGACCACATGCGATCCCAGTACGCGAGCTGTGCCGGCTTGCCCGCAGGCGCCGGGTACGCGTCAATCAGACCACCCATCACTGCTGATTTCGGCATGTTCAGCGGCTGGCCCGAGACCTTGCCGCTGACGTCTGACACGGTAAACAGTGGTGCTCGCACGATCGCGCTCAGACTCCCGGACGGAGCCGGGGTGTCGTAGACCACGACGACATCGGCGTCCTCCGGAGCGGCCCAATCCTTGTGGGTCACGAAGCCGCCGTCGATCCGTAGTCGCGCGGACGGGAGTGAGACCCAGATCAGTTCTGCGTAGAGGGAGAGCGCGCTGAATATCCGCTGTCGCTGTTCGCGATGCGGCGCTTCGACGACGAACCGCTGATGCAGCTCCTCGAGTGTTGTCGTGTACGGGTGCTCCGCGGGTGGCAACATCCCTCGTTCATCCAAAGCCGGAAGCACGGTCCCCCTCAAAAGTCGTCTGCATGAGTCTAGAGGTGAGGAACACTTGGCCTGTTAGTGCGGAGGAGTCACAGCAACAAGAGCGCTGATCTGGGCAGCGCCACTCCCTGCCCACTTCCACGCATCTCGACTGGGACCTGTTCACCGCACGCCGCATCCGGCACGCGCACACAGGACGGGCAACCGCGCTGCACCGACGCGACCTGCGAGCACTCGGGGCACAATGCATGGAGCCGTACCGACTCGCGAGTTGACAGCGCCGTACAACGACCCCTTGAGGCTGGCGCTCTGCCCGATGCCATCGGGGTGACGCCCTAGTGGCGATCCGGGCCGCCGCACCGCGGCTTCGAGCGAGATCTCGACTCGTACTCGAAAGGCGCGGTCATGTCGTCGTGGTGGCTTCGAGGTCCGGACCGGATCGGGAGCGGGCTGGTGTCGGCTACTGAGGCGACCGAGCCAGAGTGGGGAGGCTGCTACGAAGCGAACGCTGAGGTGAGCGCGGAGATGGTGTGACGAGCGAGTTCCGTCGACTCGTGGGTGACGCCGGCGCTCACTCCCGCCACTACGGGTGCGAGAAGCCCCTTGATGAAGGTGACGCTGCGCCGCAGTTTGTGCACGTCTGGCGCCTCTCCGGTAGTTTCCGCGAGTGCGTCCTCCGCTGCCTGCCGCAGTTCCGCTTCATCGTCCGAGCCGAGACCGTATGCGCCGGCATTTCCGAGGACCGTGGCCAGGAGCTCCGCGATTGCCTCGAGGCCGGGCGCGACAGCTTCGACGCGATTCTGCGTCACCGGTCCACTGTTTCCCCAGGCCACCTGGGCGCCGTCACCCGTGATGTTCACCGTCGTGCCATGGTGGTGAACGACAGCTGCAGGAGCAGCGGTGGCGCGGCGAGTGCCCGGCTGCACGGGTACCTGGATCGGATGCTTGTCGAACTCGCGCTGCAGCTCCTTCGTCATCTTCGCAATCTCGGTGCGGTTGATCTTGAAACCGTTGGACATGCTTTTCCCTTCTCGACGGGTCACGGTGGGCGCACCGGGCTGGTGCGCCCACCGGTACTGCTACTTGGAGCCCTTGGACTTCGCCTGCGCGAGTGCGCTGGCGGCGATGCTGCGGGTGCGGGCCGAGGAACGCCCGTCACGCAACGCAGCGGACGCCTTGTGCGCGACGGACTTCGACGTGGTGCGAGACGAGGACTTCGCCATCATGAATCACCTCCCCTCGAAGGTCGGGGGCGGAGCGGTCAGGGCGTCCGGAAGGTCCGGCCGCAGGAGTCGCAGCGGACGTCAACGCCGCGCACGAACGCGGTGATGTTCCGGAACGCGTGCCTGCAGTGCGGGCACGTGATCGTGTACGTCCGGGTCTGCACCCGGTACGTGATCCGACGAGTGGGCATGAGCATCCAATCCAGCGGACTGTTGCGCTCGCCAGCCTCGATGTGGCACGGATGTGCCACATCTGCCGCTGACGGTTTAGGCTCATGGAGATTCTTGCCGGAATCCATGGGCCCCTGCGTAACGGTCGACCTCGGTCGGACGTTCCGACAGGGGCCTTACTTTACGTGGCGAGCCTACATCTTGGGGCGGACATCACCGCCGACCACAACATGAAGTGTTACAGCCGTGTAATTCTCCACAGCGCTCTCCACAAGGAGGACTATTGCCGTACCCCGCCGAGCCCGCGGAATATCTGGGTGCGGGCTCGTGGTGAACCCCACGGCGTGCGGAGATTCCACAGGCTGTGGATAGTCGTGCCCGGCGTGTCCGGGAAGCCAAGCGCCAGCGCGGGAGTCCGATCTGTCGTTAAGCACGCCACGGTCATGGTCGAGGGCGCATCTGCGTGCGGCGGTGGGCTCAGGGAGCCGCGTACGGGCTGAGGGGCACTGGCGCTTTGCCTCGTCACGGCCCAGACGACGCCCTTCAGTGCTCCAGCAGTGACCGGTCGTTCCATCGGTTCAGCCACCGGTACTGTTCCGCCCCGGTTTTCCGCGGAATCTAGGGGCTAGACGCCCAACTCAGGACGTGAGAAAAACTGCTCGAAGCTTGACGTACGGACCCCTCTCGGAGACCCCCGTCCCCGTCCGGGCGGCTTCCCGATCACCCTGAGCTCCGGGAGCAAGGCCACATCGGTCCCGATCGCTGCGAGGAGTTCGCTCGGCTCGTGACGCACTACTGGAGCAACGACGCCTTCATGCAGGGAAACCTTCGACTCAGTTGTGGCCGCCGCCGAAGCCGCTGCTGTCCGACGCGGATCCCGGGTCGTTCACGGGCGCCCATTCGCTGCCCTGCATCGTCGACGCCGGGCCGTCTGGTTCGTACTGGCCGTGCTTGCTCGTGAACCAGCCCGCGAAACGGCCGACCTACGCGATGATCGCGACTGCGAGACCCCCGATCGCGAGCCACACTTCGGTCGTCATGGTCGCACTGTACCGCGGGTGCGGAACTCAGCCACGAGACCGTCCTGTGTACGCTGGCGCCTTCATGCGGATTCCACCAGGAGACTTGGCCAACTGGCCAAGTCGGGCGGTATGGTCGACTTGTGACCCTCCAGCAAGAGCATCGCAGCGTCGAGGAACGACGCGAGCAGCTCGTCGACGCCGCGATCGCCGTCCTGCGAGACGGCGGCATCAGTGCCGTGACCACCCGCGCGGTCACCGCCCGCGCTGGCCTGCCGCACGGCGCCTTCCACTACTGCTTCGCATCGAAGGCACCGCTCTTCCGCGCCGTGCTCGAACGCCAGCTCCGCACGGCCATGGCGGTCGCGTTCGCACCGCCGGTCACGCGGCTCGACCTGGAGGCCCGGATCACCTCCGGCCTGTCGGCCCACCTCGCGCAGACGCGCGACGATCCAGCGACCGCACTCGCCGTCGTCGAGCTGGTCACCCACTCACGGCGCGACCCCGACCTGCAGGACCTGGCCGCCTGGGAGCAGCACGCGTACCTCGACGCCGTCCGCGAGCAGGTCGACGAGTGGACCGCCGAGGACGGCATCCGCTGGGCAGTGCCGGTCGAGCACGTCGTCCGGCTGCTCATCGCGACCGCCGACGGCATCAGCTCGACGTGGCTCGCCGACCGCGACGATGCTTCGGCGGATGCCACCGTCCGGGTCGCGGCACGGGCGATCGCGGCCCTGGCGGACGGGAGCGACGCATGAAGTGGCTGTTCCTCGGGACCGCGATCGTCGCCGAGGTCACCGGAGCGCTCTCGATGCAGGCTGCTGTGGACCAGCCCGGGTGGTACGCGCTCGTCGTCGCGGGCTACGTCGCCGCGTTCGCGATGCTGATCCTGGTGCTCCGCGCGGGGATGGCGGTCGGGGTCGCCTACGGCATCTGGGGAGCCTCCGGTGTCGCCCTCACCGCGGTGCTCGCGGCCGTGCTGTTCGGGCAGGCACTCACGCTCACCATGGTCGCCGGCATTGTGCTCATCGCTGCCGGGGTGCTGCTGGTCGAGATCGGCTCGCAGCGAGCCCTCGCCGCACGGAAGCGCGAGGCGCCACAGGGTGGTACGACGCAGCGCGAGGCGTTCTGATGGCCTGGGTCCTGCTCGCCGTCGCGATCGTCTCCGAGGTCGGTGCCACGATCAGCCTCAAGCTCGCCACCGACGGCAAGAAGGTGTTCTTCGTGCCCGTCGTCCTGGGGTACCTCGTCGCGTTCAGCCTGCTCGCCGTGGCGCTGACGCTCGGCCTGCCGATCGGTGTCGCCTACGGGATCTGGGCCGCGACCGGTGTCGCACTGACGGCGATCCTGGGCCGGGTGCTCTTCCGCGAACCCTTGACGGCGCTCATGCTCGGCGGGATCGCACTGATCATCGCCGGGGTCTTCCTCGTCGAGCTCGGACACTGACCGGGGGCTGCGTCGAAACCGAACCTGCGCCAGAATCGCACCATGACCGACAACCGTGACGACCAGCCGCGCGTGATCGCCGTGAGCCGGGACGACGTCCATCGGTTCAGCAAGCCCGTGGTCGACGAGGTGACCCTGGTCGAGGGCTGGGGCATCGAGGGCGACGCCCATGCCGGGACGACCGTCCAGCACCGGTCTCGAGTCGCGCGTGACCCGTCCCAGCCGAACCTGCGGCAGGTCCACCTGCTCCACGCCGAGGTGTTCGACGAGGTCGCCGACGCCGGGTACCACCTCGAGCCGGGCCAGATGGGCGAGAACGTCACGACCCGCGGTGTCGACCTGCTCGGCTTGCCGACCGGCACCGTGCTGCACCTCGGCGACGAGGCGTGCGTCCTTGTGACGGGCCTGCGGAACCCGTGCCAGCAGATCAACGGATTCGAGCCGGGTCTGTTGCGCGAGGTGCTCGGGCGGGACGAGGACGGTGCGGTGGTGCGGAAGGGCGGCGTGATGAGCGTCGTCGTGACCGGCGGTGTCGTCCGGACGGGTGACCGCATCCGGGTCGAGCTCCCCGCCGGCGAGCAGCAGGCGCTCCAGCCGGTCTGACGAGCCCCTACTCCCCCGCTGCCGCGGCCTGCTGGTACAGACTCGTCGCCAGGTCGTTGAGCACCTCGTGCAGCTCGCCGCCGTGCGCGCCGTCGACCGCCCGGAGCATGGCGGCGTAGCGCTGCCGGTAGTCCGCGACGACGTCGTCGCCACTCGGCAGCAGCCGCAGCAACGACCCACGACGGTCGTTCGGGTTCGGCGCGCGCTCGAGGAGTCCGGCGGTGCTCATCCGGTCGATCATGTTCGTCACCGCGCCCGAGGTCAGGCCGAGGTAGCCGGCGACCTCCGTCGGCGTGGAGTACCCGGTGTCGCTGATGAGCACGAGTGCTCGCAGGGCGTTCTCGTGCACCCCGGCTCGGGCGCTGAGCTGGTTCACCAGGCTCGCGTTCGCGCGCACGACAGCGGTGAACGCGGCCATCAGGTCGGCGGCGTCGTCATCGGGTGCGGCGGGGGTCACGGGGGGAATCCTTCCATGTCGGGAACCCGGGGGACGGGAGCGTCCCCCGCACTGGGGTAGGTGTGCGAGTGGCTAACTTGGTCAAGCGGTGACTATCTTAATGATTGAAGCAAATCCGCCCGAGTGACTTGCTTCCCCCAACCACTGCGAACCACCGAACCGATGAGGTACACCGTGTCCACCAAGCTCCGCACCTCCGCGCTGAAGCGGATCCGTTTCGCCCCCGTGGCGCTCCTCGCCGGCATCTTCGCCGCCGTGCTCCTCTCCCTCTCGCTCACCGGCACCCTGTCCGGGTTCGCGGCGAGCATCACGAACAGCAGCAACACCGCCGCCAGCGGCACGCTGATCATGCAGGAGCAGAACGCCGGCGCGACCGTCACCTGCCTCAGCACCGACGGCGGCTCGGTCTCGACGAACTCCGCGACCTGCTCGACGATCAACAAGTTCGGCGGCAGCACGACGATGACGCCGGGCAACACGGTCAACACGGCGATCTCGATCAAGAACACCGGCACCGCTGCCGCGAGCACCTTCACCCTGACGCCGGGCAGCACGTGCACCCAGTCGAACAACGGCTCCTCGAACGGAACCGCGACCGACCTCTGCGCCAAGATGAACCTCGTCATCACCTCGGGCTCGACCACGGTCTTCAGCGGCACACTCGCCAGCTTCAAGGGCGCCGCAGCGTCGGCCTTCACGATGCCCGCAGCTCCGGCCGCCGGCGCCTCGACGCCGTTCAACTTCGCGGTGACCCTCGACTCCTCGGCGGGCAACACCTACCAGGGCCTCGCAGCCTCGGTCCCCATGACCTGGACGTTCACGGCCTGATCCCGCTCCGGGCCGGCTCCCCCCAGCCGTCCCGGGACGTCCCGTGACCCCAGACCGGCGACGCTCGACCGACCCCCCTCCGGCCGAGCGTCGCCACCCCCGTTCCACCAGCGCAGTAGCCGCACCCCACCGAGCCGCAGGAGCACGACATGAGCCAGACCGCAGCGATCCCGCTCAGCGGCACGCTCGACCGTCCGGTCCTCCGCGGTCGCGCGGTCACCCGGTCCGAGACCGTCCTCGCCTGGTTGCTCGCCCTGGTCGCCGCCCTGCTGCTCACCGCCGCGGTGCTGTTCCTGTCCGCCGGTGGCCGCTGGTTCGTCGTCGAGACGCCCTCGATGGGTGAAGCAGCCCCGGTGGGGACCCTCGTGCTCGACCTGCCGGTCGACGTCACGACCCTGCGCGTCGGCGACGTCGTCTCGTTCGAGACCTCCGCCAACCCCGACGTCGTCTACACGCACCGCATCATCGCGATCGACGCCGACGGCGGCCTGCACACCCGCGGCGACGTGAACGGCGCGGTCGACCCGTGGACGCTGTCGCAGGCCGACGTGATCGGCACCCCGGCGCTCCTGGTCCCCCACCTCGGCTGGCTGTTCCGCGCCGCCCCGATCCTGCTCATCGGCACGCTCCTGATCCTGACCCTGACCAGTGCATTCACCGACCGGGTCACCCGCACGTGCCTCCGGATCGCCGGCTCCGCCCTGACGGTCTCGTACGCCGCGTTCGTGCTCAAGCCGTTCGTCAACGTGACGACCATCACGAACACCTCGAGCCCGACGGGCGTCGAGGCCACCGTCATCTCGTCCGGCATCTTCCCGGTGCGCATCGACGCCCACGGCGGCAACACCGTGCACCTGGTCGACGGTGAGGTCGGCCGCGTGGTCATCCACGAACTCACGAAGAACGGGCACTACCAGCTGACCTCGAACATCGACCTCGACCCGCTCGGGTGGGTGGCGCTGATCGCCGTGTGCCTGGTGCCGCTCGTGGCCTGCCTGGCCGTCGGCCGCGTCGAGGCGGTGCGTCCCTCGTGATCCTCCGTCACCTGCGTGACGGCCGTGTCGTCGCCCTCCTGCTCGTGGTCGCCCTGGCCGTCGTCGTCCTGCTGAACCAGTTCGCCCCGACGCGCTCGGCGTACAGCGCCACCGTCCGGAACGACACGAACACCGCCGCGACCGCGCCGTACTTCACCTGCACGGGAGCCGTCGGAGCGGACACCGCGAACGCCCTGTTCGCGTACCGGCTCACCGAGTCGACGAACGCGAAGACCGCGACTGACTGGTCGGGCCGCGGGGCGAACGGCACGTACCAGGGCGCGATGACCGCGGCCACGGCGACCCCGATCGCCTGCCCGCGGGACAGCGGCAGCGCCTACGTGCTGAACGGGTCGACGAGCTACGTCTCGACCCCGACCTCGTACGCCAACCCGACGACCTTCAGTGAAGAGGTCTGGTTCAAGACGACGGTCGCCGGCGGACAGCTCATCGGCTTCGGCAGCAGCCAGACCGGTGGCTCCGGGCAGCACGACCGCAAGCTCTACCTCAACACGAGCGGACAGCTCGTGTTCGGTACCTACAACGGCACGACCCAGGTCGTCTCGTCGCCGAAGGCCTACACCGACGGCGCATGGCACCACGCCGTGACGACGATGTCACCGGCCAACGGCATGCGCCTGTACGTCGACGGCACGCTGGTCGCGTCGAACGCGACCTACAAGACGCCGGAGAACTACACCGGCTGGTTCCGGATCGGCTACGACACCATCGGCGGGTGGCCGGGTTCGCCCGCCAACGCCTACTTCACCGGGTCCATGCGGTACGCGGCCGTCTACGGGACGGAACTGTCCGCGAGCCAGGTCGCCGCCCACGCAGCAGCCGGTCGCTGACGCGCCCGCGGTCGCGCCCACCCCGCCGCGCGAGGTTCCGAGATCTCGGAACCTCGCGCGCGCGCAGCGCCCCGATCGGAACCTCGGCGGCACGCGGGCGGGGTGTCGTGGAACCTCGCGTAGCCCGACACCGCCGCGAGCCTTCCGTCAGGAACCGGGGCGGGCGCACCAACCCCCGGATTCGGCCTGCCGAATCCCTCTGATCAGGCCTTTTCGTACTCGGAACCGTGCCAGGATCGACAGGTCCTGAGACGTCGGCGTCTCCGTCCGACCGTCTCGAAAGGCGCCGCCCCCATGTCGTTCTGGGCCCTCTTCCTCATCGCGCTCGGCGTCTCCGCAGACGCCTTCGCCGTCGCCCTCGGCAAGGGCCTGCACATGAAGCGCTTCGACGTGCGGCACGCCCTCGTCATCGCGCTGACGTTCGGTGCGTTCCAGGCGCTCATGCCCTTGCTCGGGTGGCTGCTCGGTTCGGCGTTCGCGCAGTACATCGCCGCCTTCGACCACTGGATCGCGTTCGGGCTGCTCGCGCTGATCGGCGGCAAGATGCTGTGGGAGGCGTTCTCGAAGCACGAGGACAACGAGCAGGACACCGACCGCCTGCCGATCCGTGAGCTCCTGGTCCTGGCGATCGCGACGAGCATCGACGCCCTCGCGGTCGGGGTCACGCTGGCGTTCCTGCCGGTGTCGATCGGCGGCGCGGTGCTGCTCATCGGTGTGACGACGGCGGTGTTGTCCTTCGCCGGCGTGGTCGTCGGGCGCCGTGTCGGAGCCCGGTTCGGCAAGCCGGCCGAGATCGCCGGCGGTGTCGTGCTCATCCTGATCGGCGTGAACATCGTGCTCGAGCACACGGGCGTCATCGGCTGAGGTCGGCGGTGTCGCGCCGCACACGCCTCCGCCACCCGGCGCATGATGAACGCATGTCCCGCATCCTCGTCACCGGATCGACCGACGGCCTCGGGCGGGCGACCGCCGACACCCTGCTCCGCGACGGGCACGACGTCGTCGTGCACGCCCGGAGCACGGCACGTGCGGACGCGGTCGCCGACCTGCTCGACCGCGGTGCCACACTCGTCGTCGCCGACCTGTCCGACCGCGACGCCGTGATCGCCGCCGCGCGCGACCTCGACGCCGACGACCCGATCGACGCGGTCGTGCACAACGCCGGCGTGATCTCCGGCCGTGCGCTGATCCCGGTCAACGTCGTCGCGCCGTACCTGTTCACCGCGCTGCTCCACGCGCCGACCCGGCACGTGTACCTGAGCAGTGGGATGCACCGCGGCGGCCGCCCCCGACTGGACGCCGTCGACTGGGACGGCACCGCGGAGACGAACACCTACTCGGACACCAAGCTCTTCGTGACCGCGCTCGCCGCCGAGGTCGCCGAGCGCCGGCCCGGTGTCCTGAGCAACGCCGTCGACCCGGGCTGGGTCCCGACCAAGATGGGCGGCGCGGGGGCGTCGGACGACCTCGAGCTCGGGCACCGTACCCAGGAGGCCCTCGTGACCGACCCCGACGCAACCCTCAGCGGTGGTTACTGGTTCCACGGACAGCGGCAGGAGCCGCACCAGGCGGTCGCTGACCCGCAGTTCCGCCGCCAACTCGTCGACGCCCTGGCGACGGCGACGGGCATCACCCTCTGAAGCAGGACAGGAGCACCATGTCGACGGTCAGGGTCCACAACTTCGCGATCTCACTCGACGGGTACGGCGCCGGAGCCGACCAGTCGGTCGACCGGCCGTTCGGGCACGCCGACAGTCGACTCATGGGGTGGTTCGCCGCCACTGCCACCTTCCGTGCGATGCAGGGAGCGTCCGGCGGGACCACCGATGTCGACGACGAGTTCGCTCGCGCCTGGGGACCGGAGATCGGTGTCGAGATCATGGGGCGGAACAAGTTCGGACCCCAGCGCGGACCGTGGCCGGACGACGGCTGGACCGGGTGGTGGGGCGACGAACCGCCGTTCCACACGCCCGTGTTCGTGCTCACCCACCACCCGCGCGAGCCGATCGAGATGGCGGGCGGGACGACCTTCCATTTCGTCGACGCCACCCCGGCGGAAGCGCTCGAGCTCGCCCGCCAGGCCGCACCGGGCCGGGACGTCCGGATCGGCGGCGGGGTCGAGACCGTCCGCGAGTTCCTGCAGGCCGACCTGGTCGACCACCTGCACCTGGTCGAGGTGCCGATCGTGCTCGGCCGCGGCGAGCGGCTCTGGGACGGACTCGAGGGGATCGAGGAGCGCTTCGCCGTCGAGACGGTCGCGTCGCCGTCGGGCGTCGTGCACCGCACGTTCACGCGGGCGGCGCGCTGACCGCCGGGGGCACTGATCGCACCGACGTGCGAAAGGGAGGCGCGGTGCCAGGCCGCCACGGGCCTCCCGTCCGCACTGCGCGCCACGTCGACGACCGACGGCGGTCCCGGGGTTCTCCTGCGGATGGCAGGATGGGTCGACCCCATCGCCGACCAGATCCGGAGTGTGCACGTGACACAGGTCCCAGGTCGGCGTGAGCGGAACCGGCAGGACAAGCTCGACCGGATCACGGCTGCTGCCGGCGAGTTGTTCGCCGAGCACGGCGTCGACGACGTGACGACCCAGCAGATCGCGGAGCGCGCGGACATCGGAGCCGGCACGCTCTTCCTGTACGCGACGACCAAGGGCGAGTTGCTGCTGCTGGTGCAGAACGCGAAGTACGACGAGGCCCTCGCGCAGGGCTGTCGAGCTGCTGAGGCGACCGACGACGTGCTCGATGCGGTGCTCGCGCTCGTGACGCCGATCGTCGCCTGCAACCGGGTGCAGGTGTCCAACGGGCGGACCTACCTGCGGGAGATGGCCTTCGGGGACCCGGGCGAGCCGCACCATGCGCGAGCGCTCGCGATCGCTGGGATGACCGAGCAGGCGATCGCGGAGATCCTGATCGACCGCGGACGTCTCGACGACGCACGGGCCGCGACGCTCGCGCACGTGGTCTCGGCGGTGGTGTTCGTCACCATGGTGTCGCACGTCGACCCCGAGACCAGCGTGGCGAGCGTCGTCGAGTCGATCCGGGCGCAGCTCGAGGCGGTCCTGCCGCACTGAGGCGGACTCCCGTCAGACGACGGTGACGACGGTCTTGCCGCGCACGCGGCTCGTCCCGATCGACACGAGCGCTTCGGGGGTCTGGTCGAAGGCGAACGTGGCGCCGACCACCGGGCGGATCGCGCCGGCCTGCACGAGGTCGGCGATCTGCTGCAGCTGCCCGCCGTCGGCACGCATGAACAGGAACTCGTAGGTGACCCCGAGGCGTTTCGCCTGCGCGCGGACCTTGCGGCTGATGCCGGCGATGACCAGGCGGATCACCGGGCCCAGCCCGGCTTCCTTCGCGAAGGCGGGGTCGGGGGTGCCGTTGATGCTCACGACCTTGCCGCCGGGGCGCAGCACGCGCATGGACTTCTCGAGGTTCTCGCCGCCCAGGCTGTCGAGGACGAAGTCGTAGTCGGACAGTTCCTGCTCGAAGTCCTGGGTGCGGTAGTCGATCACCACGTCGGCACCGAGCTCGCGGACGAAGTCGGCGTTGGCGGCCGACACCGTGGTGGCGACGTGGGCACCGAGGTGCTTGGCGAGCTGGATCGCGATCGTCCCCACGCCACCGGAGCCCGCGTGGACGAGCACCTTCGTGCCCGGTCCGACCCTGCCCTTCTCGACGAGCGCCTGCCACGCGGTCAGGGCGACGAGCGGCATCGAGGCAGCCTCGGCTGCGCTCACGTTCGACGGCGCGCGGGCGACGTCGGCTTCGTCGACGGCGATGCGCTCGGCGAACGTGCCGATGCGGTGGTCACGGGGGCGGGCGAAGACCTCGTCGCCGGGCTTGATGCGTCGGACGCCTGCGCCGACCGCGATCACGGTGCCGGCGACGTCGTGGCCGAGGACGAGCGGGGTCTTGTACGGCAGGATCAGCTTGAACTCGCCCTGGCGGATCTTCTCGTCGAGCTGGTTCAGGCCGGCGGCGGCGACGGCGACGAGGACGTCGTGGTCACCGACGACCGGTTCGGGGACCTCGGTCTCGCGGAGGGGCTGCTTGTACTGGTCGAACGCGAAAGCGCGCATGGTGGTGCTCCTGGAGTCGATTAAATGAGAAGACTCAAGTCTGAGTGCACTCAGTAAATGGTGTCAACCCGTCGACCCTGAGCCACCCGCACGAGGAAGGACTACCGTCGACCGCAGGTGACCCAGGCCCCCGGCTGCCGGCACGATCTCTTCGTCCGATGCCGACCGGAACAGGCCATGTCCTCCTCGCAGTTGAACGTCCCACCAGCCCCCACTGGTGCGTCCCTGCACGAGTCGACGAGCTGGACGGCCCTCGACGGCGAACTCTGGGAAGCCCACGCCGGCCCGTTCCACATCGGCACCGTCGAGTTCACCGCCCGCTACGAGGTGCGCCTGCGTTCCGGCGAGGTCATCGGCGAGCACACCAGCTTGGAGAGCGCGAAGGCGCAGCTCGAGTCGTGGACGCGGTGGAACCTCGGCGGGCGGCCGTGGTCGCCCGTGCTGGCTGACTGATCAGTCCATCGCGTCGTCGTAGATCCCGATCAGACGGTCCAGGAACGCCTGCACCGTGGCGCGTTCGTTGTCGTCCATGTCGGCGACGACGTCCTCGATGCCCTCGATCAACGGGAGCACCAGGTCGTACGCACGATCGGACGACCGCTCGGCTGCGGTCACAACGAGCTTCCGGCCGTCGCTGGGGTGCCGCTCGCGCGTGACGTGGCCAGCGGACTCGAGTCGGTTGAGCACGAGGGTCATGGCGGCGGTGGAGATCTCCAGTCGCCGCGCGAGCTCGGTCGGGGTGGACCGTCCGTGGGTGATGAGGTGGTCCATCGCCTCGAGCCCGGCCGCGTCGACGTCGAGTACCCGGGCGAGGTGTCGCTCGAACCGCTGCTGCCGCACCCCGACCTGCTGCACCCGTGCGCGGATGTCGTCGTCGGGCAGCGGTCGTCCGTCCCGACGGGCGGCTTCGCGGTCGCGTCGGTCGTCGCGGTCGCTCCGGGCGTCGCGGTCTCGTCGTCCGTCGGTGGGCGCTGTCGGTTCGTCGTGCGGCACGAGGTCGATGGTAGTCGTGTAGATTGCCAATCTCATTGGTAATCAAGATTCGAGGCAACATGTCGACCGACCGCAAGCGCGTCCTCATCTCCGGTGCGAGCATCGCCGGACCCGCCCTGGCCTACTGGCTGCACCGGTACGGGTACGACACGACGATCGTCGAGCGCGCGCCGGAACTCCGGACCGGCGGCCAGAACGTCGACGTGCGGGGCGCCGGGCGCGAGGTCTCGCGGCGGATGGGGATCGAAGACGACCTCCGTGCCGCCACGACCGGTGAGGTCGGCACGCGGTTCATCGGCCGCTCCGGTTCGGTCATCGCGGAGTTCCCGGCCGGGACCACGGACTCGGGCGGCGCCACGGCGGAGCTCGAGATCCTGCGCGGTGACCTCGCGCAGCTGCTCGTCAGCCGGACCGCCGACACCACCGAGTACCGGTTCGGCGACCGCATCACCGGCATCGCGGACAACGACGGCGGCGCCGGCGACGGCGTGACCGTGCAGTTCGAGCACGCCGCCGACGAGCGGTTCGACCTGGTGGTGGCGGCGGACGGCATCGGGTCGAGCACCCGGCGACTGGTCTTCGGCGACGAGCCCGAGATCCGGTCCCTCGGCCTCGAGACGTCCTACGCGACGATCCCCCGCACCGACGCCGACGACGACTGGTGGCGCTGGTACAACGCACCGGGTGGCCGATCGGTCACGCTGCGCCCGGACCCGCACGGCACGATCCGGGCGACACTGTCGTTCGTGACCGACCGGACACGGGAGCGCGCCGGATCCGAGCGACGATCGATCGAGGAGCAGCGCCGACGACTGCACGAGGTGTTCGCGGGCGCCGGCTGGGAAGCACCTCGTGTGCTCGCGGGCATCGACGCCGCCGACGACCTGTACTCCGAGTCGATCGGGCAGGTCCGCGCGCCGCGGTGGTCCGAGGGCCGGGTCGCGCTCGTGGGCGACGCCGCCTACTGCGCCTCACCGGTCAGTGGCATGGGCACGAGCCTGTCGCTCACCGGGGCGTACGTGTTGGCCGGCGAGCTCGCGGCCCACGTCGACCACCGCGACGCCTTCCGTGGCTACGAGCGCATCATGCGGCCGTACGTCGACCAGGCGCAGCAGCTGCCGCCGGGGGTGCCGCGGGTCGCGAACCCGAAGAGCCGACTCGGGATCGCTGCGTTCGGTGCTGCGGTCCGGGTCGCCTCCACCCCGTTCATCGGTCGGCTCGGGGACCGGTTCTTCACGCCACCGGCGGACGCGATCGACCTGCCGGACTACGCACACCTGGGCTGACGTGCCACCTACAGGAGCCCGGTCAGGACGCCGCCGTCCGCCCGGATCGCGGCGCCGTTCGTCGCGGAGGACAGCGGGCTCGCGAGGTAGGCGACGAGCGCCGCGATCTCGGCCGGGTCGATGAAGCGCTCGAGCAGGCTGGTCCGGTTCTGACCGATGATCGCGGCCCGCATCGCCTCGACCGGAAGAGCCTGCGCCTCGGCGATCGCCTCGACCGTCGTCGCGACACCGTCGGAGTACGTCGGACCACCGAGGACGGTGTTGATCGTGACCGAGGTCCCACGTGTCTGTTTCGCGAGTCCGTTCGCGAGCGCGATCACCGCGGCCTTGGTCACGCCGTAGTGCACCATGTCCGCGGGGACGTTCACACCGGACTCGCTCCCGATGAACACGATGCGACCCCACCCGCGTTCGAGCATCCCGCCGAGCAGGTGCCGCGACAGGCGGACCCCGCTCATCACGTTGACCTCGAAGTACCGGGACCAGTCCTCGTCGGCGATCGACTCGAAGGCGGCGAGGCCGAAGAGTCCGACGTTGTTGACGAGGACGTCGACGTCGTCGAGGGACCCGAGCAGTCGGGTGACTTCGCCCGGGTCTCCGAAGTCGGCCGCGATCCCGGACACCGTGGCTCCCGGCTGGTCGCGCCGCAGGCGATCGACGGCTGCCTCGACCCGGGCGTCCTCCCGGCCGTTGACGATCACGCGCATGCCCTCCGCTGCGAGTGCGGAGGCGATCGCGTACCCGATTCCCTGCGTCGATCCGCTGATGAACGCCGTTCTGCCCTGGAGCTGCAGGTCCATGGATCCTCCTTCGTCGTCCCGCGTCGCTCGACCCGGTGACTTGCCTGAGCAAGTAACCGTACGGTGGTTTACTTGCTCAGGCAAGTCACGCGCCGTAGGATGCCTCAATGGCACTGCCCGACGAACCACACGGCCTGCACGGCGAACGACTCGAGATCTGGGCAGCGGTGGCGACGATTCTCGAACGGCTCCCGGTCGCCCTGGACGCCCAACTCCAACGAGACAGCGGCCTCACGCACTTCGAACTCGGGGTCCTCACCGCCCTCGACGCCGCGCCGGACAGGAACCTGCGGATGAGCACGCTCGCCGGGTACGCGAGCTCGACGCTCTCGCGGCTGTCCCGCGCGGTGACGCGGCTCGAGGCGAAGGGGTGGACGCGCCGTGTGGTCGACCCGACGGACGGCCGCTTCACCCTCGCGGTCTTGACGAACGACGGGCACGGCAAGGTCCTCGAGTCGACGCCCGCGCACCATGCCCTGGTCGAGCGCCTGGTCTTCGACACGCTCACCGAGACCCAGACACGGCAGCTCGGGGTCATCGCGCGGAGCATCGGCGACGCAGTGGACGCAGCTCCGGCGTGGACGCCGCCTGCGACGCGCTGATCTGACCGCGCGGCGGTCGAGGAGCCGATTCCGCGACGCTGGCGGCGCTCTGGTCGTGACCAGGTGGCGGACGGGAGGCACGGTGCGGGCGCGCACCGTGCCTCCCGTCCGTTCTGGCGTTCCGTCTCAGGCCGCGACCGCTCCGTCTGCCGGCTCGCGCAGCGCCGGGCAGTGCTCGGCAGTCGGGTGCTCGCTGATGGCGATGACCTCGTCGAGCCGGCCACGCGCGGCCTCGAGCTCCGCCATCTGCGCCGTGATCCGGTCGCGCTCGGCGACGAGCAGCGCGAACGACTCCGGCGTCGCGTGCCCGCTGTCCACGCAGGGCAACAGCTGCACGATGGTGCGGCTCGGCAGACCGGCGGCGAACAGCTGCTGCACGAGCTGGACGCGTTCGACCGCCGGGGCGTCGTAGACGCGCTGCCCGCTGCTGGTCCGCGACGCGGTGAGCAGTCCCTGCTCTTCGTAGTACCGCAGCGAGCGCACGCTGGCGCCCGTCTCCGCGGCGAGGTCGCCGATCCGCACGTCGTCTCCGATCCGGGGCTTGCCCCTGACATGGATGTGAGGTCTTAGCGTAACCGAGCCGCTGCGGGAGACACCCGCGCGGCAGGAGGAGACACCATGGACATCGCTGGATCGGTCGCACTCGTCACCGGCTCGAACCGGGGCATCGGACGCCGCTTCGCCCTGCAGTTGCTGGAGCGCGGCGCCACCAAGGTCTACGCGACCGCCCGCCGACCCGAGCTCGTGGACATCGAGGGCGTCGTGGCGCTGCCGCTCGACATCACCGACCAGGCGTCGGTCGAGGCGGCGGCCGCAGCCGCCGGCGACGTCACCCTGCTCGTGAACAACGCGGGCATCTCGACCACGGGCTCGCTGCTCACCGACGACCTGACGGACGCACGCCGCGAGATGGACACGCACTACTGGGGGAACCTCGCGATGATCCGGGCGTTCGCACCGGTGATCGAGCGGAACGGCGGCGGCGGCATCGTGAACGTCCTGTCCGCACTGTCCTGGTTCGTCTACCCGGGATCCGGCGCGTACGCGGCGGCGAAGGCCGCCGAGTGGAACCTGACGAACGCGGTGCGGCTGGAGCTCGCCGGCAAGGGGATCAGCGTGCAGGGGCTGCACCTCGGGGCGGCGGACACGGACATGATGGACGGCTACGAGGGGCCGAAGGTCGACCCGGCCGACGTGGCGCGGGCCGCGCTGGACGGTGTCGAGCAGGGTGCGGCCGAGGTCGTCGTCGACGAGTGGAGCAGCGCGGTGAAGGCGTCGCTGTCGCAGGACCCGTCGGCGTTCTACGCGCAGTTCGCCTGAGCGGGGTGACGCCGGGGCGTGGTGGAGCCCCGGCGTCGGGCCGCGGCTGGGAGTGCTCACATCCGCGGGTCCCACACTGACGCCACGGTGTCGCCGTACCGAGTCCGAGATCCTCTCGAGCTCCCGCGGGGAGCCGCCAAGGGAGTCATCATGACGGACCAGTCCGAGGCGGCCTCGACGCCGCTCGCGCTCACGAGTGTGGTGGCCTCCGGCCTGCCCACCGAGCTCGGCAAGCCCACGGCGGCGAAGTACTACGACGTCCCGGCGGTGTTCAACCGCCGACCCGACGCTGCCGAGATGGCCGGCCTGCGCGGTGCCGACGGACACGCGCAGCTCGTGACGGCCGGCTACCCCGACGTCACGCTCGACGTGCAGGACCGTCGTCTCGTCATCGGCAACACGAACCTCGGACAGCTCGAACGCGGTCTCGCCACGGTGGTCGCGACGATCGTCGACGTCGTGAGCCGGGCGTCGCTGTTCGACAAGGAGCAGGTCCGTGACGCAGCCCGCATCGAGTTCGACGACCGTACGGCCCGGGCGCGCGAGGTCACGCGGGCGGCGGAGCGGATCCACTTCGTGCCGGAGCCGTCGCGCGTCAGCGCGGGCTGACCGTGTCCGCGCGGGTCGACGTGCCCGGCGGGCGACGCCCGCGGGGCACTGCGCTAGCGTTGCACAACGCGGGGACCGGATCAGCCCCGCGTTCACGGACCCGGACGGTTTCCTCGCGATGAACGACTTCACGACGGCAGTCTCCGCACTGCAGGCCGCACCCGACGGCACCGACATGTGCCCGCCGTTCCTGACGACGCTGCCCGTGACCGGGGTCGGCATCTCCACCCTCGGCAACCCACTCGGGTCGGCGACGGTGTGCGCGAGCGACGCGCGCGCCGCGCGGATCGACGAGATCCAGTTCGACCTCGGCGAGGGCCCGTGCTGGCAGGCGCTGACGACCCGCCGCCCGGTCCTGGAGTCCGACCTGTCCGGCACGACGAACACCGACTGGCCGCTCGCGCTCGAGGAGCTCCTGCGCGCCGGGGTCGGGGCGGTGTTCTCGTTCCCGATGCGCATCGGGACGATCCCCGTCGGTGCCGTCGACCTGTCCGTGGACAGCGAGCGCACCCTGACCGTAGGGCAGATCCGCGGCGCCGTGGAGCTCACCGAGGTCGCAGCCCGTCGGGTGCTCCGTGGTGCCCTGCTCGCCGCGGCCGCCGACGGCCGCGCCGACATGGGCACCAGCCGCTACTCCCGACGAGAGGTGCACCAGGCGACCGGCATGGTCGCAGCACAGCTCGGGGTGGACGTCACCGACGCCCTCCTCGTGCTGCAGGCGCACGCCTTCGCCACCGAACGCACCGTCCGCGACGTCTCGAACGACGTCATCGCTCGCCGCATCGACCTCGCCCGGCCGTACGGTTCCGAGAACTGAGGAGCACGCACCATGGCACCGACCCGCGAGCGCCGGCTCATCGACACCTTCGTCACGCTGACCGACACCCTCGTCGACGAGTACGACGTCGTCGACCTGCTGCAGAACCTGGTCGACAGCGTCGTCGACATCTTCGACGCCTCGGCGGCCGGCATCCTGCTGGCCAACCAGCACCAGGAACTCGAGGTCGTGGCGTCGACCAGTGAGCGGTCCAGCTTCGTCGGACTCCTGCAGCTCGACGCCGGCGAAGGACCGTGCGTGGAGTGCTTCGCGACCGGGCGGCCGGTGTCCGTCAGTGACCAGGCGGAGATGCAACGCCGGTGGCCGACGTTCGCCGCCGCGTCCGCCGAATCGGGGTACGCGTCGGTGCACGCGATCCCGATGCGGTTGCGGGACACCACGCTCGGGTCGCTCAACCTGTTCCGCGAGACCGAGGGGGCGCTGAACCGCGACGACGCCCTGGCAGCACAGGCCCTGACCGACGTCGCGACCATCAGCATCCTGCAGCAGCGGACCCTGCAACACGCGGCGCTGACGCAGGCGCAGTTGCAGCGAGCCCTCGACAGCCGGGTCGTGATCGAGCAGGCCAAGGGATTCGTGGCGTACACGCACTCGGTCGACACCGAGGCGGCGTTCGAACTGCTGCGGCAGTACGCGCGGTCGAACCAGGAGCGCCTCGCCGACGTCGCCCGAGCCATCGTCGAACGCCGCCTGGTCCTCCCCGCCTGATCCCGTGTGTCCCCGGTCCGGGCCGGCGTACGATCACGAGCAAGTCGTAGCCCCGGACCCCGGTTGCAGGCGCAGCACTGGATCCAGGAGGAAACCATGGGCGACGAACTGGTCGTACCGACGGGCTACCGGAAGACCGAACGACGGTCGGCTCGTACCGACACCACCTCGACGTACACCGCGCTGCTCGCGCAGGTCCGCACCGCTGGGCTGCTCGGCCGCCGCACGGGCTGGTACTGGGGCCTCATCGCGGTGCTCGCGGCGTTGCTCGGCATCACCGGCGGGGCGTTCGCCGTGCTCGGCGGCTCCTGGTACCAGTTGATCGTCGCGGGGGTGCTGGGCGCACTGTTCACGCAGTTCGCGTTCCTGTCGCACGAGGCCGCCCACCGACAGGTGTTCGCGTCGCACCACTGGAACGACCGGGCGGCCCGGTACGCCGGCACGTTCCTGACCGGTATCAGCTACGCGTGGTGGATGAACAAGCACACCCGGCACCACGCCAACCCGAACACCGTCGGCAAGGACCCCGACATCTCGTTCGACGCGATCTCGTTCCGGCCCGAGGACGCTGCCGGCCGGACCGGGTTCCTGCGCGTGCTCGTCCGCGTGCAGGGGTACGCGTTCTTCCCGATGCTCCTGGTCGAGGGCGTGAACCTGCACTGGCAGTCGATCCGCACGTACACGAGCCGTGGCCCGGTGAAGCGGCGGTGGGCCGAGGGATCGGTCTTCGTCGGCCGGTTCGTGCTCTACCTGGGTGTCGTGTTCTGGTTCCTGCCGGTCGGCTTGGCCTTCGCGTTCCTCGGTGTGCAGCTCGCCGTGTTCGGGTTCCTCATGGGGATCGCGTTCGCGCCGAACCACAAGGGCATGCCCGTCATCGAACCCGGCCGCCGCGTGGACTTCTTCTCGCGCCAGGTCCTGACCTCGCGCGACATCGGTGGTGGCGCCTGGGTCGAGTACTTCATGGGCGGCCTGAACCACCAGGTCGAGCACCACCTGTTCCCGAGCATGGCCCGACCGAACCTGCGGGCCGCCCGGGACATGGTCCGGAAGTACTGCGCGGACCAGGGCGTGCCGTACACCGAGACGACGCTGGTGCACTCCTACGTCATCGTGGTCCGCTACCTCAACGAGGTCGGTCTGGCGGCTCGCGATCCGTTCGCGTGCCCGATGGTCGAACGACTGCGCTGACGACCGCGGACTCAGACCGCGTCGGCGCGCAGGAAGTCCGCGATCGGGGTCGATCCCGAGTTGAACCGGATGGTGTTGCCCGCCGTGCCGGGGGTCTCGAGCACGTCGGCGATCACGTGTGCGACGTCGCCGCGCGGCACGTCGCTCGACGAGCCCGCCCAGTCGACCGAACCGGTGGCGTCGTCGTCCGTCAGGGTGCTCGGCGCCACGATGGTCCACTGCAGACCGGAGTCGCGCACCACGGCGTCGGCGATCGCCTTCGACTGCGCGTAGGCGAAGAAGTCGTTGTCCTGCGGTACCCCGTGGTCGAGCTGCGACCCGGACCACGACACCATGACGTAGCGGTCGACGCCGGCCTGCTTCGCACCCTGCACCGACAGGATCGCTGCGTCGCGGTCGATCGCCCAGGTGCGGTCGACGGACCCGCCGCCGGCACCGGCCGACCACACGACGGCGTCATGCCCGTGCACGAGCTCCGCGAAGTCGGTCAGGGACTGCTGCTGGATGTCCGCGACCCGGGGTTCGCCGCCGTGGGCACGGATCTCGTCGGACTGGTCCGCGTCGCGGATGACCGAGGTGACGGTGTGGCCGCGGTCGCTGAGGATGCGGGTGGTGAGGAGTGCGACCTTGCCGTGGCCGCCGAAGACGATGACGTTGCTCATGCGGCGGACGCTACTCGGGCCAGCTCAGTACCCGCAGTCCGTGAGGACCCTCGGAGCGCTCGCGGCCTGCGTGCGTACGGTCGGACCTGACCACGTCTGGAGACACGATGAGCACGCAGCACGAGCAGCACACCCTGGTCCGCACCCTGGTGCTCGGCATCCTGAGCGGGGGCCGCAGTGCCACCCCACTCGCGGTGCTGGCGCTGAACCACGACCGGTCCTCGTTGAAGGGGTCGTGGCAGGACTGGAAGGTCTTCAGTACCCCGCTCGGCCGCGGACTCCTCGTCGCCTCGGCCGTCGGCGAGCTCATCGGCGACAAGCTGCCGATGACCCCGAACCGCATCTCCCCCGCCGGCCTGATCGGCCGCATCGGGTCCGGCGCGCTCGTCGGCGCGGCACTCGGCACGACCGGCAAGCGCGACCTGCGCATCGAGGGCGCGATCCTCGGCGGCGTCGGTGCGATCGTCGGGTCGTTCGTCGGGTGGGGTGCCCGCAAGCTCGTCGGTGCCACCACCCGCCTGCCCGACCCGGTCGTGGCGCTCGCCGAGGACGCCGCGACCATCGCCGGCTCCGTGAAGGTCATCACCGCCGACTGATGCGCATCGTCGTCATCGGAGCCACCGGCCACATCGGCACGTTCCTCGTCCCCCGCCTCGTCCGCGCCGGACACGAGGTCGTCGCCATCAGCCGTGGCACCAGCACCCCCTACGCCGACTCCCCCGAGTGGCAGCAGGTCGAACGCGTCACCGCGGACCGTGAGCAGGAGGACCGCGACGGCACGTTCGGAGCGCGGATCGCTGCGCTCGGCGCTGGCGCCGTGGTCGACCTGGTCTGCTTCACCGAGCCGTCCGCCGCCGCCCTCGTCGAAGCGCTCCGCGGCACGGGCACGCACCTCGTGCACTGCGGATCGATCTGGCGCGCGGGTGCATCCCGTGTGCTGCCGATCACCGAGGACGACTTCACGCCGCCCTTCGGCGACTACGGCGTGCAGAAGGACGCGATCGCCCGGATGCTCAAGGAAGAAACCGCGTCAGGGGGTTTGGCGACGACGACGCTGCACCCGGGTCACATCAGCGGTCCGGGCTGGATGCCGATCGGTCCGCTCGGCAACCTCGACCCGTCGGTGCTGACGAGGCTGTCCGCCGGCGACGCGATCGAGGCCCCCGGCCTCGGTGCCGAGACCATGGCCCACGTGCACGCGGACGACGTCGCGCAGGCCTTCCAGCTCGCCGTCGAACACCGCGAGGCGGCGGTCGGCGAGGACTTCTTCATCACGGCGCCGACGGCGCTCACCGCGCGTGGGTACGCCCACCTGGCAGCGTCGTGGTTCGGCCAGGAGGCCCGGCTCGAGCCCGTCAGCTGGGACCGGTTCCGCGAGACCACGACTCCAGAGCACGCTGGCGCCAGCTGGGAGCACCTGTCACGCAGCCAGGTGTTCAGCGTCGAGAAGGCCCGCCGTCTGCTCGGTTACGTGCCCGGGTTCACCGCCGAACAGACGGTGCTCGACGCCGTCCGCTGGCAGGTCGACCACGACCAGCTCGAGGTCGCCGGCCCCCCTCGTCGCCTGACAGACCGGCCGCGACCTCAGTCGGCAGGCGCGCCCTCGTTCACGGCGGCGAGCCCGTTGAGCGTCCGCGGGTAGCCGATCACGGGCACCAGGACGGTGAGCACGTCGAGCAGCTGTTGCCGGGTGTTCCCGACGTGCAGGTTGCCCGCGACGTGTCCCGTGACCTGCGCGTCCGCGCCGCCGAGCGCGACGAGGACCGCGAACGTCAGCAGCTCACGCGTCGGCAGGTCGAGCCCGTCCCGTCCGAGGGTGTCGCCGAAGCAGTTGCCGGACAGGAACCGCTGGAAGTGCACGGTGTCGTCGGCCGCGTTCTCGTACATCGCGTCGACACGTCCGGCGCCGACGACGGCGCTCTGGACCGCACGGCCCCGTTCGAGTCGGTCGTCGGGGGTGGTCGTCGACTGGCCCGGGAGCGGCAGCTCGACACCGCGCGCGGTCAGGACGTCGTTCGTGATCGTGAGGAAGTCCGAGGCGCGCGCGGACCCGACGTAGGCGACGGCCTGATACCCGATCTCCTTCGCCTCGACCGGGGTCAGTGACTCGTCGAGTGCGGTGTCGAGCAGCTGTCGGAAGGCGGACTGCGCGCCGGCGGCGATCATCGCACCGAGCTGCACGACCGCGCGGTCGTGGCTGCTGAGCGACGCGTGCTGCAGCGTCTCGTCCACGAAGTCGGCGTGGTACTGGGCGAACTCGGGGTCGGTCTCGGCGAACGTCATGTCCCCGACGCTACGACCGCCCCGCCGACCGAGGGAGGTAAGGGCCTCCCCCCTTTCGCCGTGGGTGACCGGCCTAGCGTGGCAGCCGTGCCCGGCGAGACCCGCGGGCACGGAGAGGAAACCATGGAGTACCGCCAGCTCGGACGCACCGGCGTCGAGGTGAGCCCGCTCGCTCTGGGCACCATGATGTTCGGCCCGTGGGCGAACGCCGACGTCGACGACTCGATCCGGATCATCCACCGCGCCCTCGACGCGGGCATCAACTTCGTCGACACCGCCGACGCCTACTCGGACGGCGTCTCCGAGGAGATCGTCGGCAAGGCCATCAAGGACCGCCGTGACGACGTCGTGCTCGCCACCAAGTTCTTCATGCCGATGGGCGAGGGTCCGAACCGCTCCGGGGGCTCGCGCCGCTGGATCATGCAGGAGGTCGAGAACTCCCTGCGCCGCCTCGGCACCGACCACATCGACCTGTACCAGGTGCACCGTCCGTCCCCGACGACGGACGTCGAGGAGACCCTGGGCGCCCTGACCGACCTCGTCCGCCAGGGCAAGGTCCGGAACATCGGATCGTCGTCGTACTCGGGCGCCGAGATCGTCGAGGCCCAGTGGACCTCGGAGCGCCGTGGCCTGGAGCGCTTCCGCACCGAGCAGCCGCCGTACTCGATCCTGGTGCGTGGCATCGAGGAGGACGTCCTGCCGACCACGCAGCGTTACGGCATGGGCACCCTCGTCTACAGCCCGCTCGGCGGCGGCTGGCTCAGTGGCCGCTGGCGCAAGGACGCTCCTGGCACCCCGACGGCGAAGCACCGCCCCGCGGCCCGGTTCGACATGTCGACGCCCGCGAACCAGCGGAAGCTCGACATCGTCGAGGAACTCGCACTCCTGGCCGAGTCGCAGGACATGTCCCTCATCGAGATGTCGCTGGCGTGGGTGATCCGGCACCCCGGCGTCACGAGCGCGATCATCGGCCCGCGCACCATGGAGCAGCTCGAGTCGCAGCTCCCCGCCGCCGACCGCGTGCTCAGCGACGAGGTCCTGGACCGCATCGACGAGCTCGTCGCACCGGGCGTCACGATCAACCCCGACGACAACAGCTACGGGCAGCACACCCTGGTGCCCGCCGCACGTCGCCGGTGAACGCGACCGACTGACGGACGGGAGGCCCGTGGCCAGCTGGCCACGGGCCTCCCGTCCGCCATCTGGGCACGCGCACGACGTCAGCGACGTCGGAACAGCTCGCCGAGGTGCCACGGGCCGGGCGCGAGCCGCACGGCGGCCTCGGCACGCACGCGCTCCTCGAGCGCACGGTCGCGGGTCAGGTCGTGGATCTCCTGCTCAGCGCGCCAGCGGAACCGCAAGCGGCCCAGGAAGCCGAGCGGTGCGGCGGCTGCGGTCGTCGGGACGGACTCGGTCTCGCTCATGCGTCCTCCGGTTCCGGGACGGCTGCGGCCGTCGTGGCGACGAGGTTCGCGAGCAGCTGCAGGCGCTCCTCGGACGGTGAGCCCGGCTCGGTGCCGTAGGCGATGAGCGTCAGACCGGTGTCGGTCGCGAGCTCCATCGTCTCGTACGTCAGGTCGAGGTCGCCGACCTCGGGGTGGTGCACCCGCTTCGATCCGTTCAGGTGCCGCATGACGCCGTGCGCGGCCCAGCGCTGCCGGAACTCCTCGCTGCGGGTCGAGAGCTCGCCGATCAGGTCGGTCAGTCCCTTGTCGTACGGCGACCGGGCTGCCTCGGCACGGAGCACGGCCACCATGTCGCTCGCGACGACGTCCCAGTCGCGCCAGAACTCCTGACCGCGTGGGTCGAGGAACGCGAAGCGGGCGGTGTTCGGGGTGCCGGCGGGGTCGAGGAAGAGCGGCGAGTACAGCGCACGGGCCAGGGCGTTGCCGGCCAGGAAGTCCGAGCGGCCGTTGCGCACCCACGCGGGCATGGTCATGCCGTCGAGCATGCGCTGCACGTTCGGTCGGACCTTCGACGTCGGGTGCTTCCGCCGCGTGGTCGCCGAGGCGTTCTGCACGCGGGCCAGGTCGAACAGGTGCGCGTGCTCGGCGTCGTCGAGGCGCAACGCGCGCGACAGCGACTCGAGCACGCTCTCCGAGACGCCGGTGAGGTTCCCGCGCTCGAGGCGGATGTAGTAGTCGACGCTCATGCCGGCGACGAGCGCGAGCTCCTCGCGGCGGAGACCCTTGACCCGTCGGGCGCCACCGAAGTCGGGCAGGCCGACCTGCTGCGGCGTGACGCGCTCGCGGCGGGTGCGGAGGAAGTCGCGCACTTCGCTCTTGGTGTCCATGCGTCCACGGTAGGACCGTGCCGCGCGGGGAAGAAGGGGTTGCTGGTACCCGTCAGGCGGATGCGCGAGCGCGTTCCGCGATCTGCTCCGTCGCCGCCCACGATGCGAGCAGGCGGAGCGCGTCAGCGGTCGGGCTGCCCGGGGTCGCCGGGTAGATCGTGAGCGCGAGCCCGGGGTCCTCGGCGAGTTCGAGCGTCTGGAAGTGCAGTTCGAGCGGACCGACCACGGCGTGCCGGAAGGACTTCACGCCGGCGTAGTGGCGGCGGACGTCGTGCGCCGCCCAGAGCGCGCGGAAGTCGTCGCTCCGCATCGACAGTTCGCCGATGAGGGCTGCGAGGTCACGGTCGTTCGGTGTACGCCCGGCCTCGCGCCGCAGGATCGCGACGTTCGTGTGCGCCGCCCGCTGCCAGTCCTGGTAGAAGTTCCGGGCCTGCGGGTCGAGGAAGATGAAGCGCGAGAAGTTCATCGGCCGGGCCGGTGCCGCCACCAGGTCCGAGTGCATCGCGTAGCCGAGCGCGTTGGCGGCGACGATGTCCTGCCGGTTGTTGATGATCATCGCCGGCGCATCGGTGATGACGTCGAGCAGGTACTGCAGCTCCGGGCGGACGGCCGCCACCGGCACGACCTTGCCCGCGCGCCGTGGTGTCGCGTTCTGGTGCCGGGACAGGTCGCGCAGGTGCTCGAGCTCGGCGGCGTCGAGCTGCAGTGCGCCGGCGACGGCCTCGAGCACGCTGTCCGAGACGCCCTGCAGGTTCCCCCGCTCCAGCCGCGTGTAGTAGTCGATGCTGACGCCTGCCAGCCGTGCGACCTCTTCGCGCCGGAGCCCGGTGACCCGACGGCGGGTTCCGAACGTCTCGACCCCGGCCTGCTCAGGAGTGATGCGGGCGCGACGGCTGGACAGGAAGTCGCGGGCTTCGTCGCGGTGGTTCATGCCGTCACGGTAACCGGCTGGACAGCGTGCGAGCGAGGGGCTGCCGGAACCCCTGTGGGGTCGTCACGACCGCGTGAGCGGGACCGAGACGATGCGATCGTCCCCCGCTTCCGGGTCACCACGGCCGTCGGTGTTGTTCGTGACGAACCAGAGGGTGTCCGCCGGCCCCTCGAGCACGGTCCGGATCCGGCCGAAGTCGCCCGGGAAGTACTCGGTCGACGTCCCCGGGTCGTCCGCCGGGATCGCCCGGAGCACCTCGCCGCGCAGGTTGGCCACGAACACGGTGTCGTCGACGACCGTCAGGCCGCTCGGGGACGCCTCGTCCGTCGACCACTGCTGCACCGGGTCGACGAAGCCCTGGCCCTCGCCGCCCTCGCCCTCGACCTCGGGCCAGCCGTAGTCCTCGCCCGCCTCGATCACGTTCAGCTCGTCGAGGGTGTTCTCGCCGAACTCCGACGCGAACATCGTGCCGTCGGAGGACCATCCCAGGCCCTGCACGTTGCGGTGCCCGAGGCTCCAGACGGGTGACCCGTCGAACGGGTTGTCGTCCGGCACGTCGCCGTCCGGGGTGAGCCGCAGGATCTTGCCCGCGAGCGAGTCCTCGTCCTGCGCGTCACTGCTCGTGCCGGCGTCCCCGACGCTGGCGTAGAGCATGTCGTCGGGGCCGAACGCGATGCGGCCGCCGTCGTGGAACGTGTTCGACGGCAGCCCGTCGATGATCGTCGTGGCGGCGCCGAGCGCCCACGACCCGGCGCTGCCCGTCAGTTCGAACCGCTGGATCCGGTTGCCGTCGTCGGCCGTCGAGTACACGAACAGGTCGTCGTCGTGCAGGGCCAGCCCGAGCAGCCCGCCCTCGCCGCCGTGGCTGACGCCGTCGACGGTGCCCACCTCGCGCGTGGAGCCGTCGTCCTGCAGCTCGAGGACCTTCGCGGAGTCGCGTTCGCTGACCAGGGCGTCGCCGTCGTCGCCGGTGCGGACGACCGACCACGGTGCCTCGAGCCCGGTGACCACGTCACTGGTGTCGCCGTCGAGCGCGACCTGCCCGGTGGGCAGGTCGGCGGGGGCGGTGGCACGGGCGCTCGCCGACGAGCCGCGGTCGTCGTCCGGCGCGGCATCGGCGCAGCCGCTCAGGGCGAGGGCGGCCACGGCGGCGATGCCCGCTGCGGACCAGGCGCGTCGGGTGCGGGTCGGGCTCGGCTGCTGGGTCGGGTGTTCGCTGCTGTCCACGGTGGTCCTCCCGGATCGTCCGTCGATCACACACGCCGTGTTCGGGAAACGGCTGAGGGGTACGACCGGCACCTCCCTCCGGTGCGCACATCGGCCTACCGTCGGGGCCATGGAGATCCAACCGAAGCAGCCGACCGTCAAGAACCCGGCCGCGCAGTTCACCGGCGACGTGTACCTCGACGCCATCGCCAGCCCGAGGGAAGCCGGCCAGTCGATGACCGTCGCGAAGGTCCGGTTCCTGCCCGGCGCCCGCACCGCCTGGCACTCGCACGCCAACGGCCAGACCCTGCACGTCACCGAGGGTGTTGCGCGCATGGGTACCCGTGACGGCGGCGTGATCGAGGTCCAGCCGGGCCAGACCGTCTACACGCCTGCGGGTGAGGAGCACTGGCACGGTGCGACCCCGACGGATTACATGGAGCACCTCGCGATGCTCGACCTCGCCGACGACCCGGCGACCACCACCACCTGGCTCGAGCACGTCACCGACGAGGAGTACTCCGCATGACCACCATCGCCATCATCGGGGCCGGCAAGGGCCTCGGTCTCGCCGTCGCCGAACGCTTCGGCCGTGAGGGCTTCTCGATCGCCCTCGTCTCCCGCAACCAGGACCGCCTGGACGGCCTCGCCGCGTCGCTGCGCGAGCAGGGCATCACGGCCGCCGGGTTCGCCGCGAACGTCCGTGACGGCGATTCGCTCCGCAGCGCCCTCGAGCGTGCGACCGAGCAGCTCGGCCCCATCGAGGTGCTGCAGTACAGCCCGCTCCCCGCCAAGGAGTACATGCGCCCGGTGCTCGAGACCACCGCGGAGGACCTGGTCGGCCCGATCGAGTTCTCGGTCTACGGCTCGGTCAACGCGGTCCGCCAGGTGTTGCCCGGCATGCGCGCGATCGGCCACGGCACGATCCTGTACGTGAACGGCGGCAGTGCGGTGCGTCCCGGCGCCCGGGTCACCGGCACCTCGGTCGCCTTCGCGGCCGAGAGCGCCTACGCGCAGCTCCTGCACGACGCCGTGCGCGACGAGCAGGTCCACGTCGGTCAGCTCATCATCCCGTTCGGCATCGACGACGGGCGGCCGGAGCACTCCGGCGAGTCCATCGCGGATCGTCTGTGGGCGATCCACGCGGAGCGCGGCGAGTTCCGCACGTACGCGGAGGCGCTGCCCGACCCCGCTTGAGCGCGGTGCGCGCCGCGCCGCTCGCCGCTTCGTGAGCAGGAATGGTCGGGTCTGCGGCGGCCACCCGACCATTTCTGCTCACCATGTGGCGGACGGGAGGCCCGGTACCAGCTGGCACCGGGCCTCCCGTCCGCCCTGGGGTCACGTCGAGAGCAGCGCGACGGCACGCGCGGCGCGTGCGGCGACCGCCGCCGCCGTCGGGGCCGCAGCCAGGCCGAGCAGGCGCTGGCGGTGGAGTTCCCCGAGCAGCAGGCTGAAGAGCTCGGAGGCGGTGTCCGGAGTCGCTCCGGCGCGGACCAGAGCCTGCTGGGCGGCGAGCGGGCCGGCCTCGTGGAACTCGCGGGCGAGCTCGGGCGACCGCGTCGACTCCGCGATGACGAGTCGGTGCAGGGCGACCGCACGGTCCGAGAGCAACGCGCTGCCGATCGCCGTGGCCGTGGACACGAGGTCCGCGGCGGGCTGGTCGGCGTACGGGTGCTGCCGCCGGACGACTGCTCGGAGGATCGCGGGCTTGTCGCCGAACGCCGTGTAGAGCGTGCGCTTCGTGACCCCGGCCTCCGCGGCGACGCGGTCGAGTGCGACGCCCGCGAACCCGTGCTCCAGGAACAGGTCGGTCGCGACGTCGAGGATCCGCTCGTCCCGGGCGATCCGCTCGTCAGTGGTCGGACGTCCACGCTTGTTCACGGACCCATCCTAGCGGTAATGATACGCTCCCGTTTCATTACCGAGGAGGGTCCATGACCGATGTGGTCTGTCACGTGGCGATCGCCGACGACTGGGAGATGAGCCGCGGGTTCGGCGAGTACGAGGTGTCCACCCGCGGGGTGCCGCTCGAGCCGGGCGGGTACGTCCGCGCCACCACGCCCGACCGGGTGTCCGAGGTCGTCGCCGAGCGGTACGGCGACCTCGCGTTGCCCCTGCTCCGGATCGACCTGAGCGTCGAGGGGCTCGCAGCTGCGGGGGTGACGGTCGAGTGGGTCGACGGACTCCCGCGGGTGCGGGGTCCGATCCCGATGGACGACGAGGTCGTGCTGGCCGAGGTGCCGATCGCCCGGCGGTGAGCGGCACGGACGAACGACGACCATTTCGTGAGCAGAAATGGTCGAGTCCGCCGACGGCGACCCGACCATTTCTGCTCACGAAGTACCGCGTCCTAGGCTGGAAGGGATGTCCAGCGTCCTCCTCACCGTGCACGTCGTGGCGGCGCTGCTCACCCTCGGTCCCGTCGCGGTCGCCGGGAGCATGTTCCCGAAGCCGGCCCGCGCGCTCGTCGCCGATCCGGACGACCAGGGCGCCCGAGCGGTCGCCAGGGTCCTGCACCGGATCTGCCACGTGTACTCGATCATCTCGCTCGCGGTTCCGACCTTCGGCACGGCCCTGGCGTTCGAGGTCGGGGCGCTCGACGAGGCGTGGCTGCTCGTCTCGATCGGTCTGACCGCGGTGGCTGCGGGGATCCTCGCGCTCGGGGTCCTGCCGGAGCAGCGCGAGGTCCTGCGCGGCAACGGGACCGAGCGCTCGCCGCGGAAGCTCGCTGCCCTGGTCGGCCTGTTCAACGTGGTGTGGGTCGTCGTGGCCGTGCTCATGGTGGTGCAGCCCGGCACCTGACCGGGACTGCACCGGGGCGGCGCCGCGTGCAGCGCCGCCCACACCTCAGTGCGCCCGGCGCACCGCCACCCGGCGTCGGCCGTGCGCGGTGAGCCATGCCCCGGCTGTCACCAGCAGCGGCAGACCGATCGCGAGCAGGGCCAGCATCGACCAGTCCGGCACGAACGGCATGTGGTTCGACCCGACAGCTGGTTCCGTGAACCGCAGGGTGAGTGCCCGCATCGGCAGCAGCCCCAGCAGAGTGCCGATCACCGCGCCCACCGAGGCCAGGATCGCCGCCTGCCAGGTCGACACCCGCCGTCGCAGTCGTGGTGCGGCACCGATCGCGTCGAGCACCTCGTCGTCCCGGCGCCCGTCGGACCGCGCGAGCCCGATGGCCACCGCCGTCGCACCGAACGTCACCGCCGCGGCCAGCGCGAGCACGATCGCCCGGATCAGTGCGCCGTTGTCGACCGGCCCGGCCTCGTACGCGAACTGCGGGCCGTCCCACCGAGCGCGGTCCGCGCCGCCGAAGCTCTGCCAGGCGGAGCTCAGCTCGTCCCACTGCTCGGGCGCGATGTCCCCGGGCAGCGTCGTGACGAGCATGCCGTCGACGGCGTGCACCCCGTAGTGCGCAGCGGTCGCCTTCGTCATGAAGACGCCGACCTGGATCCGCGGCGACTGCACGTCGAGCACGGCCGGGATCGACACGCTGGCGTCCGGCTTCGTCGTCGTCGTGATCGTCGGGCTCTCCCACGTGCGGTCGTGGAACGTGTCGATGCGGACCGCGCCGTCGTGGGCGTACTCCGGCCAGAGCGACACGGCCTCGCCGCCCTCGAGCGCGTCCCGGACCGCGGCCGAGGGGCGGTGGCCGGTGAGCACGGCGTAGTCGTCGACGGTGCCGGTCCAGATGTGCGGGACGGTCGCGTCAGCGGTGTCGAGGTAGTACGAGCACGACGTGGAGTCGTAGCCGTCGCAGTCGAAGTCCGTCCACCGGTGCGGCATCGTCACGGACGACGGGGTGTCGCCCGCCCAGCCCTCGGCCACGCCGAGCACCCGGATCCGGTCGTGGTCGAGCACCCGCGCCACGACCTTCGCCGCGTGCGCCGTCAACGCCGCGTCGTGCCCGCTGGCGGCACCGTCCTTGCTGGACAGCTGCACCTCGGACGTCGCGACCCCGACCGCCGTCGTGTACTCGTACCCGCGGACGTACTGCGCGTGGCTCGATGCACTCCACGTGATCACGACCGACGCGACGAACACGACGCTCATCACACTGGCGAGCACCGGCACCGTCCGGACCGGGTTGCGCCGGGCATCGCGGGCGGCCAACCGAGCCGACAGGCCCAGGCGTGCGGACATCCGGGAGACCAGGGCCAGGAGCCACGGCGAGCAGATCGCGATGCCGAGCTGCATCAGGCACGGCCCGAGCGCGACCCCGGCACCGGCCACCCAGGCCCAGTGGTCGTCCTGCACCCGGCGGTCGTTGAGCATGAGCACGCCGGCGCCGCACGCCAGCGTCATCACGGCACCGGCGATGATGAGCACCGGCCCCCAGATGCGTCGCCGACGACGAGCGGGACGGTCGACGGGCGCGGGTCGGAGCGAACCCCGCAGCGCCGCGAGCACGTTGATGCGGGTGGCGGCCCGAGCAGCGACGAGTGCGGAGACCAGCCCGGCCAGGACGCCGGCGGCCGCGACCACGAGCAGCAGGAGCGGGGGCACGTGCAAGCCGGGGAACGACACGACGTCGCCGTTGTCGATCAGGCGGAACACCGCGACGCCGATCCCGGTGCCCACCGCGACGCCGAGGACGGCGCCGATGGACCCGAGCACGAGGCCGGACCCGGCGACGATCGTCCGGACGAACCGCTTGTCCCCGCCGACGCTCGTGACGATCGCGTACGAACGGGTGTCCGCCCTCGTGCCGACCAGGAACGCGGCCCCGGCGAGCAGCGCGACCTCGAACATCGCGAAGACCCCGAGCAGCGCCATCGCACCGAGGTACCAGCCGAGCGACGAGTTCACCTGGCCGCCGGGCAGGCGGGCGTCCGGCGGGTCGAGCACGACCGGGCGGGACTGCACGACGATGCCGTGCGCGTTGAGCTGCCGGATCTCCGACCAGGTCGGGGCGTCCGACGGCAAGTAGACGGTGACGTCGGTCAGGCCGACGTCGTCGGTGGTGTCCGTCGTCGACAGGGTCGTCCCCCACGGCAGGAACACCCCCTGCTCGCTGGGCGCCGAACCGAGGTCGCGCATCGTCCCGGTGATCGTGAACCGCTTCGTGACGGGATCGGTGAGGTCGACGGTGTCACCGATGTGTGCGCCGAGCCGGTCGAGGGTCGCGGGCGTGACCATGAGTTGGTTGCGCGCGGTCGGCGCCGAACCGTCGAGGACGCGCCAGTGGCCCTCGAGCGACGGGTCCCAGACGCTGCCCTCCACCGCGGCCAGACCCACCGGGCCCCGCGGACCCTGCACCACGACGGGTGTGCCGCCGACCGGGATCGACAGTGCACCGTCCGGCACGTGGGCGAGCACGTTCGCGAACGGCGCGTCCTCGTCGGCCTTCGTGACCGGGCTGTTCCGCTTCGCGTCGGTGAACTGCCACTGCACCGGGTCCTGCCGCATGCCGGGCAGGTCCGGACCGGACACCCGCATCTGCGCGGCTGCCTTGCCGAGGTCGTAGTCCAGCGACTCCGCGGTCGTGGGCTGCGTCGACTGCACGACGACCGCCACTGCCGCGAACCCGGCGGTGGGGATCCCGATGAGCGCGATGATCAGCGCTGCTCGTCCGGCCTTCGCGAAGGCCAGCCGACGCCCCAGACGGAGCGCCGGTCGGAGGGCGAACGGCGTCCGGCCGGTACCGGGACGCCGACGCCGGCTCACGACGCGGTCCGGTCCGACAGGGTGAGCTCCACGCCCGAGTACACGGTCTCGTCGACCACGCGACCGTCGCGCAGGAAGACGATCCGGTCTGCCCAGGCAGCGTGCCGGGCGTCGTGGGTGACGAGCAGCGCGCCGGCTCCGGCATCGACGTGCCGTCGGAGCATGCGGAGCACGACCTCGCCGGTCTGCGAGTCGAGGGCGCCGGTCGGTTCGTCCGCCAGCACGAGCCGACGTTCGCCGACCACGCCCCGGGCGATCGCAACGCGCTGCTGCTGCCCGCCGGACAGGTCGTCGGGGTAGGCGTCGCCGCGGTGCGCGAGTTCGACGTTGTCGAGTGCCAGTTCCGCGGCGCGGCGGGCCTGCGAGGCCTTCCAGCCGTCGAGCTCGAGCGGCAGCGCCACGTTCTCGACCGCGGTGAGCGACGGGATCAGGTTGAAGTCCTGGAACACGAACCCGATGAGGCGACGGCGGAGGGCCGCGAGTTCCTTGGCGGGCCGGTCGGACACGAACTCGCCGTCGATCAGCACTTCGCCGCTCGTCGGCGGCAGCAGGGTGCCGGCGCAGGCGAGCAGCGTCGACTTGCCGGAACCCGAGGTCCCCATGACCGCGACCATCTCGCCGCGCTGGACGGCCAGGTCGATGCCGGCCAGCGCCGTGACGGCCTTCGCGCCGGAGCCGTAGTGCACGCTGACGGCGTCGAGCTGCAGGAGCGGTGCGGCGCTCACCGTGCACTCCGCGCGGTGTCGGCAGCGGTCGGGGACGAGGCGCCAGCGTCGGCCGCCGGGTGCTCCTCCGGCCGGTACCGCGCCACGGTCGACTCCACGTGGTCGAGCCACCGCACCTCGGCCTCGGCCTGGAACACCATCGACTCGAGCACGAGCGACCACGCCAGGTCCGTCGCGGGATCGGTCGTGCGCTTGAGCCGGGTCAGGTCCTGCAGGTTCCGGATCGCGGCACCGCGCTGCACCTGCACCAGGCGCGCGACGTCGACGCCGGGCACCGTCACGGCCAGAGCGAACTTGATCGCGAGCTCGTCACGCCCGCGCTTGGCGGGCACCGGCTCGCTGAACCAGCGCGCCACTTCCCCGCGACCCGCGTCGGTCACCGTGTAGACGACGTGGCCGTCGTCGTCGGTGTCGCCGCGGGCCACGAGGCCGTCGCGTTCCAGGCGGTCGAGCGTCGTGTAGACCTGGCCGATGTTCAGCGGCCAGCTCCCGCCGGTGCGGTGCTCGAACTCCCCCCGGAGCTGGTACCCGTACCCGGGTCCCCCCACCAGCAGCGCGAGTACGCCCATCCGTACGCTCATGACACTTCCCCCGTCTCTCGTCCACCATGGACATACCGAGTATGCCCATACCGCGTATGCATGCGCAAGCGCGGTGGTGGAGAGCGCGGGAGACGGACGGGAGGCACGGTGCCAGCTGGCACCGTGCCTCCCGTCCGCCGTTCGGTCGCGTCCGCGACCGAAGGGTCAGGAACCCAGCTTCGACAGCTCCTCGAACTCGTCGTCGGTCAGCTCGATGGTCGCGCCCTGCAGGTTGTCCTCCAGGTGCGAGACGCTCGAGGTGCCGGGGATCGGGAGCACGACGGGCGAGCGCTTGAGCAGCCAGGCGAGGGCCAGTTGCGCCGGGGAAGCACCCTTCCGCGACGCGATCTCGGTGAGCGGAGAGTCCTCACCGGTCAGCCCGCCGGTCGCGAGCGGGAACCACGGGATGAACGCGATGCCCTGCTCGGTCGACCAGTCGAGGAGCTCCTCGGCGTCGCGCTTCTGCAGGTTGTACAGGTTCTGCACGGAGACGATCGTCGCGATCTCCTGGGCAGCCTTGACGTCGTCGACCGACACCTCGGACAGGCCGATGTGCCGGATCTTGCCCTCGTCCTGCAGCTTCTTCAGCTCGCCGACCTGGTCCTCGAGCGGGACCTTCGGGTCGATGCGGTGCAGCTGGAACAGGTCGATGCGCTCGAGGCCCAGACGGCGGAGGCTCATCTCGGCCTCCTGCCGCAGGTACTCCGGACGGCCGACCGGCGGCCACTCGTTCGGGCCGGTCCGGGTGAGTCCGGCCTTCGTCGCGATGACGACGTCGTCGCCGTAGGGGTGGAGCGCCTCGTGCAGCAGCTCCTCGGCGACGTAGGGGCCGTAGGAGTCGGCGGTGTCGAAGAAGTCGACGCCGAGCTCGACGGCGCGCTTGAGGACGCGGACGGCCTCGTCGTGGTCCTTCGGCGGCCCCCAGACTCCGGGGCCGGTGAGCTGCATGGTGCCGTAGCCGAGGCGGTGGACCTCGAGGTCGCCCCCGATGCGGAAGGTGCCGGAGGCGGCGGCCGGACGGTTCGTGGTGTCGGTGCCAGTGGTCATGTCCCCGGTCTACGCCCGAGGCGTTGCCGGTCCCTGAGTCGGTGTCCCCCGGCGCTCCGACCGGTCCGGACGCGGGTACGGGGTCTCGCCGCGCGCCAAGCCGGTGACGAGCTTGGTCAGCCGGTTCGTCCGGGCCGTCGCACTCGGCGCGGTCGTGATCCGGTGCAGCACCGCGTACCGGTTCGTGGCGTCCAGTTCGGCGAACAACGCGGCGGCGGCCGGGGACGCGTCGAGCGCTGCCTGCAGGTCCTCCGGCACGGTTGCCGCCGCGGCCCCGGAGTAGGCGCGGTCCCACCGGCCGTCGTCCTTCGCGCGGTCGATCTCCGCCTGGCCTCGGTCCCGCATCCGTCCCTCGGCGACGAGCGTCGCCACCAGGCCGATGTTCCGCTGCGACCAGAGCGAGGCCTTCCGACGCGGGGTGAACCGCTGCCGGAACGTGGCGTCGTCGCGACCGCGCTTCTGGCCGTCGATCCACCCCGAGCACAGTGCCTCGTCGAGCGCCTGGTCATAGGTCAGGGTCGTCGGATCGGTGACGCCCTTCTTCGCGAGCACGAGCCACACCCCGTCGGCGTCGCCCTCGTGCGCGTCGAGCCAGGCACGCCAGGCAGCGACGTCCGGCAGCACCAGGTCGACGATGTCCATGCGGTCATCGTAGGACGCGGTCGGTCGGCTGGCCGGCCCCGGCTCCTGCTCGAGTCTCGGCGTGGGCGACAGTTCTCGCGGTGCGAGCCACGAGAACTGTCGCTCACACCGAGACTCGCGTGCGTCGGGCCGAGACTCGTGCGGCGTCAGACCCAGTTCGGCTGGTCGAGCACGCCCGTCGGATCGGCCTGCTCGGCGATGCGGTGCAGGCGCGAGGTGTTGTCCCCGAAGTACGCCGACGGGTCCGTGATCGCCGCGTCGCAGTAGTTCGCGTACGCCGCGTCGCCCCACGCCGGCCGCATCGCCCGTCGGAACCCCCGCACGTACGCGTCGAACGGTGCAGGGTCCGCGCCGTCGGCGAAGACCGCGGTGTACTGCACGGTCATGAGCGCGGACCGCCACGGGAACGCCGAGTCGGTCCGGCCGACGTCCGCCACGACGCCGCCGAGGGCGTCGAGCGCGACCCCGCCCTCGAGGTTGCCGTCGACGTCGCCCGCCGCGGCCGCCTGGGCGACGAGCGCGTCGATCTGCGCGTCGGTGAGCTTCGCCGATCCGATCGACGACGTCGCTGCCTCGGACACCCGCTGCGGCTTCCCCGCCAGCGCGGACATCGCGGCGCCGTAGGTGAGCACCCGCCCGGTGTGGACGAGGGGCTTCGCACCGGTGGCGGCGATGAAACCGTCGACGGAGGTGTCGGCGCCGGTCTTCGATCCGGTCCACACGCCGGTCACGGTGACCGTCGGGGCGGAGTGCCGACTGCCGTTCAGCAGCTTGAGCGTCGACCACAGCTTCGGGTCGGCGGTGGGCGCCCAGTCCTGCCAGGCGCGCACCACGGCCGAGGCGGCCGACCACGCGAACGTGATGCTGAAGAGCAGGACGGGAGGCGCGGCCTGCGTCCGGTACGTCAGTGCGGTCACGACGCCGACGGTTCCACCGCCCCCACCGCGGCAGGCCCAGAACAGGTCCGGTTCGCTGGACGTCGAGACCTCGTGCACGGCGCCGTCCGGAGTGACGAGCGTGACGCCGGTGAGCTGGTCGCAGGTCAGCCCGAACGAGCGGACGAGCACGCCCACCCCGCCGCCGAGGGTGAGCCCACCGATGCCGACGGTCGGACAGGAGCCGGCGCCGATCGCCCGTCCGGCCTTCGCGAGCGCGGCGTAGACGTCCCCGAGCTGCGCACCCGGGCCGATCGTGACGGTGTCGTCGTCGTGCAGTTCGATGTCGTCGAGGTCCTGCGTGCTGATCACGAGCGACCGCGGGACGTCGGTCCCGGGTGCGCCGCCGGCCGACCAGCCCGTGTACGAGTGCCCGCCCGCGCGCAGTGCGACGGGGGTGCGGGTGTTCCGCGCGAAGGCGAGGCCGGCCTGCACGTCCGGAGCCCCGGCGACGCGCAGGATGCCCTGCGGGTCGGCGTCGTCGTACCGCGGGTTCTCGAGCACGCGGGCGCTGTCCCACCCGTTCGACCCGGATCGAAGAACCGTGCCGGAGACCGCGGCGACGAGAGCGTCCCACGAGTCGGGGCCGCCGGGCGTGGGCGTGCTCGAAGGCGTCCTCGTCGGCTGTGCGGGGCCGCTGGAGGTCGGTCGCGGCGAACTCGACGGAGCGGGACTCGGCCGGCTGCACGCTGCCAGGACCCCGGCGAGCCCGAGTCCGACGCCCCCGGCGAGCAGGATCCGCCTGGTCGGGCGGTGCGTCACGACCCGGCGAGTCCGCCGCCGGCACCGGTGATGCCGGGGTGTGCGGACTTCGCGAGGCCCTCGGTCATCGAGTGCGCCGCTTCCGCGTCAGCGAGGGATCGGGCTCCGAGGGTCGGGTCGACGGGTTCGAGGTGGGCGAGGAGCTTCGCACGACGGCGGTTCTGCACCTCGAGCACGGTGAGCAGCGCGGCGATGGCCACGACCACTCCGATGACGATCCACACGACGACCACGACGTTCCCCTTCCGTCCCGGGGCGTCCACCCCGTCCCCTGAGCGTACCGCCGCCGTGACTACGCCGTGCTGGCCCGCGTGGACCTTGGAGGATCCACACGAACGGTGCCCGTGTCTGACCGGCACAGGCAGTGCCTTCCTCCGAGCGGCGCACCCGGAGTAGACCTGCACCATGCAGACACGCAAGCTCGCAGACCTCGAGGTCGGACCCGTCGGCCTCGGCACCATGGGCATGAGCGCCTTCTACACGGGCGCCGGCACCGACGACGCGGAGTCGATCCGCACGATCCACCGCGCGATCGACCTCGGCGTCACCCTGTTCGACACGGCCGAGGCGTACGGCCCCTACACGAACGAGGACCTGCTCCGCCGGGCCCTCGCCGACCGCCGCGACGACGTCGTGATCGCGACGAAGTTCGGCCTCATCACCCACACCGCCGGTGAGGAGACGCCCGCCACCGGACGCGGCATCAGCTCCGCACCGGAGTCCGTGCGCGAGGCCCTCGAGGGGTCCCTGCGGCGCCTCGGCACCGACCACATCGACCTGTACTACCAGCACCGCGTCGACCCGGCCGTCCCGATCGAGGACGTCATCGGGCAGCTCGCCGGCTTCGTGCAGGAGGGCAAGATCCGGCACATCGGCCTGTCCGAGGCCGGACCCGAGACGATCCGGAAGGCCCACGCCGTGCACCCGATCACGGCCCTGCAGAGCGAGTACTCGCTGTGGACGCGCGACCCCGAGGGGGCGGTGCTCGACACCCTGCGCGAGCTCGGCATCGGACTGGTGCCGTACTCGCCGCTCGGCCGCGGGTTCCTGACCGGTGCGATCACGAAGCCGTCCGACCTGGACTCCGACGACTTCCGCCTGGCGAACCCGCGCTTCCAGGAAGAGGCGTTCGCGCAGAACATGCGCATCGTCGACGCCGTCAAGGCGATCGCGACCGAGGCCGAAGCCACCCCGGCACAGGTCTCCCTCGCCTGGCTGCTCGCCCAGGGCGACGACGTCGTGCCGATCCCGGGCACGAAGCGCGTGTCGCGCCTCGAGGAGAACGTCGGTGCCGCCGACCTGACCCTCACCGCGGACCAGGTCACGCGCCTGTCGGCGCTCCCGGTCCCGACCGGCGACCGCTACCCCGACATGTCGACCATCGGTCGCTGACGCAACCGGATGACGGCCGGGAGGCCCGTGGCGGCTCCGCCACGGACCTCCCGGCCGTCTCGGCGTGCGTTTCGGGCGCTGGTCCGGTGACCGACGCGACCCACGCCCGTCATCGCGGGGAAACACGGGGTGCATAGCGTCCGGAGCACAGGGAAACCACCGCTCGAAGGGGACGCCATGACGACCACGAAGACACCGCGCGCGACACCGACCGAGGACGGCGTCGACTCCGTCCCACCGCTCGCCAGGCTCCTGCCGCTCGGCCTGCAGCACGTGCTCGCGATGTACGCGGGCGCGATCGCCGTGCCGCTCATCGTCGGTGGGGCCCTCGGCTTCGACAGCGCCGACCTCGCCTTCCTCATCAGCGCCGACCTGTTCGTCGCGGGCCTCGCCACGATCGTGCAGTCCGTCGGCTTCTGGCGGTTCGGAGTCCGGCTGCCGCTCGTGCAGGGTGTCACGTTCGCCGCGGTCGGCCCGATGATCGCGATCGGCACCGAGCACGGCATCACCGCCGTGTACGGGGCGACGATCGCGTGCGGCGTCTTCATGGTGGTCGTCGCACCGTGGTTCGCGCAGCTCGTCCGGCTGTTCCCCCCGATCGTCACCGGCACGGTCATCCTCATCATCGGTCTGTCGCTCATGAGCGTCGCCGCCGGCTGGGTCACCGACGGCGGCAAGGACGGTGCTGCCGACCCGCTCGACGTCGCGTTCGCCGCCGGGGTCCTGCTCGCGATCGTCCTGGTCGAACGGTTCGCGCCGCGCGGTCTCGCCCGGGTCTCGGTGCTGTTCGGACTGCTGCTCGGCACGGTCGTGGCGCTGTTCGTCCCCGGCATGGTCGACGGGTCGGGCATCGGGGACGCGGGCTGGTTCGCCTTCGTCACGCCGTTCCACTTCGGGCTGCCGACGTTCGACCTCGCCTCGATCGTGTCGATGCTCGTCGTCGGGCTCGTGATCATGACCGAGACCACCGGCGACATGATCGCGGTCGGTGAGGTCACCGGGCGTCCCGTGTCGAAGCGCACGCTCGCCGACGGTCTGCGCGCGGACGGACTCGGCACCGTCGTCGGCGGGGTGTTCAACACGTTCCCGTACACGGCGTTCGCGCAGAACGTCGGGCTCGTCGCACTGACCGGCGTGCGCTCCCGGTACGTGGCGACGGCGGCCGGCGGCATCCTCGTGGTGCTCGGTCTGGTGCCGAAGGTGGCCGCGGTGGTCGAGGCGATCCCGCACGCGGTGCTCGGCGGTGCCGGTGTCGCGCTGTTCGGCATGGTCGCGGCGTCGGGCATCAGGACGCTGTCGAAGGTGCGGTTCGACAACCGGAACGTGCTCGTGGTGGCGCTGCCGCTCGGCATCGCGCTGCTGCCGACCGTCGCCCCGGAGATCTACGGGCAGTTCCCGACGTGGTTCACGCTGGTCTTCGACTCGGGGATCTCGGCCGGCGCCGTCGCGGCGATCCTGCTCAACCTGCTGCTCGGCTCGCGCTCCGTGGCCGAGCGGTACGGCGAGGACCCGGCGGTCGGTTCGTACGACGGGGTGCGGTCGACGGCGCCGATCGCGCTGCCGCGCGAGGAGCCCTCGGCCTAGACGAAGGCGGGCAGGTGCTCCCACGCACGGGGCGCCTCGGCCACGCCGTCGCGGACGACCGTCCCCTCGATCAGCCCGTAGGGACGGTCGGCCGCGATGAACACCTCGTTCTCGTTCGTCAGGTCGAACGGCGACAGGTCCACGACGAAGTGGTGCTTGTTCGGCATCGCGAACCGCACCTCGGCGAGCTCGGGCCGCAGTTCGATCGCCGCCCGCCCCATCTCCCACAGCGTCTGCTGCAGAGCGAGCGAGTGCACGGTGGCGAACTGCTCGAGCATCACGGCGACGACCTCCTCGTACAGATGGTCGTAGTCGATCCCCGCTGCGACGGCGGACGGCAGGTACCGCCACCGCGCCGTGACCTCGGTCGCCATGATGCGGTCCGTCGTCTCCGGCAGGGTCGTGAACCGCGACCGCGGGAACCCGTGGAACTCGGACCCGGTCGACTTCAGGACGACCAGGTCCTTCACGCCGCCGGTGACGTGGCGCTCGCCGCCCTCGACGTGCACCGTCGCCAGACGGGTCCCGGTGCCGGTGCGGCGGAACGAGTGGTCGTGCGGCTGCCCGTCGACCGTGATGCGTTCCCACGGGTGCACCTCGGCCTGCCAGAGCCCGCCCTCGACCCAGTCGAACTCGCCCGTGAACTGGTCGGCGAGCAGCGCGAGGAAGTCCTCCGGGGCGCCGACGCCGTGCTCCTTCGCCAGGGCGAACACGGTGTTCTTCTGGGTGTCCGTCGCGACGATCCGGGAGTTGTCGCCGCTGGTGAACGACCCGGCGAACGCCTCGCCGATGAGCTGCGACGTCACGGTCAGGTCGGCGATCTCGTGCCGGTCGCCGTGCCGGGTCACGCGGACCAGGCGGTTCTCAGCCTTGCCGTACTTGTTCGGTCCCAGGTGGACGGTGGTCTCCGACATGGCGGTCAACTCCCTCGGTAGGTGCTGTAGGCGAAGGGGCTCAGCAGCAGCGGGACGTGCAGGTGCTCGGTGCCCGTGACGCGGAACGCCACGGTCACGAACGGGTAGAAGGTCGGCACCCCGGCAGCGGCGAAGTGCGGGCCGGTGTCGAACCGCAGCACGTGGTCGGTGCGCGCGAGCACGTCGGGGCCGAGTGCCGCACGGCCGTCGGCATCGGTCGAGCCGGTCGCGACGACGTCACCGTCGACGGTGCTGAGCGTCAGGCCGACGCCGACCGCCGGGGTGCCGGTGGTGGCGTCGAGCACGTGCGTGGTCAGGTGCGGCACGGCGAACGTCGCGCGGATGCGGTGCAGGGCGATGTCGGCCAGGGCAGCGGCGGCCTCACCCGTCTCGACCTCCGGGTCGCCCGCGAGGCGCCGGTCGAGCTCGGCCAGCAGCTCCTCGGGCGTCCGTCCGGCGGCCCGCACCAGGAACACCCGCCCGAACCGCTGCTCGTACGCGGCGTTGCCGTCGGCGATCCGGCCGGCCACCGCGTCGCCGGCGCTGCGCATCGACGACTGTTCGCGGGCCGATGAGGCATCGGTCGTCCGCTCCCCGATCCGCGGGTGCTGCGCCAGGGCGTGGTCGAGCTCCGGCGCACCCCACGACGCCGACTCGACTCGCGCTCGATCGAGCAGCGCCGACACCGTGCCGAACGGGCGCGCGGCCACCAGGGCGTCGACCCACGCGGGCACGTCGGCCCATCCCCGGATCACCACGGCAGCGTCGGGGGCGGTCGCGTCGTCGAGGTCGCCGAGGTCCATGTGCCGAGGCTACGGAACGACCGTTTCACCCGCGTTACCGGGCGGTTTCCCCCGCAACGCGACCCGCGGCCCTGAAACGGTCGCGTCTGCCGGACGGGAGGCCCGTGGCGGCCCCGCCCCGCGCCTCCCGTCCGGCGTCCGTCGCGTTGCGGACGCGAGACGCCGGCGTCAGCGCGACGCGCCCCCGAATCCGGCGGCGTCTCGCTGACTCGGCGGCGTCTTCCGAGGACGCCGGCGGCTCAGACCTCCGTGGCGAAGGACGCGGCCCGCAGCTGCAGGTCCTCGATGCGCCGCAGGCGCGCGGCCTCGACGTCGTAGCCCTCGTAGGCGGGCGGCGGCAGCTTCCGGACGTTCCGCGAGCACTGGAAGTCCTGGCAGACGAGCGTGCCGACGGTGTCGCCGTTCCGCCCCGCCTTGCCGGACCGCTTCGCGCTGTAGAACACGACGTCGTTCGGCAGCTTCACGTCCTGGCACCACGAGCACTGGGCGCGCGAGCGCGACGAGGCCTCGGCCTGCCGGAACACGATGCCGACGAGCGTTCCCTCGAGCGTCGGCACGACGGCGTACGCACGCCGACCGATCTTCGGGTCGCGCCAGCCCAGGAAGTCGAGCGCGTCCCAGTCGATCGCCTCGAAGTCGGCGGGCAGCGTGATGTCGGTCGTCTCCTTGCGGGAGGCGTTGACGAAGGACGTGCGGAGGGTCTTCTCCGTGATGGGGAGCATGGTGCATCGCTTTCGAGCGGGCCCGGGGCGTGCGGACGCACACCGCACCGGGCGGGAGGAGGTCAGGGTTCGACGAGGGCGGCCGTGCCTGCGGGCACGACCGGGGGCCTCACGCCCTGATGCCGGCGCTCCGGGCGCCGACCACCTCCTGGAAGCTCACCCCAACAGCCTACGTCGACGTGTCAAGCGGCGGGGACGGCCGTCACCAGGACGAGGGCGCCCTCGTAGGTCGGCCGGATCCGCAGCGCCCCGTGCCGCCGGTCCCACTCGCCGGAGTCGAGCGCGGCCCGGAGTGCGGCCACCGATCGCCGTGCGGTGAGCTCGTCGACGAAGCTCCACGCCGAGTTCGCCTTCCGGGCGCCGGGGTCGAGCAGGCGCTCCGGCCGGGCGTAGTACGCCTCGGAGAAGCCGTCGACGCACGTGAACGGGATCGGCAGCGGGGTGTTCGTGACGGTGTCGTCGCCCAGTGCGGCGGCGATGCGGTCGAGCGCGGGGTAGCGCCGGGCCTCGGTCGCCATCACCTCTGGTGCGTACTCGGCGAGCCAGAAGTCCTCGACGCGGGCCGGGTCGCACGTCAGGATCACGATCGGACCCCGGGTCACCCGGCGCAGCTCGGCCAGCCCACGCTCGAGGTCGCCCCACTGGTGCACCGAGAACGTCGTCATCGCGGCGTCGAACGTGTCGTCGTCGAAGGGCAGGTCCTCGGCGGTGGCGTCGATCGCCGTCGACAGGGTGTCCGGTCGTTGGGCGCGCATCGACGCCGAGGGTTCGACGGCCGTGACGTCGCGATCGGTCGGCTCGTAGGATCCGGCACCGGCACCCACGTTGAGGACGGTGCGGGCGTCGCCGAGGGCCTTCGCGATCGCCCGGGCGAACGTCGGTTCGGGGCGGCGGTACTGCCGGTAGTCCTGGCCGATGCGGGCGTAGTCGGCGTCCCCCGCTGATCCGTCCGTCGTCCTCGTCACGGCCCCAGCCTACGAACAGTGCACCGGCCCGACCAGCGGTTCAGTCGACCGACTCGGACTCGGACTCCGTCGCGCGCAGGGCCGCGTACTGCTCGGCCCGTTCCGTCGCGGCCCAGGTGCCGAGCAGGGCCAGTGACCGCTCGGACTCGCTGCCCGGCTCGGCCGAGTACGTGAACAACGTCAGGCCGGGGTCGGCGACCAGGTCGAGCGCCTCGTACGCCAGGCGCAGCTCGCCGACGATCGGGTGGTCGATGCGCTTCCCGCCGGCGCGCTGCAGTCGGACGTCGTGCGCGGCCCACCAGCCGCGGAACTCCTCGCTGCGCGTGGAGAGCTCCCCGACGAGGGTGATGAGTCCGGGCTCGCACGGGTTCGACACCGCGGCTGCCCGGAGCACGGCGACGGCGTCCTTCGCGGTCTGCGCCCAGTCCGGGAAGAAGTCTCGGGCCGCGGGGTCGAGGAACGTGAAGCGTGCGGTGTTCACGGGGCGCCCCGGGCCGGCGAACATCGGCGAGTACAGCGCGCGACCGAGCTCGTTCGTCGCGACGACGTCACCGCGTTCGTTCCGCACCCAGGCAGGCGCTCCGGTGATGGCGTCGAGCAGGCGCTGGACGCCGGGACGGACCCGCGTGGGGACGGTGCGGTGCATCGTCTTGACGCCGGAGTTCGCCAGTCGGGTGAGGTCCCACAGGTGGACGCGCTCGTCCTCGTCGAGCTGCAGGGCGCTCGCGAGGCCCTCGAGCACGCTGTCCGAGACCCCCTTGAGCGATCCGCGCTCGAGCCGCGTGTAGTAGTCGACGCTCACGCCGGCGAGCATCGCGACCTCGTGCCGCCGTAGCCCGGGGACGCGTCGGACCCCGCCGCCGAACGACGGCATGCCGACCTGCTCGGGGGTGAGCCGCGCTCGCCGGGAGGACAGGAAGTCGCGGATCTCGTTGCGCACGTCGATACCCATGGGGAGAGCGTACGTGGCGGCGCTGTCCGTCCGGCAGGCACTGGCGGTACCCGCCGGGCGGACGGGAGGCCCGTGGCGGCGCCGCCACGGGCCTCCAGGTCAGCTGCGCGGAGTTCAGAGCGTGACGTCGGCCGTGATCCGCACGCGCGCCACGCGGTGACCGTCCATGGCGGTCACCTCGAGGCGGTGCCCGCCGGCGGCGACGACGTCGCCGACCTCCGGCACGCGGTCCAGGTGGACCTGCACGAGGCCGCCGACGGTCTCGTAGTCACCGTCGGGCAGCGCCGGACCGCCGTCGGCGACGAGGTCCTCGAGCACCGTGGACCCGTCCACGCCGTCGTGCTCGGCCGTGGGTTCGTCGTACTCGTCGCGGATTCTGCCGACGAGGTCCTCGAGCAGCGCCTCGAGCGTGACCATGCCCGCGCTGCCGCCGTACTCGTCCACGACCAGGGCGATCTGGTGCCCGTCGGTCCGCATGTCCGCGATCGCGCTCGACAGCGACTTCGTCTCCGGCAGTGCGAGCACCGGGCGCACCAGAGTCGACACCGGTGCGGACGGGTCGCTCGGACGGAGCAGGTCGCGGAGGTGCACGAAGCCGTCGACCTCGTCGCGTCCGCCGGAGGTCACGAGGTACCGGGTGTGCCCGACCTCGATCGCGTGGTCGGTGGCCTCGGCGATGGTCAGCGCGGCGTCGATCGTGGACACGTCGTACCAGGGGCGCATCGACTCGCGCAGGATCCGGTCACCGGCGTCCAGCGCACTCCGGGCGATCCGGCGGCCCTGCTCGTCGACGCCGGTGTGCTCGTCGACGAGGCCGCGGAGCTCCTCGGTGCTCATCGACTCGCTGCGGGCGTTCGGGTCGCCACCGAGTGCACGGACGACCAGGTTCGTCGAAGCCGAAAGCACCCAGATCACCGGGCGCATCAGGGTGGCGAAGCGGTCGAGGGTCGGTGCGACGAGCATCGAGAAGCCCTCGGCGCGCTGCAGGGCGAGTCGCTTCGGCACGAGCTCGCCGAACACGAGCGACAGGTAGGCGATGACGAGGGTCATCAGCACGAGAGCGACCGTCTCGGCGGCTCCCTGGCCGAGTCCGAGCCCGGTGAACACGGGTGCGACGTCCGGCGCGATCGACGAGGCGCCGTACGCGGCGGAGAAGAACCCGGCGACGGTCACACCGATCTGCACGGCCGCGAGGAACCGGTTCGGGTCACGCCCGAGTTCGGCGACCCGCAGGCCACGAGAGCCCCGGCGTTCGAGCTGCTGCAGCTGCGACTCACGGAGCGAGACCAGTGCGATCTCGGCGGCGGCGAAGACCCCGCCGACGAGCACGAAGAGGATGACGAGCCCGAAGGCGATCCAGGTGTCGGCGCCCATCAGCGGGCAGCTTCCTCGGATCGACGACGGGCGGGCGGTCTGTGGTGATCGTCCATGCCTGTGAGTCTGCACAGGGCAGCTGGGACGTCACCCCACCAGCGCTCGACGTCTGCTGTGCGTCCGGGGTGCGTGCTGCGGCGCTAGGTCGTGAGCGAGCGGCCGATGCGTGCTTCGAGCCACGCCTCGGGGTCGATCGGGGTCACGCCGTCCATCAGGACCTCGAGGTGCAGGTGCGCGCCGGTCGAGACGCCGGAGGACCCGACGAGCCCGATGAACTCGCCGGCCTCGACCTGGTCGCCGACCTTGAGCGGCGACGACCCGGGGATCATGTGCCCGTACAGCGTCGACACCTGGCGGCCGTCGATCTCGTGGTCGATGATCACGGCGTTGCCGTACGAGAAGTACGTGCCCGAGATCCGGACGGTGCCCGCGGCGACGGCACCGATGGCCGTGCCCATGCCGGGCGTGAAGTCGAGTCCCTGGTGCAGCGAGGAGCACGCGCCGCACGGTGCCGAGCGGTAGCCGAAGCCCGAGCTCATCTGCACCGGGCCGGGGAACGGCGAGCGGACCGCGCCGCCGTACGAGACGGCTTCGCCGGCGATGCCGCTCGTGTCGGCCGTGCCGCCGGTGGTGACGACCTTGCGCGTCGTGCCGCCGCCGACGGTGAACCCGTCGCGGTCGAGCCCGGTCGCGGTGACCGCCTGGGTGACCGCGTAGTCCTGGGTGCGCACGATCGGCGCGATGGTCGAGGTCGCCATCGAGGTGCCGGCGCTGGCGTGCGCGGGCATCGCCGAGGCGGCGAACATCGCGATCGCAGCGGCTGCGCTGGTCAGGGTGATCCGTCCGGCACGACCGGACCGGGAGGCCCGTGGGGCCTTCACGACGCTCGTCACGGTGGCAGCGGGGCGGCGGACCACGCGCGTGATGCGGGTGTCGACGTGCTCGGTCGTTGCGCGGGCTGCGGTGGCGCGGCGGCCGACGGGCTTCGCGACCGTTGCTGCCGTGGCGGACTTCGCCGACCGGGCGGGCTTCGCGACCTTCACTGCCTTGGCCGGCTTCGCGACCTTCACTGCCTTGGCCGGCTTCGCGACCTTGGCGGGCTTCTCCGGCTTGTCCGCTCGGCGCTGGGGCTTCCGGGCTGCGGCGCGCTCGGCCTCGAGGGCAGCGCGACGGGACAGGTGCACCACCGGGGTCTCCGGGTGCTGGTCGAGTTCGGGTGCAGTCGTCATGGCCGCCCACCATTCTGCACGACTCTGTCGCTTTGTACAGGCCCCACCGTGATCTTTTCGTTACCGCGGGGCTGGGAGGCACCTGATCACCGCGGGCCCCGACGTCCCCCGACCGTCCGACATCGGTAGCGTCGTGGGAAAGCGACGGAAGGACCCGCACCATGGCCCGATCGCCGCGAGAGCGGCCCGCGCAGGTCGACCTCGGCACCGCCGACGTCGTGCTCGCCGGCACCCAGGAACTCCTGCCCGTGCTCCGCGCCGCCGCGGTGCGCGCGGGCATCGACGCCGCACGCATGCGGGTCATCGGGGTCGACGACCTGCCGGGCCCCGAGGAGACCTGGGACGCCGAACTCGCGGTCATCGCGATCCGGCGCCCCGGTGACGACCCCGCGTTCCACCGTGCGCAGGCAGCAGCGGAGCTCATCGATCCGCTGCTCGTGCCGCACGCTGTCCGGATCGTGGTGACGGTCTCGGGACTGACACGGCTTGCGCCCAAGGTCGAGCGCACCCTCACGTCCGAGGTGCTCCACCAGATCGATGCCGCGTCCGCGCCGTCGGGGTTCGAGCGGCCGTTCCGCAGCATGCGGATGCGGCTCGGGCTCGCAGCACTCCGGGCGGCCGGCGTCCGGGTGTTCCGCGTCTCGATCGGCACCTGACCGGCGGGACTGCCGTCAGCGGGCAGGTGCCCCACGGAGCTCGAGGGCGATCTGCTCGGCGTCGAGGTTCTGCAGCATCGACTCGAGCACCTCGGCGTCGAAGGAACCGTCGTCGCGGGCGTCGAGGATCGCCGCACGCTGCGCCTCGAGCACCGCGAGTCGTCGGGCCTTCTCGCGTCCCATCCACGCCCGGAGCTCGGCCGGGTCGGCTGCCTCGAGTTCTTCGCGCGCTCGAGGGCCGGCCTCGCGCGTGCCGGGGACGTCTTCGGCCGCCGTCCGCATGAGCTCGAGCAGCCGCTTGCGCTCCTCGGTGTCCCGCGCCGACGTGTCGGGCGCGGGGGCGGCGACCCGTCGGAGCAGCGGGCCGATCGTGCCGCCCTGGACCACGAGTGAGAGCAGGGCCACCGCGAACGCGATGAACACCAGGAGCGATCGTTGCGGCGTCCCCTCGGGCAGGGTCTGCGCGGCGGCGACGGTCACCGCCCCACGCATGCCGGCCCAGACCACGGCGGTGCCCTCGCGCCAGCCCAGTGGCGCCTTCGTGTAGTACGCGATGTCCGCCAGGGTGCGGCGGACGCGCGTCGTGAACCGGTCGAGTTCCCGCTCCGAGGGCGCCCGGTTGCCCGGCCGGTGCTCGCGGATCACGTCGCTCATCGCGTCGCGGTCGCCGGCGTGCATCTCGGCGAAGCGTTCCTGCATCCGCTCGCCGCGCTTGGCGGCTGCCGACAGCGCGAACAGCAGTGGGACGACGTACGCGGCCCGCACCAGCACGGTGAGCACGAGGGCGCCGACCGCGATGAGCAGCGCGGGACCGATGCCCGCGTGCTCCCGCTGCACGTCGCCGAGGATCTTCGCGAGTTCGAGCCCCATCGTCAGGAACACCGCGCCCTCGAGCACGAGCTCGATGGTCTGCCAGTTCTGCGCGTCCGACAGTCGGTGCCCCGGCGGGAGCTTGCGCGGCCCGACGATGCCGGTGAACAGCCCCGCGACGACCGCGGCCACGAGCCCGGACCCGCCGAAGTGCTCGGTCGGCAGGGCGGCGACGAACGGCACCGCGAAGGACAGTGCCGTGTTCACCGCGGCGTTCGGCACCCGGGCGCGGACGAACACGTTCAACCAGCCGACGAACCAGCCGATGACCACGGCGATGGCGACGGCCTGGGCGAAGTCGCCGAGCGCACCCCAGAACGAGAACGAGGCGCCCGCGGTGAAGATGGCCGTGCGCAGGAGCACCAGCGCGGTGGCGTCGTTGAGCAGCGATTCGCCGTCGAGGATCGAGATCGCCCGGCGTGACACCGAGGTCTGCTTGACGATCGAGGTGGCGACGGCGTCGGTGGGACTGACGATCGCACCGAGGGCGATCCCCCACCAGAACCCGAGGTCCGGCACCACCCACGCGAAGAACAGGCCGAGCACCAGGCTCGACGCGATGACGAGCAGCACCGACAGGCCACTGATGGCGCCGAACTCGCGCCGGAAGTTCATCGACGGCATCGACACCGCCGACGAGTACAACAGCGGCGGCAGCACCCCGGCGAGGATCCACTCCGGCTCGATCTCCGCGTCCGGGATGAACGGCAGCAGGCTCGCGATGATCCCGACGACGACGAGCACGAGCGGTGCCGCGACCCCGATGCGGGGCCCGAGCACGGCGGCACCGGCGATGGCGATCAGGGCGATGACGCCCACGACGAGGAGTTCGGTCACCGGTCCAGCGTGGCATCACCGTGCGTGCGTCGTCACTCCGTGCGCGGTTGACGGCTCCGTGCGGCGCAGCAGGCGCGCACCCGGCGGTCAACCTCGCACCACGTGATGGAACCGGCACCGTGCGCGCGATCAGGTCCCGTCGGGTCCGGCGCTGTGGACTGCTCCCGCCTGGACCGAGGGGTGTGGCGGGGCGGTGTGGGCGACGACCGCGACGCTGCCGACGGCGAGCACGAGCGCCAGGGCCCCGGCGCTCACCGCTGTGCCGATGCGGCGGAGTCGGGAGCGTCCACCGCGGTCGCGCGGGGCGAACCGGGCCAGCCCGCGGCGGGGTTCCGGCCCGACGAGCCACGGACCGGATCCGTCGACGTCGTACGAGAACGGTCCGCTGCCATCCGGCGCGTACCGGTACGGGCCACTGCCGTCCGAGGCGTAGGCCGAGCGGAGGTCTTCCGCGGTCCACCCGAAGTCCTCCGGTGTCGCACGTGTCGTCGCCATGATCGCCCTCCTGCGGCTCTGGAACTGCGGAAGACCAGTCCACCGAGCGTTCCTATGAGCCGACAGTGCGCCTCCAGGACGTCTGCCGATTACCTGCCGGACGCAGGCCGGACCATGTATCTTGATGTCGAGACATCCCGCACCACGAGTAGCGTGGACGTACCGACGGTCGAACAAGGGAGTACCCGCCAGCATGGCCAAGATCATCTACACCCTCACGGACGAGGCGCCGTTCCTCGCCACCCACTCCTTCCTCCCGGTCATCCAGGCCTTCGCCGGCACCGCTGGTGTCGACGTCGAGACCCGCGACATCTCGCTCGCCGGCCGGATCATCGCCCAGTTCCCGGAGCGGCTCACCGACGAGCAGCGCGTGGACGATGCCCTGGCCGAGCTCGGCGAGCTCGCGAAGACCCCCGAGGCGAACATCATCAAGCTGCCGAACATCTCGGCGTCGATCCCGCAGCTCAAGGTCGCGATCAAGGAACTGCAGTCCCAGGGCTACGACCTGCCCGACTACCCCGACGAGCCGAAGACGGACGAGGAGCGCGACGCCCGCGCCCGCTACGGCCGCGTCCAGGGCAGCGCCGTCAACCCCGTGCTGCGCGAGGGCAACTCCGACCGCCGCGCTCCCCTGTCCGTCAAGAACTACGCGCGGAAGCACCCGCACCGCATGGGTGCGTGGAGCGGCGACTCGAAGACGAACGTCGTCACGATGGGCGTCGACGACTTCCGCTCGAACGAGAAGTCCTGGATCGCCCCCGCCGACGACGTCCTGACGATCACGTTCGTCGCCGAGGGTGGCGAGACCCAGGTCCTCAAGCAGTCGATCCCGGTCGTGCAGGGCGAGGTCGTCGACGGCACCGTGCTGCACGTCGCAGCGCTCGAGGCCTTCCTGCAGGACCAGATCCAGCGCGCCGCGGCCGAGGACATCCTGTTCTCCGTGCACCTCAAGGCGACGATGATGAAGGTCTCCGACCCGATCATCTTCGGCCACGTCATCAAGGCGTTCTTCCCGTCGGTGTTCGAGCGCTTCGGTGCCGACCTCGCAGCCGCCGGGCTCACCCCGAACGACGGTCTCGGCTCGATCCTCGCGGGGCTCGACGCCCTGCCGAACGGCGCGGAGATCAAGCAGGCCTTCACCGACGGCATCGCCGCGGGCCCCGAGCTGGCGATGGTCGACTCGGACAAGGGGATCACGAACCTGCACGTCCCGAGCGACGTCATCGTGGACGCCTCGATGCCCGCGATGATCCGCACCTCCGGCCACATGTGGGGCCCGGACGGCGACGAGCACGACACCCTCGCCGTGATCCCGGACTCGAGCTACGCCGGCATCTACCAGACCGTGATCGACGACTGCCGCGTCAACGGTGCCTTCGACCCGTCGACGATGGGTTCGGTCCCGAACGTCGGCCTCATGGCGCTGAAGGCCGAGGAGTACGGCTCGCACGACAAGACCTTCGAGGTCCCCGGCGCCGGTGCCGTCCGCGTGACGAACGCCGCCGGCGACGTCGTCATCGAGCACGACGTCGAGTCCGGTGACATCTGGCGCGCCTGCCAGACCAAGGACATCGCCATCCGCGACTGGGTCAAGCTCGCCGTCACCCGTGCCCGCGCCTCGGAGACCCCGGCCGTGTTCTGGCTCGACGAGACCCGTGCGCACGACGCGAACCTGATCGGTCTGGTCCGCCAGTACCTGGGCGAGCTCGACACCGAGGGCCTGCAGATCGAGGTCCTCTCGCCCGAGGACGCCATGCGCTTCTCGCTCGAGCGCATCCGCCGCGGCGAGGACACCATCTCCGTCACGGGCAACGTCCTGCGTGACTACCTGACCGACCTGTTCCCGATCATGGAGCTCGGCACCTCGGCGAAGATGCTCTCCGTCGTCCCGCTGCTCGGTGGCGGGGGACTGTTCGAGACCGGTGCCGGCGGCTCCGCCCCGAAGCACGTCCAGCAGCTCGTGCAGCAGAACTACCTGCGCTGGGACAGCCTCGGCGAGTTCCTGGCCCTGGCGGTCAGCCTCGAGCACCTCGCCGGCGTGACGGGCAACGAGCGGGCGAAGATCCTCGGTGAGACGCTCGACCGTGCCACCGGGACCTTCCTCGAGCAGGACAAGTCCCCGGGCCGCAAGCTCGGCTCGATCGACAACCGCGGCAGCCACTTCTACCTGGCGAAGTACTGGGCGGAAGAGCTCGCGGCGCAGACGACGGACACCGAGCTCGCCGCGTCGTTCGCCGAGATCGCGGGCAAGCTCGACGCGCAGGAGCAGCAGATCGTCGAGGAGCTGAACGGCGTGCAGGGGCACCCGGCCGACATCGGCGGCTACTACCGCCCGGACGACGCCAAGACGAGCGCGGTCATGCGCCCGTCCGCCACGCTGAACGCGACGCTCGCCGCGCTCTAGACGAACGCACCTGACGGACGGGAGGCCCGGTGCCAGCTGGCACCGGGCCTCCCGTCCGTCGTCGCGCGCGTCCACCCCGCCTGCCCCGCCCTGCCCCCGCCCTGTCGCGTCCCGTGAGGTTCCGAAATCTCGGCATCTCGCGCCGCGATCGGGCCGTCTCTGGAACCTCGGCGAACCTGAGCGGCATGTCGTGGAACCTCGCGGCGGCGCGAACTCGCGGCGACGCGACCTCGCGACCAGAACGAGACTCAGGAGCGCGGGACGGGCGGGCCCGCCGCCAGCAGCACCACGAAGACCAGAGCGACCGCCACGACCCCGATGACGACCGCGACCGCGGGGCGACGCACCACGAAGAACAGCAGACGGTCCCAGAAGCCCGAGCGCGCGTCGGGTGAGCGGCGCCACGGGCCCTCGAGCATGCCTCGTCGGGCGACCGCGACCTCGAACGGCACCGTGGCGTACGGCACGACGGCACTCGCCCAGCCGAGCACGAGTGCCCCGAGGGTCCAGCGCTGGTTGACCGCGACGACGGTCGTCACGACGAGGTAGGCCAGGAACACGAAGCCGTGCACCCCGCCGCCGATCCGGACGCCCCAGTCGCCGGCGCCCAGGCCGTACTTGAGCACCATCCCGGCGATGAGCATGGTCCAGGTCACGAGTTCGGCGACCGCGGCGGCGCGGAACAGGGAGCGGGGAGTCATGCCCACATCGTCGCGGACGCGTCCCGGGAAACCCCCGACACTCCGGTGGTCGTATCGATTCGACGCCCGGGGAGGCTAGCGTTGGAGCCATGTCAGTGCCGACCGAGAACCGTCCCCTGAACATCGTCGTCTGGAACGAGAACGTGCACGAGACCCGCGGTGACGCGACGGTCATCGGGCACTACCCCGACGGCATGCACACCGTGATCGCGGCAGCGCTCCGCGAGCACCACCCCGACGCCACCGTGAGCACCGCCACGCTGCAGGAGCCCGACCACGGCATCACCGCCGAGCGCCTGGCCACGACCGACGTCCTGTTCTGGTGGGGCCACGCCGCCCACGACGAGGTCAGCGACGCCGTGGTCGACCTGGTCGTCGACGCCGTGCACGCCGGGATGGGCTTGGTGGTGCTGCACTCCGGGCACTACTCGAAGCCGTTCAAGCGCCTGATGGGCACCACCTGCTCGCTGAAGTGGCGCAACGACGGCGAGCGCGAACTCGTCTGGACGATCGCGCCGGAGCACCCGATCGCCGCCGGGGTGCCGCACCCGATCGTGATCGACCGGCAGGAGATGTACGGCGAGTTCTTCGACATCCCGCGCCCCGACGAAGAGGTCTTCCTGTCGACCTTCGCCGGCGGCGAGGTCTTCCGGTCCGGTGTCGCCTACCGTCGCGGTCTGGGGAAGGTCTTCTACTTCTCCCCCGGCGACCAGGAGTACCCCGTCTACCACCACCCGGACATCCAGCGCGTGCTGTCGAACGCGGCGGCGTGGGCCGCTCCGGTGTCCGAGCGACGCGAGTTGACGGCCGACCAGCACCCGCGGGACTGGTTCCTGACGGAGGGTGCGGGTAGACAGGGCGCATGACCCAGCTGGACCCCGCCGCGCACCGGACCGCCGTCGTCGAGGCACTCGGTGTCCTCGGCAGTGGCCCGGAGGAGCGGTTCGACCGCATCACCCGCATGACCCAAGAGGCGTTCGGGGTCCCGCTGACGTTCCTGAACCTGGTGCACGGCAACGTCGTGACGGCGCAGTCGACGCAGGGCTGGCGGCAGGGCGGGAGTGCGCCGGCGGAGCAGGTCTTCTGCTCGACGACGGTGCTGACGAACGAGCCGATGGTCGTGCCGGACGCGCTGCTGGACCCCCGGTTCCGCGACCTGGCAGCGGTCACCGAGCAGGGCATCCGGTTCTACGCCGGAGCACCGTTGTCGATGCTCGACGGCACCCGTGTCGGCACGCTCTGCATCATGGACGCGACCCCGCGCGAGCTGTCGGCGGCCGACCTCGACCTGCTGCGTGACCTCGCACGGTGGGCGGAGCGCGAACTCGGCCACGCGATCGACCGCGATCGGGTGACCCGCGTGCTCGATGGCCTGGTCCCCGGACCCGTCGAGGTCCCCGGACACGACCTCGACACCCTGGTGCTCCGGACCGAGGACGGCGGCGGGGACGTCGCCGACTGGCGACTCGCCAGCGACGGTGCGCTGCACGTCACCATGGGCAGCGTCGCGGCGGCCGGACGCGCGTCCGGCCTACTGGCCTCCGCGGTCCGCGGTGCCGTCGTCGCACGCACCGAGACCGCCATGCAGGACGCGATCGGCGGCCTGGAGGCCCAGATCACCGCCGACCTGTCCGCTGCGGACGCCGTCGGCTCGCTCTTCCACCTGCGGCTCGACCCGACGTCAGGGCACGTCGTCTTCGGGGACGCCGGCCACGGCCTCGCGGTGCTCGTCCGCGCCGACGGCACCAGCCGGGCGCTGCACTCGCTCGACCTGCCGCTCGGCCTGCAGCCGGAGTCCGTGCCGCGGTCCCCCGCCACGCTCGACCTGGCGGCGGGCGACCGGCTCGTGGTGTGCACCGAGGGCGTCCTGGCGCTCGAGGGGATCGGCCACCTCGACGGCCTGGCCGCCCTGGTCGCTGCCGAGCCGACCGGTGCCGCGGTCGTCGAACGGGTCCGCGCCCTCGTGCCGGCCGGCGCAGCCCACGACGTGACGCTGGTCGTGCTCGGGCGGCGTTGAACACCGTCCGCTGACGACGCCGCTGCCGCAGTCGTGCGCCGCGGTCAGGAGCGGAAGCGGTCCTGCCGTGATCGCGGTGCGCCGGTGAGCGCGACGACGAGCAGCGTGGCCAGCAGTCCGAAGCCCGCGAGCTCGATGCCGAGGCCGGCGAGCTGCCAGTAGGCACTGCCGACCACCTGCGGCTGCGTGATCGACTCGGGCCACCACGCGTCGATCAGCGGGAACGATGCGGGGAACGGGTCGAGGCCGAACACCACGAGCCCGCCGAGCAGCAGGACGACACCGAGCAGCGCCATCGCCCCGCGGGAGCGCCGGAGCATGTGCACGACGAGCGCGGCTGCCATCCCGGCGAGGCCGACGACGGCGATCAGGAACGCGAGGACGACGATGGTCTGCGGCGCGAGGGCCACCCAGTCGAGCACCGCGATCGGCAGCAGCAGCCACCGTCCGGTCCGTGCCCACCGCGCGGGGTTCCGCCATCCGTCCATGGCGGCCAACCGTAGGGCACCCGCCCGAACGCGGGCCGTGCGCAGGCCCGGAGCGGGACTACGATCGGGAGGTGATGGCGCAGGACGGACGCACTCGGCAGCAGCGGGCGCTCGAGACCCGCGCGGCGATCATCGGGGCCGCGGCCGCCGAGTTCGACGAGCGCGGGTACCTCGGCGCGTCGATGGACGGCGTCGCGGAGCGGATCGGGCTGACCAAGGGCGCGCTGTACTTCCACTTCGCGTCGAAGGCCGACCTCGCCGGTGCCGTGATCGCGCAGCAGCACGAGGTCTCGCGGCGCTACGGCGAGGCCGCGGTCGCCCGGAGCCGGACGCCGCTCGAAGCCCTCATGTGGATGTCGCAGGGACTGGCGACCCAGATGGTCACCGAGGTCGTCGTGAGCGCCGGCATCCGTCTGTCGACCGAGGTCGCGACGCACGACGTCCCCCGTCAGGACCCGTACACCGACTGGATGGCGCTCATCGCACAGACCGTGCGGCAGGCGATCGACGCCGGCGAGGTCGACCCGCGGTGGGACCCGGACATGGTCGGACGCGTCGTCATCCCCGCGTACACGGGCGTGCAGACGGTGTCGGACGTGCTCGCCGACCGCACCGACCTGTACGAACGCCTGCGGGAACTCTGGACGGTGCTGCTGGCCGCGCTCGTCACCGAACGCCTCCGGCCAGAGGTCCCGCGACTCGTCGCCATCATCGCGCCGGAATGACGCGGGTCCCCCCAGGGAAACACCCACGTCACCGCTTCACGAGGATACCCAGCGGTCGGTTTCCGCACCCGCCCCCGTTCGCGGGCATGTGTCCACCGGCCCACTAGCCTGAGCCGGTGCCCACACCACCGGCAGAGGTCGACGTCGACGTCCCGCTCGTCCGGGCACTGCTGCGTACCCAGCACCCCGACCTGGCGGACCTGACGCTCGTGGTCGTCGCGAACGGCTGGGACAACGTCATCGTGCGGCTCGGCGACGAGTACGCCGTGCGGCTGCCGCGTCGGGAGCTCGCAGCACGCCTGGTCGAGCACGAGCAGCGGTGGCTGCCGGAGATCGCCGCCCGCGTCGCACCCGTCGTCCCGGTGCCTGCCCCGGTGCGCGTGGGCCGTCCGGCGCTCGGGTACCCCTGGTCGTGGAGCATCGTCCCGTGGCTCCCGGGAGCACCCGTCGGTGAGCGTGCTGCCGGTGTCCGGGTCGCCGAGGCCCTCGCGGGGTTCGTGCGACTGCTGCACGTGCCGGCTCCGGCGGGTGCTCCGGCGAACCCGTTCCGTGCGGTGCCGTTGGCGACGCGCAGCGACGCCGTCCTGACGCGACTCGCCACGCAGGACGTGCCCCGGGCCGTGGAGCTGGCAGCGGTCTGGCGGACCGCGGCGGCGCTGCCGACGCACACCGGGCCTCCCGTCTGGGTGCACGGCGACCTGCACCCGTTCAACCTGCTCGTGGACCGCACGCCGGACGGCGACGAACGCCTGTCGGCGGTCGTCGACTTCGGCGACGTGACCTCGGGGGACCCCGCCGTCGACCTCGCCACCGCCTGGCTGACGCTCGACCGGGAGGCCCGCCACGCGTTCCGGACGCTGGTCGCCGCTCCGGACGGCACCTGGGGACGCGCGCGCGGGTGGGCGATCGCGCTCGCCTCCGCGCTCGCGACGTCCGACGAACGCGCCTTCCGGAGCGTCGCGCGGCGCAGCATCGACGCGGTGCTGGACGGCTGAGACCCCGCGGGGCTATCGTGACCGCACCATCCGTGCACAGCCGATCGGAGGGGCCCTCATGACCCTCGAGTTCCGCGTCCAGCACGACGTCGCCACCGACGCCTCTCCCGCCCCCACCCGATCCGAGCGAACCGGCCTCCGCGGGTTCCTCGACCGCCTCGCCGAGCGCCGCGCCGCTGCACGCGTCCGACGGGTCGAAGCCCGGCTGCAGGAACTCGGCGAGCTCGAGCACCTGCTGTCCGACGCGCGTGGCGTCGTCGAACGCGGCTGGATCCAGCACGCCTGGTTCGCGTACCTCGACGAGCACGGCCGGATGCGGAAGGCCACGAGTGCCGCCGCGATGGACGTGCAGGGGCGACCGCTCGTCGCAGCCTGCCTGGTCGGCGCGGTCGTCTCGGCCGCTGGCGGGCCGCACGCCGTGCACTCGCCGCGGGTCCAGCACTCCCTCGACCTGGTCTGGCACGCGCTCGCCGTGGACGAGGGCGCGCCGGTGCTCTGGTGTCCGGCGCCCGACGTCCGGATGGGTCGCGTGCGTGACCTGACGAGCTGGAACGACGCCCCTGCGCGCACCTCGGCCGAGGTGGCCGGGCTGCTGCTCACCGCGGAGCGGGTGGCCGTGCAGGAATCGGCACGCCTGCAGGACGTCGTGGTGGCACGATCGAGGGCATGAGCAGCACCGACGCCGTCCCCGAGGTCCACCCCGCGACGACCACCGGCCTCGCGTCCAGCGGGAACTCGGCCCTGTCGGACGAGGGCGCGTCGTCGGGCACCGATCCCCTGGCCTCGGCCGCCGCGGTGAAGCGGACGCTGCACCGGTACCTGCAGAAGCACCGCGCCGCGCTCCTCGGCAAGCTCGACGGCCTGGCCGAACGGCAGGCCCGCTGGCCGGTGACCCCGACCGGCACGAACGTGCTCGGGCTGGTGAAGCACGTCGCCGGTGTGCAGGCCGGGTACTTCGGCGAGGTGTTCGGTCGGCCGCTTCCGGACCCGCCCGCCTGGCTCGAGTCGGAGGACGGCGAGGACATGTACGCGACGCTCGACGAGACCCTGGACGACGTCGTGGCCTTCCACCACCGCAGTGCAGCGCACGCCGACGCCACCATCGAAGCGCTCGACCTCGACGCCCGCGGCACCGTCCCCTGGTGGCCGGAGGAGCTCCGCGAGGTCACGCTCCACCGCATCCTGGTGCACATGGCGTACGAGACGGCCCGGCACGCAGGGCACGCCGACATCGTGCGCGAGATGCTCGACGGACTGGCGGGCGACGGGGACGGCAACCTGGCCGACAAGAGCCCGGAGGAGTGGGTCCTCTGGCGGGAGCAACTCGTCGACATTGCCGAGCGGTCCGGCCTGCGGGGCCTGGCCATGTAGCCGATGGCCCCTCACGATCGTTACCGTTCTCTCAGGCTCGACAGTCGAACTGGCCGCTGACCAGGGGTTCTCGCTCGGCTGTCTGCACAGGAATCGATCACTTCCGCTGCGCTGCGTCGTGCGACCGGTCCGTGCCCTGCGTAGCTTTGGCGCAGCTTGTGCCCCGACCCGTGGGCAGTTCGGCCGACCGGAAGGGGAGCGCCCACCCGTGTTCCAGTACGTCGTGGAGCGATGGAGCCAGATCTGGTTCTCGTCGTGGCAACACTTCTCACTGGTGGTCCAGTGCACGGTGCTCGCCACGGTCATCGCCGTGGTGCTCGCCACACTCGTCTACCGCAGTCCCCGCCTGACCTCCGTCGCGAACGGGGTGTCCGCCATCGGCCTCACCCTGCCGTCCTTCGCGGTCATCGGCCTGCTCATCGTCCCGCTCGGCTTCGGCGTGCTGCCGTCCGTCGTGACGGTCGTCTTCTTCGCCGCCCTGCCCATCCTGCGCAACGCGGTCGTCGGCCTCGCCGAGATCCCGCCGAGCGTGGTCGAGTCGGCGCGCGGCATCGGCATGAGCCGGTTCCGGACCCTCGTGCAGGTCGAACTGCCGATGGCCTGGCCGATCATCCTGAGCGGCGTCCGCGTGTCCGCCCAGATGGTGATGGGCATCGCGGCCATCGCGGCGTACGCGCTCGGCCCCGGGCTCGGCGGCTTCATCTTCTCCGGACTCTCGCGCCTCGGCGGCGCGAACGCCCTGTACTCCGTGGTCGTCGGGGTGGTCGGCGTCGTCCTGCTCGCCCTCGTCCTCGACCTGCTCCTCCTCGGCCTCGGCCGCCTGACCATCTCGAGAGGTATCCGTGTCCAGCACTGACTCCGCCACCACCACCGCGCCCGACGGGGACGTCACCGGCCGCAGCATCCTGCTCGACGAGGTCACCAAGCGGTACCCCGGGCAGTCGAAGCCCGCCGTCGACGGCATCACCCTCGAGATCCCGGCCGGCAAGATCGTCATGCTCGTCGGCCCGTCCGGCTGTGGCAAGACGACGACCCTCAAGATGATCAACCGCCTGATCGAGCCCACCGAGGGCCGCATCGTCGTCGGTGACGACGACGTGACCGGCATCGACGCCGACGAGCTCCGCCGCCGGATGGGCTACGTGATCCAGGCCGGCGGGCTCTTCCCGCACATGACCGTCGCCGCGAACATCGCGATCGTGCCGAAGATGCTCGGCTGGTCGAAGGAGAAGATCGCGGCGCGCGTCGACGAGCTGCTCGACCTGGTCTCGCTCGACCCCGCCACCTACCGCGACCGCTACCCCCGCGAACTCTCCGGCGGGCAGCAGCAGCGCGTCGGCGTCGCCCGGGCGCTCGCCGCGGACCCGCCCGTCCTGCTGATGGACGAGCCGTTCGGTGCGGTCGACCCGATCACCCGGCAGCGCCTGCAGGACGAGCTCCTGCGCATCCAGGAAGAGCTGCACAAGACGATCGTCATCGTCAGCCACGACTTCGACGAGGCCGTGAAGCTCGGTGACTGGATCGTCATCTTCACCGAGGGTGCGCACATCGTGCAGTACGACACCCCGGAGCGGATCCTGGCGGAGCCGGCGAACGAGTTCGTGGAGAACTTCATCGGCTCGGGCGCCGGGCTGAAGCAGCTCACCCTGAACCGCGTCCGCGACGTCGAGGTCGTCTCCGCGGTGACCTGCTCCCCCGGCGAAGAGGCGAAGGCCGTCCTGCAGCGCATGCAGGAGGCCGGGGGTCACGGGCACGCCGTCGTGGTCGACCGTCGGCAGCGGCCGATCGGCTGGCCGTCGCGCCGGCAGCTCGAGCGCCTGGACCGGATCCCGGACGGCGTCGACCCGGAGCTGCCCATCGTGGGCGAGGCCTCGACGCTCAACGACGCCCTCGACACCATGCTCGTCTCGAGCGCCGGGGCCGCACTGGTCACCGGTCGGGGCGAGGCGTTCCGCGGGGTCATCACGGTCGAGGTCGTCATGGAGGCCATCACCCGGTCGCGTGCGGCGGCCGCCGACGACCGCGCGTACACGCCGGTCGGCACGAACACCAACCAGATCGAGACGCTGCCGTCCTCGCCGGCCGCGCCCGTGATCGCGCCCTCCGGGGAAGACCTGTGAGTGCTGTCGCCGCCGGACCCGCCACCGGCGCCAGCACGTCCTGGAAGGGCCTGCTGTTCCAGCCGATCGCGATCCTCGTCGTGCTCGCCGGGTTCGCGATCTGGCTCGCCACGGCCGACCTCACGCCCACCGAACGCACGACGCTCAACCCGGCCGACATCCTCGACCTGACCGGGCAGCACCTCGTGCTGACCCTGCAGGCGACGGTGCTCGTGCTCGTGATCGGCATCCCGCTCGGCATCGTCCTCACGCGCGGACCGCTGCGTCGGGCGAGCCCGTACGTGCTCGCCGTCGCGAACTTCGGGCAGGCGGCCCCCGCTGTCGGCCTGATCGTGCTGCTCGCCGCGTGGCTCGGCCTGAACAGCTGGTCCGCCGTGGTCGCACTCGTGCTCTACGCGATCCTGCCGGTCCTCCGGAACACCATGATCGGCGTGCAGAGCGTCGACTCACGCCTCGTCGAGGCCGGCCGTGGCATGGGCATGAGCGCGTTCAGCGTCCTGATGCGCGTCGAGCTGCCCCTCGCGGTGCCGGTCATGCTGTCCGGCATCCGGACGGCGCTCGTGCTGCTCGTCGGCACCGCGAGCCTGGCCACCTTCGTCGGTGCCGGTGGCCTCGGTCTCCTCATCACGACCGGCGTGACGCTGTTCCTGCCGAAGGTGCTCGTCGCCGGGGCGCTGCTCGTGGCGCTCCTCGCCCTCTCCATCGACTGGCTCGGCCGTGTGGTCGAGACCGTCGCACGTCCGAAGGGACTCCGATGAACCGCCGTACCCGCCGCCTCCGCCGCGGGGCCGCCGTCGCACTCGCCGGTGCCACCGCGCTCGTCCTGGCCGGCTGCGGCCTGCAGCCCGCGACGTCCTTCGTCCCCGAGGCCGGTCCCGGCACCATCGAGCGCATCGACGACCTGCCGGACGGTGCCCACATCACCGTGACGTCGAAGAACTTCACCGAGCAGCTCGTGCTCGGCAAGATCGCCGTGCTCGCCGCGAAGGCCGCAGGGTTCGACGTCACCGACGAGACCAACGTGCCGGGCAGCGTCGCCGTCCGCGAGTTGATGACCTCGCACGGTGCGGACTTCACGTACGAGTACACCGGCACCGCCTGGCTGACCTTCATGGGCCACGCCGAGGGGATCCCGGACAAGACCGAGCAGTGGGAAGCGGTCAAGAAGGAGGACGCCGGCAACGGGCTCACGTGGCTGAACCCGGCGCCGATGAACAACACCTACGCGTTCGCGGTGCGGGACGAGGCGGTCAAGGAGCTCGGCGACATCACGACCCTGTCCGACATCGCGAAGCTCCCCGTCGACCAGCGCACCTTCTGCGTGGAGTCGGAGTTCAACTCGCGTGCCGACGGGTTCAAGCCGATGCTCGAGAAGTACGGCTTGGAGCTCGGCGGTTCGGGCGACAACGGGATCCCGAGCGACAACGTCAGCATCCTCGACACCGGCACGGTCTACACGGCCACCGACCGCGGCAAGTGCAACTTCGGCGAGGTCTTCACCACCGACGGCCGCATCAAGTCGCTCGGCCTGACCGTGCTCGAGGACGACAAGGGCTTCTTCCCGGCGTACAACGTCGCGCCGGTGCTCGACTCGGCCACGCTCAAGGAGTACCCGCAGCTCGCAGACGTCTACGACCAGATCTCGCCGAAGCTCACCGACGCGGTGCTGCAGGAGCTGAACCGTCAGGTCGACGTCGAGGGGCGCGAGCCGGCCGACGTTGCGTTCGACTGGATGGTGAAGGAGGGCTTCATCACGAAGCCGTGACGGCTCTCGATGCATCCACGTCACGGACGGGAGGCCCGGTGCCAGCTGGCACAGGGCCTCCCGTCCGTCTGTCGTTCCGTCTCAAGCCGCAGCGATGCGCGCAGCCGTGTCGCGGATCGACGCGACGACGCGGGCGCGGACCTCTTCCGGGTCGGACCCCTCGTGCCGCGCCGAACTCCGCAGGCCGGTCATGCACATGCCGAGCAGCATCTCGGCGGCCTGCGGAGTCGCGGCGTCCGGCCCCCACGCCGGATCGCGTTCGAGGATCGTGCGCACCGCACCCGTCATCGCCTCGGCCACGGTCGTCATCCGGCTGACCTGGCGGCGCATGAGCTGCGGGAAGCGCACGATGACCTCTTTCCGGGCGAGTCGCTCGTGCTCGTCGCCGAACGACGAGCCGAACACCAGGAACGCCAGGTCGACCACGGCCTGCGCAGCCGGCTCCCCCGCGACGGTCTCGAGGTGCGCTGCCAGGGTCTCAGCGTCCAGGTCGAGCTCGGTGTGCCCGAGGACCGCGTCCTCCTTGCTCTCGAAGTAGTTGAAGAACGTGCGCGGTGACACCTCGGCGCGTGCGGCGATCTGTTCGATCGTGGTGTGGTCGATGTCCTGCTCGAGCGCGAGGGACCGAGCCGCCTCCGCGATGCGGTGGCGTGTCTCGATGCGCTTGCGGTCGCGCAGACCCATCTCGGTGGCGGGCGCGGTGTCGGGCATGGCCCGACTGTAACCGGAACGTCACATGATCTACAGCAAACGCAAACTTGCAGTCGTGCAGTGGACACTACGGTGGGGCCATGACCACTCCCGTGCTCGAGGCCCGTGACCTCGCCAGGACCTACGGCCGAGGCCCGACGCGGTTCGACGCACTCAAGGGGGTGTCACTCCAGGTGCACCAGGGCGAGAGCCTGGCGATCGTCGGCAAGTCCGGATCGGGCAAGTCGACGCTCATGCACCTGCTCGCACTGCTCGACAAGCCGTCCACCGGGCAGGTCCTGCTCGACGGCACCGACGCGGCGACCCTCGGCGCGCGGCAGGTGAACCGCACGCGCAACAGCACCTTCGGGTTCGTGTTCCAGCAGTTCTTCCTGACCCCCAAGACCTCGGTCCTCGACAACGTCGTGCTGCCGCTCAAGATCGCCGGCGTCTCCGGAGCCGAACGGAAGCGCCGCGGCATGGCGGCGCTCGACTCCCTCGGTCTGGCCGACAAGGCGAAGAACGACGCCAACGACCTGTCCGGTGGGCAGAAGCAGCGCGTGGTCATCGCGCGCGCGCTGGTCGGCGAGCCGAGCGTCATCTTCGCCGACGAGCCGACCGGCAACCTCGACACGAACACCGGGCAGGTGGTCGAGGACATGCTCTTCGGCCTGCAGCGCGAACGCGGGATCACGCTCGTCGTGGTCACGCACGACGAAGAACTCGCGGCCCGCTGCGACCGCAGCGTCAACGTCCGCGACGGACTCATCGTCGGTGGATCGGACGGCACGCCCACCGCCGGTGCCGCCGTCGACCAGCAGGCCACGCACGGAAGGCACTCCGCATGAACTTCCTCGACCTGCTCCGCACCGCGGTCTCGAACACCTTCCGGTCGAAGCTGCGCACGACCCTGACCGTCATCGCGATCTTCATCGGCGCCTTCACGATCACACTGACCTCGGCGATCGGTACGGGGGTCAGCAACTACATCGACACCCAGGTCTCGTCGATCGGCGACACCGGTTCCCTGACCATCACGAAGGCCGTCGACACCGCGTCGACCGACAGCGGCCCGGCCAAGTACGACCCCGACGAGTCCGGCCAGAGCGTCGACCGCGGTCCGGCGTCGTTCTCGTACCTGTCGCAGTCCGACGTCGACGACATCCGCGCGATCGACGGCATCAAGAGCATCCGTCCGGCGGTCGCCCTGGCGCCGAAGTACGCCGAGCACGGCGACGACGGCAAGTACGTCGTCTCCCTGACCGCCAACGCGGGGGAGCTCGACGCCGACCCGGCGAGCGGGAAGCAGCTCGACGACGACACCGACGCGAACCAGGTGATCCTGCCGACCAACTACCTGGAGAACCTCGGACTCGGCAGCGCGAAGGCCGCCGTCGGCAAGGAACTCACCTTCGCGGTGGACGACTACCAGGGCAAGGAGCACACCCTCACCGCGACGGTGGTCGGTGTGCAGAACGAGTCGCTGTTCGGCGGCGGTGCCGGGGCGAACGCCGCGCTCACCGACGCGATGCAGGCCGCGCAGGAGATCGGCAAGCCGGACTCGATCGCGACCTCGTACGCCAGCGCCACCGCGACGCTCGCCGCCGGGGCCTCCGCGACCACGGTCAAGAAGGCGCTGTCGGACGCCGGGTTCCTCGGGCAGACCATCCAGGACCAGCTCGGCCAGTTCCAGACCGTCATCAGCGGCATCGTCGGGGTCCTGAACGCCTTCGCCGTCATCGCCCTGGTGGCAGCGGGCTTCGGCATCATCAACACGCTGCTGATGAGCGTGCAGGAACGCACCCGCGAGATCGGTCTGATGAAGGCGATGGGCATGGGCGGCGGCAAGGTCTACACGCTGTTCTCGCTCGAGGCGGTCTTCATCGGGTTCCTCGGCAGCGCCATCGGAGCCGGGGTCGCGATCCTGCTCGGGACCGGCATCTCGAACGTGCTCGCGGGCACGCTGCTCAAGGACCTGCCGGGCCTGCAGATCATGCAGTTCGCGCCGAGTTCGGTGGCGACGATCATCCTCGTCGTGATGTTCATCGCGTTCCTCGCCGGCACCCTCCCCGCACGCCGCGCCGCGCGGCAGAACCCGATCGAGGCACTCCGGTACGAGTAGGCCCGGGCGTGCATAGTCTCTGACGGGTGGCGGCATTCGGGCGGGACCTCGGCGACGGGTACACGCTGACGCTGCGCGACCTGACGACGGTCGACCCGGTGCTGGAACTCGTGCGTGCGAACCTCGACCGGCTGCGGGCGGCCGAACCGTGGGCGTGGGATCCGCAGGACCGCGAGACCATCGGACTGCACACCGAACGGCTGCTCGGCCAGTTCGCGATGGACCGCGCGCTCCCCTGCGTCATCCGCTCCGACGACCGCATCGTCGGGGTGGCGTCGCTGACCTTCGACCCGTACCTGGGCCAGGCGTCACTCGGCTACTGGGTGGACGCCGGACACGAGGGCCGCGGTGTGGCGGGGCGGGCCGCCGGCGTGCTGGTCGAGGTCGCGCGGGCACGCGGCACCGCACGGCTCGAGATCCGGGCCGGTGTCGACAACGGCCGTAGCCGCGCGCTCGCCGAACGGCTCGGGTTCGCCCTCGAGGGCACTCTGCGGGGTGCGCTGCCGCTCGGGCCCGTCCGCGCCGACGTCGCCGTCTACGGCCTGCTGCTGTAGGCGCGTCTCTCCCGCCGACGTGCGCGCGCGTCAGGAACTGTGCGTCAGGAGCTGTGCGTCGCGCCCTGCCAGACCGCGAACACACCGCCGACGACCGCCAGCACGAGCAGCAGGATCCAGACGGCGAGCGCGATGAGGTTCAGGAAGATCCCCCAGCCCGCGCGACCACGGGCGAGCGGTTCCCGGCTGCGCGACGCGACGCCCAGGCACAGCCCGACGATCGGCGCGACGAACGTCCAACCGGCGAGCAGCGAGCAGATCCCGAGGACGAGGCTCGCGGTGCCGAGACCGGTGCGGGGGGACTCCGTGTACGTGACCATGCACCCGACGCTACGGAACCACGCGGGGCGTGTCGTCCCTCCAGGGCGTGATCCGGGTCCACCTGCCGACGGATGGTCACCGGACGCCGGTATCGTCGGAGCATGGCCTTGTTCGGACGACGCAACCACGACGTGCGCGATCGACCCATCAGCCAGGTCGAACTGAAGCGGGCCGTCGACGAGGGGTTCCTCATCGCGAAGGCCGCGGTCACGATCGCGGTCGGCAACCGGATCATCACCAATGCGCTGCGCGACCAGGGGTACTTCGACCACGCGCTGATCGCCGAGGCAGCGCGCGAGGAGCTCCACCGCATGGCCGACGAGCAGCGGGGCGACGCCGCGCGCATGCGGGAGATCCGGTCGACGTCGAGCAAGTCGAAGGGCCGTTCACGGCACCAGCACGACTACCGCCGGGGTGACGACCTCAAGCTGCGCACGCGCGAGGCGACGTACGAGCAACTCGCGACGATGCTCGACAAGCGCCGTGACGACCAGCACTTCGTCGACGGCATCGTGCTCGCCGCCCGCGCCCGAGCCTGGGACGACATCGGCACCACGGTGGTCGGGCGCCTCGGCTGGGCCCAGCGTCCGGCCGAGGACTACGAGATCGGCCGTGACGACCGTCTGCAGCAGATGCTCGACGAGGACTTCGCGACGTTGCTGGCCGAGCACCCCGTGGGCTCGACCCCGGTCGACGCCGACGAACCCGACGACGCCGACAGCGACGAGGACGGTTCCGACCCGGCTGACCCCGACGTCGCACGCCCCTGACCGGGACCACGCGCAGACACGAGTCCCTAGGCTCGGACCATGGTTGATGCGGTGGTCGTCGGGGCCGGACCGAACGGACTCGCGGCAGCGGTGACGCTCGCCCGTGCGGGCCTGTCCGTCGAGGTCGTCGAACGGAACGACACGATCGGCGGTGGTGCCCGCACCGCCGAGCTCACCTTGCCGGGGTTCCTGCACGACGTCTGCTCGGCCGTGCACCCGATGGCGCTGCAGTCCGAGTTCTTCCGGCTGTTCCGGATGGAGGAGCGCATCGAGCTCCGTCTGCCCGAGGTGCAGTACGGGCACCCGCTCGACGGCGGTCGCGCGGGCATCGCGTACCAGGACCTCGAGCGGACGGCCGCCGAGCTCGGTGTGGACGGCCCGGCCTTCCGGAACCTGGTGGGTCCGCTCGCCCGCGCGGCCGACCAGGTCGCCGACTTCGCCACCGACGCCCTCCTGCACGTGCCGCGGCACCCGCTCACGGTGCTGCGGTTCGGCCTGCGCGCACTCGAGCAGGGCAGCAGCGTCTGGAACGCCCGCTTCCGGCAGGACGCCGCCCCGGCGATGGTCTCCGGCGTCGCCGCGCACTCCATCCAGCACATGCCCTCGCTGTCGACGGCCGCCGCGGCGCTGTCGCTCGGCGCCTACGCGCACGCCCGCGGCTGGCCCGTGCCGATCGGCGGCAGCCAGGCGATCGTCGACGCGCTCGCCGACGACCTCGTCGCGCACGGCGGACGGATCGTCACCGGGCACGAGGTCCGGTCGCTCGGTGACCTCACCCCGGCGAAGGCGGTGCTCTTCGACACGAGTGTCCCCGGCATGCTGCGGATCGCCGGCTCGCAGATCCCCACGCCGAAGCGCGGTGCGCTCCGCCGGTTCCGGTTCGGCAACGCGGCCGCGAAGGTCGACTTCGCGCTGTCCGACCCGGTGCCGTGGACGAACGAGGCGCTGCGCCGGGCCGGCACGGTGCACATCGGCGGGACACGAGCCGAGATCGCCGCGGCGGAGGGCTCGGTCGCACGCGGCCAGCACGCCGAACGGCCGTACGTGCTCGGCTCCGAGCCGACCGTCGTCGACCCGACCCGCGCGCCGCGGGGCAAGCACGTCTTCTGGGCCTACGCGCACGTGCCGGCGGGGTCCGACGTCGACCAGACCGAGGCGATCACGCGTCAGGTCGAACGGTTCGCACCGGGGTTCCGCGACACGATCCTGCACACGTCGAGCCGGACGGCCGCGCACATGGCGGACCACAACCCGAACTACGTCGGCGGCGACATCGCCGCCGGTGCCGCGAGCTTCTGGCAGCTCGTGAAGCGCCCGGTGCTGTCCAGCGACCCGTGGCGGATGGGCGGCGGCATGTACCTGTGCTCCGAGTCGTCCGCGCCCGGCCCCGGCGTGCACGGCATGGCCGGTTGGCATGCCGCGAAGAGCGCACTCCGGCACACCTTCGGGCTGCCCGACGACGTCGACCTCACCCCGGAAGGCTGATCACCATGGCGAAGAACGTCCGCATCCTGCACTGTGCTCCCGAGGACGTCTTCGACGTGCTCGGCGACGGTTGGCTCTACACGACCTGGGTGGTCGGCGCCTCACGCATGCGGAAGCAGGAGGCCGGGTGGCCGCAGGTCGGCACACACCTGCACCACTCGTTCGGTGCCTGGCCGCTCGTCATCGACGACGTCACGACCTCGTTGGTGTGGGACCCGCCACACCGCATGGTGATCCAGCCGAAGGGGTGGCCGATCGGTGAGGCCCGTGTGGAGCTGACCGTGGAGTCGCACCGCAAGGGCTGCAAGGTGACGATCGTCGAGAACGCGGTTGCCGGTCCGGGTGCCTACGTCCCCGACTTCCTCATGCAGCCGCTCATCTGGGTCCGGAACCACGAGACGCTGCGCCGCCTCGGGTGGGTGGCCGTCGGACGCGCGACGAACGCCTGAGACGTCCCACGAGCCGGACGGGAGGCCCGTGGCGGCGCCGCCACGGGCCTCCCGTCCGTCTTCTGGTCGCGTCGACTACTCGGCGCGCGAGAACTCGCTGGCGCGCGCCACCTGGTCGTCGGTCAGGGCGACGCCCGTGTACCGCTCGAACTGGCGCGCCGCCTGCAGCGCGATGACCTCGGCGCCGGTGATGACGTGCTTGCCGGTATCCCGTCCCGCACGGACCAGCGGGGTCTCGGACGGGAACGCGACCACGTCGAAGACCGTGTGGGCCGCCTCGATCCGGTCCTGCGCGAAGGCGAGCGCGTCCTGCTGGTCGCCCCGCATGCCGAGGGGCGTGACGTTGACCACCAGGTCGGACTCCCCCGCCTCGCGCTCCTCAGCGACCCACTCGTAGCCGTACTGCGACGCGAGCGCCGAACCGGTCTGCTCGTTGCGGGCGACGACCGTCAGGCGGTCGAAGCCGGCGCCGCGGAACGCCGCGGTGACGGCCTTCGCCATGCCGCCGGAGCCGCGGAGCAGCACCCGGGACGCGGTGTCGACGTCGTGCGACCCGAGCAGCGCGGCGATCGCCTCGTAGTCGGTGTTCGACGCGGTGAGCACGCCGTCGTCGTTCACGACCGTGTTCACCGACTGGATGGCGGCGGCGGACTCCTCGATGTGGTCGACGAGCGGGATGATCGCCTCCTTGAACGGCATCGACACCGAGCAGCCACGGATGCCGAGGGCGCGGATGCCGGCCACGGCGCCGGGCAGGTCGGTCGTGGTGAACGCCTTGTACAGGAAGTTGAGCCCGAGCTCGTCGTACAGGAAGTTGTGGAACCGGGTGCCGATGTTGCTCGGCCGGGCCGCGAGCGACATGCAGACCTGCATGTCCTTGTTGAGGATGGGCATGGGGCCAGTCTCCCACCGTCGCAACGATGGAGCGGTCCACGCGGACCGTTCGCCACGCTCGGGGTACCGTCGGACGCGATGACTGAGATCCCGGAGACCATGCGCGCCGTCCGCTTCGACGAGTGGGGTGACCGCTCCGTGCTGCACGTCGCCGAGGTCCCCGTCCCCGAGGCCACCGCCGGTCGGGTGCTCGTTCGGGTCCGCGCCGCGGGCATCAACCCGGGCGAGTCCGCGATCCGCCAGGGGCTGCTCGACGGCGGGTCCTCCGACGCGCTGCCGTCCGGTCAGGGCACCGACTTCGCCGGCATCGTCGTGGCCGTCGGCGAGGGCGTCGACGGCGTCGACGAGGGCGAGGAGGTCCTCGGGTGGTCGTGGGACCGCGCGAGCCAGGCCGAGTACGTCTCGGTGCCGGCCGAACAGGTCGTGCAGAAGCCGCGACTGCTCGACTGGACCGTCGCCGGTGGGCTCGACATCGTCGCCACGACCGCTGCCGCAGCCGTCCGTGCCGTCGACCCCCGACCCGGCGAGACCGTCGTCGTGTCCGGTGCCGCCGGTGGTGTCGGCGGGTTCGTCACGCAGCTGCTGACGAACGAGGGCATCGACGTGATCGCGATCGCGTCCGAGGCGAACCACGAGTGGCTCCGATCGAAGCGTGCACGGCCCGTCGCGTACGGCGAGGGCCTGCAGGAGCGCATCACCGAGCTCGCCACCAACGGCATCGACGCCGTCATCGACACGTACGGTCCGGAGTACGTGCACCTGGGGATCGCCCTGGGTGTGCCGGTCGACCGCATCGAGACGATCATCGCGTTCGAGGCTGCCGCCGAGGTCGGTGCGAAGGCCTCCGGCAGCGCGGACACGGCCGACCCGGAGATCCTCGGCGCCCTGGCGATGCAGGTGGCGAACGGCGAGGTCGAGGTGCCGATCGCGGCGACGTTCCCGCTCGACCGGGTGCAGGACGCCTACGAGCAGCTGGAGCAGCGGCACACCCGCGGGAAGATCGTGCTGATCCCCTGACGGGCATCGGTGGTCGGGGCCCGGGCGTCCGGGGCTGTTCCGGGGTCGTTCAGGGGTCGTTCAGGGGTCGTTCGGGGGTCGTTCGGGGGTTGTCCCCACCGTGCTCCGGGGTACTGCCCGGATGCCCTGGCTCGTTGCTGGTGCGTAGCGTCGTCCCCATGAGCACACTCTCCCGTCCCCGCAACGGCCGCATCCTCGCCGGTGTCTGCGCCGGCCTCGCCGATCGCTTCGGCCTTTCCCGCACCCTCGTCCGCATCGGCTGGGTGATCCTGAGCCTGTTCCCCGGGCCGCTGTGGATCGCCTACGTCGTCCTGTGGTTCGTGGTGCCGGCGGAGGGCAACACCCGCCGCTGACCCCGGTCCGTCCGGACTGGGGCGTGCGCGGGGGCCGAGTCTCGCGGTGAGCGACAGTTCTCGCGCTCGTGAGTCTGTGATCTGTCGCTCAGCCCGAGACTCGGCACGGCCAGCTCGAGTCCCGGTCCGTCCGGACGGGTTAGTGTGGCGGCGTGCCGGTCTCCGTCTTCGATCTGTTCAGCGTGGGTGTCGGTCCCTCGAGCTCGCACACCGTCGGGCCGATGCGGGCCGGCGCCGAGTTCGCGTCCCTGGTGGCCGGGCTGCCCGTCGCCTCCGTCGCCGTCGACCTGTACGGCTCACTGGCGTCGACCGGGCAGGGCCACGGCACCCTCGGCGCCGTGGTCGCCGGCCTGATGGGGTCCCACCCCGAGACCGTCGACCCGGACGCGATGACCGGGTCGCTCGACGCCCTCGAACGCGACGGCCTGCTCCGGCTCGACGGTGGGGCGACCGTGCCGTTCCGGATCGCCGACATCGTGCTGCACCCCCTGACCATGCTGCCCCGGCACCCGAACGCCATGCGGCTGCGAGCCCGTGACGGAGCCGGTGCCGACCTGGTCGACGAGACGTACTACTCGATCGGCGGCGGCTTCATCGCGCGCGACGGCGATGATTCAGTCGTCGCGCGCGACGACGGCGCTGGTTCTGTCGTCGCGGGGGCGGCGATCCCGGTCGACGACCGCGTGCCGTACCCGTTCTCGAGTGGCGCCGAGCTGCTGGCCGCCTGCGCTGCCTCCGGTCTGCCGATCAGCGGAGTGGCGCTCGCCAACGAGTCGGTCACCCGGACCGACGCCGACGTCCGCTCCGGGCTGCTCGACATCCACGCCGTCATGGACTCGTGCGTCGACCGCTCCGTCCGCCGTGACGGATGCCTGCCCGGCGGGCTCGATGTCCGGCGTCGTGCAGCCACCTGGCACGAGCAGCTCACCCGCGAGGACCCCGACCACGACCCGCTGTTCGCCATGGAGTGGGTGAACCTCGTCGCCATGGCGGTGAACGAGGAGAACGCCACCGGCGGCCGGGTCGTCACCGCACCCACCAACGGCGCCGCCGGCATCATCCCCGCGGTCCTGTACTACGCGCTCACCTACGTCCCCGCGATCACCGCTGCCGCCCGCGACGACGCCGTCGTGCGGTTCCTGCTCACCGCGGGCGCCGTCGGGTCGATCTACAAGGAGCGCGCATCGATCTCCGGTGCCGAGGTCGGTTGCCAGGGCGAGGTCGGCTCGGCCGCGTCGATGGCTGCCGCCGGACTCGCCGAGGTCCTCGGGGGCACCCCGGAACAGGTCGAGAACGCCGCGGAGATCGCGATGGAGCACAACCTCGGGCTCACCTGCGACCCGATCGGTGGCCTGGTGCAGATCCCGTGCATCGAGCGGAACGCGATCGCGGCGAACAAGGCGATCAACGCCGCACGGATGGCCCTGCGTGGCGACGGCGTGCACCACGTGTCGCTCGACCAGGTCGTCGAGACGATGCGGCAGACCGGGGCGGACATGTCGACGAAGTACAAGGAGACCGCCATGGGTGGGCTCGCGGTGAACGTCCCGCTCTGCTGAGCACTGCGGTTGCCCGGGCGGCGACCGCTCAGCCGTGCAGGAGCGTCAGCAGTCGTGCGGTCTCGGTGGAGATCGCCTCGCGTCCCGCCGACACGTACTTCCGGGGGTCGACCAGGTCGGGCCGCTCGTCGAGCACGGTGCGCAGGGCACGCGTGAACAGGCCGTTCAGGTGCGTCGAGATGTTGATCTTCGTCATGCCGGCCTGCACCGCGCCCCGCAGTTCGTCGTCGGACAGCCCCGACGAACCGTGCAGGACCAGCGGGACCGGCACCGCGGCACGCAGGCGTTCCACCAGGTCGCGGTCGACCGAGGCCTCGCGTGTCTGCATCGCGTGCGAGGTCCCGACGGCGACGGCCAGGGCGTCCACCCCGGTGTCGGCCACGAACGCGGCGGCATCGGTGGGATCGGTGCGGACACCTGGAGCGTGCACGCCGTCCTTGCCGCCCACCTCGCCGAGCTCGGCCTCGATGGCGACGCCGGCGGCGTGACACCGGACCGCGAGGGCACGGGTGGCGGCGACGTTCGCCGCGAAGTCCAGGTGCGAGCCGTCGTACATGACGGAGTCCACGCCCAGGCCGATGCCGGCGGCGACGAGGTCCGCGTCCTCGATGTGGTCGAGGTGGACCAGGACGTCGACGTCGGCGGCCCGGGCGATCGCCTGGGTCGCGGTCGTGATCGGTGCGAGACCACCGTGGTACCGGACGCAGTTCTCGCTGATCTGCAGGATGACGGGCAGTCCGGCCCGCTCGGCCCCGGTGACGATGGCCTCGGCGTGCTCGAGCAGCACGACGTTGAACGCGCCCACGCCGCGGTGTGCCGTGCGGGCGGTGTCGAGCAAGCCCGTCAGGGCGAGGTCGGTGATCATGCTGTGGTCCTCGTTCGGTCGGAGTGGGTCAGGAAGCGGTGGACATCGGCGGGGTCGACCTCGCCCGCCACCGGGCGCAGGACGGCTGCGGCGCCGTGGGCAGCGGCGGACCGGAGCGCTCGGAGCAGGGTGTCGTCGGTGAAGGGGGCGCCGGTGCCCTGCTGGTCACCCGATCGGACCAGGGCACCGACCAGACCGGCAGTCGCTGCGTCGCCCGCCCCGGTCGGGTTGCCCGAGACGCCGGGCACCGCTGGGACCTCGAGCACGTGGTCCGTCGTGTGGGCGGCGATGCCGTGCGCACCGCGGGAGACCACGACGACGCCCGCGCCGCGTTCCAGCAGCCGGAGGGCGGCGGTGCGTTCGTCCGCGGCACCGGTGGCCTCGAGCAGCTCTTCGCGGTTGGGCTTGCAGACGGTGGCACCCGCGCTCGCCGCCGCCAGCAGTGCGGCACCGGAGCAGTCCACGACGCTCAGGACGCCGTGCTCGTGGGCCGTGGCGACCCAGCGCGCGACGACGTCGGGTGCGGCACCGCCGGGCAGCGAACCGGACACCACGAGGGCGGTGGAGTCGGCGCGGCCGAGCAGTCCGTCGACCGCTGCGGCGACGGCGTCCCACTCGGTGCCGGTGAGCACCGGGCCCGGCTCGCCGAACATCGTCGGGTGGGCGACGTCGTCGACCACGGTGACGGTCGTGCGGGTCGTGCCGGACACCACGACGTCGGTGTGGTCGAGGCCGAGATCGTCGAGCGCGTCCGAGATCCAGCGGCCGGGCGTTCCCCCGAGGGGCAGGACGGCGTGCGTCGCCACACCCGTCGCCGCCAGGACCCGCCCGACGTTCAGGCCCTTGCCACCCGGGTGCCGTGCGACGTCGAGGACCCGCTGGGTCTCGCCGATGCGCTGTTCGGCGACCCGGTACGTGACGTCGACGGCCGGGTTCGGCGTGACGACGACGATCACGAGATCACCGCCGTCCGCAGGGGGTTCCGCACCGCACCGGTGTCGGGGTCGAGGACGAGGAGGTCGGCAGGTGCGCCGACCGTGAGCGGCGCCGGTCGACCGAGCAGCCGAGCCGCACGTGTGGCCGAGGCCGCGACGACCTCGGGCCCCGCGACCCCGCTCGTCAGCAGCGCACGGACCGCGTCGGCGACGGTGATCGTGCTGCCCGCCAACGACGACCCGTCGGCGAGCACGGCGACCCCGCCGCGCACCGAGACCGCGGACCCGGCGATGGTGTGGTCACCGTCGGGGCAGCCCGTCGCCGACATCGCATCGGACACGAGCACCAGGCGGCCAGGGGCGATCCGCTGGACGAGCCCGATCGTGGTGGGGTCGAGGTGGTGTCCGTCGACGATGCACTCGAGCAGCACGCGGTCGTCGGTGAGGGCGACCCCGACCGGCCCCGGTGTGCGGTGGTGCAGCGGCGGCATGCCGTTGAACAGGTGCGTGACGAGCGTGGCACCGGCGTCGATCGCGCGGCGGGTCTGCTCGTCGGTGGCGTCGGTGTGCCCGATCGCCACGACGACCCCGGCGGCGACGAACCGCGCCACGGTGCCGAGGGCGCCGGGGAGCTCGGGGGCGAGTGTCACGACCCGCAGCGCGCCGTCGGCGGCAGTCAGGTACGCGTCGACCTCGAGCGGGTCCGGGGCGTGGAGCAGGTCCACCCGGTGGGCTCCGCGGCGGGCCGGGGACAACCACGGCCCTTCGAGGTGCAGGCCCGCCAGCGTGCCGTCCGAGGTGAGCAGTCGTAGGCGCGCGAGGGCTGCGACGGTGTCGTCGGGACGCCCGGTCGCGATCGAGGCGACGAGCGTCGTGGTCCCCCGTGACCGGTGGTGCGCGGCGGCGACTCGGGCGTCCGCTGCGGAACACGTCGCGAAGTCGTGGCCGAGTGCGCCGTGGGCGTGCAGGTCGACGAAGCCCGGCACGACGGTGCCCTCGACGGTGACCGCGGAGTCTGCGCGCGGCGGTGTGCCGGCACCGACCGCGAGAACGGTGGCATCGTCGCCGAGGACGAGCCACCCGTCGTGCAGGTCGTGGGCGGCGGTCACGATGCGTGGCGCGCGGACGAGCGTGGTCACAGCAGCACCCCGTTCTCGAGCACCCGCCGTGCGAGCAGGCCCGCGCCGATGGCTCCGGCGGCGTCGCCGTGGGTGGCCGGCAGGATCTCCGGTGCGCGGACCCCGACGAGCCGCTCGGCCACCGCCGTGCGGAGCGGCCCGAACAGCAGCGGGCCGGACTCGGCGAGTCCCCCGCCGACGATGACGGTGTGGCAGCCGGCGACCGCGGTCGTCCAGGCGAGGGCGTCCGCGAGCACGGCGACGCAGTCGTCCCAGACGGCGGTCGCCACGGGGTCGCCGTCGCGCACCCGGAGCATGGCTGCGTGCGCCGATGCCGACCCGGAGCGGCGTGCGACTCCCCCGGCCGATGCGATCTCCTCGACCCGGCGCCCCGCGTGTGGTCCGGAGGGGATCAACACCTGGCCGATCTCCCCCGCCCATCCGCCCCCGGACACGACCTGGCCGTCGACGACCAGCGCGCTGGCCAGGCCGGTGCCGACGGGTACGAACGCGACCGATCCGCGGGACAGAGCCGTGTCACCGGTGTGGGTCTCGGCGAGGGCACCGGCGCGGACGTCGTGGCCGAAGGCGATCGGGACGTCGACACCGCGTCGGACGAGCTCGGCCCGCACGAGGTCGCGGACCGGCACGTCCCGCCACCCGAGGTTCACCGCGAGGACGACGGTGCCGGTGGCTTCGTCGACGACACCCGGCGTGACGAGCCCGACGGCGTCGAGCCGACCGTGGTCGAGTGCCCGCACTGCCAGGTCGGCGACGGTCACGGCCAGTCGGAGCCCCGACGGATCGTCGCGCGGCGTCGGGACCCGGGTCTCGTCCAGGACGAGTCCGTCGGCGTCGGTCAGCCGGGCCTTGGTGCCCGTGCCGCCGACGTCGACCCCGAGCACCGCGCCTGCGCCCGCCATCAGGTGAGGATGACCGACCGCGTCAGCGAACGGGGGTTGTCCGGGTCCAGCCCACGGCCCTCGGCCAGGGCGACGGCGAACCGGTGCACGACGACGAGGCCGGCGATCGGGTCGAGGTCGTGCTGCACGAAGCGCGCACCGGTGGCGGCGACCTCGTCGGCCAGCCCCTGCGGTGCGGCACCGAGGGACCAGACGAGCCGGCCGGGCTGCGCGATGGCGATCGGCCCGTGCCGGTAGTCCATCGCCGGGTAGGACTCGGCCCAGAACTGCGCGGCCTCCCGCGTCTTGAGTGCGGCCTCGAAGGTCAGGCCGACGGCGGCACCGCGGCCCACGAAGGAGACCTGCTCGGCGTCGAGCAGGTCGTCGATCGGCAGGGTCAGCGCGATCTCGGCCTGGGCGGCGAGGGCCTCGACGTCGTCGCCGATCGACGCGCGCAGCAGGGCGAGCGCCGTGGTGGCGAACCGCGTCTGCACGACGGAGCGCTCGTCGGCGAAGGGCAGTGCGACCACGTCGTCGGCAACGGCCGCGGCGGGGCTTTCCGCGACGGCCGTGATCAGGACGGTGCGCTGCGACGGCAGCGCCTGCAGCAGGTCGACGATCTCGGTCGTGGTGCCCGAGCGGCTGATGGTGAGCACACGGTCGTACTCGCGCGATGCGGGGTACTCGGAGCCGGCGAAGGCGTCGGTGACCCCGAGGCCGGCCTGCTCACGGGCGACGGCGTAGCTCATCGCGATGAACCAGCTCGTGCCGCAGCCGATGACGGCGACGCGTTCACCGGGCTGGGGGAGCGCGTCCGAGAAGGTCGGCAGGAGTTCCGCGGCGGCGCGCCAGGTCTCCGGCTGGGAGGCCAGTTCGGCGCTCACGAAGGTGTCGGTCATGGGAGCCTTCCGGTCCGGTTCGATCCGGGTGATCGATGATCAGGAAGCGTAGCGAGCGATCGTGCGCGATGGAAGACCAAAGCGTCAATTCCGATCACCGAGCGGTCGCGATGGCACCGTAGGATGGCCGTCATGACCCCCCAACAGCGGCTGAACGCCCTGCTCGAACTGGTGAGCGAACGCGGCAACGTGTCGATCGCCGAGATCGGGGAGCTGCTGGGGATCTCGGCCGCCACGGCCCGACGCGACCTCACGACGCTCGCCGACCAGCGGCTCGTCACGCGCACGCACGGCGGAGCAGCGGCGCTCGGGGCCGGCTACGAACTGCCCCTGCAGTACAAGATCGCGCGCCAGGCCGAGGCGAAGACCGCCATCGCCCGTGCCGCCGCGCGACTGGTGCAGCCGGGCGAGACCGTCGGGCTGAACGGTGGGACCACCACGACCGAGGTCGCGCGGGAACTCGGCAAGAGCGAGCGGTTCATCCGTGCCGACGGCGAGTTCGGGATCACGATCGTGACGAACGCGCTCAACGTCGGGTACGAGCTGTCCGTCCGCGCCAACGTCAAGATCGTGGTCACGGGTGGGGTGGCGCGGCGGCAGTCGTACGAGCTCGTCGGCCCGCTCGTCCGCGACACCCTCGACGAGTTCGCACTCGACCTCGTGGTCCTCGGGGTGGACGGGCTCACCGGGCAGTACGGCGCCACGACCATGCACGAGGGCGAGGCCGAGGTCAGCCGGCACTTCGCCTCGGTCGGCCGACGGGTCATCGTGGTCGCCGACTCGACCAAGATCGAGCGGTCGACGTTCGCCAGGATCTGCCCGCTGGACCGCATCGACGTCCTGGTCACCGACCAGCCCGTCCCGCCGGCCTTCGCAGCCGACCTCGCCAGCGCCGGCGTGGAGCTCGTCGTCGCCGACTGAGCCGACGGACGAGCGCCCGGATCCCGGGCGCGACGTTTCGATCGTGTAAAACCCTCCCGTCGTGGACCCATGAGCGATCCGTGAGCGCCTATTGTGCATTCATGATCGATTCGGCATCATGGGCGTCACAATCACGCAAAGGAGCGAGATGAGCATGGGCGTTGACAACGGGATCCTCCGCGTCGCGGTGATCGGGATGGGCCAGCGGTCCGCCATCGCACGGCACGTCGCCGAGGCGGTCGCCGCGGACCCGGCACTGCGGGCGCAGGTCGTCGCCGTGGCGGACGTCACCGCAGCGGGCCGGGAGCGCGGGCGGGACGAGTACCCCGATGCGCTGGTGGTCGAGCACCACCGGGACCTCACCGACCAGGTCGACGCTGCGATCGTGACCACGCCGGACTGGACGCACGCCGAGATCGCGATCGACCTGCTCCGCGCGGGCATCGCCGTCTACCTCGAGAAGCCCCTCGCCATCACGGTCGAGGACGCCGACGCGGTGCTCAACACCGCCGCCGAGACGGGCACCCCGCTCTACGTCGGCCACAACTTCCGCCACGCGGCCGTCGTCCGCCTGATGCGCGAGATCGTCGACCGCGGCGAGATCGGCGAGGTCAAGGCCGTCTGGTGCCGCCACTTCGTCGGCAACGGCGGGGACTACTACTTCAAGGACTGGCACGCCGACCGTGCGAACGTCAACTCCCTGCTCCTGCAGAAGGCCAGCCACGACCTGGACGTCATCCACGCGCTCGGCGGCGGGGACACCAGTCGCGTCGTGGGCATGGGGTCGCTGTCGGTCTACGGCGACGTCACCGACCGACGGGACCGCAGCGGCGAGCTGATGGGGGACTGGTTCTCCCACGACAACTGGCCGCCGCTCGCCCAGACGGGGCTGAACCCCGTCGTCGACGTCGAGGACGTCTCGATGGTGATGATGACGCTCGACAACGGCGTGCAGGCCAGCTACGAGCAGTGCCACTTCACCCCGGACTACTGGCGGAACTACACCGTCATCGGCACCGAGGGCCGCCTCGAGAACATCGGCGACACCGGCGGTGGCGTCGTGAAGGTCTGGACGCACCGTCGCGGCTGGGACACCGCGGGGGACCGCGAGTACCCGATCGACGGCGTCGAGGACGGCCACGCCGACGCCGACCTGATCACCATGACCGAGTTCCTGCGGTCCGTCGCCCTCGGCGAACCGACGGAGCTGTCCCCGATCGCGGCGCGCGCCGCGGTCGCCGCCGGTGCCCTGGCGACCCGTTCGCTGCGCACCGGTTCCGTCCCCATCGACGTCCCGCCGCTGCCGGCCGAGACGATCGCGCACTTCAGCCGGCCCGCCACACCCTCCACACGACCCGCTCCGCACCCCACCCACCCCGCCCAGACCGTCGGTTCCTGACGGCCGTGCGAAAGGACCTCCCGATGACCGCACACATCCCCGCCCGAGGAACCGGCGTCCGCCGGATCCTCGTCGGCGCCGTCGCCGCCCTCGGCGCGGCCGCACTCCTCGCCGGGTGCTCCACGTCCTCCGGGGCGTCGAGCTCCGGCGGCGACTACACCGCCGCCGCGAAGGACACCAAGGCGAACCTGACGTACGCCGTCTGGGACGAGAACCAGGTCAAGGCGATCAAGGCCAACCTCAAGGGCTTCAACGAGGAGTACCCGGACATCAAGGTCAGCGTCGACGTCACGCCGTTCGCCAACTACTGGACGAAGCTGCAGACCCAGGGCTCGAGCAACACGCTGCCCGACCTGTTCTGGATGAACGGCCCCAACTTCCAGCTGTACGCGGCCAACGGCAAGCTCGCGCCGATCACCGGCGAGGTCAAGGCCGGCGACATCGACCCCGCGAAGTACTCGAGCGCGCTCAACGACCTGTACACGTACGACGACACCCAGTACGGCGTGCCGAAGGACTTCGACACCATCGGCGTCTGGGTCAACAAGGCCCTGTTCGAGAAGGCCGGCATGGACCTGCCGTCGAAGGACTGGACCTGGGACGACTTCCAGAAGACCGGCGCCGAGCTCAGCGAGAAGCTCAAGGCCGACGGCGCGTACGGCGCGGCCGGCGGCATGGACGGCCAGACGACCTACTACGACACGATCTTCCAGGCCGGGGGATCGGTCGTGAACGCGGACGGCACGAAGTCCGAGTACGCGTCGAAGGCCTCGGAAGCGGGCCTGCAGTTCTGGACGGACCTGATCGACTCGGGCGCTTCGCCGTCGATGAAGCAGCTCACCGACACCACCGCCGACCAGTGGTTCACGTCGGGCAAGCTCGCGATGTACCAGGGCGGCAGCTGGTTCCGCTCGGCCCTGACCGGCACCGCGATGGAGAAGGACATCGTCGTGTACCCCCTGCCGAAGGGCAAGGAACAGGCGACCGTCATCCACGGTGTCTCGAACGTCGTGTCCGAGGCGAGCAAGAACAAGGCCGCGGCGCAGGCGCTCCAGGTCTACCTCGCCGGCAAGACCGCCCAGCAGCAGCAGGGCGACATGGGCGCCGTCATCCCCGCCTACGAGGGCACGCAGTCCGCCTTCACGAAGACGATGCCGGACGCCGACCTGCAGGTGTTCCTCGACGCCGTCGACTACGCCAAGCCCCTGCCGGTGTCGAAGAACACCGCCGCGTGGAACACCCTCGAGACCAACCTCCTGCCGAACGCCTTCGACGGTTCGACCCCGGTCGACGACGTCGCGAAGCAGCTCGCGCAGAAGATGGACGCCGCCCTCGCCAAGGAACAGTGAGTCCCGAGCCGATGACGATCAACACCGAGCGGCCGCAGGCCGCCTCCACCCCCGCCCGGACGACGCGTTCGTCCGGGCGGGGCGCCCCCGGCCCGACGGCCGGCGGCAAGCGCGCACCCCGACGGACCGACGGCTGGTGGCCGTGGCTGTTCGTCCTGCCGCTGCTCATCGGCGTCGGCACGTTCTACATCTGGCCGATCATCCAGACGTTCTGGTACTCCTTCACCAGCTGGGGCGTGTTCGGCGGTGCGACGTTCAGCGGCGTCGCGAACTACGTCCGGCTCGCCGGTGACCCGCAGCTGTACCAGTCGCTGCTCAACACGATCGTCTACACGGTCATCGTGCTGGCCGGCATCCCGATCGCGGTCTGGCTCGCCAGCCTGCTGAACACCCCGGGCCTGCGGTTCGCGCAGTTCTACCGGGTGCTCTTCTTCCTGCCCTACGTCGCCATGCCGGCCGCGATCGCCCTCGTCTGGCGCATCATGTTCAACGGCGACTACGGCATCGTGAACTGGTTCATCGGACTGTTCGGCATCGACGGTCCGTACTGGATCTCGACGCCCGGGTTCGCGCTCGTCGCGGTGAGCTTCGTCGGCCTGTGGTCGTCCCTCGGGTTCTCGATGATCATCCTCGGCGCGGGCCTCAAGGACATCCCCCCGGAGCTGTACGAGGCCGCCGAACTCGACGGCGCAAGCCGCTGGCGGCAGTTCCGCTCCGTCACGGTCCCGCTGCTCAGCCCGAGCATCTTCTTCGTGGTCATCGTCACGACGATCTCGAGCTTCCAGCTGTTCGACCTGCTCTACGCCATCCTCGGCAGCACCAACCCGGTGATCCCGAAGACGATGTCGCTCGTCTTCTACTTCTACAGCGCCGGTTTCATCGACAACGACAAGGGCTTCGCGGCCGCGATCGCCATGGTGATCTTCCTGCTCATCGGCATCGTCACGCTCGTGCAGTTCCGCGTCCAACGGAAGTGGGTGCAGGCATGACCGCAACCGTCACACCGCCACGGGCAGCACGCCGGCCCGGTCGTCGCGGCGGCAGCCACTGGTGGATCCACGTTGTCCTCGGCGTCGGCGGCTTCGCGATGGCGTTCCCGTTCGTGTGGCAGATCATCATGTCGCTGTCCACGAACGCCCAGGTGCAGTCCGTCACGCCGACGTTCTGGCCGGGGGAGCTGCAGTGGCAGAACTACGCGCAGGTGTTCGAGCGTCTGCCGTTCCTCAGCCAGCTCGGCACGTCCGTGTACGTCACGATCATCCGCACCCTCGCGCAGATCGTGCTCTGCACGCTCGCCGGCTACGCCTTCGCCCGCATGCGGTTCCGCGGCCGGGCGATCCTGCTCGCGATCGTGCTGTCGATCCTGCTCGTGCCGTCGCAGGTCTACCTGATCTCGCAGTACCAGATCGTGCAGGGGCTCGGATGGCTCGACACCCTGATGGGGATCGTCGCGCCGGGCCTGTTCAGCGCGTTCGGCACCTTCCTGATGCGGACGGCGTTCCTGAACATGCCGCCCGAGCTCGAAGAGGCTGCGCGCATGGACGGCGCGAACCCGTTCCAGACGTTCTGGCGGATCATGCTGCCGCTGGCCCGTCCCTCGATCAGCGTGCTCGCGATCACGACGGTGCTGTGGTCGTGGAACGAGCTGCTCTGGCCGCTCGTCGTCTCGACCCGTGCCGAGGACATGCCCCTCGCTGCAGGACTCGCGACGCTGTCGAGCGACCGGACGATCGACTACCCGGTGCTCATGGCCGCGAGCCTGATGGCCATGGCCCCGGTGCTCATCATGTTCATCGTCCTGCAGCGGCGGGTGATGGACGGGCTTGCCTCGTCCGGTCTGAAGTGACCGCCGACACCCCCGGCCAGGAGGCCCGTCCCGCGTCCGTCGCGGTCCTCGCCGCCGCCGTGGGGTCGCCGGACGACTCCGCCTCGGTGGCGGCCGCACTGGCCGCCACCGTCGCCGACGCGGAGCCCGCCCAGCGGGACGCCCTGCTGATCGCCGCGTTCCGCGCGTCCGTGCCCGGCAACGCCGCGGCGCTCGAGGCGCGGGGACTCCCGCGCAGCCTGGCGGAGGCGTCCGTCGCCGACGTCGGCCGGAAACTCGACCGGTACGGTCTGCGTGGCACGGGGGTGGACTGGCTCGTCGCGGTGGCGACCGGTCGCGTGGTGGCCGTGGGGCGCCTCCAGTACGAACTCGGCGACCACCTGCCGGACGGCCAGCCGGCATGGGGCGTCCACGTCCCGGAGACCGGGCCGCTCGATCCGGATGCCTGCGACCGGTCGTTCTCCCGCGCGCCGGAGGTCCTGCGCGCTCTCACACCGGCGCTCGCCGCCGACCGGTGGCAGTGCCGCTCGTGGATCCTCGATCCCGGTCTGGCCACGGTGCTCGGTCCCGACGCGAACCTGGTGCGCTTCGCCCGACGGTTCCGGCTCGCGCTACCCGGCCCGCACGACGCCGCCGAGGGTGACGAGAGCGCGGCGAAGTTCGTGTTCGGCGTGCCGCTGGCCACCGCGCGGGGCTCGAACGCGTCCGGTCGACTGCCCAGGGCGGTGCTCGACCGGTGGGCGGCGGGCGCGCACTGGACCGAACGGACCGGCACCGCACCCGTCGTCTGATCGCGCGCAGCAGCCAGCGCGTACCGTGCAGCGCATGACGAAGCCCGACCACGACCACCTCGACGACGGCGTGGACATGACGTTCGAGGAACGACGCCAGGACACCTTCCGGCGCATGTCCGGGTCCGACGCGCATGACGCCGATCCCCGGGTCGAGGTGTCCCGCGCCGAGGACGGCGACGTCCGCATCGACGTCGCCGACACCGCAGCCGTGCGCCCCGGCGGTCCGAAGCGCGCCTGAACCGTCGCCCCGTCAGCCGGTGACGGTGGGGCACGGCATGATCGTTCCGTGCACCTCGTCCTCCGCCGTGTCGACGGCGGCGTCCTCGCGACGCCCCTGACCGACTCGGGGACCGCTGATGGTGAGCCGATGCGCGTGGACGAGTCGGGCCTCCCGGCCTTCGTCGCGGCGCACGACGCACCGAGCGTGCGCTGGGTGTGGGACGACACCGCACGCTGGTACCCGGCCGTGCTCGCCGCCGGCGGACGCGTGGGGCGCTGCGTCGACCTGCGGTTGTGCCGACGGATCCTGCGCGCAGCGTTGGCCGCGCGCGGTTCCGCACTCGCGGCCGCACCGGCGGACGCGCTCGACGCGCCGGTGGCGGAGGCCCGGGTCGTCCGGCCGACGCAGGCCCAGCTCTTCGACGACGCCCTGTTCACCGCGTCGGTGCCGGACGACGACGTCGACCCGGTCGCCGAGTTCCGGGCCCAGCTCGCGGCGGTCGCGGGGTCGACGTCGCCCGGTGCCCTCCGTCTGCTGACGACGGCGGAGTCCGCCGGAGCCCTCGTCGCGGCGGAGATGCTGCACGCGGGGCTGCCGTGGCGTGCCGACGTGCACGAACGCTTGCTCGAGGAGACGCTCGGGCCGCGCGTCCCGTACGGCGTGCGGCCGCGCCGGCTCGAGGAGATCGCCGCCGTCGTCCGTGAGCGCCTCGACGACCCGACGCTCAACCCGGACTCGCCGGCCGACGTCCTGCGGTCGTTGCGCCGTGCCGGGCTCATGGTGACGAGCACCCGCAAGTGGGAGCTGCAGGAGATCGAGCACCCCGTCATCGAACCGCTGCTCGAGTACAAGCGACTCGCGCGGCTCCTGACTGCGAACGGCTGGACGTGGCTCGACGACTGGGTGCGCGACGGCCGGTTCCACCCGAAGTACGTGGTCGGCGGCGTCGTGACCGGACGCTGGGCGGCCGACGGCGGGGGAGCGATGCAGCTGCCGAAGGGCATCCGCGGGGCGGTCGTCGCCGACCCGGGCTGGAAGCTCGTCGTGGCTGACGCTGCGCAGCTGGAGCCGCGCGTGCTCGCCGCGATGGCCGGTGACCGCGCGATGGCCTCCGCGGGCGACGGACGCGACCTGTACGACGGCGTCGTGGCCTCGGGCGCAGTCGAGACCCGGCAGCAGGCGAAGGTGGCCATGCTGGGCGCGATGTACGGCGCCACCCAGGGCGAGGGTGGTCGGCTCGTCCCGCGCCTGGTGCGGGCGTTCCCGCGCGCGCTCGACCTGGTCGAACGCGCCGCACGCGCGGGGGAGCGGGGCGAACCCGTCACGACGCTGCTCGGTCGGACGTCGCCCGTGCCGGAGTCGTCGTGGTTCGAGGCCAGGAACCAGGCCTACACGGTCGAGGGGACCCCGGCGATGCAGCGTGCCGTCGAGTCCCGGGCGCGGAGCTGGGGGCGGTTCACCCGGAACTTCGTGGTGCAGGGGACCGCGGCCGAGTGGGCGCTCGCGTGGATGGGGTCGTTGCGCTCCCGGCTCACCGCGCGGTTCCCCGGGGCCGTGACGGACGGCCCGCACCTGGTGTTCTTCGTGCACGACGAGATCGTGGTGCACGCGCCGGAGGAGCACGCCGAGTGGGTGGCGACGCAGATCCGTGACGCCGCGGTCGATGCCGGTCGGCTGTTGTTCCAGGACTTCCCGGTGACGTTCCCGCTGTCGGTCGCGGTGGTGGGGGCGTACTCCGAGGCGAAGGACTGACCGGTACCTGCCTCGGCGGTTCCCGGGCGCTTCGGGCAGGCTGGAGGGATGGACACCGAACGCGGGGACGCCGCCGACCGCACCGTCGGCGAGGTCGACCTCACCCGCTGGCGCACCCGCGCGGGCCGGGCGACCGCGCAGGGGTGGACCACCCTCGGCCACCGGTACGGCGCGATGCCGCTCCTGCTGCTCACGCTGGCCGTCGGGATCGGCATCGCCGTCGTTGCGACCTGGCTCGCCTCCGAGGTCTACGACGCCGTCCGCGAAGCCGACGACGTCGCGGTGCTCGACCGTCCGGTGCTCGACTGGGCACTCACCCTCCGGTCGCCCGTGGGGGATCGCCTGGTCACGTGGTGGACCGACATCGCGGGCACGATCGGCATGCCCATCGTCGCCCTCGGGTTCCTGGTCGGGTTCACCATCCAGCGTCGGGCGTGGACCCCGTTGGTGCTGCTCGTCGCGGCGAGTGGCGGCTCGCTGCTCATGACGATCGCGGGCAAGGACCTCATCGGTCGAGCGCGTCCGCCGCTCTCCGACGCGGTGCCGCCGTACGAGCACTCGCCGTCGTTCCCGTCCGGCCACACCCTCAACGCGACGGTGATCGTGGGGACGATCGTGTACCTGCTGCTCCTGCGACAGTCGCGGGTCGTCACGCGGGTGTGGACGATCGTTGTCGGCACCCTGTTCGTGCTGTCGGTCGGGGCCTCGAGGGTGTTCCTCGGGCACCACTGGCTCACCGACGTTCTGGCGGCGTGGGCGCTGGGGCTCGCCTGGCTCGCCCTCGTGATCACGGCGCACCGGCTGTACCTGACGGCGCTCCGCCACGGTGCCGAACCCACCCCGGACTGACCCGGATCAGGGACCGGCGGCAGAGCCCCGTCAGCCGTTACGGGTAGGTTGCCCCGCATGGAAGAACGGGTCTTCGGCGGCAGGTACCGCGTCACGGGCACGCTCGGACACGGTGGCATGGCGTCCGTGTACCGGGCGGTCGACGAGCAACTCGGCCGCGAGGTCGCCGTCAAGGTGTTCCGCATCGGACCGGTCGACCACGGTGAACGCGCCCGAGCCGAGTCGGAGATCCAGACCCTCGCGACACTGCGCAGCCCGACCCTCGTCACCCTGTACGACGCCGCCCTCGACGACGAGGACGGGGACTCGTACCTCGTCATGGAGCTCGTCCCCGGCAGCGACCTCGCCACCCGACTCCGCGAGGGACCGCTCGACCCCACGACCGCGGCCCGTGTCGGCTCGCAGGTGGCCGACGGGCTGAGCGCCGTGCACGCGCAGGGCATCGTCCACCGCGACGTGAAGCCCGCCAACGTGCTGCTCGAACGCGACGGCACCCACGTCAAGCTCGCCGACTTCGGCATCGCCCTGCTCCGGGACGCCTCGCGCGTGACCGGCACCGGCACCGTGATGGGGACGGCTGCGTACCTGGCGCCGGAGCAGGTCCTCGCGCAGGAGATCACCGGCAAGGCCGACGTCTACGCGCTCGGGCTGGTGCTGCTCGAGTGCATGACCGGCAAGACGCCGTTCCCGGGCAGTGCGATCGAGTCCGCGACCGCGCGGCTGACCCGCAGCCCGGAGATCGACCAGCACCTGCCGACGGCCTGGCGCACGCTGCTGCACGTGATGACCGCGCAGGACCCCTCCGAGCGCCCGAGCGCGGCCGAGGCGGCCGAACGACTGCGCGCCCTGGGCCGCGACGAGCCCTCCACCGCCACGCAGCTGCTGCCCGGCGGGCCCGGAACACTCACGGCGGCCGCAGGCGGTGCGGCCGGCGCTGCCGCAGCCGGTGCCGCCGCCGCAGCCACGGCTCCGATGGCCGCGCACGCGGACGACGCGACCCGCGTGATGCCGGCGACTGGCGCCTCCCGTCCGGGTGGACAGTCGGGTGCGGACGACGCGACCCGCGTGACGGACGCCCAGCAGCCGAACGTCGCGGACGACGTTTCGACCACCGTCCTCGGTGCCCAGCGCGGCGCCGGCGGCCCGACCGGCGCAGCCGGAGGGGTGCCACCCGCGGCCCCGCCCGTCCGCCCGGGCGCCGGCGACGACCCGGCGCAGCGCGAGAAGCGGCGCAAGGGACCGATCATCACGGCGATCGTCGTGGTGATCCTGGTGCTCGTCGGCATCGGCGTCGCGGTCTTCGCCCTGAACGGGGACGGCGACAGCACGCCCGCACCGACGGACTCGACCTCGACCGCACCGCCCGAGCAGGAGCCGAGCGAGGACCAACAGCCGAGCGACGAGCAGCAGCAGCCGAGCGAACCGGCCGAGCAGCAGCCCTCCGAACCGGCCGAGCAACCGTCCGAGCCTGCTGAGCAGCCGAGCGAGGAACCGAGCGAACCGGCGCAACCGACGCAGGACCCGCCGGTCGGTCCCGAGCCGAGCAGCCCGGCGTCCAACCCGGTGCAGCAACCCCAGGACGGCACCGGCGCGGCGGACACCGCGGTCGACTCCGGGCCCGGCAAGTCCGAGAACGCGCCCGGGCAGAACAAGGGCTGACACGCCGAGCGTTTTCGTCCAGACGCTGGACCAAATACGCTGGACCCGTGCGAGAACTGCAACGGAGCGGTGGGCCGACGACGGCCGTCGCGGCGCGGAACGGTGTCGGCTTCGGATCGTCGGAGGGGTGGCTGGTCGAGCGACCAGCGGGTGACGGTGCCGTCGTGGCGCTCGTCCCCGGCTCCGGTGGCCGAGTGGTCGCACCCGGCGACGAACTGTCGTGGGTCTGGTTCCCCGAACGCACGCTGCCGCAGGGCGCCACCGAGCCCACCGAGGCGGACCTGCCGCACTTCTGGGACGCCACGGCCTTCGCCGTCGACGTCGTCTTCACCGACGGCACACGACTGAGCGAGCGCGAGGCCGTGCGTGGCGGACAGGCTCGCGACCAGTACGGCGACCCGCTCACGCCCGAGGCGCAGGACGCGGCCCGCAAGCAGTGGGTCGACCAGTGGAACCGTCGCGCGGTGGACCTCACGCCGTTCGCGGGGCTGGTCGTCGACCGACTGGAGGCCCGGCTCGGCTCCGTCACGCAGCCGTCGGACGCCGACGGGGAGCGTCCAGCCCTGCGCGGCTGGCTCGACGACGTCCGGATCGCCCCGGCACGCCCGGCACCGGTCACGCCGCTCGACCACGTCCGCACGACCCGCGGCACGCAGGCTTCGTCCCGGTTCTCCCGCGGCAACAACGCGCCGCTCGTCGGCATCCCGCACGGCGGGGTCTTCGGCCTGCCGATGACCGACGCGTCGAGCAACCGCTGGCCGTACGCGTACCAGGAGCACTCCCGCACCGAAGCCGACGGCCGGGTTCGACCGGCGATCCAGGCGTTCGCGACGAGCCACATCCCGTCGCCGTGGATGGGGGACCGCGGGGTGTTCCAGGTCATGCCGTCGCCACTCGACACCCCCGACGTCGACCGGGCCGCCCGCGCGCTCGGCTTCGACCACGACGACGAGATCGACGGTCCGCACCGGTACCGGGTCGCCCTCGACCAGGGTGTGACGGCCGAGATGACCGCGGGGGAGTTCGCCCTCGGCTTCCGGTTCACCGGCACCCGCAGCATCGTGCTCGACCACCACGGGTGGGTCTCCGACGTCTCCGTGACCGTGACCGACGGCACCGCCGTGGTCGAGGCCCTGCTCGACGACCGCCCCGGCACCCCGCCACACCACGTGCACGTCCGGATCCCGCACGTGACCGCGGACCACACCAGCATCGGCGAGCACGAGCTGCGCGGCTGGCTGGCCGTGGACGGCACCGCTGTCGTCGACGTCCTGCTCGGCATCTCCACCGTCTCCATCGAGGACGCCCGCGCGAACCTCGACGCCGCCGGCTCCTTCGACGCCATGGGCACCCGCGCCGAGGCGCTCTGGACGGAGAAGCTCGCGACCCTGTCGTTCGACGGAGCCACCCCGGACCAGCTGGTGAGCCTGTACTCCGGCCTCTACCGGCTGTTCCTCTACCCGAACCGTGCCGGCGAGACCGCCCTGACCGGGTCGCCGCACCACCGCTCCCCGTACGGAGCCGTCCTCGCCGACCCGATCCGCGACGAGCCCGGGCCGGAGGTCGTCGAGGGGCCGTTCACCACCACGAACGGGTTCTGGGACACCTACCGCACCGCCTGGCCGCTCCTCGGACTCCTCACCCCGGAGACCGCCGGCGAGCTCGCGCAGGGCTTCGTCGAGCACCACCACGACGGCGGGTGGACGCCGCGCTGGAGCGCCCCCGGCGCCGAGGACTGCATGACGGGCACCACGAGCGACACCGTCTTCGCCGACCTCGCGGCGAAGGGCATCACCGGGTTCGACCTCGCCGAGGCGTACCGGAGCGCCGTGCGGAACGCGACCGTCCCGCCGCGTGACGAGCGTGTCGGACGGAAGGGGAGCCTCCCGGGCGCCTTCCGCGGCCACGTCGACACCGCGACGTCCGAGGGGATGTCCTGGACCCTCGACGCCGCCATCAACGACTGGGGACTCGCGGTGATGGCGGGGCTGCTCGCGTCGCGGGCGGGCACGCCCGCCGACCTGTCCCGGTACGAGGCCGAGGCGGAGTGGTTCGCCCGTCGATCGCTGCAGTACCGGCACGTGTTCGACTCCGAGCGGGGCTTCTTCATCGGCCGCGACCCCGACGGCTCGTGGCGGGTCGGCACCGAGTTCGACCCGCGCGACTGGGGCGACGACTACACCGAGACGAACGCGTGGGGTACTGCCTTCACCGCACCCCACGACGGCGCCGGCATCGTGGACCTGCACGGCGGCCCGGCGCGGTTCGACGCCACGATCGACGCCTTCTTCGCGACGCCCGAGACCGGCGCGACCGTCCGATCCGGCGCGTACGGCTTCCCCATCCACGAGATGACCGAGGCCCGCGACGTCCGGATGGGCATGCTCGGCCTGTCCAACCAGCCGGCGCACCACATCCCGTTCTTCCCGATGTTCACCGGTCGGCACGACGACGCGCACCGGATCGTCCGCTCGGCTCTGGAACGACTCTTCGTCGGTTCCGACCTGGGCCAGGGCTACCCCGGCGACGAGGACAACGGCGAGATGAGCGCCTGGTACGTCTTCGCGACGATCGGCCTGTACCCGCTGGCGCCGTCCACGGGCACCTACGTGCTCGTCCCGCCGTCGGTCCGCAGGACGGTGCTGCGGCAGCCGGGAGGCGCGGAGACCGTCATCGAGGTCGCCGACGGTTCCGCAGGTGCCTACGTCGCGTCGGTGACGGTCGACGGCTCGCCCTGGACCTCGGTCAGCATCCCGCACCACGTGGTGGTGTCGGCGTCGCGCATCGTCTTCACGCTGTCGTCCGAACCGCAGGGGTGGGCATCGGACACCCGCCCGGTCTCGGCCTCCGAGGTGCACGGCTACCGGGACGCCCCGGTCGACCTGCTGCCCGTCGGGATGTCCTCGAAGGGCTCGTCGCCACTGGTCGACGACACCGGACGGACCCTCACGGCGCTCGCCGCGGGGGAGTCGGTGTCGTTCGACGTGGACTGCCCCGCCGCGTCGCTGTACACCGTGACGGTGGCGACCCCGGGTTCGTACTCGTGGCAGGTGTCCCTCGGCGAGACGGTCACGGCGGTCGACGGTGCCGAGTTCACGTGGGCCGGGCAGACCCGGGTGTTCCGGATCATCGGCGGTGGTTCGTCGTTCACGTTCACCGCCGGCACCGACCTGACGCTGACGCAGCTCGAGCTCATCGCGGCCGACGGACAGCGTTGACCCGGCGTTCACCGAGCGGGAGCATGCTCGCGCCATGTCGATGAGCGCACCGTTCGATCCCGAACAGCAGGGCCGGTCCATCCCCGTGGACGGCAGTGACGAGTCCGAACTCGAGATGGAGGAGGACCGCGGCGCCGACGTCGGCGACGACTCCGCCGACCCGAGCGTCTCGCCCGTCAGCCACCACGATGAGGACGAGGCCGGCGGCGGCCCGGTGTTCCGGCGTCCGCACGCCGGCGAGCGGCTGCACCCGGACGACCTCTGACCGTTCCGGGGGTCCTCCGGGGTTTCTTGGGCGATTGCCAAGCGGCTCGGGCATGCTCGTGCGCATGTCGATCGCGAACTCGTGGGACCCGTCCGGTGGCCGTGCAATCCCAGAGGACCAGGTCCGTCAAGACGGGCTCGAACTCGACGAGGACCCGGCGATGCTCGGGATCTCGTTCGACGTCGTGGGTGGTGCCTCCGCCGACCCCGCCGGGGTGTCCCCGGTCGACGTGAACGTGCCGACGCCGAGGTCTGCGGGCTCCGCCTCCGACGACTAGCGCGCGCCCGGTCGAATTGGCCATGCGGCCCCATCTGGTCGTTAGTATTCCAGAATGGTACCGACGGCTTACGTGGACGAGTCCGAGCCCGGAGACGAACGTGACCCCGGCGCGTACATCCTCGGGGCGGTGACGGTTGCCGACAGCGATGCTGAGCGGTTCCGGGACTCGCTCTGCGCCATCAAGCCACGATCGGCGCGGAAGCTGCACTGGTCTGAGAGCGACGCCCGGCACCGTACCGGGATCGTCGGGATGCTGTGCGACCATCCGTTCGAAGCCATCGGGGTCGTGATCGTGACTGACCGATCCGTCCGGAGCGAGCGTCGTCGCCGTCTTGCTCTTGAGCACTTGATCCTCGAACTCCGCGCGAGCGGTGTCGACCGAGTTGTCCTCGAATCTCGCGGGCCCTCGGACCGGAACGATCGCGCGCACCTTGACGCCCTGCGGTCACGCAAGTTGGTTCACGGGCTCGTGTTCGAGCACCTGCCGGGTGGTCGCGAGCCACTTCTCTGGGCGGCGGATGCGGTCTGCGGCGTGGTCGCGCTGGCTCGGCGAGGGGAAACGGCCTATCTCGAGCAGCTGGATCACGTGCTGAGCGTCCACGAACACCGTCGGTGAACGCGCGAATCCCCGGGCCCCGCTATACCGCAGGAGCTCCCGGGGATCACTTCCGCACCCACCTCGATGGGGCGACTGGTCTCAGTGTGACATATCAGGCGGGATGGCGGAAGGGTCGGGGACCCGGTACTTGAAGCCGACGTGCGATCCGGTGAAGCCGAGGCGCTCGTAGAACCGGTGCGCATCCGTCCGGGCGGCGTCCGAGGTGAGCTGCACGAGCGGGGTCCCGAGGTCCGGCGCTGCGACGTCGGTCACCCAGCGCATCAGCGCGCTGCCGATGCCACCGGAGCGGAGTGCGCTGCTGACCCGCACCGCCTCGACGAGCAGCCGCGTCGAACCGCGGCGGGCCATGCCCGGGATCCGGGTGAGCTGCAGTGTGCCGACGAGCCGACCGGACTCGTCCTCGGCGACCAGCAGCGCGTTCGTCGGGTCCTCGGTGATCGATCGAAGGGCCGCGGCGTACTGCGGGCGGTCCTCCGGGGCGGCGACATCGCCGCGGGCGGCACTGATCGGGTCGTCGGACAACAGCGCCATCAGGGCGTCGAGGTCGCCGTCGGCCGCGTTCCGCACCACCACCGAACCGGCGCGGGCGGACAGGCGGACGGGCAGGGTGAGGTCGTGGAGCACGACTCCACCCTGCCCGACGGACTCACGGAACGGTGTGCCCCGCAGCGGTGAAGATCCGGTACCACTCCTCACGCGACAGCTCGACGTCCGAGCCGGCCGCCGAGTCGCGGACACGCTGCGGGTTCGTCGTGCCGAGGACGACCTGGAAGTGCGCGGGGTGCCGGGTGATCCAGGCGACGGCGATGCCGGTCGGGGTGACCCCGTGCGCGGCGGCGATCTCCTCGAGGGCGTCGTTGAGGTCGGCGTACTGTTCGCGGTCGCCGAGGAAGACGCCGTCGAAGAACCCCTTCTGGAACGGCGACCAGGCCTGCAGCGTGATGTCGTTGATCCGCGAGTAGTTGAGTATGTCGTTGTCGCGGGAGATCGACTGGTCGAGGCCACCCATGTTCGCCGTGAGGCCCTGCGCGATGACGTTGGCGTGGGTGATGCTCAGCTGCACCTGGTTGAACGCGAGCGGCTGGCGGACGTGCTTCTTGAGCAGGTCGACCTGGCCGGGGGTGTGGTTCGAGACCCCGAAGTGGTGCACCTTGCCGGCGGCGTGCAGCTCGTCGAAGGCCTTCGCGACCTCTTCGGGCTCGACCAGGGCGTCGGGGCGGTGCAGGAGCAGGACGTCGACGTACTCGGTCTGCAGCGCGGCGAGCGATTCGTGCACGGACTCGAGGATGTGCTCGTACGAGAAGTCGAAGTACGCGCCCTTCGGCGTCGGTCGGATGCCGACCTTGGTCTGCAGCACGATCTCGGCGCGCTCCGCGGGCGACAGCGTGACGGCCGCGCCGAACCGCTCCTCGCAGCCGTGCCACTCGCCGTACACCGCGGCGTGGTCGAACATGTTCACGCCCGCGTCACGCGAGGCGCTGTAGAGCGCGCGGATGTCCTCGTCGCTCATGTCGTTGATCCGCATCAAGCCGACGACGACGTCGGATGCGGTGAGGTCCGTCTGTGGCAACTCCAGTGTCTTCACGCCCACGATCCTGCCAGCCGGTCCCCGGTGCAGGCAGGCCCTGCCAGTACCCCAGGCCGGCGCATCGGGCACCCGCTCAGTGGACGGAGAACCCTCCGTCGACCGCGATCGACTGCCCGGTGACGTAGGCCGACCCGGGGCCGGCGAGGAACACCGCCGCCGCGGCGAAGTCCGACGCGAGTCCGTTCCGGCCGACCAGCGTCCGCGCCGCGAGCGCTGACACCGCGGCCGGGTCGGAACCGAGCCGCTCGTTGAGCGGGGTGCGCACGAAACCGGGGATGAGGACGTTGGAGGTGACCCCCTGCGCGGACCAGGCCTCCGCTTGGGACCGGGCCAGTGCCTCCAGGCCGGCCTTGGAGACCCCGTACGCGCCGCTCGCGGCGAACGGACGGTGCGCCTGCTGCGAGCTGATGCTGATGATCCGGCCGTGGCCACGTGCTGCCATGCCGGGCGCGAGCCGCTGGCCGAGCACGAAGGGTGCGTCGAGGTTCACGGCCATCGTGGCGTCCCAGGTGGCCTCGTCGAGGTCGGCCATCGGCGGCCGGAGGTTGATCCCCGCGGAGTTCACGAGGACGTCGACGTCGCCCGCCGCGTCGGCGAGGGCGTGTGCTCCGGCACGCGAGGACAGGTCCGCGACGATGCCGTCGGCCGAACCTCCAGCGGCGCGGACGTCGTCGACCGTAGCGTCGATGGTTGACCGTGTCCGAGCAGCGACGAGCACGTGCGCACCCGCGTCGGCGAGTGCGGTGGCGATGGCGCGTCCGATGCCGGAACTGCCTCCCGTCACCAGGGCGGTGCGTCCGTCGAGACCGAAGAGCTGCTGCAGCGACATCCGGCCAGGCTAGCGAGGCCCCGTACGCTGGGCCGGTGCGTGACGACCTGCTGCCGATGCTCGCCTGCCCCGTGTGCGCCGAGCCCCTCGGCCGGGTGGACGGCCAGGTCGGCTGTGCGACCGGGCACCGGTTCGACGAGGCGAAGCAGGGCCACCTGACGCTCCTGCCGGCGAAGCGTCGGGCGCTCACCGCGGACACCCCGGAGATGGTCGACGCGCGGCTGCGGTTCCTGGGGCGCGGGCACTACGCGCCCGTCGAGCGGGCGCTCGCTGACGCCGTCGCCGAGGCGACGGCCCCCGGCATCGTGCTCGACGTCGGGTCCGGTCCGGGAACGTACCTGGCGCATGCGCTGGACGCAGCGCACGTTCCGGACGGTACGGACGGTACGGACGGTACGGACGGGAGGCTCGGGGTCGCGTTGGACCTGTCGGCCATCGCGATCCGACGGGCGGCCCGCGTCCACGAACGTGCCGGAGCCGTCGTCGGGGACGTGACCGAGCGCCTCCCGGTCGTCGACCACGCTGCCGCCGTCGTCCTCGACGTCTTCGCACCGCGCAACCAGACCGAGTACGCCCGCGCCCTGCACCCCGACGGCGTGCTGGTCGTCGTGACCCCGCGCACCGGCCACCTGGCAGAGCTGGCCGAGGCGACGATCTCCGTCGACCCGGAGAAGGAGCGGCGGCTGCACGACTCGCTCACACCGTCGTTCGTCCTACGGTCCTCCGAGGACCTGACCTGGACGATGGACCTCTCCGCCGAGGACGTCCACGACGTCGTGCACATGGGGCCGAGCCACCACCACGTCGCACCGGACGCGGTGTTCGCCCCGGCGACGGTGACGGCCGCGGTCACGGTGTCGACGTGGTCGCCGACGCGCTGACCGCGGCCCTCGGAACGCGCTAGCGGTCGGCCGGGGCGACGTCGAGCTGCCAGACCACGCCGAACCGGTCGCGGAGCTGCCCGGCGAGCGGCGCCCAGGCCGAGGGAGCGAGGGGCTGCCGGATATCGGCGCCGTCGGACAGCACGGCCCAGTACCGCTCGATCTCGACGGTGTCGTCGCCGTGCACGAACACGTAGAACGCGTTCGATCCCTGGTCGTAGGGCTGCCCGGGCCAGACGTCGAAGGCCATGACCCGGAAACCGGCGTCGGTGGAGACCTGGCCGAAGACGACGCGGTCCGTCCAGGCGGGATCGTCCAGGGCGCCCATCTGCCCGTAGGTGGCGGCGGTGACATCGCCGCCGAAGACCGATGCGTAGAAGTCGAGGGCCTCGCGGGCGTTGCCGTCGAAGTTGAGGTGGGTTGTCGTTTCGATGCTCATGGAACGAGGATGACCGGCAATGCGGTCAGATCGTGTCCGCTTCTCCGACGAGAATGATCGACATGGCCGGACCCTCCTCGCGCATGCTCGCGCTGCTGTCGCTGTTGCAGGTGCACCGCGACTGGCCGGGCGACGAGCTCGCCGGACGCCTCGAGGTCAGCCCCCGCACGGTCCGCCGCGACGTCGACCGGCTCCGCGAGCTCGGGTACCGGGTGGAGGCGCTCCGCGGACCCGCTGGCGGGTACCGACTCGCGGCGGGCTCGGACCTGCCGCCCCTGCTGTTCGACGACGACCAGGCGGTGGCGATCGCCCTGGCGCTCGCCGTCGCGCCCGCGTCGGGCGCGGACATCGCGGAGTCGGCTGCCCGAGCACTGGCGACGGTCCGGCAGGTCATGCCCGCGCGGCTCCGGTCGCGCATCGACGCGGTGCAGGCGGTCTCGACGTCCGGGCGGACCCGCACCGACCCGGACGTGCTCGTCGCGGTGAGCGAGGCCGTCCACCTGCGCGAGGTGTTCCGGTTCGGGTACGGCGAGGACGAGACCCCGCACCGGGTGGAACCGCACGCCGTCGTCGCCCGGAACGGCCGCTGGTACCTGCTCGACTGGGACCTCGACCGCGACGACTGGCGCACCCACCGTGTCGACCGGATCACCCCACGGATGCGCACACGGGTGCCCTTCACCCAGCGGCCCGTGCCCGGTGGCGACCCCGCGGCCTTCGTGTCGGCGCGGTTCAAGGGATCGGCGCAGGCCGACGTGTGGCCGTGCGTCGGTTCGGTCACCGTGACGGCCGTGGACGCACGGACGATCACGCCCTACCTGCCCGAGGACGCCGTCGTCGTACCCCTGTCCGACGAGCGGAGCCGGGTGACGCTCGGTTCGTGGTCCTGGTCGGGGCTCGCCGGAGCGTTCGCGGGGTTCGCGGTCGACTTCGTCGTCGAGGGTCCCGAGGACCTCCGCGTCGCCGTCGGTGCGCTGGCGACGCGGCTCCGGGCGGCGAGCGCGCGTTAGCGGGGCGCATGCGTCCGCCGGGGCGGCGTGAGGAAACCGTTAGGAGCGGCCAGGAGGCCCGGCGCAGGACCCAGCATCGGTGACGGCACCACACGTGGTGCCGTCCGCGTCGCCCGGCGCGGACACCGCAGACCTTCTGGAGTCCCTCGTGTTCGACGTGTTCGTCGTCGCCGGTGTCCTCGCCGTGTTCGGCGTGGTGGCACTGATCGCCAAGGGGGTGGAACGGCTGTGATCGGCATCACCATCGCGGCCGCCGTCCTCGGCATCGCCGCAGTCGTGTACCTCGTCTGGGCGCTCGTGCGTCCGGAGCGGTTCTGATGGGCGCGGGCACCGCGGACGTCTGGGCGGGGATCGTCCAGGTCGCCACGCTCGTCCTGCTGCTCGTCGTCGCCTACCGTCCTCTCGGCGACTGGATGGCGAAGGTCTTCACACCCGTCCGGCACAACCGGGTCGAGCGCGGGGTCTACCGGCTGATCGGGGTCGACCCGGACGCCGAGCAGTCGTGGCCCGTGTACCTGCGCGGCGTGCTGCTCTTCAGCGTCGTCGGCCTCCTGCTCGTCTACCTGCTGCAGCGCATCCAGGTCGTGCTGCCCGGCGACCTCGGGCTGCCCGCCGTGGGCCCGTCGCTCGCGTTCAACACCGCGGCGTCGTTCGTCGCGAACACGAACTGGCAGTCGTACTCACCCGAGGCCACCGTCGGGTACAGCGTGCAGATGGCCGGCCTCGCGGTACAGAACTTCCTGTCCGCAGCCGTCGGGCTCGCCGTCGCCGTGGCGCTGGTCCGCGGGTTCGCCCGGCGCAAGTCCGGCACGCTCGGCAACGTGTGGGTCGACGTCGTCCGCGGCGTCGGTCGACTGCTGCTGCCCGGCGCGTTCGTCTTCGCGATCGTGCTCGTCGCCGGCGGCGTCATCCAGTCGTGGGGGAGCGGCACCGACGTCACCACGCTGGTCGGCGGCACGCAGCACCTGCCCGACGGGTTCGTGGCGTCGCAGGAGGCGATCAAGGAACTCGGCACGAACGGCGGCGGCTACTTCAACGCCAACTCGGCGCACCCGTTCGAGAACCCGCAGGCGTGGACGAACCTGGTCGAGGTCTTCCTGATGCTCGTCATCCCGTTCTCGCTGCCGCGCACCTTCGGCCGGATGGTCGGCGACGACCGCCAGGGCTACGCGATCCTCGCCGTGATGGGCGCGATCTTCCTCGTGTCCCTGTCGGTGATGTCGATCGCCGAGCTCAGCGGTGGGGGGCTCGCCACACACGCAGCCGGCGCCGCGATGGAGGGCAAGGAGACCCGGTTCGGGATCCTCGGCACCACCCTGTTCGGCACGACGTCGACCGCGACCTCGACCGGTGCGGTGAACGGCATGTTCGACAGCTTCACCCCGATCGGCGGGATGATGGCGATGCTCAACATGATGCTCGGCGAGGTCACCCCGGGCGGTGTCGGTTCCGGCCTGTACGGCATGCTCGTGCTCGCCGTCATCACGGTGTTCATCGGCGGCCTGCTCGTCGGCCGGACCCCGGAGTACCTCGGCAAGAAGATCCGCGCCAAGGAGATGACCTTCGCGGCGCTGTACATCCTGGTCACGCCGACCCTCGTGCTCCTCGCGACCGGACTCTCGCTCGTGATCCCCGGTGTCCGGGAACAGGTGCTCGGCACGTCGATCTTCAACCCCGGCAACCACGGACTGTCCGAGCTGCTCTACGCCTTCACCTCGGGTGCGAACAACAACGGCTCGGCCTTCGGCGGACTCACCGCGAACACCACGTGGATGAACTCCGCGCTCGGTGTCGTGATGCTGCTCGGCCGCTTCGTGCCGATGGTGTTCGTCCTGGCGCTCGCCGGGTCCCTCGCCGCCCAGGACCGCGTACCCGAGACCGCTGGCACGCTGCCCACCCACCGCCCGCTGTTCATCGGGCTGCTCGGCGGCGTCGCCGTCATCGTCACCGCACTCACCTACTTCCCGGTGCTCGCACTGGGCCCGCTCGCAGAAGGACTGTCATGACCGTGACCACCGAGCCGGAACCGCGCACCGCAGTGGAGCCGGCCACCCGCTCGTCCGCATTCGGACCCCGTCAACTGGTGGCGGGCCTCCCGGGCGCGCTGCGCAAGCTCGATCCGCGACTGATGTGGCGGAACCCCGTCATGTTCATCGTCGAGGTCGGCGCCGCGCTGACGACGGCGGCCGCCGTCGTCGAGCCGTCCGCGTTCACCATCGCGATCGCGGTGTGGCTCTGGTTGACCGTCGTCTTCGCGAACCTGGCGGAGTCGGTCGCCGAGGGCCGCGGCAAGGCGCAGGCCGACACCCTGCGGAAGACCCGCTCAACCACGAGCGCCCGCCGGGTGGTCGGGTACGACCCGGCCGACGCAGCGGCGATCGGCAGCGCGACCGAGGAGGTCGCGTCGGTCGACCTGGCCAAGGGTGACGTGGTGGTCGTCGCCGCCGGCGAGGTGATCCCGGGTGACGGTGACGTCATCGACGGCATCGCGTCCGTCGACGAGTCGGCCGTCACGGGGGAGTCCGCACCGGTCATCCGCGAGTCCGGCGGTGACCGCAGTGCCGTCACCGGCGGCACCCGGGTGCTGTCCGACCGGATCATCGTGCGCATCACCTCGACCCCGGGTGAGACCTTCATCGACCGGATGATCCGGCTCGTCGAGGGGGCGGCCCGGCAGAAGACGCCCAACGAGATCGCGCTGAACATCCTGCTCGCCTCGCTGTCGATCGTCTTCGTGATCGTCTGCCTGACGATGCAGCCCATCGCGGGACTCGTCGGTGCCACGGTCAGCGTCCCCGTCCTGATCGCCCTGCTCGTCTGCCTCATCCCGACCACCATCGGGGCCCTGCTCTCCGCGATCGGCATCGCGGGCATGGACCGGCTCGTGCAGCACAACGTGCTCGCGATGTCGGGCCGCGCGGTCGAGGCGGCCGGCGACATCACGACCCTGCTGCTCGACAAGACCGGCACCATCACGTACGGCAACCGCCGGGCGTCACGGGTGGTGCCGGTGCCGGGCGTGAGCGAGGCCTCGCTGATGGCGGCAGCAGCCCTGTCGAGTGCTGCGGACTCGACGCCCGAAGGTCGTTCGATCGTGTCGCTCGCTGCTGACGCCGGGGTGACGCCGGCGCTGCCGGACGGCGCCGTCGAGGTGCCGTTCACGGCGCAGACGCGCATGTCGGGGCTCGACCTGCCGGACGGGTCGCAGATCCGGAAGGGTGCCGCTGCAGCGGTGCTGGCCTGGGCTGACACCCCCGACGCCGGTTTGGTCGCCGCGATCGACTCCACCGTCGCGGAGATCTCCGACCAGGGCGGCACCCCACTGGTCGTCGGCCGCCGCTCCTCGGACGGCGCGGTCGCCCTGCTCGGCGTCGTGCACCTGAAGGACGTCGTCAAGGACGGCATGGCGTCACGGTTCGCCGAGCTCCGGTCGATGGGCATCCGCACCGTGATGATCACCGGCGACAACCCCCGGACCGCGGCCGCGATCGCGCACGAGGCCGGCGTCGACGACTTCCTGGCCGAGGCCACCCCGGAGGACAAGCTCGCGTACATCAAGCGCGAACAGGAGGGCGGCAACCTCGTCGCGATGACCGGCGACGGCACCAACGACGCCCCGGCCCTGGCGCAGGCCGACGTCGGCGTCGCGATGAACACCGGCACGACGGCGGCGAAGGAGGCGGGCAACATGGTCGACCTCGACTCCGACCCGACCAAGCTCATCGACGTCGTCCGGATCGGCAAGCAGCTGCTCATCACCCGTGGTGCCCTGACCACCTTCTCCATCGCCAACGACGTCGCGAAGTACTTCGCGATCATCCCGGCGATGTTCCAGGCGGCGTTCCCCGGGCTCGCGGCCCTGAACATCATGGGGCTGCACAGCCCGTCGTCCGCGATCCTGTCGGCCGTCGTCTTCAACGCGCTCGTCATCGTGGCGCTCATCCCGCTGTCCCTGCGCGGCGTCAAGTACCGCGCCGCCGCAGCGTCGTCGATCCTCGGCCGCAACCTGCTCGTCTACGGGCTCGGCGGCGTGATCGTCCCCTTCATCGGCATCAAACTGATCGACCTCGTGGTCGGTCTCATCCCGGGGTTCTAGTCATGGCATCTGCACGTTCCACCGTCCGTTCCGCTGGTGTGGCGATCCGCCTCACCCTGCTCGCCACCGTCGTGCTCGGCGTCGGCTACCCGCTCACCGTCTGGGGCGTCGGGCAGGGGGTGTTCCACGAGCAGGCCAACGGCTCGGAGGTCACCGACTCGTCCGGCGCCGTCGTGGGGTCCTCGATCATCGGGCAGTCGTTCTCCGGCAAGCAGGCTGATCGCTGGTTCCAGTCGCGGCCCTCCGCAGCTGGCCAGGACGGCTACGACGCGAACGCGTCCAGTGGCTCGAACCTCGGACCGAACAACCCGGACCTGCTCAAGGCCGTCAAGGAGCGGCAGCAGGAGGTCGCGAAGGCCGACGGCGTGTCCGTGTCCGAGGTGCCGGCCGACGCGGTCACCGCCTCGGGTTCGGGCCTCGATCCGGACATCAGCCCCGAGTACGCACTCCAGCAGGTGCAGCGGGTGGCGTCCGCGCGGGGCATGTCGGTCGACGATGTGCGGACGCTCGTGACCGAGCACACCGAGTCGCGCCAGCTCGGGTTCCTCGGCGAGCCCGTCGTGAACGTGCTGGCCCTGAACCTCGCGCTGGCGAAGGCGTCCTCGTGATCGATTGCGCCCCGCGGTGGTCATCGCGCCCCGACTCACTGGGGCGCGATGACCACACGGGGGCGCGATCCCGCCCTGCGCCTGGCTTCGCACCCGCTGCGGAACTCGACGCGAGAGGATGAGCACGTGAAGCGCGGCAAGTTACGGGTGCTGCTCGGTGCCGCACCGGGCGTCGGCAAGACGTTCACCATGCTCGAGGAGGGCCGCCGGCTGCTCGACGAGGGCCGGGACGTCGTCGTCGCCGTGGTCGAGACGCACGAACGTGCCGCCACCGCCGCGCTCGTCGACGGCCTCGAGGTCGTCCCGCGCCGCACCGTTGACCACCGCGGCGTGGAGCTCGACGACCTGGACCTCGACGCGGTGATGCGGCGAGCGCCCGAGGTCGCCCTCGTCGACGAACTCGCGCACACGAACGCTCCCGGCAGTGCGAACGAGAAGCGCTGGCAGGACGTCGAAGCGCTTCGGGCCGCCGGCATCGACGTCATCTCGACGGTCAACGTGCAGCACATGCAGTCCCTCGGCGACGTGGTCCGCGAGATCACCGGCACCGTGCAGCGCGAGACCGTCCCCGACGCCGTGGTGCGCGCGGCCGACCAGATCGAGGTCGTCGACCTGGCACCGGCTGCCCTGCGCGAGCGGCTCTCCGACGGACTCGTGTACCCGGCTGCCCGGATCGATGCGGCCCTGTCGAACTACTTCCGGCTCGGGAACCTGACGGCGTTGCGCGAGATCGCGCTGCTCTGGCTGGCGGACGAGGTCGACGACGCGCTCAAGGCCTACCGCGCCGAGCACGGCATCGAGCACCGGTGGGAGACTCGGGAGCGCGTGCTCGTCGCCCTGACCGGCGGGCCCGAGGGTGAGACCCTGCTGCGCCGCGGTGCCCGCATCGCTGCCCGCAGTGCCGGGGGCGAACTCGCGGCCGTGCACGTGACGACGAACGACGGCCTGCGCGAGCGGCACCCGGGGGCGCTCGGTGCCCAGCGCACCCTGCTCGAACAGCTCGGCGGGACGTACCACCAGGTGGTCGGCGACGACGTGCCGTCGACCCTCGTGCGGTTCGCGCGGTCGATCGACGCGACCCAGATCGTCATCGGCGTCAGCCGTCGCAGTCGGCTCGCCGCGGCCCTGACCGGCCCGGGCATCGGCAACACCGTGATCCGTGAGTCCGGCGACATCGACGTGCACGTCGTCACGCACGAACGCGCCGGTGGTGGCTTCGCCCTGCCGAAGCTCGGCGGCAGTCTGTCGCGCGGACGGGTCCTCGCCGCGTTCGTGCTCTCGGTCCTCGTCGGGCCCCTGCTCACCTGGGTCCTGTCGATCGGCAGCGACCCCGACGCCATCACCGTGGACGTCCTGGCGTACCAGTTGCTGGTACTCGTCGTGGCGCTCGTCGGCGGGATGTGGCCGGCGGTGTTCACGGCGGTGCTGTCCGGACTGAGTCTCGACTTCTTCTTCGTCCAACCCCTGCACATGGTCACGGTGCAGCAGCCGTGGCACCTCTTCGCCCTGGTCATGTACGTGATCAGCGCCGTGCTCGTCAGCTTCGTGGTCGACCGGTCCGCCAGACGTTCGCGTGCTGCCCGTCGCGCCGCGGCGGAGTCGGGCCTGTTGATGGGGATCGCCGGCAGCGTCCTCCGTGGCGACGACGCCCTGCAGGCCCTGCTCGACCGCACCCGCGAGGCCTTCGGGTTCGCCGGCGTCCGGATCCGGCAGAGGAACGAGGAACCGGCCACGTCGGGGACGTTCGGCGAATCGCCGGACGCGTCCACGAGCCTCCCGTCCGGTGCCGTGCTCGAGTTCGCGGGCGCTCCGGACGACCCGACCCAGCGCCGGTTGCTGCGCGTCGTCGAGCAGCAGCTCGACGCCGCGGTCGAACACCGCTCGTTGACGCGCACCGCGCTGGACGCGGAGCGGATCGCGGCGGCGGACCGCGTCCGCAGCGCGATCCTCGCGGCCGTCGGCCACGACGTGCGGCGGCCGATCGCGGCCGCCTCGGCCGCCGTCCAGTCGTTGCGTGCGCTGGACGTCGACCTGTCACGGGCCGACCGGGAGGCACTGCTCGCGACCGCCGACGAGAGCCTCGGTCAGCTGGCGGTGCTGTTGGCAGACCTGCTGGACGTCAGTCGTGTGCAGGCGGGTGTGCTCGCGGTCGCGTCCGGGCCGCTGGCCCTCGACACGGTGGTCGCACCGGCGCTCGACGAGCTCGAGCTCGGGCCCGACGACGTCGACCTCGACCTGCCGGCGGACCTGCCGCCGGTGCTCGCCGACCCGGTCCTGCTGCAGCGGGTCGTCGTGAACCTGCTCGCGAACGCCGTCCGCTACGCACCCGACGGCACCCGCGTGCGCGTCGCGGCGAGCGCCTTCGGTGGCGGGGTCGAGCTCCGGATCGCCGACCACGGTCCGGGGATCCCGTCGGACCGGGTCGACGAGGTCTTCCAGCCGTTCCAGCGGCTCGGCGACACCGACAACGAGACGGGCCTCGGGCTCGGTCTCGCACTCGCGCGGGGCTTCACCGAGGGCATGGGCGGCACGATCGAGGTCGACGACACCCCGGGCGGTGGGCTCACCGTCGTGGTGCGGCTGCCGATCGCCGGGCACGTGGGAGTGGAGCTCCGGTGAAGGTCCTGATCGCGGACGACGACGCGCAACTCGTCCGAGCGCTCTCCGTCACGCTCGCCGCCCGCGGGTACGAGGTCGTGACGGCGAAGGACGGGCGCGCGGCGATCGACGCCGTCATCACCGAACGGCCCGACCTGGTGCTGCTCGACCTGGGCATGCCCCGGCTCGACGGCATCGGGGTGCTCCAGGGCATCCGAGGCTGGTCGCAGGTCCCGGTGCTCGTGCTGTCCGGACGGACGGACTCGTCCGACAAGGTGGACGCACTCGACGCCGGCGCGGACGACTACGTGACGAAGCCGTTCCAGATGGACGAGCTGCTGGCGCGGTTGCGGGCCCTCGGACGACGCCGTGCCCCGGCGGGTGTCGACAGCGCGCCGACGATCCGGATCGGCGACCTCGTCGTGGACCTCGTCGCGAAGCAGGTCACCCCGGCCAGCGGTCCCGCGATCCGGCTGACCCCGACCGAGTGGCGCCTGCTCGAGGTGCTCGTCACGAACCCCGACCGGCTGATGACCCGCGAGATGCTCCTGACCGAGGTGTGGGGGCCGTCGCACGGCAACGACTCCGGGTACCTGCGGCTGTACATGGCGCAGCTGCGGCGGAAGCTCGAGCCCGACTCGGCGACCCCGCGGTACCTGGTCACCGAGTCCGGCATGGGCTACCGCTTCAGCCCCTCCGGGGTCACGCCCGGGAACTGAAGGCGGCGAGCTCGGCACGGGTGCGGGCCCCGTGCTTCCGGAGCAGGTTCGCCACGTGGTACTTCACGGTGTTGACGCTGATGCCCAGGCCCTCGGCGATCTCGCGGTTGCCGACGCCCGTCGCGAGCAGCCGCAGCACGTCGCGCTCCCGCGGGGTGAGGTCGTCGTCCGCGACCGAGTCCACCTCGGTCGGCGACGGGTCGAGGGGCAGCGAGATGTCGAGGACCGAGCCCCAGTCCGGCGTGCTCGACACCTGGACGCGGCCGTCGAGGGTGACGACCCGTTCTGCGATCGGCCGCATGGCGTCGTCGTGCACGTCGAGGGTGCCGGAGCCGTCGTCGCGGAGCTGCATGAGCAGGTTCCGGCCGTCGCAGTCCCACTGGATGCGGACCCGCTTGGCCGCACCACCGTCGACCAGGGCGAGCACGGCGGTCCGGACGATGGCGCGGGCCGCGTGGGCGACGTCGCCGGGCAGCGCGCGCCCGGTGGTGGGCGGCTCGACGAACTGCACGTCGAGGTCGCCGAACCGGACGAGCGGGCGCAGGTCGGCTCGGAGGCGCGAGAACGCCCCAGTGACCGGCTCGAGCAGGGTGCTGCGCTGGTGGTCGGTCTCGGTGCGCAGGTCGACGAGTGCCGCCGACGCGATCTCGACGGCCTCGGCCCGCGCGGCGGCGTCCGACACCCGTGGCGACCGGAGCACGGCGAGCACGGACTCGAGGGTGAGCGCCTGACGGTCCGCCTGCTCGGCGACGGTCCGGGCGTGTTCCGAGGCGGCGAGCCGACTGGCGGAGCCGCCACGGGCCTCCAGGTCCGTTCCCGATGCGTCCATGGGAGCCGAACCTACCTGTCCCACCCGTGCGGACGGGGCCACCCGATCGGGTGGGATGCCTGCCGACGCGGGTAGCGGTGCGGTGGCCCGCGTGACGGCATGCTCGTGCACATGGCAGAACCCACCGTCCCCGCAGCGTTCGACGTGATCGTGCGCGAGGTCACCGACCTCGCCGCGAACGTCGACGATGCGTCGGCTGAGCGTGCCCTCGACCTGATCGACCGCTCCCACCGTGTCTTCGTGCACGGTGCCGGCCGTTCCGGACTCGCGCTGCGCATGACCGCGATGCGGCTCATGCACCTCGGTCGCGACGTCCACGTCGTCGGAGAGGTCACCACGCCCGCGATCCGGCCCGGGGACGTGCTCCTCGTCGCGAGCGGTTCCGGGACGACCACCGGCATCGTGCAGGCCGCCCGCACCGCGCACGACGTCGGCGCGTCCGTCGTCGCCCTGTCGACCACCGACGACTCCCCGTTGTCCGAGGTCGCGGACGTCACCCTCGTGCTGCCGGCAGCGACGAAGACCGATCGCTCCGGCACGGCTTCGGCGCAGTACGCCGGCAGCCTCTTCGAGCAGGCCGTCGCCCTGGTCGGCGACGCGCTGTTCCACACGCTCTGGTCCCGCGGCGGGCAGTCCGCCGACGACCTCTGGCCCCGACACGCAAACCTCGAATGAAAGGCATCCACATGCAGCTCCAGTTCGCCATGGACACCCTGACCACCGAAGCCGCCCTCGAACTCGCCGCCGCGGCCGCGCCGCACGTCGACGTCCTCGAGCTCGGCACGCCCCTGATCAAGAGCGCCGGCCTGTCCGCCGTCACCGCGATCAAGGAAGCCCACCCGGACAAGATCGTCTTCGCCGACCTCAAGACGATGGACGCCGGCGAGCTCGAGGCCGACATCGCGTTCTCGGCGGGTGCCGACCTGGTCACCGTCCTCGGTGTCGCCGGTGACTCGACCATCGTCGGTGCCGTCAAGGCCGCGAAGAAGCACGGCAAGGGCATCGTCGTCGACCTGATCGGCGTCTCCGACAAGGCCGCTCGTGCCCGCGAGGTCGTCGCGCTCGGCGCCGAGTTCGTCGAGGTGCACGCCGGGCTGGACGAGCAGGCGGAAGAGGGCTTCACCTTCTCGACGCTGCTCGACGCCGGCAAGGAGTCGGGTGTGCCGTTCTCGATCGCCGGCGGCGTGAACGCGTCCTCCGTCGCCTCGGTGCAGGAGGCCGGTGCCCGGATCGCCGTCGCCGGCAGCGCGATCTACAGCGCGTCGGACGTCGGCACAGCAGCCGCCGAGATCCGCGCCGCGATCACGGCGTAGCGCCCGCGGCGCCCGCGGCGCGATGGTGAGCAGAAATGGTCGAGTGCGCATCCCGCACCCCACCATTTCTGCTCACCGAGGGACCTCCGCCGGTACCGTCGAGGCGTGACGATCGAGCTGCGCCGGGTGACCGCGGACGATTGGCGCGTCTGGCGACCCGTCCGGCTGCGAGCGCTCGCCGACTCCCCGCACGCGTTCGGCTCGACGCTGCAGGACTGGGCGGACGCCCCCGAGCACCGCTGGCGGACACGCCTGTCGATCCCCGGTGCGCTCGACCTGCTGGCGGTCGCCGCCGAGGGCGACGTCGTCGGGATGGCGAGCGGTGTCCCGGGCGCCGACGCCGGTGCGCCAGCCGAACTCATCTCGATGTGGGTCGACCCCGCCAGCCGGGGCCGAGGCGTCGCACGTGCCCTGATCGAGACGATCGCGGAGTGGGCAGCGGCCTCCGGTGGCGGGGCGCTCGAACTCTCCGTGATGCCCGACAACACCGTCGCCCGGCACACCTACGAGCGCGCCGGGTTCACCGCACTCGACGAACCGGGCGCTCCCCTGCCCGACGGTCGGAACGAGGTGCTGATGCGTCGTACGGTGGTCGCATGAACCGAGTACTGCGGTGGACCGCGTGGATCGTCGCCGTGCTGCTGGTGGTCGTGGTGGTGTTCCTCGTCTGGGCGCACATCGTGATGCAGGGCACCCGGAGCGCTGCGCTGCAGGTCTGGCGCGACGACCGTGTGTCGGTCCAGGATGCCGGTGACTCCGTGGTGATGACGCCCACGGGGCAGGCCGACGGCAAGGGCATCGTGTTCATCCCGGGTGCGAAGGTCGATCCGTACGCGTACATGGCGACCTTCCGGCAGGTGGTCGCGAACGGCACGACGGTCGTCATCACGAAGCCGACGCTCAACCTCGCGTTCTTCGACACCCGGCCGCTCTCGACCTTCGAGGCGCACGCGCCGGATGTCGCGACCTGGGCGGTCGGCGGGCACTCGCTGGGCGGGGTCCGTGCCTGCCAGCTCGCGCAGGACGCGGACGGCCTGCTGCTGCTCGGCAGCTACTGCGCGAACGACATCAGCAGCTCGTACATCGACGTGCTGAGCGTCTCGGGCTCGCGTGACGGGCTCTCGACCCCCGACAAGGTCGACGCGGCCCGGCACCTGTTGCCGTCGACCGCGACGATGACCGAGGTCCAGGGTTCGAACCACGCCGACTTCGGCGCCTACGGGGACCAGCCGGGCGACCGCACGGCGACCATCAGCCGCGAGGCCGCCCGCGAGCAGATCTCCTCGGCGATCGAGGAATGGGCGCGCGACCTGCCGCCGGCCCCTGGCCTGCGCTGACGGCGCGGTCTGAACACGCGTGCTGGAGCGGTCCTAGACTCGACGAGAGCAACGTCCACGAACCCCGTTCCCTGAAGGGCTGCAGATGACGACGCCGACCCGGCGCACACCCGCGCGACTCGCGGACACGCGAGCGCTCCTGTTCGACCTGGACGGTGTCCTCACCCCCACCGCCGACGTGCACATGCGCGCCTGGAGCCGGCTCTTCACGCCGTACCTCGAAGCGCACGGGGTCGCGCCGTACACACAGGCCGACTACTTCGCGTACATCGACGGCAAGCCGCGGTACGACGGCGTGCGGTCGCTCCTCGAGTCGCGGGGGATCGACCTGCCGCAGGGCACCCCGGACGACGGCCCGGACGACGACACCGTGTGCGGTCTCGGCAACCGGAAGAACGCCGAGTTCACCGCCGAGCTGGACGAACACGGCGTCGAGCCGTACCCCGGCTCGCTCCGGTTCCTCACCGCCGCGATCGACGCCGGCTTCCACGTCGCGGTCGTCTCGAGCTCCGCGAACGCCGTCTCGGTGCTGCGGACCGCCGGCATCCTCGACCGGTTCACGGTCGTGGTCGACGGGCTCGTCGCCCGTCAGGACGGCCTGGCCGGCAAGCCCGCCCCCGACACCTACCTGGACGCGGCCGGGCGCTTCGGACTGACCGCCGCCGAGTGCGTCGTGGTCGAGGACGCCACCAGTGGTGTCGAAGCCGGCCGGAACGGGGCCTTCGGGCTCGTCGTCGGGGTCGACCGCGGAGCGGGCGCCGACGCGCTGCGTGAACACGGCGCCGACGTCGTCGTGACGGACCTCGCCGACCTGGTCGCGGACCTTCCCCACGCGACCACCAGCACGACGTAGCCAGCGCGCCGGAGGCGAGCCGCGCCTCCCGGTCGAACCGACGTCCCCACGCCACCCTCCCTTCCCACGGAGCACCATGAACCCCATCACCTCGGACCCGCTCGACCGCGTCCGGTACCCGATCGACGAGTGGGCACTCGTCGAGACCGAGTACACCCCCGACCAGCAGGGCGTCGCCGAGACGAACTTCGCCGTCGGCAACGGGTACCTCGGCCTGCGCGGCAACCTCGACGAGGGCCGCGGCGGTGTGCAGTACGGCACGTACATCAACGGGTTCCACGAGACCTGGCCGATCCGGCACGCCGAAGACGCCTTCGGGTTCGCCAAGACCGGCCAGACGATCATCAACGCGCCCGACGCCAAGGTGATCCGGCTCTACGTCGACGACGAACCCCTCGTGCTGGCCGAGGCGGACATCCTCCACCACACGCGGCGCCTCGAGTTCCGCGGCGGCTACCTGTTCCGCGAGACCGAGTGGTCGACGCCGTCCGGCAAGCGCGTGCTGATCCGGTCCCGCCGCCTGGTGTCGTTCACCGATCGGCACCTCGCCGTCATCGACTACGAGGTCACCGTGCTCGACGCGGACGCCTCGATCCTGCTGTCCAGCCAGATCCTGAACCGCCAGGACGTGCAGGACGAGTACCACGCGGGGATGCGGGCCGCCGCGAACGCCTTCGACCCGCGGAAGGCCGAGGCCTTCACCGACCGGGTGCTCGAACCGAAGCTCAAGCGCAGCACCGGTGCCCGCTCCCTGCTCGGGTACCAGGCGTCGAGCTCGGGCATGACCATCTGCGTCGGCGTGGAACACCACCTCGAGACCGAGAACAGCTGGGACGAGTCGTCGTCGATCGACGACGACCTGGCGAAGCACGTCTACCGCGTCCAGGCGCGTGCCGGGCAGCCGATCCGACTCGTCAAGCACGTGGTGTACCACACCTCCCGCGGTGTCCCGGTGCGCGAACTCGCCGACCGCTGCGACCGCACGCTCGACCGGGCGCACGCCGAGAACATCGACGAGACGTTCGAGAAGCAGCGCGTCTGGCTCGACGACTACTGGGCCCGGAGCGACGTCGAGATCGCCGGGCAGCCGGAGATCCAGCAGGCCGTCCGGTGGAACCTGTTCATGCTCGCGCAGGCCACGGCCCGCACCGACGGGCACGGCATCGCCGCCAAGGGCGTCACCGGCTCCGGCTACGGCGGGCACTACTTCTGGGACATGGAGATCTACGTCCTGCCGTTCCTGTCGTACACGGCGCCGATCGTCGCCCGGAACGCGCTGCGGTTCCGCTACAACATGCTCGACGCCGCACGCTCGCGGGCACGCGAGCTGAACCAGCGGGGTGCCCTGTTCCCCTGGCGCACGATCAACGGCGAGGAGTCGAGCGCGTACTACGCCGCCGGCACCGCGCAGTACCACATCGACGCCGACATCGCCCATGCCCTGATGCAGTACGTGCGGGCGTCCGGCGACACCGAGTTCCTGAAGCGCGGGGCGATCGACGTGCTCGTCGAGACCGCCCGGCTGTGGGCCGACCTCGGCTTCTGGCGCTCCAACGGCGACAAGAAGTTCCACATCGACGGCGTCACCGGGCCCGATGAGTACACGACCGTCGTCGACGACAACCTCTACACGAACGTCATGGCGCGGGCGAACCTGTGGTTCGCGGTGAACGCGTGCCGCGAACTCGCGGCCGACGACGTCGAAGAGTACGACCGGATGGTGCGCCGCACCGGTCTGCGCCCCGACGAGCTCGTCGAGTGGGAGCACGCCGCCGAGTCGATGGAGATCCCCTTCGATCCGCACCGCGGCATCCACCCGCAGGACGCCCAGTTCCTCGACAAGGAACTCTGGGACCTCGAGAACACTCCCGAGTCCAAGCGTCCGCTGCTGCTCCACTACCACCCGCTGGTCATCTACCGCTTCCAGGTGCTCAAGCAGGCTGATGTCGTGCTCGCGCTGTTCCTGCAGGGGCACGAGTTCACCGCGGCCGAGAAGCGCCGCGACTTCGACTACTACGACGCGCTCACCACGGGCGACTCGACGCTGTCGGCGGTCGTGCAGTCGATCATGGCGGCCGAGGTCGGGTACCACGACCTCGCCGACCAGTACTTCCAGACGGCGCTCTACGTCGACCTGGCCGACCTGCACGGCAACACCTCGGACGGCGTGCACATCGCGTCGACCGGGGGCATCTGGGGTGCGCTCGTCAACGGGTTCGGCGGCATGCGCGACCACGGTGGCCGGATGACGTTCAACCCGCGACTGCCGCGGCACTGGGACTCGTTGACCTACCGTCTGACCGTGCGCGGGTCGCGGGTCCGGGTCGACCTCGGGCAGGACGCCATGACCTTCACGGTCGAGACGGGTTCGGGCTTCACCGCCTGGGTGCACAACCAGCAGTGGGACATCGAGGCCGGCGAGCCGACCGTCGTGCCGTTGCCGCACCAGGGGCCGCGGATGTCCGGGCACGCACCGACCACGAGCGACATCCAGGGCACGCTCCGCGCCGACGGCTCCGTGATCACGGCGTCGATCCCGACGATCTCGCTCCAGCGCGACTTCGACGTGGACGAGACGACCGCGTAGGGCGTCACGTCGGCCGTCGGCCGACGAGACGACCGCGTAGGGCGTCACGTCGGCTGTCGGCAGGGGCCCGCTCGACCCCGTCAGCTCGCGACGAGCTCGACCTTGAAGCGTTCGGCGTCCTCCAGGAAGGCAGCACGGTGGTCTGGACCGCCGGCGTACGGGTGCCGGTCCTCGTAGAGGCGGGTCCAGCCGTGCGCCGGTGCGTCCGTCCACAGCTGCTCGACCTGTCCGGCGTCGCCGGCGTGGAACGCGAGGTGGCTCAGCCCGGGCCGTCGGCGGTCGTGAGCGCCGTCGAGCGGTGCGGCCTCGAGAACGAGGTAGACGTCACCGAGTCGCCAGCTCCGGCCCGCTGGCCACTCCTGGAACGGCGTGTACCCGAGCTCGCCGAGCAGCCAGCCCCACGCCCTGCTCGCCGTGTCGAGGTGGGCGGTGCGGAGCTCGACGTGGTGCAGGGCTCCCCGGGTCACAGGAGCTTCTGGAGCGTGTTCGTGTTGCGCGTCGTGGTCGAGCGCTTGAAGCGTGCTGCCCCGGCCCGCTTCGCGAACACGGTGTCCGTGCTCGACCCCTTCGGGCACGACCAGTACACGACCCCGTCACCCCGGGCGACCTGCTCCACGGCGGTGTCGAGCACGAGGTCGGCGAGCAGCGCGTCGAGGGCGTCGTCGTCGGAGCCGAACACCACGTAGTCGTGCCGAGCGTCGGCCCGGTCGAACGGGAACCCCTCGACGATGCCTTCGAGGTCGTCGTGCCGGACGAGCACGATCCACGCGTCGTAGCCGAAGCGGTCACGGAGTGCCTGCTCGATCGTGGCCTTCAGGGTCGGCGCGTCGGCGTCCGTCCCGAACACCACGTTGCCGGATGCGAGCACCGTGCGGACGTCGTCGAAGCCGAGTCCACGGAGCAGTTCCGCGAGCTCGGCGTTCTTGATCGTGATGCCGTTGACGTTCACTCCGCGCAGCAGCGCGATCCACTTCGCCATGCCGGAACCGTAGCGCGGTGGCGGCCGTCTCAGCCGATCAACTACACAAGAAGCATTGCGCAAGAGTTCTTGTGCATCTATCGTCAGAGCATGACCGTGCGCAGACTCGACGACGCCGCCCACATGCGTGCCCTCGCCCACCCGACCCGACTGCGGATCGTCGGGCTCCTGCGTTCCGGTGGACCGCAGACTGCGGCGATGCTCGGCGACGAGATCGACGAGGCACCCGGCACGATCAGCTACCACTGCAAGCGCCTGGCCGACGCGGACTTCATCGAGCCGGCGCCGGAGCTCGGTTCGGACCGGCGGGAGCGGTGGTGGCGTGCGACTGCGGACCACACGTCGTGGGACCTCGCCGATGCGTTCGACGACCCGGAACGGATGCTCGCCACGACGGCACTCGACCACACCGTCGCCGATGCGTACGCGGCCGAGTACGGGCGGTTCATCGACCAGGCGCCGGTACTCGGCCGTGAGTGGGTCGCGGCGTCGACCAGCTCCGACGAGGTGCTGCGGCTGACCGCCGAGGAGCTCACTGGCCTCGGCGCCGAACTGCGTGCCGTCGTCGAGCGATGGACGGCCGTGAGTGACGCGCACACGCCGGGTGACGGGTCGGAGCGCGTCATCGCCGTCACGCAGAGCTACCGGATGGGGCGACCGTGAACGCCCGGGCACGGTTGCGGGCGCTGCTCGCGGTCCAGGTCGTCTCGCGGACCGGCAACGTCGTCACGACCGTGGCCGTGCCCTTCGCCGTCCTGGCCCGGGGCGGCTCGGCGACGGACGTCGGGATCGCCGCCTTCGCCGCGACGGTGCCGATCGTCCTCGGCGGCCCGTTCGGCGGGGCGCTCGTCGAGCGGGTCGGGTTCGTCCGTTCGAGTGTGGCGTCGGACCTCGTCAGCGGTGCGACCCTCCTGGCGATGCCGATCCTCGCCTGGACGGTGGGTCTGCCGTTCTGGGCACTCCTGGCGCTCGTGTTCGTGAGCGGCCTGTTCGACCTGCCCGGGGAGTCCGCACGCCGGGTCCTGCTCCCGGGGCTCGCACGATCGGCCGGCGTCCCGCTGGAGCGCGCGGTCGGTCACTTCGAGGCGTCCCAGCGACTCTCGGTGCTCATCGGCGCGCCGCTCGGCGGGGTGCTCGTCGCGGCTGCCGGACCGATGGCCGCCCTCGTCTGCACCGCGGTGGCGTTCAGTACCGCAGCGCTGCTCGCTGCGGTACTGGTCCGGCCAGCGGGCGACGACGCAGCGGGCGACGACGCAGCGGGTGCGAGCGCTGATGCGGCTCCGACCAACGGGTACTGGCGGGACATCGCCGAGGGCTTCCGGTTCTGCGTCCGCGACCCGTTCTTCCGGCTCGTGATCGCCCTCGTGCTGATCACGAACCTGCTCGACGCGGCCCGGTCGACGACGTTGCTCCCGCTCTACGCCGCCGACGCACTCGGCGGGGCGCAGGCACTGGGCTTCGTGACCGGGACCTTCGGCGGTGCGGCGTTCCTCGGGTCGGTGGCCTTCGGGTACGTCGCACACCGCGTCCCCCGTCGGATCACGTTCGTCGTGTGCTTCGTGCTCGCCGGTGGGCCCTCGCTCCTGGTGCCGGCGCTCGGCCTCGGGCTGCCGTGGATGCTCGCTGCCTCGGCGCTGTCGGGCCTCGCCGCCGGTGCGCTCAACCCGATCCTCGGTGCGGTCGAGCTCGAGCGCATCCCGGTACACATGCGGGCCCGGGTGTTCGGGCTGCTCGGAGCCGGGTCCTGGGCGGGCATCCCGCTCGGCGGACTGCTCGCCGGGTTCGCGGCCGAGGGCGTCGGTGTGCAGGCGACGTTCGGAGCGGTCGTCGTGCTCTACACCGTCGTGACGCTCGCGCCGCTGACGGGTGGCGCCTGGCGTCTCATGGAACGACCGGCTCCGGAGCGGGCGCCGGTCGAGCGCGTGACGACGTAGTCCGCATCCGGGGCGGCGCTCACGTCCACGTCCGCGCGACGCCCCAGCCGCTGCCCTCGGGCACGATGTCGACCACCAGCGTGTCCCCGTCGTCGGCCGTGGCCTGGAAACGCCAGCCGACCGTGCGCTCGGGGGCGTGGGTGATGGCGGTCGGCAGCTCGGCCCGCGTCACGGTCAGACGGGTCGGGGTGTCGCTCACCCGCCAGCGGCGCCCGCCCCAGACCAGCCGGCTCGGTGCGCCCTCGGACCACCACACCGTGGCGGCCGTCTCCGTGATCATCATCGGGTCTCCTCGTTCGAACGTGTGTTCGAATGCTAGGTCGCAATCGAACGGCGAGCAACTGCGGGTTGTGTTCAGAACGCGTTCTGAATACGCTGGATCCATGACCCTGACCGCCCCTCCTCGCTCGCGTCGTGCCGTCCAGTCGTCCGACCTCTCCCGCCACTCGAGAGAAGTGTTCGCTGCAGCTGAAGAAGAGCCGCTCGAAGTCACGCGGCGCGATGGAAAAGCGCTCGTGCTCACCACGAAGGAACGCTCGGACGACGACGACGCGGTCCTCGAGATCGCTGCGCAGTTGATCGCTGCAGTGACCGTCAACGAGGGGCTGCCGCTCCACGATCGACTCGCCATCCCCTACCCGTGGATCAAGCTCCTGAGTCGAGACGACCAGCAGCGATTCGCACGTGAGATCGTCGACGTGGCTCGTGGATCGTTCTCGCTCAGGCAGCCGCGGGCCTTGCTCGTCGAGATGCAGGCGTGGCGCAGCAGTGCCGAGGCGATCGCGGCGGGCTGGAGCACCGGCGAACCCGAACTCCTCGAGCGCCCGATCGTCCTCGACGCACCGTGAAGCCGTGGTCAGTCGCGGCACCGGTGTCCCCCGTCCGGTACGGACGACGGAGTTCACGGTCGTCCTGGGTACGCGCTCGGCAGAACACGGCTGGCGAGACGTCCTGGCGACACAGCGGAACGCAGTCGTGTCAGCCTGGGAGCGGTTGACCAGCGATCCCTTGTCCGAGGACCTGGCCTGCCATGCGCTCCGCGGTGCGCTCGGCGTCGTCCGGCACTCGGGTCGCGAATGGACACGTCGGCAGCTCGAACTGAAGCGGGGCGCGCGGATCTGGTTCACGGTGGACGAGGCGGATCGAGTCGTCTGCATCACAGACGTCCACACGCGTCATCCCAACCAGACGAAGTGACTGCGCCTGACCTCGGACGCCCTCGTGTAGACGGGGTGCATGACGAACGACGATCAGGGCCCCGACGCACAGCACCAGGTCCCCGAGGGGATCTCCGACGCCACGGTCGAGGCCCTCGGCACACTGTCGGCCGCCGTCGAGGTCATCGAGCACGCCCGCGGCCTGCTCTACGGCTTCCACCGCCTGACGGGAACCGCCGACCTGAACCTCGGCGAAGCCGTCGAGCAGCTCCGGAAGGCCGGCCACACCGAACTCGCCGACCGCATCGACACCGAGTTGGTGGGCCGCAACGTCATCGCCGGCCGCTGGACGTTCCAGGTCGTCGAGGACTACGACGACGGGTACTACGCGCTCGCGAAGGAGCTGGAGCGCACTGCGCGGGACGAGCTCGTGCAGGGGCGCCGCCACCTGTTCGAGGCGGGCATGAAGGAGGACCGGCGGTCCGGCGGTCGACGCCACCACGAGGCGACGCCGAGCGACCTGCCGGACTGAGCACGGGCCTCCCGACCGGCCCGAACGCGAAAGCGACAGTTCTCCGCGGATGTTTCGCGGACAACTGTCGCTTTCGTGGACCACCCTCGGACGGCCCCACCGGAACTGTCGCTCTTGCAGACCAGCCCCTGCCCAGCCCCTGCCCAGCGTCAGGCCTCAGCCGACGCCGAGCAGCGCCTCGAGCGGCCCCCGCGCGAAGTACAGCAGGAAGCCCGCGGCGACGACGTAGAGCAGCCACGACACCTCGCGACCCCGGCCGGACAGCAGCTTGATGAGCACCCAGCTGATGAAGCCGACGCCGATGCCGTTCGCGATCGAGTAGGTGAGCGGCATGACGACGATCGTCAGGAACGCGGGCAGGGCCGACCCGAAGTCCGTCCACGAGATGTCCGCCACCTGCGCGACCATCAGGGCGCCGACGACGACGAGTCCGGCGGCGGCGACCTCGAGCGGGACGACCTGCGTGAGCGGGGTGAGGAACATCGACGCCAGGAACAGCAGGCCGGTGACGACCGACGCCATGCCGGTGCGCGCGCCTTCGCCGATGCCGGCGGCGGAGTCGATGAAGACGGTGTTCGACGACACCGAGGCGCCACCGCCGGCGATCGCGCCGACGCCCTCGACGACGAGCGCCGACTTCAGGCGGGGGAACGTGCCGTCGGGCTTCGCGACGCCGGCGGCCTTCGCCAGGCCGGTCATGGTGCCCATCGCGTCGAAGAAGTTCGTGAACACGAGCGTGAAGACGAGCATCGACGCCGCCAACGGCCCGATGCGGCTGAACGCGCCGAACAGGTCGGCGTGGCCGACGAGCGACAGGTCGGGGAACGCGAAGAGCGCACTCGGCAGGCCGGGGGCGTTGAGGTTCCAACCGGTCTTCGAGTCGACCGAGGTCGGCACCTGGAAGATCGCCTGCAGGATGATCGCGATGATCGTCGTGGCGACGATCCCGATGAGCAGCGCGCCCTTGACCTTGCGGGCCATGAGCGTGCCGATGATGACCAGGCCGATCAGGAACACGATGGTCGGCAGGGCGCCGACGGAGCCGTCCTCACCGAGCTGCAGGGGCGGCGATGCGAGCCCGGACGAGCGCACGAAGCCTGAGTCGACGAGGCCGATGAAGGCGATGAACAGGCCGATGCCGACGGTGATCGCTGCCTTCAGCTGCGCCGGGACGGCGGTGAAGATCATCGTCCTGATCCCCGTCAACGCCAGGACCACGATGATCACGCCGTTGATGACGACGAGTCCCATCGCCTCGGCCCAGGTGACCTGCTGCACGACGCTGACGGCCAGGAACGAGTTGATCCCGAGGCCCGCGGCGATGCCGAACGGCAGGTTCGCGATGACGCCCATGGCGATGGTCATCAGGCCGGCGACGAGACCGGTCGCGGCGGCGACCTGCGCGTTCTCGAGCCAGCCACCCGAGACGTCCTTCGCTGCCTGGTCGGCGCTGAACCCACCGAGGATCAGCGGGTTGAGGATGACGATGTACGCCATCGTCACGAACGAGACGAGTCCGCCTCGCACCTCGCGCGGGATCGTGGATCCGCGCTTCGTGATGGAGAAGTATCGATCGAGGCCGGTCGCGAAGCGGTTCCGGGGTGGGGTGTCGGTCTGCGGGGCGCTCACCGAGCAAGTTTAAAGCCTGCTGGGTTTCCGGCATGTCACAGGATCCTCACAGGGCGCGCAGGGTGCGCCGATGTTCGACCGGGAGGCCCGACCCGCGTCATCGGGGGACGTCACGCCGTGCGCTGGCTCGCGTTCTCCGGCCACGGCTGGTGTTGGATGGACCGGTGACGTCACGCATGGACCGTGCCCGCGTCGAGGCCGCGGTGCGCGAACTCCTGCTCGGCATCGGCGAGGATCCCGACCGCCCCGAACTCGAACGCACACCCGCTCGGGTCGCCGACTCGTACGCCGAGTTCTTCGCCGGCATCGGCACGGACGCCGTGGCCATCGCCCGCGACGGCACCGTGCACGCCGAGGACGGCGAACGCGGCCGACTCGTCATCGTCCGCGACGTGAAGTTCCGGTCCGTCTGCGAGCACCACCTGCTGCCGTTCCTCGGGGTCGCGCACCTGGCGTACGCGCCGGGTGACCGTCTGATCGGGCTCGGAACGCTCTCGCGTGTGCTCGACGCCGTGGCCTCGCGTCCGCAGCTGCAGGAACGGCTGGGCGAGCAGGTCGCTGCCACGATCGCCGAGGGGCTCGGTGCCGAGGGGGTCCTCGTGGTCCTCGACGCGCAGCACCAGTGCGTGACGACCCGTGGGGAGCGCCAGACCGGGTCGACGACCGTCACGGTCGCGGCGAACGGCTCGCTGGCCGACGCTGCGGGCCGGGCCGAGGCGATCGCGCTCATCGGTGCCGGGCGTGTACCCCACCCCGAGGCGGACGCGTGACGTCTGAGGGGGCCGCCACGGGCCTCCAGGCAGGATCGACCGCACCCGGCTGGGTGGTGCCCGACCTGCGCGACCCGGTCCGCACGATCGGACGCCGAACGTTCGACTTCGACCACCGCATCGCCGTGATGGCGATCGTGAACCGCACGCCTGACTCGTTCCACGACCGCGGTGCCACCTTCGAGCTCGACCGCGCCGTCGCCGCCGCCGTCCGGGCTGCCGAGCGGGGCGCCGACTGGGTCGACATCGGCGGCGTGAAGTTCGCTCCGGGGCCGGAGCTGCCCGCTGCGGACGAGGTCGACCGCGTCGTCCCCGTCGTCGAGCAGCTCGCCCAGGAGTCCGACGTCACCATCAGCGTCGACACGTTCCGCCCCGAGGTCGCTGCAGCGGCGATCGCGGCCGGGGCGAGCGTGGTCAACGACACCACCGGCCTGTCCGACCCCCGGATGGCCGCCGTCGTCGCAGACTCCGAGGCGACGATCGTCATCACGCACTCGCTCGCCGAACCCCGGCGGCCCCTCGCAGCGCCGCCGCAGTACGACGACGTCACGGCGTCCGTCGTCGGGTTCCTGCGGGAGCGGGTCGATCGGGCGCTCGCCGCGGGGATCCCGGAGTCGCGGATCGTCGTCGACCCGGGCCACGACCTCAACAAGAACACGGTGCACACGCTCGAGGTGACCCGGCGCCTGCCCGAGGTCGTGGCGCTCGGGTACCCCGTGCTCGCGGCGGTGTCGAACAAGGACTTCGTGGGGGAGTCGCTCGGACGCCCGCGCGGCGAACGCCTGGCGGGGTCGCTCGCCGTCGCGACCGTGAGCGCGATGCTCGGGGCGCGGATCATCCGGATGCACGACGTCACCGAGAGCGTCGACGCGATGCGCATGGTCGAGGCGACGCTCGGCTGGCGAGCCCCGGTGGAAGCGCGGCACAACACGTGAACCTCCTGCCCCCGTCGATCGCTGAGCTGTCCGACGACGACCTGGTCGACCTGTACACCGCGGGTGCGTCGGCGCCGTGGCTGCGGGTGAACTTCGTGGCGACGCTCGACGGGTCCGCCTCGGCCGCCGGGGTCTCGGGGTCGCTCGGCGGCCCGGACGACCTGCGCGTGTTCGACCTGCTCCGCCGGGTGGCCGACGTGGTGCTCGTCGCCGCGGGGACCGTGCGCGACGAGGGCTACGGGCCGATGGTCCTGCACGACGCCGACGTGGCCTGGCGCCGCGCGCACGGCATGCCCGACCACCCGGTGTTCGCGATCGTGTCGCGATCACTGTCGCTGGACGCCGGATCCCGGGTGTTCACCGAGGCCCCGGTCCGGCCCGTCGTCCTGACCTCCGCGGCCGCGGCGGCGTCCGACGCCGGGGTCGCGCTGTCGTCCGTCGCCGACGTCGTGCCCTGCAGTACCGGCACCGACCCCGACTCGGTCGACGTGTCGCTCGTCCGCGACGCACTGGTGGCGCGGGGGCTCGGCACGATCCACTGCGAGGGTGGCCCGACGTTCCTCGGATCGCTCATCGCCGCGGACGCCGTCGACGAGCTGACCCTGACGATCGACCCGTCGCTCGAGGGCGGCACCGGGCCCCGGATCGCGCGCGGCGGTTCCCCGGAGCTGCGGCGGATGCGCCCCGCGCACGTGCTCCGCGGTGCGGGTGACGTGCTGCTCACCCGGTACGTCCGGGCGGAGCCGTCCGCCCGCGTCTCGGAGCCGACCGCCCGCGTCTCGGTGCCGGTCGACCGCGTCGGCTAGGGTCGGGCGCGTGATCGACATCGTGGCGTCCGGGGTCCTCTTCGACATGGACGGGACGCTCGTCGACTCGACCGCGGTGGTCGAGGCCACCTGGACGCGGTTCGGTCAGGACCGCGGCATCGAGCCCGCCGAGATCCTGGCCTTCTCGCACGGGCGTCAGGCGATCAGCACGATCCAGCACTTCCTTCCCGATCTGGACCGCGACGAGCAGCTCCGCATCGCCGCCGCCCTGGTCGCCGAGGAGAGTGCGAGCAGCGAGGGCATCTTCGAGATCCCCGGCGCCGCCGCCTTCGTCGACCGGCTCCTCGACGCGGGGGTCCCGGTGGCGCTCGTGACGAGTGCACCGCGCGACCTGGCCGCCGGGCGGATGGCGGCAGCGGGCCTGACCATGCCGACGGCGTTCGTGCCGTCCGAGGACGTCGAGCACGGCAAGCCGCACCCCGACGGGTACCTGCGCGGTGCTGCGCTGCTCGGTGTCGAGGCCACGGACTGCGTGGCGTTCGAGGACGCCCCCGCCGGTCTCGAGTCGGCCATCGCCTCGGGAGCGACCACGGTCGTCGTCGGCCCGCACGAGTCGGACGTCACGGCCGGGCTCTACCGGGTGTCGGGGTACGACGGCATCACCGTCGAGGCCGAAGGGTCCGCTTTCCGCATCCGCGGCTGAGGACCCGCTGCGTCCTGCGGGCACGTCCAGCGCTCCCCGACGACCCTCGGCTGTGCGGCCGGAACCACCGGGCCGCACGTGCGGCCGGAACCACCGTGCCGCGGAAGGAGCGACCATGGCAACCCTGGACGGCAAGAAGGTCCTCGTCATCGCGACGAACTACGGCGTGGAGCAGGACGAGATCGTCGTGCCCGTCGACCAGCTCCGCGAGCGCGGCGCGACGGTGACCGTGGCGGCGCAGGACTCCGGTTCGATCGCGACCCTGGTCGGCGACAAGGACCCCGGCAAGTCCCTCGACCCCGACACCACCATCGCCGGTGTCAACGTGACCGGGTACGACGCACTCGTGGTCCCCGGTGGCACCATCAACGCCGACACCCTGCGACAGGACAACTCGGCGATCTCCCTGGTGACGGCCTTCGTCGAGGCGAACAAGCCCGTCGCGGCGATCTGCCACGGCCCGTGGACCCTCATCGAGGCCGGTGTGCTGCGCGGGCGGACGATCACCTCGTTCCCGTCGCTGCAGACCGACGTCCGGAACGCCGGCGCCGAGTGGGTCGACCAGGAGGTCCAGGTCGACGGCGGCATCATCACCTCGCGGAACCCCGACGACCTGCCGGCCTTCGTAGATGCGATCGAGAGCGCGCTGACCGCGTGAGCACGGTGCGCTGCGGCTGACGCCGCTGCCGCTGGCGGCGCTGCCGCTGACGGCGGTGCGCTGCTGCTGACGGCGCCGCTGTCAGCCCAGCGCGACGGGGCGGATCGTCCGGAGCACCGCGGGTCCGAGGGCCAGCACGCCGTCGGACCCGGGGTCGCACCGCACCCCGCCCCGTCCACGCATCGCCCGGAACGCCCCCGGCGCCACCTCGTGGTCCATCCAGGCGCACGGGTTCGCCGGCCGGTACCCGCGGAACAGCACGGCACCGCTGCCGGGGCTCTGCAGCGAGAACGGCTCGCCCCGGAGTGCTTCGACGTCGGCGCCCCGCAGGAACACGTTCCGCCGGGTCGCCACGGGGTCGACCGGCACGCCGAGTGATCGTCCGACCTCCTCGAGGCCCTCGAGCCCGATGACGGTCACCGAGGCGTGGACGTGCGCCCGTGCCGCGAAGTAGCGGTCGCCGACGATGCCGAGTCCCGCGCGCAGCTCGATGCGGTCGCGCCGCTCGTCCGGGTCGTCCGACCGGACCGGCAGGGCACCGTCGGCCGGCCTGCCCTCGTAGCGGTGGCGGCGCGACACGAGCAGCAGCGCGATGTCGACGTCGGTCCGGAACGGCAGGTCGGCGCAGTCGGCGAGGCCGGCGAGCTCGTCGGAGCCGACCCGGTGGTCAGACCCGGCCACATCGTCTCCGGAGGTCACCCGCCCAACGCTAGCCGGGCCTCCCGGTCGATGCCGTGCCGTCGTCGGTGCCGCTGCGCCGAGGTTCCACAACACGCCGTCGGTGTGGCGCCGAGGTTCCACGGGCGAGCACATCGAGCGCCGACATGCCGAGATTTCGGAACCTCGGGGCCGCCGACCGCCGCCCGACGGCCGCCCGCCCGCCGCCGGACCGCCGCCCGGGCCCCGCCGCGGCGTCCGATTTCCGCCAGTCGCGGTCGGTGGTGCGTGTCAGGCTGGGCTCGTGACCACCTCCGGAACCGACCAGCTGCACGCCGAGCGCTACCGCGTCGTCGCCTCGCGCGACGCACGCTTCGACGGCCAGTTCGTCACCGCCGTGCACTCCACCGGCATCTACTGCCGACCGAGCTGCCCGGCACGCACGCCCCGCGAGGCCGGCGTCACCTTCTACCGCACGAGCGCCGCAGCGCACCTGGCGGGCTTCCGCGCCTGCAAGCGCTGCCTGCCCGAAGCGACCCCCGGCAGCCCCGAGTGGGACCTGCGCGAGGACGTCGCCGGTCGCGCCATGCGCCTCGTCCTCGACGGTGTCGTCGAGCGCGACGGCGTCCCGGGCCTCGCCGCACGGGTCGGCTACTCCGAGCGCCAGCTCAACCGCATCATGACGGCCGAGCTCGGTGCCGGCCCGAAGGCGCTCAGCCGCGCACACCGCGCCCAGACGGCACGCACGCTGCTGACGTCGTCGGACCTGCCCATCGCGGATGTCGCCTTCGCCGCCGGGTTCGCGAGCGTCCGCCAGTTCAACGAGACCGTCCGCGAGGTCTTCGCCGTCACCCCGTCCGAGCTGCGCGCCCGGCGGACGCTCCGGCCCGCGTCCGACGGCGCGCTGCACGTGCACCTGCCCGCGCGGCCGCCGTTCGACGCGCAGGGGCTCCTCGACTGGCACGCACTGCACGCCCTGCCGGGCCTGGAGCAGGTGGACACCGACGAATCCGGGCGGGTCACCTCCTACGGGCGGCTGCTCGACCTGCCGGGAGGCCCGGGCTGGTTCAGCGCGTCGGCCGCGGTCGTGGGGACGGCCGGTTCCACGGCCGCCGGTCGCGGTACCGGGATCGACCTGCGGGTGCGCGTCACCGACCTGTCCGACCTGCCGACGCTCGTCGCCCGCGTCCGGTCGTACTTCGACCTCGACGCCGACCCGGTCGCCGTCGACGCGGTGCTCGGCTCCGTGCCCGAGCTGGCCGCGGCCGTGCAGCGGGTCCCCGGCCTGCGGCTGCCCGGTGCCGTCGACGCGCACGAGATCGTGTTCCGCACCCTCATCGGGCAGCAGGTCTCCGTCGCCGCGGCCCGGACGGCCCAGACGCGGCTCGTGGCGGCGCTCGGTGCCGCCGTGCCGTCGGCGATCCTGCCGGAGGGCCTGCTGTTCCCGTCCGCCGAGGTCATCGCCGCCCGCGGCCACGAGGTACTGCGCGGTCCGGCCGCCCGCGTCGACACGATCCTGCGGGTCGCCGCGGCGCTCGCCGACGGGTGGCTCGTGGTCGACGGCGGACAGTCCCTCGACGAACTGCGCGAGCGGTTGCTGGCGGTGAAGGGCATCGGGCCGTGGACTGCCGACTACGTGGCGCTCCGGGTCCGGCACCACCCCGACGTGTTCCTCCACAGCGACCTCGCGGTGCGCAACGGTGCACAGGAACTCGGACTGCCCGGTACGGCGCGCGAGCTCTCCCTATGGTCGGAGCAGGTGGCGCCCTGGCGGAGCTACCTGACGATGCACTGCTGGCGACCGATCATCGACCGCGCGATCGCGACGGCCGCCGGCGCGCGGGTGCACGGCACCAGCCGTGCGCGGCACGCAGACAACGACCCTCGGAAGGACGAACGATGACCGACGCAACCATCCAGACCCTGGACACCCCGGACGGGGCCTTCACCGTGCTCGAGGACGCCGAGGGCCGTGTCCTCGCCTCGGGCTGGACCGACTCCGTCGACCGGATCCTCGGGCGGCTCGCCGACCGGTACCGGCCCAGTCGCATCGTCGACGGCACGGTCGCCGCCGCCGACGCCGTGGACGCCTTCTACTCGGGCGAGGTCGAGCACGCCATGCAGGTGCCGGTGCGGCAGTTCGGCACCGACCTGTTCACCGAGGGGTGGCGGCAGCTCCGCCGCATCCCCGCCGGCGGCACCCTGACCTACACCGAGTTCGCGGGGGCGATGGGCCGTCCGGACGCCGTGCGGGCCGCCGCCAGCGTGTGCGCACGGAACGCTCCCGCCCTGTTCGTGCCGTGCCACCGGGTGCTGCGTTCCGACGGCACGCTCGGGGGCTTCGCGTGGGGGCTCGACGTCAAGCGATCGTTGCTCGAACGGGAATCGGTCGGCACCACGGCGCTCGTCTGAGTTGTACAAAACGCTCTAGAATGTACAGGTGAGCGAAGTGTCGATCTCCGAAGCACGTGGCCGCCTGGCGTCGATCATCGACGACGCCCGGCACGAACCCGTCTACCTGACCCGGCGCAACAAGCGCGTCGCGGCGGTGGTGGACGCGGATGTCCTGGACCGCCTGCTCGAGGCGGCCGAGGACCTCGACGACCTGGTCGCGTACGACGCTGCCATCGCGGAGAACAAGCGCATCGGCGGCGAGAACGTGCAGTGGGACGATCTCAAGCGCGAACTCGGACTCGGATGACCTGGTCGGTCGAGGTCATCCCGTCCGCGCAACGTGTCATCCGCAAGCTCCCGCCCGACGGTCGTCGGCGGATCGAGGGACTCCTCGCGATCCTCGCCGACCACCCGCGGCCCCCGGCAGCTCGGAAGCTCGTGAACCGACCCGGGTGGCGGGTGCGATCAGGTGACTACCGTCTGATCTACGAGATCGACGACGGCCGACTCATCGTGATCGTCGTCGATGCCGGCCACCGCCGAGCGATCTACCGCGACCGCTGAGCGGAGCCGGACCCGGATCGATCGTCTCCCCCTGGTTGCGGGTGGTGACGTGGGAGCGCTCCGATGCCATGCTTCGAGGACCGACCCGCCCGGTCCCTCCCGAGGACCCGACGCAGCGCCGTCGAACCACCCTCGGAAGGCTCCCAATGGACCAGCACGTCGACCGCACGGTCGTCTCCGCCGACGGCACGGTGATCGCCGTGTCCGACGCGGGGACCGGTCCGGCGCTCGTCGTGGTCGGTGGCGCCTTCGACCACCACGGCACCCCCACCGTCGAGCACCTGACCGAAGCGCTGCAGGACCGCTACCGGGTCATCACGTACGACCGGCGGGGCCGCGGTGCGAGCAGCGACACCACCCCGTGGACGATCGAGCGCGAGGTCGAGGACCTCGCGGCCGTCGTCGCGAGTGTGGACGGACCCGTCGCCGCGCTCGGCCTCTGCGTCGGCGCGGGTGTGGTCCTCCGCGGCCTCGCCGCCGGTGTCCCGTTCGGGGCCGCCGTGCTGTGGGAGCCGCCGTACCGAGCGACGGTCGACCCGCACGCCGACGACGTCGTCTTCGCCGACCTGCTCGACGAGCACGTCGCCGCCGGCCGTCGTGCCCAGGCCGTCCGGGCGTTCCTCGCGCACGTCCTGGGGGTGCCGATGGGGCAGATCTCGGCGCTGCGGCTGAAGGGTGCGCTCTGGCGGTCGCTCGTCGTCGACGCCCACGTGCTCAGCCGCGACGTGCGGGTGCTCAACGGCCTGGCGATCCCAGAGCGGGTGGCAGCAGCGGTCGGTGTCCCGGTGCTCGTCGCCGCGGGCAGCGACGGCCACGAGTGGATGCGGCAGGCGGCTCGAGCGGTCGTCGAGGCCGTGCCTGGTTCGCACTACGTCGAGGTCCCCGGGCAGGGCCACGTGCCCGACCCGGCCGCGATCGGCGCCGTGCTCGACGGGTTCCTGGTCCGGGTCGTCTCACCGAGCAGCTGACTGCGAGAGGATGGCGTGGTGAACCCAGCTCGTGCTGGGGAGTTCAGCTCTCCTGCGAAGATGGTGCCGTGAACGCACCTCGTCTCGGTCTCCTGCTCGACGTCGACGGGCCCATCGCCAGCCCGGTCTCCCGCACCATCGCGATCCCGAGCATCATCGAGGACCTGGTCGCCCTGGCCGCCGAGGGCATCCCCGTCGTCTTCAACACCGGCCGGAGCGACGCCTTCATCCGGAGCGAGGTGGTCGGTCCGCTGCTGGCGGGTGGTCTCGCCGAGGGCGGCCGCGTGCACGCCGTCTGCGAGAAGGGCGCCGTCTGGTGCTCGATCGGCCCGCAGTACGAGGGCGGGATGAGCGAGCTCACCGTCGCCGACGACCTGGCGCTCCCGCGCGACTACGCCGACGAGATGCGCGAGCTCGTCCGCACCGAGTACGCCGACCTGGTGTTCTTCGACGAGACGAAGCGCGCCATGGTGTCGATCGAGCAGCGGGTGGAGGTGCCGAACGCCACGTACCTGGCTCGGCAGCCCGAGTTCGACGCGAAGGCGATGGCGGCCCTCGAGCGTCGCGGCCTGGGCGTGCGCCGTCTCGACGACGTCCGACCCGACGCCGACGGCGCCGTGCAGTGGCGGATCGACCCGACGATCATCTCGACCGACGTCGAGTCCGACCGCAGCGGCAAGGACATGGGCGCCGAGCGGTCGCTCGAGCTCCTGGCGCAGGACGGCGCGCTGCCGACGGCCTGGCGCACGATGGGCGACTCGCGCAGCGACTACGCGATGGCGGACTGGCTGCACGCGAACGGCCACGAGGTCGCGCACGTCGACGTCCGTCCCTCGGACGGCGTGCCGGCGACGCCGTACCCGGTGCTCACCGCACCCGACGGGGTGATCCACGACGAGGCCGGAGCGCGGTTCCTGGCGGACTGGCGCCGATCCGCCTGAGCCGAGCCGGGCCTCCCGGTCGACCCGCCCTGCCCACGGAACCCGGTTCCCGTGCGCCCAGCGGCTCCGCTGTTTGCGTGTCGGGGTGGTACACCAGTACTGTCACGGGGTCCGCCGCCCAGCCGATGACGGGATCCACCCCATGGCAACGAAGCTCCGCATCAAGTCGATCGAGGCCTCTCTGGCCGACTCCGAGGAGCAGGGCCGGTCCCTGAAACGCTCCCTGAAGACGTTCGACATCGCCGCGATGGGCATCGCGGTCGCCGTCGGCGCCGGCATCTTCTCGGTCGGCGCGAACGCCGCAGCGAACTTCGCCGGGCCGGGCGTCATCATCTCGTTCCTGCTCGCCGCCGTCACGTGTGGCCTGGCGATCATGTGCTACGCCGAGTTCGCCTCGACGATCCCCGTCGCCGGTTCCGCGTACACGTTCACCTACGCCACGATGGGTGAGCTGCTCGCCTGGATCGTGGGCTGGGACCTCATCCTCGAGACCCTCACCGCCAGCGCCGTGATCGCGAAGTACTGGGGCATCTACCTCAGCACCGCGTTCGACGTGTTCGGAGTGACCCTGCCGAGCACGATCCAGCTCGGCCCGATCCCGTTCACCTGGGGTCCGGTCCTGATCGTCGGCATCTTCACGGTGCTGCTCGCCTTCGGCACCCGCCTGTCGTCGCGGGTCTCGGCGGTCATCACGATCATCAAGGTCGCCATCGTGGTGTTCGTCATCGTCGCCGGCGCGTTCTTCGTCAAGGCCGCGAACTTCACCCCGTTCATCCCGCCGTCGGAGCCCGCCAAGGGTGCCGAGGGCAGCGTCTGGACCCAGTCGCTCGTGTCCTGGTTCACCGGTTCCGAGCCCGCGCAGTACGGCGTCTTCGGGCTGCTCGCCGCGGCGTCGCTCGTGTTCTTCGCGTTCATCGGCTTCGACGTCGTCGCGACCAGCGCGGAGGAGACCGAGAACCCGCAGAAGACGCTGCCCCGCGGCATCTTCATCGGCCTGGGCATCGTGACGCTGCTCTACGTCGGCGTCAGCATCGTCATCACCGGCATGGTCTCGTACCAGCGCCTGGCGCAGGAGGACGCACCGTCGCTGGCCTCGGCCTTCGACATCGTCGGGTTGCCGTGGGCGGCCGGCATCATCGCCATCGGCTCCCTGATCGGTCTGACGACCGTCGTCATGGTGCTGCTGCTCGGCCTGTCCCGCATCGTCTTCGCGATGAGCCGTGACGGTCTGCTGCCGCGCTGGTTCTCGAAGACGAACCCGAAGACGCAGACGCCGGTGCGCGTGCAGGTCGTCGCGGGCGTCGTCGTCGCGCTGCTCGCCGGGTTCACCGCGGTCGACAAGCTCGAGGGCATGATCAACATCGGCACGCTGTCGGCCTTCGTGCTGGTGTCGATCGGCATCATCGTGCTCCGCAAGTCGCGCCCGGACGCCCCGCGCTCGTTCCGGGTGCCGTGGTCGCCGGTGATCCCGATCCTGTCGGCCGTGCTGTGCTTCTGGCTGATGCTGAACCTCGAGGTCGAGACCTGGCTGCGGTTCGTCGTCTGGCTCGTCATCGGCTTCGCGATCTACTTCGGCTACAGCCGCCGCAACAGCCGGGTGGGCAAGGGGCAGCAGTAGCGGGCTCCGGCCCCCTACGCGCCGACGACCAGCAGGGCGCCGAAGCCCAGCATCACGACGGCGACCAGGCCGTCGAACACCCGCCATGTCAGCGGCTTCGCGAACAGCGGCCGGAGCAGTCGGCCGCCGAACCCGAGCGCGCCGAACCACAGGCAGCTCGCCGCAACGGCACCGACGGTCCACAGCCAGCGGTCGTCCGGGCCCTGCTCGTTCGCGACGGACCCGAGGAACACCAGCGTGTCCAGGTACACGTGCGGGTTCGCCCACGTGAAGACGAGCATGGTCACCACCGCCGTGCGCATGGTGACCGCCTGGCCGGGAGGCGCGGTGCGCGTCCGCCCCGCCACCACCGTCCCCGGGCGCTCGGGTCCACTGCCCGCGGCCGGCTCCGGCACGCCGTCGTCCGCCGCCTCGTCGGCCACGCGAATGGCGTCGCTCGACGGCCGCAGTGCCCGTCGCGCGGCGAGCACGCCGTAGGTCACGAGGAACGCGGCCCCGACGAACCGCACGACGACGAGCGCCACCGGGAACCGCTCGACCACGGCCCCGACGCCGAGTACCCCGGCGACGATGAGCACGGCGTCCGACACCGCGCACACGACGACCGCCGCCGTCACCACGCGCAGACCCGAGCTGACCGCCAGCCGGAGCAGGTAGGTGTTCTGCACACCGATCGCGACGATCAGGGCGAGTCCGGTGCCGAGGCCGGCGAGCAGGGGGAGGAGTGCGGTCACGTCCACGACGCTAGGTGCCCCCTCGTCTGTAGACCAGCTCACGTTCCTTCAGCGCCGTAAGCTGCACTGCATGGTCCGCTTCCAGCGCGAGCACCTCGAGACCCTGTTGGCCGCCGTCGACCACGGCACCCTCGACGCGGCCGCCCGGGCCCTGTCGATCACCCCGTCGGCGGTCTCGCAGCGCATCAAGTCGATGGAGCAGCAGGTCGGCCGGGTCCTGCTGCAGCGGACGACCCCGGTCACCCCGACGGCCGACGGTGCGGTCGTGCTCCGGCATGCACGCCAGGTGCGGTTGCTCGACGACGAGACCGCTCGCGCACTCGGCGAGACCGATGCCGACGGTGCGGGGTCCGCGGTGCCGTCGATCCCGCTCGCCGTCAACGCCGACTCGCTCGGCACGTGGTTCCTCGACGCGCTCGCACTCGTCCGTGCCGACACCGAGGTGGTCTTCGACCTGCACCGCGAGGACCAGGACCGCACCGCCGAGCTGCTGCGCGCCGGCACGGTGATGGGTGCCGTGACGGCCGAGGCGGATCCCGTGCAGGGCTGCTCGTCGGTGCCGCTCGGCATCGACCGGTACCGGGCGGTGGCGTCGCCGGCGTTCGTCGACCGCTACCTGTCCGACGCTGACACCGAGCGGCGGATGCTGAGCCGCCTCGACCGGGTGCCGCTCGTCGACTACGACCGCGACGACGACCTGCAGCAGGGCTACCTCCGTCGGGTGCTCGGCCACGCGCCCTCCGGTCCACGACACTTCGTCCCGACCTCGGCCGACTTCGCACGGGCGGTCTCGCTCGGCTTCGGGTGGGGGATGCTGCCCGAAGCGCAGTGCCTCGATGCCCTGGCGCGGGGCGAGCTGCTCGAGCTCACCCCGACCCGCCGGGCCGACGTCGCCCTGTGGTGGCAACGGTGGAACCTGGCGTCACCGCTGCTCGAGCGGGTCACGGACGCGGTGCGATCGACCGCCGCCGAGCGCCTGCACCCCGTCACCCGGTGAGCAGGCACGTGCCGGTGCTCGTCGCTGCGCCCGCGGCTCAGGTCTGGCAGCGCGGGCACCAGTAGGTGTCCCGCAGGGTGAGCTCCGAGTCACCGAGGTCTCCTCGCCGGATCCGGGTGCCGCACCGCAGGCACGGCTTGCCCGCTCGTCCGTAGACCCAGAACCGACGCCCCGGGCGGTCGATCCCCGTCGTCACCCGGTGGCTGCGGTCGCGGTTCGCCAGGATGAGCCGGCTCGCCAGGGAGATCGTCCGGCCGGCGTCGTGCACCTCGGCCACCGGGCGGGTCGGCAGGACCCCGCGCAGGAAGCAGAGCTCGTTGCGGTAGACGTTGCCGAGGCCGGCGAGCACCCGCTGGTCGAGCAGCGCCAGTCCGACCGGACGTGCAGGATCCCGCGTCAGGTTCTCGAGTGCCAGGTCGGCGTCCCAGTCGGGCCCGAGCAGGTCCGGGCCGAGGTGTCCGACGACCTCGGACTCCTGGTCGCGGGGGATCACCTCGAGCACCCCGAGCGTGAACCCGACGGTCGAGACGTCCTCGGTGTCGAGGATCGCGCGTGCCTGGTGCGCCGGGCGTCGCCAGCGCTCACCGGGCGCGTAGACGTCCCACCGCCCCTCCATCTTCAGGTGGGAGTGCACGGTCAGGTCCCCGATCCGGTGCAGCAGGTGCTTGCCACGGGGCACGACCTCGTCGACGGTGCGGCCGACCAGGTCGACGGTCGCGAACGCGGGCACCCGGAAGTCGCTCCGGGTCAGGACCTTGCCCGCGAGCGCCGTGTGCAGCCGGTGGGCTGCCCGGTAGACGGTGTCGCCCTCAGGCACGGAGCCGGAGTCCCTGCGGGGTGGCGGTGAACCCGGCGTCGCCCAGCGCGGTGCCGAGCGGAGTACCGAGCACGAACTCGCCGTCGACGCGCTCGACCGCGAGCTTCCGCAGTCCGGTGCGCACGATGCCCGCGATCGACGCCGCTGCGACGGCCAGGTCGGCGGGGTCGTCGGTGAAGGTCAGCACCGACTTGCCGCCGCGCTCGACGTACACCGCGAGCCGGCCGTCGACGGTGGTGACGAGCGCGCCGGCCTTGCGCCCGGGCCGGTGGCCGCGCGCGCCGGTGGTGGTGGCCGGTACCGGGGCCTTCTGCGCAGCCGCAGCGACAGCAGCGACGTCGGCGCTCGTGTCGCCCGCATCGGCTGCCGCGCGGTCGTCGGACGGCCAGGGCAGCGACGCCCCGTACGGGTTCGCGGGGTCGGTCGCGGCCAGGGTCAGTGCCTCGCGCTTCCGGTCCGGGTCGACGCGTTCGTCGTCGTCGAGGTCACGGGCGTAGGTCCGCAGCCGGTCGATGGTCGGGCCCGTGGCGAACTGTGCGGCGCCGAGGCCCTCGATGAAGTAGCCGCGGCGCGCCCGCCCGGACTCCTCGAACCGCGCGAGCACCCGGTACACGCCCGCGAACCCACCCCGGACCCCCTCGACCTGGACGGCCCCGCGGGTGACGACTCCGTAGCGCTCGAGCAGCTGCTCGGCGGTCGCGGCGGCCCGCACGGTCGAGTCGGACTCGGCCAGGGGGAGCAGGGACCAGCGGCCACCGACGGACGGCGGGCCGGACTGTGTCGGCATCGTCGGACGTCGCCGCCCGCGGTAGGCGCGGGCCCGCGGGGCGCTGCTGCTCTTCGCCTTGCCGCCGAGCATCGAGCGGAGCGGAGCGAACGTGTCGTTCGTGATCTGTCCGGCCCAGACGAGGTCCCACAGCGCCGTCGTCAGGGCCGGGTCGTCGGTGCTGCCGACGGCCTGCCCGAGCTGGCGGAAGAAGTACGCGCCGCCGCCGGCCAGGGCACCGAGCACGTCGCGCTGCAGCTCGGTGGTCTCGTCGCCGGAGGGCTCGGCGAGCGTCGTCGACGCCGTCTCGGCCAGGTGCAGGCGCACCCACCCGTCGTTGCCGGGCAGGGTCCCACCGCCGGACCACAGGACCTCGCCGGTGGCGGTGAGCTCGTCGAGCATGTTCGTGGAGTAGTCGGTCACCCGCGCGGGCAGCACCAGGGTCTCCCAGGCGCTGGCGGGCAGGGCGACGCCGGCGAGCTGGTCGATCACCTGTAGGACCCCGTCGACCCCGCGCAGGCCGCCGCGGGTGCCGGGGGTCTGCACGTGCTGCCAGGCGGGCAGGAAGCGCGCGAGTGTGTCCGGCGACACCGGCTCGACCTCGTGGCGGAGTGCGGCGAGGGACTTCGTGCGGATCCGGCGCAGGACTTCGGCGTCGCACCACTCGGCGCCCTGCCGATCCGGGCGGAACTCGCCCTCGACCACACGTCGGTCGGCGACCAGGCGGCGCAGGGTGTCCTGCACGACGGCGATCCCGAGGCCGAGGCGACCCGCGGCCTCCTGCGCCGAGAACGGCCCGTGCGACCGGGCGTAGCGGCCGATCAGGTCACCGAGCGGGTCGGCGACGGGTTCGACGAACGCGGTCGGCACGCCGATCGGCAGCGGGACCCCGAGGGCGTCCCGCAGGCGCGAGGCGTCCTCGATGACGGCCCAGCGGGTGGACCCGGCGTGCGAGAACGACAGGACGCGGCGGTCCCGTTCGAGCGCGGTGAGGATCGCCTGGACCTCGGCGTCGGCCGCCTCGCGGTCCGGGGCCCCTGCGAGCCAGCTCCGGTCGACGGCCTCGGACAGGTCGAGCGCCCCCACCAACCGCAGGACGTCGACGAGCCCCTCGGCGTCGCGGGCGCGGCGGTCCGGCGACAGTCGCTGCAGGTCCTGTTCGACCGAGGCGATGACCGCCGGGTCGAGCAGCTCCCGCAGTTCGGCACGACCGAGCAGCTCGCCCAGCAGCGTCGAGTCGAGCGACAGCGCCGCCGCCCGACGCTCGGCGAGCGGGGAGTCGCCCTCGTACATGAACGCGGCCACGTACCCGAACAGGATCGAGCGGGCGAAGGGGGACGGCGTCTCGGTCTCGGTCTCGACCAGGCGGATGCGGCGGCCGGCGATCTCGTCGGCGATGCCGAGCAGGGCGGGCACGTCGTAGACGTCCTGCAGCACTTCGCGCACGGTCTCGAGCACGATCGGGAACGACGGGTACTTCCGGGCCACCTCGAGCAGCTGCGAGGCCCGTTGCCGCTGCTGCCACAGGGGCGATCGCTGCCCGGGGTTCCGACGGGGCAGCAGCAGGGCGCGCGCCGCACACTCGCGGAACCGCGCGGCGAACAGCGCCGAGCCACCGACCTCGTCCGTGACGAGTGCCTCGAGGTCGTCGCGCTCGAACACGAACAGGTCGGCGCCCGGCGGTTCGGCGTCGGTCTCGGGGATGCGCACCACGATGCCGTCGTCGGCGGCCATCGCGTCGCCGTCGATGCCGTGGCGTTCACGCAGCCGTGCCGCGACCGCCAGGGCCCACGGCGCGTGCACCTGCATGCCGTACGGCGAGTGCAGGATGAGCCGCCAGTCGCCGAGTTCGTCGCGGAAGCGCTCGACCACGAGCGTGGTGTCGTTCGGCACGTGGCCGGTGGCCGCGCGCTGGTCGCGCAGGAAGGTCAGCAGGTTCGTGACGGCACGCTCGTCGAGGCCGCCGGCGGCGACCCGGGCGTCGTCGTCCGAGGCGCCTTCGACCTCGCGCACGAACGCCCCCGTCGCGCGACCGAGTTCGGCGGGGCGGCCGATGCCGTCGCCCTTCCAGAACGGCACCCGACCGGGCTGTCCGAAGGCCGGGCTCACGATGACCCGGTCGTGGGTGATCTCCTCGATCCGCCAGCTCGTGGCTCCGAGGGCGAAGACGTCCCCGACGCGGGACTCGTAGACCATCTCCTCGTCGAGCTCACCGACGCGGGAGGCCTTCTCGCCGACCATGAACACGCCGAACATGCCGCGGTCCGGGATCGTGCCGCCGCTCGTCACCGCGAGCCGCTGGGCCCCGGGTCGTCCGGTCAGGGTGCCGTGCACGCGGTCCCACACCAGGCGCGGGCGGAGCTCGGCGAACTCGTCGCTCGGGTACCGCCCCGTCACCAGGTCGAGCGTGGCGTCGAACGCCGACCGGGGCAGCCCGCTGAACGGGGCGCTGCGTCGGACGAGGTCGAACCAGTGCTCGACGTCGACGGTGTCGATCGCCCCGGCAGCGACGGTGTGCTGCGCCAGGACGTCGAGGGGGTTCGCCGGCACCGAGATCGACTCGATCTGCCCCGAGACCATCCGTTCCACCGTGACCGCACTGTTGACGAGGTCGGCGCGGTGCTTCGGGAACAGCACCCCGCGGGAGATCTCGCCCACCTGGTGCCCGGCACGCCCGACGCGCTGCAGGCCGCTCGCGACCGAGGGCGGCGCCTCGACCTGGACGACGAGGTCGACCTCGCCCATGTCGATCCCGAGCTCGAGCGAACTCGTCGCGACCACGCACCGCAGCCGACCGGACTTCAGGTCGTCCTCGATGATCGCGCGCTGGTCCTTCGACACCGAGCCGTGGTGGGCTCGGGCGAGCACGGGCACTGCGGTGTCGGAGCCGCCGCCACCGGTCTGCCCGGACGCGCCGATCATCTGCGCCGGCGGCCGCTTCGTGCCCTGGGGTGCGACCGCGTGCGCCGAGGTCCGCGCGGGCGACTGCGGGCGACCCCGCGCCACCGGCAGGCCGTCGTCGGCCGGCGAGACACCCGCCGGGACCAGCGCGTCGGCCGCCTCGGCCGGAGCCGCCGCAGCGAGGACGCGCTCTTCGTGGATCTCGTTCAGCCGCGCGGTGAGTCGCTCGGCCAGTCGCCGCGAGTTCGCGAACACGATCGTCGACCGGTGCTCCTCGATGAGGTCGACCACACGCTCTTCGACGTGCGGCCAGATCGAGCCGTTCGCGGGCGCGTCGGACGCGTCCGCACCGACCGGCGGAGCACCGAGCTCGGCCATGTCGTCGACCGGCACGACGACGCGCAGGTCGAAGGTCTTCTGCGCCGGCGGCGCGATGATCGTCACCGGCGCCCGACCCCCGAGGAACCGCGCGACCTCTTCCGGCGGCCGGACCGTGGCGGACAGCCCGATGCGCTGCACCGGCTTGTCGAGCAGGTCGTCGAGCCGTTCGAGCGAGACGGCCAGGTGCGCCCCGCGCTTGGTCGAGGCGACGGCGTGCACCTCGTCGATGATGACGGTGTCGACGTTCACCAGGGTCTCGCGCGCCTGCGAGGTGAGCATGAGGTACAGGGACTCGGGCGTGGTGATGAGGATGTCCGGCGGCTGGCGGAGCAGCTTCTGCCGGTCCGACGACGGGGTGTCGCCACTGCGCACCCCGACGGTGACCTCGGGTGGTTCGGTGCCGAGCCGTCGGGCCGTCTGCGTGATGCCGACGAGCGGGCTGCGCAGGTTCCGCTCGACGTCGACGCCGAGGGCCTTGAGCGGCGAGACGTACAGGACCCGCGTGCGCTGCTTGGCCGGGGGCCGGTCGGTCGCGCTGATGAGCCGGTCGATCGACCACAGGAACGAGGCCAGGGTCTTGCCGGAACCCGTCGGCGCGATGACGAGTGCGTGCTGCCCCGTCGAGATGGCGTCCCACGCGCCCGCCTGTGCGGGGGTGGGGGCGTCGAACGCACCACGGAACCACTCCGCGGTCGCGGGGGAGAAGCGCTCGAAGACGTCCGTCATGGTCCGTCCCATCCTGCCCGTCACCACCGACAGCAGCCCGAGCGGGGAGTACCCCTTGACAAGACGATAATTAGCGATCTATCGTAAACACATCGCGATACGACGAAGACGAAACCAGTCAGACCGGTCGCGAGCCGACTGAGCAACAAGGAAGGACGCATCATGCGCCCCATGCACAACGACAACGACAGCAACCACCACCCGCGCGGCCCCCGTTTCGGCGGCGCGCGGCAGCACCACGGCGCTGGCTTCCCCGGCCGCGACCGCGGTGACCACGAGCACGGCGGCCGAGGTGGCCGTGGCTTCGGCCCGGGCTTCGGGCCGGGCATGGGCTTCGGCCCCGGCTTCGGTGGCTTCGGCGGACCCGGCTTCGGTCGCGAACGCCGCCGCCGCGGTGACGTCCGCCTCGCGATCCTCGGCCTGCTGGCCGAGGGGCCGCAGAACGGCTACGCCGTGATCAAGACCATCGCCGAGCGCACCGGCGGCGCCTGGAAGCCGAGCCCCGGCTCGGTCTACCCGACGCTCCAGCAGCTCGTCGACGAAGACCTCGTGGTCTCGTCGGGCGACGGCCGCAAGACGCTCTTCGAGCTCACCGACGCCGGCAAGGCCGAGGCCGAGGCGAAGGCCGACGAGATCGCAGCGGCACTCGACGCGGCTCCAGGGATCCCGGACGCGCAGCGCGAGTTCTTCGAGGCGCTCCGGAAGACCATGGGCGTCCTGCAGATGTACCGGACGACCGCGACGGAGGACCAGGCCAAGGCCGCCACCGCCAAGGTCGACCAGCTCCGCAAGGACCTCCTGCAGATCCTCGCCGACTGACGGACAGGAGGCACGGTGCCAGCCCGCACCGTGCCTCCCGTCCGTCGTCGCCGGGGCTGACCCCCGCGCATCGTGAGCAGAAATGGTCGAGTCCGCACGTCGGACCCGACCATTTCTGCTCACCAAGCGCGTCCCGCGCCGCTCACCAAGCGCGCTGCGCGCCCGCGCCTACGTCCCGATGAACGCCGCGACGTCCGACAGCTCCGCTGCCGACACCGCGTGCGGCAGGCCCTCGTACGCCCGGTCCGTCACGGTGGTGTTCGCCGCCGCCCACGCCTGCGTCCGCGCGGTGGCCTCCGCCGGGATCACCGGGTCGAGATCGCCGTGCCCGAGGAACACCCGCGGCCGGACGGCGGCGACGGCCTCGTCACGCGAGTCCGTCGCCCCCGGCACGACGAACCCGGACAGCGACACCGCGAAGGCGAACGCAGCCGGTCGGGCCCGCAGCAGCTGCAGCGCCATCGACCCGCCCTGCGAGAACCCGAGCAGCCCGATCCGCGGGTGGTCGGCGGCGACGGAGTCGACCCACGCGAGCACCTCGGCGACCGCGGCGTCGACGGGCTCGAGCGCGGGGGAGCCCGGCGTCCCGAGCGGGTACCAGCTGAACCCCTGGCCCCACGGCATCGGCGCCCGCAGCGATGCCATCGTCCAGGCCGCCGGCAGCGCGGGGGCGAGTCCGAGCAGGTCGCGTTCGTTCGACCCCACCCCGTGCATGGTCACGAGCAGCGGTGTCCCTGCGCGTTCTTCCGCCGGACGGGTCCACTGCACCAGGTCTGCATCGATCATGTGGACAACGCTAACCATCCCCAAGTCCCGCGCCTTCCGCCGAACTCGACGCCGTCCCTGGTAGACACGGTGCATGGCCTCGTTGCAAACCCCCGACCCCGACTCCGGCTGGCTGTCCGACGAGGAACTCGCCAACGCGCGTCGTCGACTCCCCATCTGCTACGTCGAGGCGATCCCCGTCCGCACCGACGGGCTCGGCGTCGTGACCGAGGTCGGGGTGCTCCTGCGTGTGGCCCCGAGCGGCTCGATCGTCCGCACCCTGGTGTCCGGTCGCGTGATGTTCGGCGAGTCCATCCGCACGGCGCTCTTCCGCCACCTCGAGAAGGACCTCGGCCCGATGGCGTTCCCGCAGCTGCCGTCGAGCCCGACGCCGTTCACCGTGGCCGAGTACTTCCCGCTGCCCGGCGCCTCGGTGTACACCGACGAGCGGCAGCACGCGATCTCGCTGGCCTACGTCGTCCCGGTCACCGGCACGTGCGAGCCTCGGCAGGACGCCCTCGAGCTCACCTGGATGACCCCGATGGAAGCCGCGTCCGACGGCGTCGCCGACGACATGGAGGGTGGCCGCGGTGCCCTGCTGCGCGCGGGCCTCGCGTCGGTCGGCGCGCTCATGTAGCGACCGGCTCGGTCCCCGAGCACAACGGAGCACCCGCACACGACGAAGCCCCCGGATCCGATCGGATCCGGGGGCTTCGCAGCGCGGTACTGGACCGGCTTGTTACTTCGTGTCGCGGTCGCTCTTGAGGCTGTCGGCGACGCCGGAAGCGGCGTCCTTGACGTTCGTACCCGCCTGCTTGGTGTCGGCCTTGACCTGATCGGTCTTGCCCTCAGCCTTGAGGTGGTCGTTGTCCGTCGCGTTCCCGACGGCCTCCTTGACCTTGCCTGCCGCCTTCTCAGCGGCGTTCTTGATGTCTTCGATCCCAGCCATAGGCACTCCTTCCAACAGCGGACGTTTCCCCGTCAGCCGCTTGCGCGGCATCCGGTAAAGGAGAAACTACGCCCTTGGGGGCGTCCGCCTTGCAGGCGCCCCCAAGGTTGTCCCCCGCTGGTCAGCGCGGGCCGGGTCGACAGATCAGTGGCGGTCGGCAGCGCCGGCCGGACGGGAGGCACGGCGCGACGAGCCACGACGGCCCCCGCCCGACTCCTGGCCGGCTCCACGGCCCGCTGCGTAGCCACCGTCCGAGGACCAGACCGCAGAGGACCCACCGCGCACGGTGTCGCTGCCGGCACGACGGCTGCCGCCGGTACGGCGACCACCCGTCGAGCCCGCTCCCGCGGCGGCGGAGCGCCCGGTGCCCTCGGAACGTGCGCCGCGAGCCGGACGGCCCTGACGGCCCCCGGCCGAACCGGCGGACTCGGAAGCCGAGCCGGAGCGCGCGGGCTGACCCGAGCCTCCCGGACGGCCACCGCGACCACGGCGACCACGGTCACCGGCGGAATCGGCGGAACGCTGCTTCGGCTGACGCTGCTGCTGTGCGGGCTGGTCCTCGGCGACGTGGCGGATCGGGGCGATCTCGCCGACGAGCGTGGTGACCGCCGGGGAGGTCGCGGTGACCTGCTGCGGGGTGACCTTGATGGCTGCGGCGCGCATCATCTGCGCGACGTCGCGACGCTCGGCGGGCATCGTCACCGTGACGACGTCACCGGACGAACCGGCACGGGCGGTACGGCCCGAGCGGTGCAGGTACGCCTTGTGCTCGGTGGGCGGGTCGACGTGCACGACGAGCTCGACGTTGTCGACGTGCACACCACGGGCGGCGACGTCGGTGGCGACGAGGACGAGGGCCTCGCCGGACGAGAACTTCGCCAGGTTCCGCTCACGGGCGCCCTGCGACAGGTTGCCCTGCAGGTCGACGGCCGGGATCCCCTGGCTGCTGAGCTGCTTGGCGAGGCGCTTGGCGTGGTGCTTGGTGCGCATGAAGAGGATGCGGCGACCGTTGCCCGAGGCGAGGGTGCTCACGAGGTGCTTCTTCGCGTCGGCGTCGGCGACCTCGAACAGGTGGTGGGTCATCGCCTCGACGGGGCTGTTCGCCTCGTCGACGGAGTGCATCACCGGGTTGTGCAGGAACTTCTTGACGAGCTTGTCCACGCCGTTGTCGAGCGTGGCGGAGAACAGCAGACGCTGCCCCTGCTCGGGCGTCGCCTGCATGATCTTGGTCACGCCGGGCAGGAAGCCCATGTCGGCCATGTGGTCGGCCTCGTCGAGGACGGTCACCTCGATGTCACCGAGGTTGACGTGGCCCTGCTGCATGAGGTCGGCGAGGCGACCCGGGCAGGCCACGACGACGTCCACGCCGCCGCGCAGGGCGTCGACCTGACGGCCCTGTCCGACGCCACCGAAGATGGTCGTGGTGTTCAGGCCCATGGCCTTGGCGAGCGGGGCGAGCGCGACGTCGATCTGGGTCGCGAGCTCACGGGTGGGGGCGAGCACCAGGGCACGGGGGCGGCCGGCGCGGCGCTTGCGGCCACTGGCGGCGAGACGGGCGACGAGCGGGATCGCGAAGGCGATCGTCTTGCCGGAGCCGGTGCGGCCACGGCCGAGGACGTCCTTGCCCTGCAGGGAGTCGGGGAGCGTGTCCTCCTGGATCGGGAACGCGGTCTCCTTGCCCTGGTCGGCGAGGACGGCGACCATCGGCGCGGGGACGCCCAGGTCGGAGAAACGGAGGTCATTGGTGGTCATGGTGACCTTTCGAGCCGGATGAGACCGGCTGTGGGCGCGCTCTGAGGCAGCGCGCGGGCGGGATGCGCGCCAACAGAGGTGGCTGGCGCAGTCGCCGCAGCAGAGAAGCCTGGGCACCTTCGGGAGGTGCTCGATCATCGACCAGAGGATCAGTGGAACGTGGTCGGGAGTTCGGGGCGTCCGTACGACGCACGAGACGATCGGCGTCTCGAGTACCACCAGCATAGCGTGTGGACCCCGCAGAACCCAGGACCGGTCCGTTCGCCGTGCGCATGCGAGGATTCCCGGGTGCGCACCCGAACCGTCCTGATCACCACCGCGATGGCCCTGGTGGCCGTGCTCGGCACCGCTGGCTGTGCCGAGGCTGCTCCGACCAGCGCTGCGGCGAGCTACCGCAACCTGCCGACCTCGGGGCGCCCGGACTACCAGCTCGGCGGCTCCTACACGCCGCCGTCCGGTGTGACGATCGTCGAGCGGGACAGCACCGCGAAGCCCGCGAAGGGCAAGTACGACATCTGCTACGTCAACGGGTTCCAGACCCAGCCCGAGTCCGCCGGCACGTGGACGAAGTCCTACCCGTCGGCGATCCTGCGCGACCGGGCCGGCAAGCCGGTGTCCGACCCGGGCTGGCCGGACGAGATGCTCCTCGACACCCGGACGGCCGCGAAGCGCGCGCTCATCACGAAGGTGCTCGCGAAGTCCATCGCCCGCTGCGGCGACCGCGGGTTCGACGCGGTCGAGTTCGACAACCTCGACTCGTGGACCCGGAGCGGGAAGCGTCTGACGCGCGCCGGCAACCTGGCGCTGGCGAAGTCACTCGTCGACACCGGGCACCGCCACGGTCTGGCCGTCGGGCAGAAGAACACGCCGCAGCTCGGGGCCTCGGGCCGGAAGCAGACCGGGTTCGACTTCGTCGTCGCCGAGGAGTGCGTGCAGTACCAGGAGTGCTCGGCGTACACGAAGGCCTACGGCAAGCGGGTCATCGACATCGAGTACGCGGACACCCTCGAGCGCTCGTGGGCATCGGTGTGCGGGCTGGAGGACCGGCCCGCGATGACGATCCTCCGCGACCGCGACCTGGTCACGCCGACGGACGACGCCTACGTCTTCGAGCACTGCTGAGCGCGCGGGTTCCTTCCCAGAACGGCCGCGATGGAAAGTGGAATCGGGCGTACCGGGCCGGAACTTCCGACCAGGTACGCCCGGAAGCACCAGGTACGCCCGGAAGCCCCGCGCTACGCGGGCCAGGCGTCCTTGAGCGCGGTGGCCGCCTGGTCCGCCGACAGTCCCGCCGCGCGGGCAGCGGCTGCCAGTGCGCGGGCCGCATCGGCCACGGCGTCCGGCACCTCGGCCGGCCGCACCACCCGGGTGCCGGCACCACGCGCGGTGTGCACGAGCCCGGCCTCCTCGAGCAGCTGGTAGGCCTTCGCGACCGTGCCAGCCGCCAGCCCGAGCTCGTCGGCCAGCCCTCGCACGCTCGGCAGCCGTTCGCCGTCGACGAGGTACCCCGCGCCGATCTGCGCCGCGATCTGCGAGCGGACCTGCTCGAAGGGCGGCACGCGTCCGCCGGCGTCGAGTGCGACCAGTCCTGCCATGCGTTCCACCCTAGAAGTCGTACTGCTCGCCGACCGGGATCGGCACCGGCACGGTGTTGCCGGGAGGCGCGAGCGGGCACGCCCACGCCGGGTCGTACGCGCACGACGGGTTGTACGCGAAGTTGAAGTCCAGCACGAGCGAGTCGGCGTCGTCGCCGCCCAGGTCCGAGCCCTTGATCGTGTCGAGCAGGTAGCGTCCGCCGCCGTACGTGCCGCGGGCCTTGCCGGCGCTGGAGTCCTTCACGGGGACGAACAGCCCGCCCCCGTAGCCGCCGTGCGACCAGACGTCGAGCGTGCCGACGCCCGGGACCGTCACGACGCCGAGGCGGTCGAAGTGCACGGTGCCGTCGGTGCCGGTCTCGTAGTCGAACTCGGCGGGCTCGGCCGGTTCGATGCGCACCTGGAACCGCCAGGCGGGGTCGTAGTCCGGCACGGGCAGCGACTCGAAGTCGCGGGCGTCCTCGTCCAGGAGCGGCGACGCGGGGTGCTCCGCGAACATCGCGTCGCGGGTCTCCCGCCACAGTGCGTGCGCCGTCTGGGGATCAGGCGTCGCGCGGACACGGCGGTACAGGTCGAACGTCATGCGCCGCCAGTCCACGGTCGCCAGCGTGCTGCGCACACGGTCGTCGGTCGTCGGCTCCTGGGGGCGCGTCTGGCTCACGTGGTCGAGGCTACGCCCGCTCCGCGGTGGACGGGAGGCCCGACTCGCCTCGGTCAGGCGGCATCCGTCCGCCAGGCGGGCGCGAGCGCACGCATCCGGTACGCCCGCCACTGCCAGATGACCCACATCCCCGGCCACAGCAGCGCGCCGAGGGGCCACGGCCGCATCCGGTAGGTCAGGCGGTCGATGAGCAGGGTCCGGTCGCCAGGAGCCGGCACGACCGCCATCCGGTGGCGCATCGACATACGGCCGAACAGCCCGCTCGTGCCGCCGCCGTTGTCACGCTGCACGGGGACGCCGTCGATCTCGTACAGGTCGAGGTCGACGTGCGTGTCGCCGCTCGGAACCAGGCCGAACGCACTCGCGGTGATCGGGTGCGGGTGCCCCGGTTCCCACCGCTCGGGGAACCCCTCGGGGCTGCGCGAGCGGTACACCAGGAACGGCTTCGTCACCGCGACCATCACGGACGGGAACAGCAGGGCATCGCGCACGGCGTCGACCGGCGCATCGAGGACGATCCGGATACCGACGTGCATGGCCAGGACCCTACGCTCGCGGCCGACGACCACTCACGGCAAATGTGAAATACGAGTATGTGAGTGTGTACAGCATGCGATCCACTCATCCCCGCCTGCCCCTGCTCGCCGCCCCAGCCGTCCTCCTCGTCCTCGCCGGCTGCGCGGCCGGAACGCCTCCCGAGGCCGACGCGCACGACGTCGGCACGTCGTGGTCGTACGAGGGAGCAGGCGCCCCGCAGCACTGGGGTGGCCTCACCGACGAGTACGGCACGTGCGGGACCGGCGCCCAGCAGTCCCCGATCGATCTCCCGGCCGCCCGCGGTGGCGCCGACCTCGACCTCGTGGGCTCGGGCGCTGTCCGGGGTCTGACGGCGGACAACGGGCACACCGTGCAGTTCACCGCCGGCGACGGTGCCTCGACGACAATCGCCGGCGCGGACCTCGACCTGGTGCAGCTGCACTTCCACGCGGGGTCGGAGCACACCGTTGACGGCGACCCGGCCGACGCGGAGTTCCACTTCGTGCACGCCGACGACCGCGGCACCCTGACCGTCGTCGGGGTCCTCGCCGAGCGGGGCGCGCACAACCCCGCCTACGAGAGCTACCTCGCCGGCGCGACGGCAGGGGCGGGTCGCGAGAGCACGGTGGACGTCGAAGCGATGCTGCCCGCGTCGCGCTCCTTCGCGACCTACGAGGGGTCGCTCACCACGCCGCCCTGCACCGAGGGGGTGCGGTGGATCGTGCTCGAGGACCCGATCGAGCTCGGCGCCGACCAGCTCGCCGACCTCGAGGCAGCGCACGTCGAGAACGCGCGTCCGGTCCAGCCGCTCGGTGACCGGACGGTCCGTCACACGCTCTGACGGTCAGGCGTGCCGGGCGGACCGGCGGCGCGACCCCTCGGCGCGGTCGTGCCGCCGGAGCCGCTCGGCCAGGGACAGCCGGACCGCCGGCCACTCCGAGGCGATGATCGAGAACACCACGGTGTCGCGGAGCGTGCCGTCGCGACCGATCGAGTGGTTCCGCAGCACGCCGTCCTGCTTCGCGCCCAGACCGGCGATCGCGGCGCGGGACTGGTGGTTGTGCCAGTGCGTGCGGAACTCCACCGCGATGCACTGCCATGCCTCGAACGCGTGGGACAGCATCAGCAGCTTCGCCTCGGTGTTGATGCCCGAACGCTGCGCCGACTTCGCCAGGAACGTGCTGCCGATCTCGACGTGCCGGTTGCCCGCGTCGATGTTCATGAAGGTCGTCGAACCCACCACGCGGCCGGTCGGACGGTCACGCACCGCGAAGGGCACCATGCGGCCGGCCTCGTGCTCGGCGAGGCGCCGGTCGATCTCGTCCTCGACCTGGGCCGGCGCGGGGACCGAGGTGTACCAGGTGCGCCACAGATCGCCGTCCGTCACCGCTGCCCGCAGGTCATCCGCGTGCTCCTGCGCGAGGGGCTCGAGCGTCACACGGTCGCCGGTCAGGGTGGGCGCGGGGGCGATCTCCATGGAAGTGCATCCTACGGTCGTCGACCATGGTGGAGCCTGTCGGGACGGCCACCCTGTGGAGAGGGACAGCATCGTCCGGGCGGCTATCGTGACGGACGTGGCAGAACGCACCCAGGAGCAGTACCAGGTCCGGTTCGCGTGGGGCACCGGTGGTGCGGAACGCATCGCCCACGGCGCACACCTCGTCGTCTGGGTGGACGTCCTGCCGAGCTCGCCGGACGCGGCGGCGCAGCGCCGCGCGCTGCGGAACGCGACCGCCCAGCTGCCGGACGGTCCGGAGGTCGTGCTCGGCCACCTCGGCAACGCGAGTGCGATCGCGGAACGGGTGACGGGCCTCCAGGCCGATCGTGGCGACCGGTGCGTCGTCGCGGTCGTGGCCGCCGGGCTGCACCATCCCGGAGCGCTGGACGACGCGGCCGAGGCCGCGGGCGAGACCGTCGACGTGCCCGACGCACCCGACTTCGCCGTCGAGGACCTGCTCGCCGCCGGCGCCGTCGTCGACGCGCTCGCCGCGGTCGGGATCGACCACACCTCACCGGAGGCCGCCGCGGCCTGCGCGGCGTACAGCGGGCTCCGGCGCGCGGTGAAGCACCTGGTCACGGCGTCCGAGAGCGCGGCCGTCCTCGGTCGCGAGCCGGTGCACGCGGCGCTCGCCGTCGGACCGGACCTGGTCGTCCTGCGGGAATCGCGGGGCCGGGCGTAGCGTTCGGGCGGACAGGGACCGGAGCGCCGTCCAGGCCGTCCGGCACCAGCGAGCGAAGGAGCAACGCATGAAGGCAGTCGTCGGCGACACGGTGATCGCGGAGGCCCCGGAAGAGGACCTCATCAAGATCGAGGGCAACTGGTACTTCCCGCCGTCGAGCGTGAAGTCCGAGCTGTTCACCGAGAGCCCCACCCAGTACCACTGCCCGTGGAAGGGCGACACCCAGTACTTCACGGTGAACGTCGACGGACAGGCGCTGCAGGACCGCGCGTGGTCCTACCCGACGCCGATCCCGTCGTCGTTCGACCGCGTCGGCAAGGACTACTCGGGCTACGTCGCGTTCTGGAAGGACGTCACGGTCGTCGAGTGACGACCGACGTCGTGCCGCACACCGCGTCGGCGCTCACTGCGTCACCGTGAGCACGATCAGTGCGACGTTGAGCGCCACGATGACCGCCGCGACCACCCACGCCACCACGCGGGTGGTCGCGGCGTTCACGTCCGTGCCCATGATGCTGCGGCGCGACGTGTAGACGACCAGCGGGACGATCGCGAAGGCGATCCCGAAGCTCAGCACCACCTGGCTCACCACCAGCAGCATCGACGCGTCGGCACCGATCGCGAGCAGCACGATCGCCGGCACCAGGGTGATCACCCGCCGCGCCACGAGCGGGATCCGGACGTGCAACAGCCCCTTCATGATCTCGGCGCCGGCCATGCAGCCGACCGAGGTCGAGGCCAGCCCCGACGCCAGCAGCCCCACCGCGAAGAGCACCCCGACGACGGGCCCGACGTGCTCGGCGATCGCCCGCTGTGCTCCGGGGATCGAGTCGGTGTCCGCGACCCCGGGTAGCGTCGCCGCGGCGAGGACGAGCATGCAGATGTTCACGCCGCCGGCGACCACCAGCGCGAGACCGACGTCCCACCGGGTCGCGACGAGCACGCGGCGGCGCTCGGGGCCGGCGGGCACGTCGCCGTGCCGGTCGCGGGCGAGCGCCGAGTGCAGGTAGACCGCGTGCGGCATGACCGTCGCGCCGAGCATCGACGCCGCGAGCATCACCGACTCGGAGCCCTCGAACCGCGGCACCAGGCCGCTGACGAGCTCGGCGGGGGAGACCTGTGCGAAGAGCAGTCCGGCGCAGAAGCCGACGGTCAGGATCGCGAGCATCGCCGTGACGACGGCTTCGAAGGTGCGGGTCCCGCGGCGGCTGTGCAGGGTCAGCAGGAGCATCGAGACCACGCCCGTGATGAGCCCGCCGGCGACGAGCGGCAGGCCGAAGAGCAGGTGCAGGGCGAGCGCGCCGCCGATCACCTCGGCGATGTCGGTCGCGGCCGCGACGATCTCGGCCTGCCCCCAGAAGAGCAGCCTCGGGGTGCGACGCATCCGCAGGCCCAGGTGCTCCGGCAGGGACTTGCCCGTGACGACGCCGAGCTTGGCGGACAGGTACTGCACGACGACCGCGCTCGCGTTCGCGGCGACCAGGACCCAGAGGAGCAGGTAGCCGTACTTCGCCCCGGCGGTGAGGTTGGCCGCCACGTTGCCGGGGTCGACGTAGGCGATGGCCGCCACGAACGCCGGGCCGAGCAGGGTGAGGCCCGCGGCGCGGCGGCGCGGCGTGCCGGAGGGCTGCTCGGTGGTCCTCGCGGCGGCGGTGTCGGTCACGGCACCAGCATGCCAGAGAATTCGGCACGCCGAATCTTTTTCTTCGCGGTGCCTTCTCGGCTGGCTGGAGGGTGGTTCAGACCGCCGCGCGCCGAGCGCGGTGCGCACGGACCTTGGCGCGGTTCCCGCAGCGCTGCATCGAGCACCAGCGGCGTGTCCCGCCCCGCGACGAGTCGTAGAAGACGAGCGCGCAGTCGTCCGCCGAGCAGCGGCTCAGACGCGTCGGACGGCCGTCGGCCTCGACGTCGTCGAAGCCGACCTCGGTGAACAGCGCGACGGCGTCGCGCGCGACGCTGGACAGTGCCTGGGCCAGGCGGACGCGGTTCGCTCCGGCACGTCGGCGGCCACCCGGGAGGCTCGGGGGCACGTCCGGCAGGGCGGCGAACAGGTTGACGGTGTCGATGTCGTCGGGCGCGGGGCGCGTGCGGCCGGTCCCGGCACGCAGGCCCGCCGCGACGGCGGTGCGCTCGGCCGCGGTGGTCGCCGGGCCGGGGGCTGCGGCGACGGCGAGTCGGGCGATCGCCGCGCGGAGCGCGCGGGCGTCCTGCAGCTCGCGCGCGCTCGCCCCGACGTCGATCGGTTCGGTGTGGTCGCTGAGCCACTCGTCCAGGTCCGCTGGGCTCGCGAGCAGCTCACCGAGCTGCGATCGGGGACGCCGACCGTCCGGGTCGTCGGCGAACCCACCGGTGTGCGCGAAGTCCAGGGCGATCCGACCGGCGTCGAAGAACCAGGTGGATCCGGCGTCCGTGCGGATGTGCTGCCCCGTGTGCATCCGTCCAGGCTAACGGGTTACCGGCGCGCCTCCGCGCGCGGACGGACTCATGCGGTAGTCGAGGCCACCGTCGACGGGGTGTCAGCCTCGCTCCGGCGCCGCCAGACGATGGCGTTGCGGGGATCGAACCGGCGGGAGCACCGGGCACAGGCGAGCTGGCGGGTGGGCGTCCGGTAGCGGAAGTGCTCGTGTCCGGCGGGACAGGTCCCGATCCACGGTGCGAGCTCGCTGGCGATCGGGCCGTCGTGCAGCCGCGAACCCGTGTACCCGATGGCTGACGCGGTCCGCTTCCACTTCGCGCCGTGGCCCGCACGGGCCCCCGCGAGGGCGTGCGCGACCTCGTGCAGCAGGACCTGCTCGACGTCGTCGTCCGAGAACCGTGCGGCCAGGTGCCGACTGACGGTGATGCGCTTCCGGGCGAAGTCGCACTGTCCCGCACGGGTCTTCGCGTGGTCGAACCCGAAGGTCCATGCGCCCGCGCCGAGGTGCTCGGTGATGAGTGCCTCGGCTCGGGAACGGACCGTCTCGAGTGCGGTCACTGGTCGGCGCGGGGGTCGGCCTGGCCCTTCTTGGCTGCCCGTGCGGCGATCCGTCCCCAGATGTCGTCGGCCTCGGTGCGCGCGGCGTCCGGCGCCCCGAGCACCCGGCGGCGGATCGGCGGGACCTGCTTGACCGGCTCGGCGACGCGCATGGTCGGTTCGTCGTCCTCAGCACGGCGGGCGGCGACCTCGCGGGCCGTCCGCGGCTTGTCAGCGGGTTCGGCGGGGTGCGTGATCGAGGCACGCATCGCCGCCTCGACCGCGGTGCGCAGGGCGTCGGTGCGCTCGGACGGGGCACCGGCCTGGCGGAACGCCTGGTAGGCGCGGGACAGTGCGGCGCGGGACTCTTCGAAGCGGTCGTTCTCGAACAGCGACCACCCCTCGATCTCGGCGGCGGCCCCCTCGAGCTCCGGCCACTCCTCGGTCGCGGCGGTGTCGCGGGCCAGAGCAGCCTCGGTCGCGGCACGCTCGTGGCGACCGAGGTCGTGCAGGATGTGCGCGCGCCGGATCCGGGCGGCGACCTTGTCCTGGCGCTCGCCCGTGAACATCGCGAGGCGGAAGACCTCTTCCGCGACGACGAGTGACTCGTCGAGTCGGCCGAGCAGGCGGAGGAGTTCGGCGCGTTCCGCGAGCGCCTCGGTGCTGCGGCTCTGACCGAGGTCGCGCAGACGCTGGTGCACGGCGTCGACGTCGACCGCCGGCCGCAGGCTGATGGGCGCGAAGGTGCTGCCCGGGCTGACCCCGGCCGTCACGGGAGCCGCGTGGCGCGGTTCACGGGACGGGTCGGACGGGTCGGGCTGCTGACGGTCGTCGGGCGGGAGGGACATCGGTTCGAGGGTAGCCGCGCTCTGCCGGGAGCGGCCGGTGCGACGCGCTCAGGCTTCGCGCCGGTGGACGCAGAACGGCCCGCCGTGCCGGAGCGCGACGGGCCGTTCGGGACGGGCTCAGCGGATCAGGACATCCCGCTCGCCGCGACCGCAGCGACGCCGACCGCCACGACGAACACGATGAGCGCGACGACCGCGAGGACGATCGCGAAGACGCCCCAACCGCGGCCACGCTTGGTGACGGCGGCGATGATGCCCTGCACGATCGCCCACAGGCCGAGGGCCGTACCCAGGTAGAACATGAGGGACCCGGTGATGACGTTCGACGAGGTCATCAGCTCGGTGATCTGCGCGTCGCTCGGCGTCGCCCCGCTGTTCTGCATCGAGTCGCGGAAGGCGTCGGAAGCGCCGAACGACTGCCCGAACAGGTACCCGCCGATGGCTCCCACGACCAGGGCGGCGAGGCCGACCACGAACGCGATCACGCCGACGGTCTTCTTCTTCTTCTTGGCCTTCGGTTCCTCGTAGCTCTGCCATGCGGGCGAGCCGGAGCTCGCGGGCGCCGCGGCGTACGGCTGCTGGCCGTACTGCTGCTGCTGGCCGTACTGGTCCTGCTGCTGGCCGTACTGGTCCTGTTGCTGCCCGTACTGCTGCTGCTGCCCGTACTGGTTCTGCTGCTCGCCGTACTGCGGGGCGGACTGCCCGTACTGCGGCGTCGGGTCGCTCCGCTCGCCGTACCGCGGTGCGTCGGCGGCGGGCTGCTGCTGCGGGGCTTCGCCCCAGCTCGGCGCCTGGCCGTCGCCCGTCCGGTCCTGGTTGCTCCGGTCGTCGTTCGTCATCAGGGGATCCCATCGCTCGGTCGCGCACCTGCGCGGTCGTTCAGACCATCCTGACAGCCGCACCCGCCGAGTGCCCGGGAACGGCCTGGCGCGCCGCCCCGTCGTCACCGCGGGGTCAGGCGCCGAACACGCTCCGGTTCGGCTCCGGTGACGCAACGGCCGTCGCGTCGGTGACGATCGGCGCCCCGGCGATGAACGCCCGCAGCTCGGCCCCGTGGACGACCTTCGCCGGCATCGGGTCCGAGGAGTACCGCCGCGGCATCTCGGCGATCGGCAGGTCGGTCGGCGAACCGAGCAGCACGATGTTCCCGAACCGCCGCCCCTTGAGCATGCCGGTGTCCGCCACCGCCGCGACCGAGGGCAGCACGGCCTGCAGCGTCGACGCCTGCCCCCGCGCGAACGCGAGACCCGCGCCGTCGGCCACGTTCACGGCGACGATGCCGGTCGGCGACAGGAACGCAGCGACCTCGCGGTAGAACTCGATGCTCGTCACGTGCGCCGGGATCTGCGAACCGCCGAAGACGTCCACCACCGCCAGGTCCACCGTGCCGCGCAGCCCGGAGGGGAGTTTGCCGAGCACCTCGCGCGCGTCGCCGTACCGCACCCGGATCGACGCCCCGCGGGGGAACGGCAGGACCTCGCGGACGTGGTCCACCAGGTCGCGCTCGAGCTCGATGACCTGCTGGCGCGAGCCCGGCCGGGTCACCGCGACGTACCGGGGGAGCGTCAGGGCGCCGGCGCCGAGGTGCAGCGCCGTGACCGGGCCGGACGGCAGCAGGTCGATGGCGTGCCCGATCCGCCGGATGTACTCGAACGCCAGGTGGGTCGGGTCCTCGAGGTCGACGTGCGACTGCGGCGTGCCGTCCACCACGAGCGTGAAGGACCCGGGGCGGTGCCGGTCCGGCTCGACCACCGAGTACCCCGCACCGATCCGGAACCCGTCGAACGCATCAGCCATGCGGTCAATCGAACACCACCCGACCGGCACCGCGATCACCACCCGGGCCCCCACCCCTGGTTGGTGTGCCCGCGGACGCGCCGGAACGAGGCTGGATCCATCGGTCGGGGACGTCCCGCCGGGTCACCTCGAAAGGCACACCATGTCGTTCCAGCTCCTCGTCAACGTCCTGATCGGCGTCGCTCTCGTCGGCTTCCTCGGGTACCGCCAGGCCACCTGGCAGTACCTCGACCCGGCGCGCATCTGGCGCACGCCGATGATCATGGCGATCATCGGCGTGGTGGTCCTGGCGCAGTCGGGGGCGACGATCACCACGATCGACGTCGTGTTCCTCGGCATCGAGGCCCTGATCACGATCGGCGTGGGCCTGACGATGGGCACCATCACCCGGTTCCGCACCGTCGCCACCCCGGACAGCAAGGGTCGGACGATCCAGTCCCGCACGGGCTGGCTCGGGGCGTCGCTCTGGATCGTGCTCATCGCCGTGCGCGTCGGCCTCGACGTCCTCGGCGGCCACCTCGGTGCGCACCTGCTCACCTCGACCGGCGCGATCCTGCTCGTGCTCGCCCTGAACCGCGCCGCCCGCGCCGTCGTCATCGACCAGCGCATCCCCCGCGGAGACCGGACCGCCAGTGGCCGCACCACCCGCGGCATGATGGTCCGGTGACCCTGCTGAGCGGACAGGACCCGACCGACCTCCCCGGAGGTCGGTCCCGTTCGGCAACCGCCTGGGGACTCAACGCCCTCGGCATCGTGATCGTCGGGTTCTGGTTCGTGAAGAACGGACTCGAGCTGCAGCTCCCCGTGTGGGTGTGGGTACTCGGCGCGGTGGCGCTGGCCGCGTGGGCGCTCCGTGAGTTCGGCCGGACGCCGCAACTGCTCGTCGTCGCGGGCGTGGTGATGATCGTCGCCGGTTCCCTGACCGTGGTGGCGACCGACTCGCTCATGATCGTCCCCGTGATCGTCGGGATCGTCCTGCTCGGCGCGAACCTCCGGGTACCGGTCTGGGTCGCAGCGGTCACCGCGGTGGGGGCGGTGGTGGTGATCGCCGTGTGCGCGACGATCGAGCACGCCTCGGTCCAGTTCGTCCTCGGCACGAGCGGCGGGCTGCTGCTCGGCGTGCTCATCGGGTTCAGCCGCCGGCAGTTCCGGGTCGCGGCGCAGCGTGCGCGGCAGGCCGAGCGGGACCAGCAGCGGGCACAGCTCCTCGCCGACCGGTCCCGGGCCTCGCGGGACATCCACGACGTGCTCGCGCACTCGCTCGGGGGTCTCGTGCTGCAGCTCGACGCGGTCGAGGCCCTGCTCGAGGCCGGCCGGGTCGACGACGCGACGAAGCGTGCCGGCGAGGCCAGGACCCTGGCGGCGGACGGCCTCGCCGAGGCCCGCCGAGCCGTGCACGCCCTCCGCGACGACGCGGATGCCGAGCCCGATGCCACCCCGGACCGGACGACCACCCCGGACCGGACGACCACCCCGGACCGGACGACCACCCCGGACCGGACGACCACCCCGGATCGGGCCACGGCCCCGGATCCGACCACCAGCTCGGACCGCGTCACCACCACGGACCCGTCCACGGCGCTGCAGCCGGCCACGCCGACCAGCGGAACCGACGCGCCGGACGCGGGCCGGGCCTCCCGACCGTCCGACGACCACGTGCCGGACCGCGCTGGCCAGCCCGACCGCACCGACCTGACCGCCCTGGTCGCCGCCCACCGCTCGTTCGGCGGCACCATCGTGGTGCAGGGCGACGCGACCCTGGCCGCACTCGACGAGGCGCACCGCGCCGCCGTCGTCCAGGTCGCCCGCGAGGCCCTCAGCAACGCCCGCAGGCACGCCCCCGGCCGCCCCGTGTCACTGTCCGTCGTCCGCGACGGCGACGCCGTGGACGTCGTCGTGGCCAACCCGCTCACCGGCGGCGGCCAGGGCCTGCTCGGGATGCGCGAGCGCGTCGAGGAGCTCGGCAGCGGTGCGACGGTCGAAGCGGAGCGATCCGACGACGAGTTCGTCGTCGCGCTGCACCTGCCGGTGGACCGGGTGGCCGAGCACGAGGCGGACGCCTCGTGACCATCCGTGTCCTCGTCGTCGACGACCAGGCGATCGTCCGCGACGGCCTGGTGACGGTGCTGTCGCTCGTACCGGACCTGCAGGTGACGGGTGAGGCCGCCGACGGCGCCGAGGCGATCGCGGCGGTGGACCGTGACGTTCCGGACGTCGTGTTGATGGACCTCCGCATGCCCGGCACCGACGGGCCGACGGCGACCGCGCGCATCGTGGCCGACCACCCGCAGGTGGCGGTGCTCGTGCTGACGACCTACGCGGACGACGAGTCGATCGTGACCGCGCTCCGGGCGGGTGCGCGCGGGTACCTGACGAAGGACGCCGGACGGACCGAGATCGCGACGGCGATCCGGGCGGTCGCGTCAGGGCAGTCGACGTTCGACGCGACCGTCGGAGCGCGGCTGGTGGCGCAGCTCGCCGGCGGCGGGGCGACGGCATCCCCGCCCGCTGTGCCGGCGCTGCGAGACCGATTCCCGGACCTCACCCCGCGCGAGGCCGACGTGCTCGAGCACATCGCGGCCGGCCGGACGAACCCGCAGATCGCGGCGGAGCTGTTCCTGACGGTGCCGACGGTGAAGTCGTACGTGAACCAGGTGTTCGCGAAGCTCGGGGTCGCAACCCGCGCCGAGGCGGTCGCGCGCGTCCTGCGCTGACCGGTCCTGGCCGGTACGTGAATGCGTACACATGGACGGCCAGCAGACGTCAAGACTCGTTCCGTACTGTTCATCCGGTCGTCACGCGAGACCGCGTCGATGCGTGCAGTGCCCCACACCTCGCGCGTCCGCCTTCCCGACGTGACCACGACGTGCCGTCGAACACCCCCACCGCTCGAGCGTGCGCGCCGTCGGCGCGCGTCCGCGTGCCCCTTCCGGTCACCCGTGCGCGCTGGCCGTGATCACATCGCACCCGTCATGTAAAATACGGGATGCAACACTCCGCCGAGCCGCAGGAGACCCGACATGACCGCCGACACGATGAGCGTGCCCACCGCACGCCCGGCCGCACCGACGACCCGCGCCACCACGCGCACGACCGCGAGCCGGACGACGCGGGTGCCCCGCGCCTCCCGTCCGGCCCACGCCGACCACGAGACGGCACCCACCTGGATGCGTGTCGTCGGCACGGTCCTGCTCCTCGGCGGGCTCGGCCTGACCGCGGCCGTGACCGCCTGGCCCGGCGACGCGCCGGAGACCGCGCTCATCGTGCCGGCGCTGGTCGCCGTCGTGGCGGGCGTGCTGCTGCTGCTCGCGCGGGCCGGGTTCGCCGTCACCGACACGCACGTCACGTTGCACTTCCGGCCGCTGCCGCCACGGCGCATCGCGCGTCGGCGCATCGCCGACGTCCGACTCGTCGAGGCGGACGCCCGCACCTACGGCGGCGTCGGCCTGCGGATCGGTCGCGGCGTGCGCGCCCTGATCCTCACCCCCGGACTCGGGATCGAGATCACCGACGAGCGTGGCCGCGTCACCTTCGTGCGCACCCGCCGACCCGAGGACGCCTTCCGTGCGCTGGCGGGACAGCAGGGCCGGCCGGGAGGCGCGGGGCACGTCGAGCGCGAGCGCCTCGGCTGAGCGCACGGCCGGGTCGACTGCGCGGGCCGGGAATTCCGCGGGCACGCAGCGGCTTATACACGCCACTGCCGAATCTGGTCAAGCCAGGACTGGACAGCACGACTCGGCGCGAACTATGATGGCAGTTCGCGCTCCCTGGCATCCGTGTCGTCATATTGCGGTCGACGCAGAGTTCTGAGTTGGACAAGCTCAACTCGCCCTGGTGCAGCCGGACCCGTATATGGCGGCGGGTCCCGCTCACGGAGATCATCCCACACGTGCACCGACGTTCCGCGTCAGGCACGCGTCGGCGTGGTCGCAGGGCATGAACTCGCGGGGATCGCCGAGCGATCATCTACTCACCTACATGCTGCTCGTCAGTATCGGCCCGACGGGGCCTACGGAGGTCACACCCTTGGCTGCTGCGCCCAACGCATCCACCAACCCCAAGAACGGTCGCAACCACTCGCGACTCTCGTTCGCCAAGATCACGGACACCCTCACGGTTCCTGATCTGCTCGCACTCCAGACGGAGAGCTTCGACTGGCTCGTCGGCAACGACGTCTGGAAGGCCCGTCTCGCAGAGGGACAGGAGCAGGGTCGCACCGACCTCGCCCTGCACTCCGGGTTGGAGGAGATCTTCGAGGAGATCTCCCCGATCGAGGACCTCGGCGAGACCATGCAGCTCTCGTTCACGGCGCCCGAGCTCGAGGACCCCAAGTACTCGATCGACGACTGCAAGGAGCGCGGCAAGACCTACGCCGCTCCGCTGTACGTCAACGCCGAGTTCATGAACCACATGACGGGTGAGATCAAGACGCAGACGGTCTTCATGGGCGACTTCCCGCTCATGACCGAACGCGGCACGTTCATCATCAACGGCACCGAGCGCGTCGTCGTGTCGCAGCTCGTCCGTTCGCCCGGCGTGTACTTCGAGCGCCAGCAGGAGAAGACGTCCGACAAGGACATCTACTCCGCTCGCGTCATCCCCTCGCGTGGTGCGTGGCTCGAGTTCGAGATCGACAAGCGCGACCAGGTGGGCGTGCGCATCGACCGCAAGCGCAAGCAGTCGGTCACGGTCTTCCTCAAGGCGCTGGGTCTGACCAGCGAGGAGATCATGGAGGAGTTCCAGGGCTTCGCCTCGATCGAGTCGACCCTCGAGAAGGACGCCATCCTCACGAAGGAAGAGGCGCTCAAGGACATCTACCGCAAGCTGCGCCCGGGCGAGCAGGTCGCTGCCGAGGCCGCGCGTGCGCTGCTCGACAACTTCTACTTCAACTCGAAGCGCTACGACCTGGCGAAGGTGGGCCGCTACAAGGTCAACCGCAAGCTCGGGATCGACGCCCCGCTGTCCGACTCGGTGCTGACCGTCAAGGACATCGTCGCGACGATCAAGTACCTCGTGTCCCTGCACGCCGAGAAGACCACGCTGAACGGCGTGCGCGACGGCGAGCCGGTGCAGCTGCGCCTCGACGTGGACGACATCGACCACTTCGGCAACCGTCGCATCCGCGCCGTCGGCGAGCTCATCCAGAACCAGGTCCGCACGGGTCTGTCCCGCATGGAGCGCGTCGTCCGCGAGCGCATGACCACGCAGGACATCGAGGCGATCACGCCCCAGACGCTCATCAACGTGCGTCCGGTCGTCGCCGCGATCAAGGAGTTCTTCGGAACGTCCCAGCTGTCGCAGTTCATGGACCAGAACAACCCGCTCGCGGGTCTGACGCACAAGCGTCGTCTCTCGGCCCTCGGCCCGGGTGGTCTGTCCCGTGAGCGTGCCGGCGTCGAGGTCCGTGACGTCCACCCGTCGCACTACGGCCGCATGTGCCCGATCGAGACCCCGGAAGGCCCGAACATCGGCCTGATCGGTTCGCTCGCGTCGTTCGGTCGGATCAACTCGTTCGGCTTCATCGAGACCCCGTACCGTCGCGTCGTCAACGGCGAGGTCACGAAGACCATCGACTACCTGACCGCCTCGGAAGAGGACGAGTTCGTCGTCGCGCAGGCCAACGCGCCGCTGACCGACTCGTTCCACTTCGCCGACGACAAGGTCCTCGTCCGCAAGAAGGGTGGCGAGGTCGAACTCGTCGCCAAGGGCGAGGTCGACTACATGGACGTCTCGCCGCGCCAGATGGTGTCGGTCGCGACCTCGCTCATCCCGTTCCTCGAGCACGACGACGCGAACCGCGCCCTCATGGGTGCGAACATGCAGCGTCAGGCCGTCCCGCTGCTCCGTTCCGAGTCGCCGCTCGTCGGTACCGGTATGGAGGGCTACACCGCGATCGACGCCGGTGACGTCGTCACCGCCGACAAGGCCGGTGTCGTCTCCGAGGTCTCGGCCGACGCCGTGACCCTGCAGCTCGACGAGGGTGGCACGCAGACCTTCTACCTGCGCAAGTTCGACCGCTCCAACCAGGGCACGAGCTACAACCACCGCGTGGTCGTCTCGGCCGGCGAGCGTGTGGAGCAGGGTGAGGTCATCGCCGACGGTCCCGCGACGGAGAACGGCGAGCTCGCGCTCGGCAAGAACCTCCTCGTCGCGTTCATGCCGTGGGAGGGCTACAACTACGAGGACGCGATGATCCTGTCGCAGAACCTCATCAAGGACGACACGCTCTCCTCGATCCACATCGAGGAGTACGAGGTCGACGCCCGCGACACGAAGCTCGGCAAGGAGGAGATCACCCGTGACCTCCCCAACGTCAGCCCGGACCTGCTGGCCGACCTCGACGAGCGTGGCATCATCCGCATCGGTGCCGAGGTCCGCCCCGGCGACATCCTGGTCGGCAAGGTCACGCCGAAGGGCGAGACCGAGCTCTCCGCTGAAGAGCGCCTCCTCCGCGCCATCTTCAACGAGAAGTCGCGCGAGGTGCGCGACACCTCGCTGAAGGTGCCCCACGGTGAAGAGGGCACGATCATCGGCGTCAAGGTGTTCGACTCGCAGGACGGCGACGACGAACTCGGCTCTGGTGTCAACCAGCGCGTGGTCGTCTACATCGCCCAGAAGCGCAAGATCACCGCGGGCGACAAGCTCGCCGGTCGTCACGGCAACAAGGGCGTCATCTCGACCATCCTCCCGGTCGAGGACATGCCCTTCCTCGCCGACGGCACCCCGGTCGACATCGTCCTGAACCCGCTCGGCGTCCCCGGCCGCATGAACTTCGGCCAGGTCCTCGAGATCCACCTCGGTTGGCTCGCCAAGCAGGGCTGGAACGTCGAGGGCATCCAGGAGTGGGCATCGGCCCTCCCCGAGGCAGCGCACAGCGCCGCTCCGGGCACGAAGGTCGCCACCCCGGTGTTCGACGGTGCGTACGAGCGCGAGATCGAGGGCCTCCTCGACTCGACCCTCCCGAACCGCGACGGCGAGCGCCTGATCGGCTCGTCCGGCAAGGCGCAGCTCTTCGACGGTCGCTCCGGCGAGCCGTTCCCCGAGCCCGTCTCGGTCGGCTACATGTACATCCTCAAGCTGCACCACCTGGTCGACGACAAGATCCACGCTCGGTCGACGGGTCCGTACTCGATGATCACGCAGCAGCCGCTGGGTGGTAAGGCGCAGTTCGGTGGCCAGCGATTCGGTGAGATGGAGGTGTGGGCGCTCGAGGCGTACGGCGCCGCCTACGCCCTCCAGGAGCTCCTGACGATCAAGTCCGACGACATCCTCGGCCGCGTGAAGGTCTACGAGGCGATCGTCAAGGGCGAGAACATCCAGGAACCCGGCATCCCCGAGTCCTTCAAGGTCCTCATGAAGGAGATGCAGTCGCTCTGCCTGAACGTCGAGGTCCTCTCGGCCGACGGCCAGGCGGTCAGCCTGCGCGACAACGATGACGAGGTCTTCCGCGCTGCGGAGGAGCTGGGCATCAACATCTCCTCGCGGTTCGAGTCGTCGTCCGTCGACGACATCTGATCCCGCCCGTACATCGAAGCCTGAATCAAGCAAGAGAGAAGAACATTGCTCGAAGCAACTTCCTTTGACGCCATTCGGATCGGCCTCGCGACCGCCGAGGACATCCGTCAGTGGTCGTACGGCGAGGTCAAGAAGCCGGAGACCATCAACTACCGCACCCTGAAGCCCGAGAAGGACGGTCTGTTCGGCGAGCAGATCTTCGGTCCTTCCCGCGACTGGGAGTGCGCCTGCGGCAAGTACAAGCGTGTCCGGTTCAAGGGCATCGTCTGCGAGCGCTGCGGCGTCGAGGTCACCAAGTCCTCGGTCCGTCGTGAGCGCATGGGCCACATCGAGCTCGCTGCCCCCGTCACGCACATCTGGTACTTCAAGGGCGTCCCGTCGCGCCTCGGGTACCTCCTCGACATGGCGCCGAAGGACCTCGAGAAGGTCATCTACTTCGCGGCCTACATGATCATCGACATCGATGAAGAGGGCCGTCACGCGGACATGCCGGGTCTCGAGAACGAGATGCGTCTCGAGATCAAGACCCTCGAGGGCCAGCGCGACTCGATCATCGCCGACCGCCTCAAGAAGCTCGAGGACGACCTCGCAGCCCTTGAGGAAGAGGGTGCGAAGGCCGACGTCAAGCGGCGGACCAAGGACACCGCCGAGAAGGAGATGTCCCAGGTCCGCAAGTCGTTCGACGAGGACATCACCCGTCTCGAGCGTGTGTGGGAGGACTTCCGCAACCTCAAGGTGGGCGACCTCAAGCCCGAGGACGCCGTCTTCCACGAGCTCCAGGACCGGTTCGGGATCTACTTCGACGCCTACATGGGCGCCGAGGCGATCAAGCTCCGGCTCGAGGCGTTCGACCTGGCTGCCGAGGCCGAGGCGCTGCGTCTGCAGATCGCCGAGGGCAAGGGCCAGAAGAAGATCCGTGCGATCAAGCGTCTGCGCGTCGTCAGCTCCTTCCTCGCCACCGGCAACTCGCCGGCAGCGATGGTGCTCGGCGTCGTGCCGGTCATCCCGCCGGAACTGCGCCCGATGGTGCAGCTCGACGGTGGCCGTTTCGCCACGTCGGACCTCAACGACCTCTACCGTCGTGTGATCAACCGCAACAACCGTCTCCGCCGCCTGCTCGACCTCGGTGCCCCCGAGATCATCGTGAACAACGAGAAGCGCATGCTGCAGGAAGCCGTTGACGCGCTGTTCGACAACGGTCGTCGTGGTCGTCCGGTCACGGGTACCGGCAACCGCGCCCTGAAGTCCCTGAGCGACATGCTCAAGGGAAAGCAGGGTCGCTTCCGCCAGAACCTGCTCGGCAAGCGCGTCGACTACTCGGGCCGTTCGGTCATCATCGTCGGCCCGCAGCTGAAGCTGCACCAGTGTGGTCTGCCCAAGCAGATGGCGCTCGAGCTCTTCAAGCCGTTCGTGATCAAGCGCCTGATCGACCTGTCGCACGCGCAGAACATCAAGTCGGCCAAGCGCATGGTCGAGCGTTCGCGTCCGCAGGTGTGGGACGTGCTCGAGGAGATCATCCGCGAGCGCCCCGTGCTGCTGAACCGTGCGCCGACGCTGCACCGTCTGGGCATCCAGGCGTTCGAGCCGCAGCTCGTCGAGGGCAAGGCCATCCAGCTCCACCCGCTCGTGTGTGCTGCGTTCAACGCGGACTTCGACGGTGACCAGATGGCCGTGCACCTGCCGCTGTCGGTGGAGGCCCAGGCCGAGGCCCGCATCCTGATGCTCGCCTCGAACAACATCCTGAAGCCGTCCGACGGCCGTCCGGTGACCCTGCCCGCACAGGACATGATCATCGGTCTGCACCACCTGACGACCGTCCGCGAGGGCGCTGTCGGTGAGGGCCGTGCGTTCTCCTCGGTCGCCGAGGCGATCCTGGCCAACGACCAGCACACGCTGCACCTCAACGCCATGGCGAAGATCCGCATGACGGGTGTCCACTTCGCCGAGGGTGAAGCTCCCGAGGGCTACGAGCAGGGCGACACCGTCCTCCTCGAGACGACCCTGGGCCGTGCGCTCTTCAACGAGACCCTCCCGGCGAACTACCCGTTCGTCCAGAAGGTCACCGACAAGGGCGTGCTGTCCGCGATCGTCAACGACCTCGCCGAGCGGTACTCCAAGACCGAGACGGCCGCTGCGCTGGACCGGATCAAGGACGCCGGCTTCTACTGGGGCACCCGCTCCGGTGTGACCGTCGCCCTGTCGGACGTCGTGACGCCTCCTCGCAAGAAGGAGATCATCGCGGGCTACGAGATCCAGGCCGCCAAGGTGCAGGGCGAGTTCGACAAGGGTCTGATCACCGACTCCGAGCGTCGCGCCGACCTGATCAAGATCTGGACTGAGGCCACCAACGAGATCGCGCAGGAGATGCGGGACAACTTCCCCGTCGACAACACGATCAACCGCATGGTGTCGTCGGGTGCTCGTGGTAACTGGCTGCAGGTCCGCAACATCGCGGGTATGCGTGGTCTGGTGAACAACCCGAAGGGCGAGATCATCGCCCGCCCGATCATCAACTCGTACCGCGAGGGCCTGACCGTGGCGGAGTACTTCATCGCCACCCACGGTGCTCGTAAGGGTCTTGCCGACACCGCGCTCCGTACCGCGGACTCCGGGTACCTCACCCGTCGTCTCGTGGACGTCTCGCAGGACGTCATCATCCGCGAGGACGACTGCGGTACCACGCGTGGCCTCGAGCTGCCGATCGCGACCGTGGACGCCGACGGCAAGCTGGTCCGCGACCCGCGCGTCGAGAACACCGTGTACTCGCGCACCCTGGCCACCGAGGCCGTGGACGCCAAGGGCACGGTCGTCGCCGAAGCTCGTGAGGACGTCGGTGACGTGCTCCTCGAGAAGCTGCTGGCAGCCGGTGTCGAGAGCATCAAGGTGCGCTCGGTCCTGACCTGCGAGTCGGCCGTCGGTGTCTGCGCGAAGTGCTACGGCCGTTCGCTCGCCACCGGCAACCTGGTCGACATCGGTGAGGCAGTCGGCATCATCGCCGCACAGTCCATCGGTGAGCCCGGTACCCAGCTGACGATGCGTACCTTCCACACGGGTGGTTCGGCCTCGGCCGACGACATCACCCAGGGTCTTCCGCGTGTCACGGAGCTCTTCGAGGCCCGTACGCCCAAGGGCGCGTCCCCGATCGCCGAGGCCCCCGGCCGCGTCGTCGTCGAGGACACGGACAAGGGTCGTCGGATCATCCTCACGCCGGACAACGGTGACGAGCCGTTCATCTACCCGGTGCTCAAGCGTGCGACGCTCCTCATCGAGGACAACCAGCACGTCGAGCTCGGCGAGCAGTTCATCGCCGGCACCGTCGACCCGAAGGAAGTCCTCCGGGTCAAGGGTGTCCGAGAGGTCCAGAAGCACCTGGTCAACGGTGTGCAGGACGTCTACGGCTCGCAGGGTGTGCCGATCCACGACAAGCACATCGAGGTCATCGTCCGTCAGATGCTCCGCAAGGTCACCGTCGTCGACCACGGCGACACCGACCTGCTGCCGGGTGAGCTCGTCGACCGGTCGCGCTACAACATGCTGAACCGTGCGGCGCTGCAGGAGGGTCGCAAGACCGCCTCGGCTCGCCAGGAGGTCATGGGCATCACGAAGGCGTCCCTCGCGACCGAGTCGTGGCTGTCCGCCGCTTCCTTCCAGGAGACCACCCGCGTGCTCACGCAGGCGGCCATGGAGGGCAAGCAGGACCACCTCGTCGGCCTCAAGGAGAACGTCATCATCGGTAAGCTCATCCCCGCCGGGACGGGCCTCAGCCGGTACCGCGACGTGGACGTGAACGCGACGGAAGAAGCGAAGGCAGAGCGGTACCCCAACCGCATCTTCGCGGACGACTCGTCGTTCTCGGACGCCGACCTGAGCTTCGTCGACTTCGACAGCTTCTCGTCGGACGACTTCACGCCGGGCACGTACAACTGAGTCTGATGTGATCCCACGAAGGCCCCGTCTCCGCAAGGAGGCGGGGCCTTCGTCGTGTCGTCACCACGTGACGGACGGGAGGCCCGGTGCCAGGCCGCCACGGGCCTCCGGGCCTGCGAGCGGTGGCGTCTAGAGCGCGCGGTCCGCGCCGTTGTCGCGTCCCGAACCGCGACCGGTCTCGTCCACGAGCGAGAACAGGCTGAGGACGTTGCCGTCGGGGTCGCGGACGTCGAACCAGTTCACGGCGCCGTCGACGCACTCGACCGGTCCGATGTCGATGCCGAGCGAGCCGATGCGGGCGTGCTGCGCGCCGACGTCGTCGACGCCGAACCGGACGCTCACGGGGTTCTCCTCGGCGGAGTCGTCCTCGTAGAGCTGGATCCAGATCCCGCCGACCTCGTACTCGGCGACACCGTCCTCGGGTTCGAGGTCCGGTTCGGTGCGCTCGAAGACGGCGCCGTACCAGAGGCAGGACGCCTCGATGTCGGTGACGGGCAGCCCCACGGTCACGCTCGTGATGTCCATGACTCATCATGGTCCCGGTCGGGCCTGCTCGTCGAGGGGCTCTCCGCGGTGTCTCGCCGCGCGGCGGAACTGGCAGGGTGGATGGATGGCGACCCTGCGCGAACGGATCACGGCCCCGGCACACCTCTCGTTCCCCACGCCGATCGGCGGGCTGACGTTCCGCGCGGGCGCGCACGACGACGTCGGGGCGATGCACGCCGTCGCCGTCGCGTCGGCCGCGGTCGACGACCCGCACGCTCGTCCCTCCACAGTTGACCTCGAACGGTCGTTGTCCACCGAGGGGCTGGACGTCACCAGGGACACTGTGGTGGGCGTCGATGCTGGAGGGCATGTGCAGGCCTACGGCATCGTCATCGACGTCCCCTCCCGCGTCACCGCTGCGCGCGCCGTGCTCGACGGGGCGGTCCACCCCGACCTGCGCGGGCAGGGGATCGGACGGCGGGTGCTCGCCTGGCAGGTCGGCCGGGCCCGGCAGCGCCTGGCGACGCTCGACGTCGACCTGCCGGCGACGCTCGACGTCGGCGGCCGGCAGGGGTCCTCGGCGCTCCGGCTGGCGGCGCACTTCGACTTCGCGCCGGTGCGCACCTGGCTCGACATGCAGGTCGTGTTCGACGACCGCGGGCCGGACGCCGACGCGGTGCCCGTCCTGGCGGACGGGCTCGTCCTGCGGCCCGTCACGGCGGACGACATCGAGCCGCTCCGGACGGCCAAGAACGACGCCTTCCGCGACCACTGGGGTTCCCAGCCGATGGTCGCGTCGGACTGGCGGGGGTTCCTCACCTCGTACAAGAGCCGGCTGGACCTGTCGCGGGTCGTCGTCGGTGCCGACGGTTCGGTCGTGGCGTTCACGATCGTCGAGGTGGAGCCCGGCGGGTTCGCTGCCCGGGGCCGTTCGTACGGGTACGTGCACTGGGTCGGCGTCGTGCGTGCAGCACGGGGGACGGGGCTCGCCCCGATCGTCCTCGACGCCACCCTGCAGGCGATCCGTGCCGACGGACTGTCCGCGGCGGCGCTGCACGTCGACGCCGAGAACCCGAGCGGAGCCGGGCGCATCTACGAGCGACTCGGGTTCGTCGCCGGCGAGGTCCACGTCACCGTTTCGGCGTCGCTCTGACCATCGCGTCGGGGGTCCTGGACCCCAGTTCTGGGTGCATCCGGACCCCCTCCGCCCCCTCCTTCTGGGACTGCGGCCGACGACTGTCGCAGAAGTAGCGTGGTCGAGCGCCACAGCCCTGGTGGTGCGCAACCCGACCACGTCTCGCCGCGCGCGAGTCCAAGGAGGCACAGGACTCATGGCGACCCTGTCCGAGATCCTCATCCTGAACGGCGCCCTGCCGATCGAGCACCTCGACTCGATGACGGGCGACGAGGACCTGGACGAGCGCGCCATCCGCGGCCTGGTCGACCAGGGCGTCGTGAGCGAGGCGCAGTTCATCACCGCCCGTGCGGCATCGAACAACTCGCGAACCGTCCCGTTGACCGACTACCCGGTCGACGGCACCGCGGTCTCGATCCTCCCCGCTGCGCTCTGCCGGCGCCACGGCGTCCTCGGCGTCGGGTTCGAGGGCGAGCTGCTCATCCTCGCGATGGTCAACCCGACCAACGTGCTCGCGATCGACGACGCCCGCGCTGCCTCCGGCCGGCCGATCAAGCCGCTCCAGGTCGACGAGCGCGACCTGCTCACCGCGCTCGACCGCTACCTGCGTGCCGACGACGAGCTCAACGACCTGACCTCGTCGCTGGAAGAAGAAGCCTCGGTCAGCTCCTCGGCCCAGGTGGACCTGGCCGACGGTGCCCTCGACGACGTCCCGATCGTCCGCTTCGTGAACCTGCTCGTGTCGCAGGCGATCCAGGACCACGCCTCGGACATCCACATCGAGCCCGGTGAGCACGAGGTCCGGATCCGCTACCGCATCGACGGTGTGCTGCACGAGATGGCCCCGGCGCCGAAGAACATCCAGAACGGCGTCATCAGCCGCCTGAAGATCATGAGCGACATCGACATCGCCGAGCGTCGCAAGCCGCAGGACGGCCGCATGTCGGTCCGCCACGGTGGCCGCCAGATCGACCTCCGCGTGGCGACGCTGCCCACCGTGTGGGGCGAGAAGGTCGTCATGCGGATCCTCGACAACACGAACACGTCGCTGACCCTCAAGGACCTCAACCTCCTCGAGCAGAACTTCCAGGCGTACCAGCGGTCGTACTCGAAGCCGTACGGCATGATCCTGGTCACCGGGCCCACCGGCTCCGGCAAGTCCACGACGCTGTACACGACCCTGAACGCGGTCGCGAAGCCCGAGATCAACGTCATCACGGTCGAGGACCCGGTCGAGTACCGGATGGCCGGCATCAACCAGGTGCAGGTCAACCCGAAGGCCGGGCTGACCTTCGCGTCGGCGCTGCGCTCGATCCTGCGATCCGACCCCGACGTCGTCCTGCTCGGTGAGATCCGCGACCACGAGACCGCCCAGATCGCCATCGAGGCATCCCTCACCGGACACCTCGTGCTCTCCACCCTGCACACGAACGACGCCCCCTCCGCCGTGACCCGACTCACCGAGATGGACATCGAGCCCTTCCTGGTCGGCTCCGCCCTGGACTCCGTCGTGGCCCAGCGTCTGGCGCGACGGCTGTGCGACCGGTGCAAGGCCCCCGCCGTGTACGAAGCCGAACAGCTCCGCACCCTCGGGTTCCTGCGCCCCGGCGACGAGGTCCCGGCGTTCTTCGCGCCCATCGGCTGCGCGGTCTGCTCGAACACCGGGTACCGCGGCCGCATCGCCCTGCACGAGGTCATGACCGTCACTGAAGAGATCGAGCGCCTCGCCGTCTCGCGTGCCTCGAGCGCCGAGATCAGCCGTGTCGCCCAGGCGCAGGGGATGCTGACGCTCCGCCAGGACGGCTTCGAGAAGGTCAAGCTCGGTCTCACGAGCGTCGACGAGATCCTGCGCGTGGTCGCGTAGTCACGAGAGAGCGCAGCAGATGACCGACTCCGTGTACGACATCACGCACCCCGGCGACGAGCCCGTCGCCGGCTGGCACCCGGGCAACCCCGGCACCGAGGTGGGCTCCCGCCGTGCAGCACGCCTGGCTGCCGCCGCAGCGTCGGCCCCTCCGGAGCAGGTCTACGACCTCGGTGACGACGCCGCCGGCTGGCCGGCACCGTCCGGATCGCCCGTCGCCGTGCCGGTCGCGCAGCCGCTCGCCGCTCCGGCGACGCCGCCCGCCGGCGTGCCGTCGTCGATCGCGACCTACGGCTACGCCGAGGCGCCGACGCAGCAGCTCCCCACGGCGCCTGCGGCCCCGGCACCGACCGCCACGATCGGCGGCGACATCGAGTTCTCGCGCCACGCACGCGAGGTCGCGGACCCGGACCTGATCACCGCGCTCGCCCAGGTCGTGTACCAAGGCGCATCCGACCTGCACGTCACCGCCGACGCCCCGCCCACGGTCCGCGTCGACGGCTCGCTCCGTCCCGCAGTCCCCGGAGGCGCGTGGTCGCGCGGCAAGGTCATCGCCGCACTCAAGACGATGCTGTCGGTCGAGCAGGCCGGCCAGTTCGACCAGGAGCAGGAACTCGACTTCGCCTACTCGCTGTCGCCGGAGTACCGCTTCCGCGTGAACTTCTACCAGCAGCGCGGCAACTGGGGCGCGGCCTTCCGCATCATCCCCACCAAGATCAAGACGCTCAAGCAGCTCGGCATCCCCGAGCACGTCGGCGACTTCGCCGGCCTGCCCCGCGGACTCGTCCTGGTCACCGGCCCGACCGGTTCCGGCAAGTCCACGACCCTCGCCGCCCTGATCGACCTGGTGAACGAGAGCCGGGCCGACCACATCGTGACGGTCGAGGACCCGATCGAGTTCATGCACGAGCACAAGAAGGCGATCATCAACCAGCGCGAGGTCGGTGCCGACACGCACTCCTTCGCCGCCGCGCTGAAGCACGTGCTGCGCCAGGACCCCGACGTCATCCTGATCGGCGAGCTCCGCGACCTCGAGACCATCTCGGTCGCGCTCACCGCGGCCGAGACCGGTCACCTGGTGTTCGCCACCCTGCACACGCAGAGTGCCCCCGGCACGATCGACCGTGTCATCGACGTCTTCCCGCCACACCAGCAGGGCCAGATCCGCACGCAGCTCGCCGCGACCCTGCAGGGCGTCGTCTGCCAGACCCTGGTCCCGAAGGCCAACGGTGTCGGCCGGGTCGTCGCCACTGAGATCATGACGATCACCCCCGCCATCGGCAACCTGATCCGCGAGGGCAAGACCTACCAGATCACGTCCGCCATGCAGGCCGGCCGTGACCTGGGCATGCACACCATGGACCAGGACCTCGCCGAACTGGTCAACGTCGGCACGATCTCGCGCAAGGCCGCGATGGACAAGGTGCACGACGAAGAGGGCTTCGACCGGCTGGTGCAGCGCGTCGAGTCCCCGTCCGACTCCTCGGCAGCCGCGATCGCCGCCAGCGGGATCGACTTCGGCGACAAGTTCTCCGGAGGCTACTGATGTCCCTCGCATTCGACTACCGCGGGCGCGACGGTGCCGGCAAGCTCGTCAAGGGGCGCCTCGACGCCTCGTCCGAGGGCGCGGTCGTCCAGCGGCTCCGGGGCATGGGCGTCTCGCCGATCGCGATCACGGAGTCCAAGGCCGGCACCGGCCTGCAGACCGAGATCAAGATCCCCGGGTTCGAGAAGGGCGTCGGTCTCAAGGACCTCGCGATCATGTCGCGCCAGGCCTCGACGATGCTCACCTCGGGACTCTCGCTGCTGCGCGCGCTGTCGATCCTCGCCGACCAGACCGAGAACAAGAAGCTCAAGGACATCCTCGGCAAGGTCCGCGACGACGTCGAACGCGGTGTCTCGTTCTCCGACGCGGTGGCGAAGTTCCCGGTCGAGTTCCCGCCGATCATGATCAACATGATCCGTGCGGGGGAGACCGGCGGGTTCCTCGACCAGGCCATGGACTCCATCGCCACGAACTTCGAGAAGGAGCACAAGCTCCGCTCGACGATCAAGTCGGCGATGACCTACCCGGTCGTGGTGCTGTGCATGTCGCTGGCCGCGGTCGTCATCATGCTCGTGTTCATCGTGCCGATCTTCCAGGGCATGTTCGAGTCGCTCGGCGGGCAGCTGCCGTTGCCGACGCTGATGCTCGTCTACCTGTCCCACGCGATGGTGTACGTCGGGCCGTTCCTCGCGGTCGCCGTGGTGGTCGGGTGGTTCTGGTGGCGCGCGAACAAGAACACCGACCGCGTGCGACGGGTGATCGATCCGCTCCGGATGCGCCTTCCGGTGTTCGGGCAGCTCAACCGCAAGATCGTGATGGCCCGCTTCGCGCGCAACCTGTCGAACATGATCGGGGCGGGTGTCCCCATTCTCGAGGCATTGCAGATCGCCGGACAGGTGTCGAACAACTTCGTCGTCGAGCAGGCGCTGGGGCGCGTTTCCGAAGCGGTTCGAAAAGGGGAATCAATCGCCGCCCCGCTCGAGCGGGAATCAGTGTTCCCGACGATGGTGACGCAGATGATCGCGGTCGGTGAAGACGCCGGTTCGATGGAATTGATGCTCGAGCGGATCGCGGTCTTTTACGACAACGAGGTCGAGGCATCGACCGAAGCGCTGACCTCGCTGATCGAACCGCTGCTCATCGGGTTCCTCGGGGTGGTGGTCGGAGGCATGATCGTCGCGCTCTACCTGCCGATCTTCGAGATATCGTCGCTCGTCAAGTAGCGAACCACCAACACGGGCCACCCTCCGACGGGGGTGGCCCGTGTTGTTCCACCCCCGGTACTGGGGGTATTTCGCACCCCCGATCACCCCCGTTCTCGGGATTCTGCACCGAACCTCGTGTGAATACGCTCGTCACCGGCGGCCGAGCAAGCCGGACACTTTCCCCATCACATTCCCGAAAGAATGGAAACACCATGTACTTCGCTCTCATGGGCAAGCTGAACGCTCGCCGCAAGGGTCTTCTCGAAGAGAACGAGAAGGGCTTCACGCTCATCGAGCTCCTCGTCGTCGTGATCATCATCGGTATCCTCGCTGCGATCGCCATCCCGGTGTACCTGGGCGTGCAGAACAACGCGAAGGACTCCAGCGCAAAGTCGGATGTGTCGAACTTCAAGACCGCTGTGGTGGCGATCCAGTCGTCGACGGGTTCCCTTCCTGCCGCTGGTACGTACAGCGCCTCGGCTGCGCTGACCGATGCTCTGAAGTCCAACGGTGCCAGCCTCAGCGGGAACACGACCTCGATTGTCTACACGACCGGTGGCTCCGCCGCGGCCCCGACCTTCAAGGTGGTCGGTGTCAGCTCCACCACCGGCAAGTTCTGCGCTTCCGACAGCTCGGGTGTCGTCACCGGCGACGCCTGCTGACCCTCCCCGACAACGGGCCGTGACGACCGTCACGGCCCGTTGTCACAGCCATCGATCCGACAGAGAGGCAGAACGTGTTGCTGCGCATCGTCGACCGCCTCCGGGCGGCCCGTGAGTCCGAAGAGGGCTTCTCGATCATCGAGGTGATGGTCGCGATGACCGTCTTCGCGATGATCGCCGCGGGTGTCGCAGCGGGTATCGTCTCCACGCTCTACCTCACGCAGGACAACCGTTCGCGCGAAGCTGCGCTCAACCTGGCGAACCAGGCGCTCGACGCGGCACGCAGCACGAAGGACGTCTTCACGCTCGACGACGACACGACGCTGCAGTCGGTCGGCAACCAGGCGTACACGATCAAGCAGACCACCAACTGGATCAACTCGGACGGCTCCGACAACTCGTGCGGCGCGGGTTCAGGGGTCCTCGCCTACAAGCGCGTGTCGATCACCGTCTCCTGGACGAGTGGGACGTCGCCGCGCCAGAAGAACGTCGTGCTCGACACCCTGATCTCCCCTTCCGCCGCGGTGTCGAGCGCGAGCGCGTCCACGATCGTGGTCGGGGTCCGGACCGCGACGGGCGGACCGAACTCCGGCGTCGCGGTGACGATCACGCCCGTGTCCGGCGGCGCGACCGGTTTGTCGAACCCGCCAGCGGTGACCGACACGAACGGCTGCAGTTACGCGGTCGGGGTCGCACCGGGAACCTACAAGGTGACGATCGCCAAGGCCGGGAACATCGACAAGGACGGAGCGACCGCTCCGTCGTCGTCGGTGGCCACCACCGCCGGTGGCGTCGGCAACGCGACCTTCCTGTACGACCAGGCGATCACCGTCACGGCCGGCGCCCCCCTGAACCTCAAGGACGGCGTCACGGCGAAGCTGCCCACCTCGCTCCCGATGACCTACCGCTACGACGACACGGTGAAGACGTTCACCACCACGTCCACCGTGCTCTTCCCCTACCAGTGGACCGCGATCGCCGGCGCGTACACCTCGACGTGCAAGGACGTCGACCCGACGGCGTGGCCCACGGCGAGCAACCTGACGACGTCACCGAACATCTTCAACGCGGCCGACGGCTCCACCCCGGGCTACAACCCGACGACCGCGCTCACCGCCACCGCGCGAGCTCCCATGGGGGTGTTCGACGTGAAGATGGGCGGCGTGGACACCGTCCTCGTCGCGACCGTCAAGAACACGGCAGCGGTGACCAACGGTGATCCAGGGTGCGCACCGTCGACGACGTACACCTTCACCGGTATGACGCCCTCGGCCGCGACGACGATCGCGCTGCCGTTCGGTACGTGGACGCTGCGCGGGACGACCGTGCTCGGTGGCGTGTTGAGCAGCAACACCCAGACCATCGCCTCGAACCCGAGCGTGTCGAACCTCAAGGTCTCGTCGAGCGGCAACGTCGTGACGCTCGACCCGCGAACGGTGCCGACCTCGTGATCGGCAGGATCCGCCGAGTGCTGGGTCGCGCCCGGACCGACCAGCGGGGCATCACGCTCGTCGAGCTCATCGTGGGCATGAGCCTCTCACTCCTCGTGCTGACGATCGCGGGCTCCTTCCTCGTCGCATCCCAGAAGGCGTCCGTGACGGCGAGCTCGATCAGCCAGAACACCCGAGCTGCCTCGACGGCTATGAACGAGATGGGCCGCATGCTCCGGGCGGCGACTGACAACCCGGTGCCGACCGGCGATGACTCGCAGTTCGCCTTCCAGTACGCGAGCGCGACGTCGATCCGGTTCTTCGCCTACGTGAACCTCGACTCGACGCTCTCCCAGCCGGTCCAGGTCCAGCTGACGCTCGACCCGGTCACGAAGCGGATCACCGAGACGACGTGGAACGGCACCGCGGTGTCCGGGAACTCCTCGTACTTCTCGTTCCCCCTTGCCCTCGGAGCGACGCTGCCGTCGTCTCCGACGTCGAAACGCACGCTGGTGTCCTCAGCAGTGAACAGCGTCGCGTTCTCGTTCACCGACGCGTCGAACAACGTGCTCGGAACGCCGACGTCGCCGGTCGCGGTGACGGACCTGCCGAACATCCGTTCGGTCAGCGTGACACTGACGGTCGGGTCGAGTGCGACGGACCCGAACGCCGTGACCCTGACCAACAGAGCCAGCATGCCGAACATCGTGATGGGAGCCTCCTCGTGATCCGACTCCTCCGCGCGATCCGTTCCCGGGATGACGAGCGTGGTGTCGCTCTCGTCGCCGTCGTGGGGATCGGCATGGTCGTGATGATCCTGGTCGCGACGATGGTCGCGATCGCCACGTCCGGCGCGAGGGTCACCTCGACGGACCGGTCGTGGAACCGGGCGATCGCGGCGGCGTACGCCGGCGTCGCCGACTACCAGTCGCGGCTCAACGCCGACAACACGTACGGCAACTACGGGCAGTCGAGCGCGCCGTTCAGCGCCGCATCGAGCAGTACCTTCAGCAAGGGCACCGGCGGCAACGCGGCGTTCAACTACCAGTCCGGTCAGCAGTGGGTGTCCGTTCCCACCGGCGACGGCTCCGCCGGCGACTCGTCGTTCCGGTACGCCGTCGACAACAGCAAGCTCTCGTCGCAGGGTGTGATCCGGGTGCAGTCGACCGGGCGCTCCGGCACCACGACCAGGACCGTCGTTGCCAACGTGCGGCCGGACGGGTTCTCGAACTACCTCTACTTCACCAACTTCGAGTCCGGCGACCCGACCGTCACGAACGAGAAGGGCGTCGGGACGCTGCCGTGCACCTCGGTGTACCGACCGGTCGCGACGTCGGCGACCTGCGACCAGATCCAGTTCGGCGGCGGCGACGTGCTCGAGGGGCCGGTGCGGTCGAACGACCAGCTCAAGGTGTGCGGCGCGCAGTTCAAGAGCACGGTCCAGAGCGTCTACGGCGTGAGCAGCAGTGGGTGCACGCTCGGGCGGTACGCCTCGAACCCGACGACGTCCTCGACGTTGACCCCGCCGGCCACGATCGGTGACCTGCGCGACTACACGCGATCCGATCTGCCCTCGACCACCAGCACCGTCGAGGGAGCCGGCTGCGTCTACACCGGTCCGACGAAGATCACGTTCAACGGCGACGGCACGATGACGGTGCGCTCGCCGATGACCATCGCGACGCAGGTCACCGGAGCGACCGCGACACCCGGGGCGCAGATCACCGGCGTGAACAGTGACACGTCGGCAGCCGCGGCCAAGTGCGGCGCTCCCACCGACCTCCGGAGCACCAGCGGTGCTCGCGTCACGATCCCGAAGAACAACCTGATCTTCGTGCAGAACGAGCCGAGCGCACGTGCGGCCGGGACGACGCCGGACCCGAACTACTGGAAGGGCAACGCCACCCTCAAGAACGTCGCGACGGCCTGCGACGCGACCTCGGCCGCGAGCACCGCGACCACCCTGAAGCCGAACGGTGTCGGTTTCCCCCTCGTCGGTTCCTCGGCGAGCAACTCCGAGACGGACCCCACCGCTGGCGGTGGCACCTCGGTGACGGCGCCGTACGGCTGCGATCGCGGCGATGCGTTCGTGCAGGGAACGGTCGACAAGGCGGTGACCATCGCCGCCGAGAACTACCTCTACGTCACCGGCGACATCCGTTACCCGACGACCCGGTCCGCGTCCACGGTCCTCGGGCTGATCGGTCAGCGTGCGGTCTGGGTGTGGAACCCGATCAACACGAACAACGCTGCGATCCTGTCGAACGATCGCGAGATCGACGCAGCGATCCTGTCGAACACCGGCACGTTCGTCGTGCAGAACTGGACGCGGGGTTCGTCGAACGGCCGGGGGACCCTCACGGTCAGCGGATCGATCGCGCAGAACTTCCGCGGTGCGGTCGGTCTGGCGAGCGGGCAGGGCTACACGAAGGCGTACACGTTCGACTCGAGCCTGGCGACCTACACGCCGCCGAAGTTCCCGCAGCCGACCGTGACGACGTACCGCGTCGCCACCCAGGTCGAGTCGAAGACGGCGTACGACTCGAACGGAGCGCCGATCTCGTGATCAGCGCAATCCCGGCCCTCGCGGCGTTCGTCGCTGCGTTCGGAGCGGTCTTCGGGCTCGCCGTCGGTTCGTTCCTCAACGTCGTCGTCCACCGGGTCCCGGCCGGCATGTCCGTCGTCGCGCCCGCGTCCGCGTGCCCGAAGTGCGGGCGCGCGATCCGGGGGTTCGACAACGTTCCACTGGTGTCCTGGCTGGTGCTCCGTGGCCGGTGCCGTGACTGCGCCGAACCCATCTCGGTCCGCTACCCGGTCGTCGAGGCGTCGACGGCGGTGCTGTTCGTCGCGGTGATCGTCCGGTTCCTGCCGCAGGCCGGTGCGCCCGGTGCGGTCATCGCAGGCCAGACGGTCCTGCTCGTCGCCCTGCTCTTCGTCATGGCGGTGAGCGTCGCGCTGGCGCTCATCGACATCGACACGCACACGTTGCCGAACCGGATCGTCCTGCCGATGTACCCGGTGCTGGTCGCGCTGCTCGCCGCTTCGAGCGTCCTGACCGGCGATTGGGCTGCGATGCTCCGCGGGCTGCTCGGTCTCGTGATCCTCGGTGGCGTGTACCTGGTCCTCGCGATCGCGGCACCACGGGGAATGGGGTTCGGGGACGTGAAGCTCGCCGGAGCCCTGGGACTCCTGCTCGCGTACCTCGGATGGGGACCCCTCACTGTGGGTGCTTTCGGAGCGTTCCTCCTCGGCGGTACCTTCGGGATCGTCCTCCTCCTGACCAAGCGTGCGGGTCGCTCGACGGGGATCCCGTTCGGCCCGTGGATGCTCCTCGGCGCGTGGGTGGGCGCGTTCTTCGGGGTCCCGGTCTGGAACGCCTACCTCCAACTCCTCGGCCTCGCCTGACGAACCGGGCTGACACCTACTGAGCCCGGCTCGACCGGAAGGAACACGACATGACGAAGAACATCGTCGGCATCGACATCGGTGCCGAGACGATCCGCGCGGTGGAGGTCGCCGACGCCGAGAAGGCGAACCCGACGATCGTCCGTGTCGCCGAGGTGCCGGTCCCGAAGGACGCGACGAAGCAGGGCGAGGTCCTCGAAGCGAACACGGTCGCGGCGGCACTCCGTGAGCTCTGGTCGATCGGCCGCTTCCGGACCAAGGACGTCGTCCTGGGCATGGGGAACCAGCGCGTCCTCTCACGTGACCTCACCGTGCCCAAGGCGCCGCTCGCGCAGATCCGCGAGTCGCTCCCCTTCCAGGTCCAGGACATGCTCCCCGTCCCGGTCGTCGACGCGATCCTCGACTTCTACCCGGTGTCCGAGGGGGTCGGTGAGTCCGGACCGGTCGTGCACGGCTTGCTCGTCGCTGCGATCAAGGACGCGGTCCTCGCGAACGTCCGCGCTGCGGAGCTGGCCGGGCTGCGCCCGGTGGGTGTCGACCTGATCCCGTTCGCCCTTTCACGGGTCTTGGCACCCCGGGTCGCCGGCGCCGGGACGGTCGCGATCGTCGACTGTGGCGGCAACACGACGTCGGTCGTGATCGCCAACGACGGGGTCCCCACCTTCGTGCGCATCATCCCGACGGGCGGCGACCACGTGACCAAGACGATGGCCACCCGGCTCGAGGTCTCCCTCGCCGAAGCCGAGGCGATCAAGCGGCACTTCGGTCTGGTCGGACGAGCGCAGACGCCGGACGACGCCCGCGCCGTGGCCGTCACGCGTGAGACGGTCGGCGAACTGCTCACCAGTGTCCGGAACACGGTGACCTACTACGCGAACACCCGACCTGCCGATGTCGTGCGGGGCATCGTGCTCGTCGGTGGCGGTGCGGCTCTCCCCGGCTTCCGGGAGAGCCTCGGCGACGTCTCCGGCCTGCCGGTCGCCGTCGGGGACCCGTTCGTGTCCGCGCGGACCGCGCGGGGCATCACGCCGGAACTCCTCCGTGAGCGGTCGGCTTCCATCTCGGTCGCCTGGAGCCTGGCGGTCGGAGGTCGAGCAGCATGACCAGGATGATCGACACCCGCTCGACCGACCGACGTCGACCATCCCGGGCGACTCCCGGCCGCAGTGCAGACGCCACCCCCCGCACGCCGAGAGCCGGCGCGAAGACTCGCGTCCTGGTGGTCGGAGGACCGCCGCGTGTGGACCTGCTTCCCACCGAGGTCCACGTCAGCCGGCGGCAGCGCGCCACGGTCCGGCGTGCGTGGGCGGGCGTGCTGGTCGTCGCGGTCGCGGTCGGACTGGCGACGGGCTGGGCGATGACGGATCGCATGTCTGCCGAACAGGACTTGGCTGCGGCCCAGAGCGAGACGGCGACGCTCGCCAAGCAACAGGGGCAGTACCGCGACGTGCGTGTGGCCGAATCCGAGAGCGCGTTGCTGCAGAGCGCGCAGACGGTCGGCGGGTCGACGGAGATCGACTGGGCGACGACGCTCGCGTCGGTGCGGTCGAGACTGCCGGCCGGGGTGCAGATCACCGGACTGACGATCGACTCCGCCGGGGCCGAGGAAGCGTACGCGCAGTCGGATGACCCGCTGCAGGGGCAACGCATCGCGACGCTCACCTTCGACGCCACGAGCGACGCCCTGCCCTCGATCCCGGACTGGCTCACCGCCGTCGGCGGGGTCACCGGGTTCGTCGATGCGAACGCCAACTCGGTCGCACGGTCGCAGGACGGCGGCGGGTACGCGGTCAACATGACCATCCACCTCGACGAGAAGGCGTTCGACGGTCGGTACGCCGTCGACAACGCGAAGAAGGACTGATCATGTCTCGAAACCGCCTGAGCCTCTTGCTCGCAGTCCTCGCGATGGCGGTCGTCGCCGTCGGCGGGTTCTTCCTCGCGGTCCAGCCGCAGCTCGCACAGACGGCCGCGGCACACACCCAGACTGCGTCCGTCGAGCAGACGAACGACACCAGCCGGAGCGAGCTCGCACGCCTGCGCGAGCAGGCGGCGGACCTGCCAGCCATGAAGCGCGAGCTGTCGACCCGCGCGACCTCGGTACCGGACAGCGCTCGGCTGTCGGCGTTCATCGACGAGCTCAACGCGACCGCCGCGGCTGCCGGGATGCAGGTCTCCTCGTTCACGGCGAGCGACGCGACGGCGTACTCGCCAGCGGTCGCGGCGGAGCCCGCGGCTGCGGGACAGGGCGGTGCGACGCCCTCGGCATCGCCGTCCGCGACGGCCGGAGCGGCGCCGTCCGCCCCACAGGCACCGAGCCTCGTCACGGATGCGGCGGTCACCGGCCAGAACTTCTCGGTGATCCCCGTGACCGTTGCGGTCGACGGCTCGTTCGACCAGGCGCTGCAGTTCGTCAAGGGGGTTCAGAGCGGCGATCGACTGTTCCTCATCACGACCGTCTCGTCAGCAGAGAGGAGCGGGGATGACGGAGCTGCCAGCAGCAGCAGTTCATGGACCTTCGGCGGATCGATCTACGTGCTCGACCGGTCCCCTGACGCGGCTGCCGACACCGCAGCCGCGGCCTCGACCAAGGGCTGATCCGACCCCTCCCACTGGGGTGTGACGCGCCACGCCGACCCCTCTTCCGCGACACCCGTCGGTGTGCGTACGATGCTCACGACGCCGTGATCGCGGCTGTTCATCCCCCTCTCGAACGGTCGGCTCGAACCGGCCGTTCCCGTCGTGCCCGGAGTCGCGCGTGTTGGTCGGAATCGTGGAATTCCTGGGTTGGTTCGGCGCTGTAACCGTGCTGGCTGGTTACATTCTCTTCTCCACGGGGAAGCTCCCGAACGGGCCGGTCTACCAGCTCTTCAACCTCGTCGGCGGGCTGGCGGTCGCCGTCAACGTGGCCGCGCACCACGCGGTGCCGTCGACCATCGTCAACGGCATCTGGGCGATCGTGGCGGTGGTCGTCCTGGTGAAGATGGGACGCGCCCGTCGCGCGGCGAAGCGCGGCGAGCCGGCGGCCTCCGAGGCGACCGTCCTGCACGCCGAACCGGCGTCCACCACCGGCGTCCTGCCGATCATCGGCCCGGCCCTGCGGGACCACGAGCCGGAGGAGCCCTCCGAGGCGGACGCAACCCCGGGCCTCCAGGCAGAGCCCACCACCAACACGACGCAGGCCGCACCGACCACCAGCACGACGCAGGTCGCTCCGATGACCGAGACCGTCCCGATCATCACCGCGACGATCGCACTCGCCCTGGTCGCCGCAGCGCAGGGGCACGTGGAGCGCGCGGACAGCGCGGACAGCGCAGGCGCCACCGAAGGCGCCGACCACGCGGAGCGGACCGAAGCCACCCGCTGACCGTCCCGTCGGCGATACGATCACCTCATGTCCCGGTGGTTGATCGCGACGATGACGTCCGTCCTCTTCATCGCGCTCGTCGTCGCCGTCGCGGGGTTCGAAGCGCTCCTCGCCGACGTCGAGGCGATCGCGCAGCCGGACGCGACCCCGTACCTCGGCCCGGCCATGGTGATCGGCCCCGCCGTGGTGGTGTTCCTCGCGACCGCGGTCGGCGCGCGAGAGGGCAACCCCGGTGTCACCGGCCTGGTCGCCGCCGCGACCGCCTACCTGGTGATGCTCGGCGTCGGCGCCGTCGGGTACGCGGCGATCCGCCGCGACCTGACCGAGCTCCTCGTCTTCCCGGCCGGCTACGCACTCGGGCCGTTCGTGGTCGGGTCCGTCGTGGTCGCGCTCCTGTCGGTGATCGGCGGGATCTCCGTGGCCCGGCACCAGGCCCGGACGACGGACCGGACGCCCGCTGCCGGGCAGCGGCAGGAGACCACCGCCGCGGGGGACGACACCGTCGGGCGGTAGTCTTCCCGGGCACGACGCACACGCAACGGGGGAACGATGAGCGACCAGCACACGCCGGATCCGGACCAGCAGGACGGCTGGGGAGCCGTGCCGTCGGTGGCGTCGATCCGTGGGACGCAAGGAACGCCAGCGACCGCGCAGAACGCGCAGGCCGGGACGACCGCGCACGGCGCGCAGTACACCCCGACCGTGTCGCGCGCTCCGCGCCGGAAGCTCCGCCGAGGCCAGCTCATCGGGATCATCGCCGGCGGCACCGCCGTCGTGCTGCTGCTCGTCGCCGGTGTCGTCGGGTACTCCGTCGGCTCCGCCACCCACTCGGCCGACCGACCGGTGCGGGCGTTCCTCGACGACCTGACCGCGGGCAAGGTCGCCGATGCCCTCGACGCAGCGGGCATCGACCGGACGAAGGCCGACGTGCTCCTCACCGACGCCGCGTACGCGAAGGCGACCGCGAAGGTCACCGGCTACCGGGTGGCCGCGACGCGCACGGACGGCGACACCGCCACCGTCCGCGCGTACCTGCGCCAGGCCGGCCGTGACGTCGCGGCGACCTTCACGCTCGACAAGACCGGCACCGACTGGGGCGTGTTCCCGGTCTGGGAGCTGCAGGCGCCGGAGCTCGGCAGCGTCGACGTCAGCGTCCGGGGTCCGTCCGGCGCCTCGGTGCAGGTCGCGGGCACGTCGACGAAGACCCCGAAGGACGGCACGGTCGGTCTCCGCGCCCTTCCCGGCACCTACGCGGTCACGTACGACGGCGGCAAGTGGACGAAGGCCACGGGTGGCAGCGCCGTCGTGGGCGGGTTCGGTGGCAGCGCCTCGACGCCCGTGCAGATGACCGCGACGCTCACGGACGCGGGGGAGCAGGCGGCGAAGCGAGCCGTGGACGCCTGGGTGGACGGCTGCATCGCCTCGAACGACGCCGCGCCGGCCGGGTGCAGCTTCTACGCGTACGGCGAGAACCCCGCGTACACCTACACGAACGAGAAGTGGACGCTCGAGTCGCGGCCCACCGTCGCCGTCGGCAGCTGGACCACGAACGGCTGGCTCGTCTCCACCACCACCTTCGGCCGTGCCACCTTCACGGCGGACATCGCCGGCGCGGGCGGTACCGGGACGGCTACGGCCGGACCGCTCAACGTCAACGCGAGCGGGTACATCACGGGGTTCTCGAGCTCGGGTGCGACGTTCCGGTCGGCGGTCGGCAACGGGTCCTCGGACACCGGCTCATGACGGTGTCCGGCGTGGTGCCGGCCCGGATTGATTTCGTCCCGTTACGCGGGTAGTCTCTTCTGGGTGTGCGCCCTCGGGCGCGCCCGAAAAGTCCGGCGAGCGAGATCGCCCAGTCGGACCACTCCGTCCCCCCGCAGGTTCCTCCGCCGTCAGGCGGTCATCAGCGTGGGACGAGGAAGCCGGCGGATCGCGCCGGCCAGAGAGCACGAGCGAAGAACCAGGAGAACAGTTGCCTACTATTCAGCAGCTGGTTCGCAAGGGTCGTACGCCGAAGGTCACCAAGACCAAGGCGCCCGCCCTGAAGGCGAACCCCCAGCAGCGTGGTGTGTGCACCCGCGTCTACACCACCACCCCGAAGAAGCCGAACTCCGCACTGCGCAAGGTCGCTCGTGTGAAGCTCTCGAACGGCACCGAGGTCACGGCGTACATCCCCGGTGAGGGCCACAACCTCCAGGAGCACTCGATGGTGCTCGTCCGTGGCGGTCGTGTGAAGGACCTCCCCGGTGTGCGGTACAAGATCATCCGTGGCGCCCTGGACACCCAGGCCGTGAAGAACCGTAAGCAGGCTCGTAGCCGCTACGGCGCGAAGAAGGGTTGAGTTAGATGCCTCGTAAGGGTCCCGCTCCCAAGCGTCCCGTCGTCGCCGACCCGGTCTACGGTGCGCCGATCGTCAGCCAGCTCGTCAACAAGATCCTGCTCGACGGCAAGAAGGGCCTCGCCGAGCGCATCGTCTACGGTGCACTCGAGGGCGTCACTGCCAAGAACCAGCAGGATGCTGTCGTCACGCTCAAGAAGGCGCTCGACAACGTCCGTCCGACCCTCGAGGTCCGCAGCCGCCGTGTCGGTGGCTCGACCTACCAGGTCCCGGTCGAGGTCAAGCCGCACCGCGCGAACACCCTCGCGCTCCGCTGGCTGACCTCGTACGCCAAGGCCCGTCGCGAGAAGACGATGACCGAGCGTCTCATGAACGAGATCCTCGACGCGTCGAACGGTCTCGGTGCCGCGGTCAAGCGCCGCGAGGACACGCACAAGATGGCCGAGTCGAACAAGGCCTTCGCCCACTACCGCTGGTAGTCCCGGCACCGTCCGGGCACCGGTGGTCAAGAACCCCGGCGCCCGGACGGCCGCCAACCTCTCCTACAACTCTTCCGGAGGAACCCTGTGGCACAGGACGTGCTCACCGACCTGAACAAGGTCCGCAACATCGGCATCATGGCGCACATCGATGCCGGCAAGACCACGACGACCGAGCGCATCCTGTTCTACACGGGCATCACGCACAAGATCGGTGAGGTCCACGACGGCGCTGCCACGATGGACTGGATGGCGCAGGAGCAGGAGCGCGGCATCACGATCACGTCGGCCGCGACGACCTGCTTCTGGGACAACAACCAGATCAACATCATCGACACCCCCGGTCACGTGGACTTCACGGTCGAGGTGGAGCGTTCGCTCCGCGTCCTCGACGGTGCGGTCGCCGTCTTCGACGGCAAGGAGGGCGTCGAGCCCCAGTCCGAGACCGTGTGGCGTCAGGCGGACAAGTACAACGTCCCGCGCATCTGCTTCGTCAACAAGATGGACAAGCTCGGCGCGGACTTCTACTACACCGTCGACACGATCATCAACCGCCTCGGTGCGGAGCCCCTCGTGCTCCAGCTGCCGATCGGTTCGGAGAGCTCGTTCGAAGGCGTCGTCGACCTCGTCCAGATGCGTGCACTCACCTGGCGCGGCGACGCCAAGGGTGACGTCGCGATGGGTGCGAAGTACGAGATCGAAGAGATCCCGGCTGACCTGCAGGACCGCGCCGCCGAGTACCGCGAGAAGCTCATCGAGCGCGTGGCCGAGGCGGACGACGTCCTCATGGAGCGTTACCTCGAGGGCGACACCGACTTCTCGGTCGACGAGATCAAGGCCGCGATCCGCGCCCTCACCGTGAGCAGCACGCTCTACCCGGTGCTGTGCGGTTCCGCGTTCAAGAACCGCGGTGTCCAGCCGATGCTCGACGCCGTCATCGACTACCTCCCGTCCCCGCTCGACGTGCCGCCGATGATCGGCCACGACGTCAAGGACGAGGAGAAGGAGATCATCCGCAAGCCCGACGCGTCGGAGCCGTTCTCGGCTCTCGCGTTCAAGGTCGCGGTGCACCCCTTCTTCGGTCGCCTCACCTACGTCCGCGTGTACTCCGGCTCGATCGAGTCCGGCGCACAGGTCATCAACTCGACCAAGGGCAAGAAGGAGCGCATCGGGAAGATCTTCCAGATGCACTCCAACAAGGAGAACCCGGTCGCCAACGTGACCGCTGGCCACATCTACGCGGTCATCGGCCTCAAGGACACCACCACCGGTGACACCCTGTGTGACCCGACCAACCAGGTCGTCCTCGAGTCGATGACGTTCCCGGAGCCGGTCATCGAGGTCGCGATCGAGCCGAACACGAAGGCTGACCAGGAGAAGCTCTCCACGGCCATCCAGAAGCTCGCCGAAGAGGACCCGACGTTCCGCGTCGAGCTCAACGCCGAGACCGGTCAGACGACGATCAAGGGCATGGGCGAGCTCCACCTCGACATCCTCGTCGACCGCATGAAGCGCGAGTTCCACGTCGAGGCGAGCGTCGGCAAGCCCCAGGTGGCCTACCGCGAGACCCTCACGAAGATCGTCGAGCGCTACGACTACACCCACAAGAAGCAGACCGGTGGTTCCGGCCAGTTCGCGAAGGTGCAGATCGCGCTCGAGCCGATGGAGGTCACGAGCGAGAAGGTCTACGAGTTCGTCAACGCGACCTCCGGTGGCCGTGTCCCGCGCGAGTACATCCCCTCGGTCGACGCCGGTATCCAGGACGCCATGCAGGTCGGCATCCTCGCGGGCTACCCGACCGTCGGCGTGAAGGCCATCCTCAAGGACGGCGCGGCGCACGACGTCGACTCGTCCGAGATGGCGTTCAAGATCGCCGGTTCCATCGCCTACAAGGAAGCGGCCCGCAAGGCCGGTCCCGCGATCCTCGAGCCGATCATGGCCGTCGAGGTCCGTACTCCTGAGGAGTACATGGGCGACGTCATCGGTGACCTGAACTCCCGTCGTGGCCAGATCGCCTCGATGGAGGACGCCTCGGGCGTCAAGGTGGTCCGCGCGAGCGTGCCGCTGTCCGAGATGTTCGGCTACGTCGGCGACCTGCGGTCGAAGACCTCTGGTCGTGCGGTCTACTCGATGACCTTCGAGACCTACAGCCAGGTCCCGGCCAAGGTCGCCGAGGAGATCATCGCGAAGAACGCGGGGGAGTAGCGCTCAGCGCTTCTCCACAGGCGGGGGTGCCCGGCGACGGGCCCCTCGCCACCAAGTAAAGTACAGACACACACCGCGCATCAACGGTCGCGAGCCCATCCAGGGCCGGCCGGGGATGACGCTTCCGAGTCCTGAGGAGGACCCACAGTGGCCAAGGCCAAGTTCGAGCGCACCAAGCCGCACGTCAACATCGGAACCATCGGTCACGTCGACCACGGCAAGACCACGCTCACGGCGGCGATCACCAAGGTTCTGCACGACCAGTACCCGGACCTCAACGAGGCCCGTGACTTCGCGCAGATCGACAACGCTCCCGAGGAGCGCCAGCGCGGCATCACGATCAACATCTCGCACGTCGAGTACCAGACCGAGAAGCGTCACTACGCGCACGTCGACGCCCCCGGTCACGCCGACTACGTGAAGAACATGATCACGGGTGCGGCGCAGATGGACGGCGCGATCCTCGTGGTCGCCGCCACCGACGGCCCGATGCCCCAGACGCGTGAGCACGTGCTGCTCGCCCGCCAGGTCGGCGTCCCCTACATCGTCGTCGCGCTGAACAAGTCCGACATGGTGGACGACGAGGAGATCCTGGAGCTCGTCGAGCTCGAGGTCCGCGAGCTCCTCGGCTCGCAGCAGTTCGACGAGGACGCCCCCGTCGTGCAGGTCTCGGCGCTCAAGGCGCTCGAGGGCGACGAGAAGTGGGTCAAGTCGGTCCAGGAGCTCATGGCCCAGGTCGACGAGCACGTGCCGGACCCGGTGCGCGCCACCGACCAGCCCTTCCTGATGCCGATCGAGGACGTCTTCACGATCACCGGTCGTGGAACGGTCGTCACCGGTCGTGTCGAGCGTGGAACGCTCAACCTGAACGCCGAGGTCGAGATCGTCGGCATCCGCGCGACGCAGAAGACCACGGTCACGGGCATCGAGATGTTCCGCAAGCTGCTCGACCAGGCGGTCGCCGGTGACAACACCGGTCTGCTCATCCGTGGCCTCAAGCGCGAGGACGTGGAGCGCGGCCAGGTCGTCGTGAAGCCGGGTTCGGTCACGCCGCACACCGAGTTCCAGGCGAACTCCTACATCCTGACCAAGGAAGAGGGCGGGCGTCACAACCCGTTCTACGCGAACTACCGTCCGCAGTTCTACTTCCGCACCACGGACGTCACCGGCGTCATCACGCTGCCCGAGGGCACCGAGATGGTCATGCCCGGTGACACCGTCGCCATGACCGTCGAGCTGATCCAGCCGATCGCCATGGAAGAGGGCCTCCGTTTCGCCATCCGTGAGGGTGGTCGTACGGTCGGCGCCGGTACGGTCGAGAAGATCCTCAAGTAACTCCGGTTACCTGCTTCAGCGGGGTCGAGCCTTCGGGCTCGGCCCCGCTGTGTCGTTGCACCGGTCGACATGGCAGCGCTCGGAGCCACTGTCGGCCGCTCACGGCCCTGGCGGGCGGCGGACGGGAGGCCCGGGGTACGCCCGCCACGACGGCGTCCGTCCGCCCCGTACGGCGTCCCAGGCACCGGGGAGTTGGCTCGGCCGGGTGACTCGTCTGCGCCGTTCCACGACCTCCGGTCGTGGCTACCACCGTGTCCGGAGCGGCCGCGGCTTCTCGTACCGCGACCCCGACGGTGCGACCGTCACCGATGCTGCAGTGCGTCAGCGGCTCGAGGACCTCGTCATCCCGCCAGCGTGGGACGACGTCTGGATCTCGCCGTACGAGAACGGGCACGTCCTCGCGACCGGCATCGACGGAGCCGGACGCCGCCAGTACATGTACCACCCGTCGTGGCGCGAACGGATGGACCGGATCAAGTACGACCGGGCGCTCGCCCTCGCCGAGTCCCTGCCGGTCGCACGGCGCGGGGTCACGCAGGACCTCCGACGACCGGAACCCGATCGCCGCCGAGCGCTGGCCGCAGCGTTCCGGATGCTCGACCAGGGATCGCTGCGGGTCGGTTCGGAGCGGTACGCCAGCGAGCACGGCAGCCGCGGACTGTCGACCCTGCTGTGCGCGCACGCCCACGTCTCCGGTGACGACATCGAGCTCGACTTCCCCGGCAAGAGCGGGCAGGAGTGGTCGTCGTCGATCCACGACGCGGACCTCGCGACCGTGATCGCCGGCATGAAGCGCCGCGGGCCGAACGCTCGACTGCTGTCGTTCCGCGAACGCCGCGGTGACGAGTGGGAGCCGCTGTCAGCCGAGGACATCAACGCCTACGTCAAGGAGCGTGCGGGTGACGACTTCACGGCGAAGGACTTCCGTACCCTGCACGGCACGGTGGCCGCCGCCGTCGACCTGGCGCAGACCGGTCCGCTGTCCTCGCAGGCGAAGCGGAAGCGTGCGGTGTCCCATGCCGTGAAGGCCGCGAGCGACGAGCTCGGCAACACCCCGACGGTGTGCCGGCAGAGCTACATCGACCCGCGGCTGCTCGATGCCTACGAGCACGGCGAGACCATCGATCCGGCCCGGATCCACGCCGCCGAGTCCGAGGTACGGGCACTGCTCTACCGACAATGACCCCGGGAGCGTCCGGATGACGTAGCGTTGGTCGACGTGCCGGACCACCCCACACGGCACGGAAGGACCCACAACAGTCGTGACTGACGAGTGCATCCACGGTTTCCCCACCGAGCTCTGCGACATCTGCGCGCCCCGGCAGCGTGAGGAGTCGGCGATCCCAGCCGCTCCGGCGCCACGGCGGACCCGCATCACCACCAACCTGCGCGTCGACCCGCCGGCCTCCGGCCCCGGGACGTCGCTGCGTTCACCGACGTCGCTCCGGTCGTCGTCGGCCGACCTGCCCGAGGCTCGTGTGTTCGCGTCGCTGCGTGCGCACCACGTGACCCACATCGACAACCTCGACGGCATCGTCGGGTCCGGCGCCATCCTGGCGGCCGACCAGGCGGAGCCCGCCGTCGACGTCAGCAGCCCCGAGACCCGAGCCGCACGCGCCGAGGCCGAGGCGCCCGACGGCAGCACCATCGCGAGCCACGTGCCGTTCACCCTGTCGCCGGATGCCGTCCGGTGGGACGAACTCCGCACCGGCGCCGTCGGGGAGCGGTGGTCCGACGCTGCCCGACGCACGCGCGCGGTGGACTACGTCGTGCTCGTCGTCCCGGTCTCGGCGTTCGGTGACTCGGTGGTCGTCGCCGACCAGGACGCCGACGCCGACGACGTCCGGTTCGCCGTCGGCCCCGACGCCGGGACGAACCTGATCCGCCGCACCGACTTCTCCGACCCCGAGATGCTCGGACTCGAGCTCCTCGCGGGGCCGAGCGTGCCGTTCTCGTCCGTCGCGGTGATCGGTGTCCCGAACGACAAGGCCCGTCAGACGGTCCGTGCGGTGCTCGCCGACCACGGCGGCCACGCGCCGCGCGTGGCGGTCTTCCCGCCGTGGTTCGTCCCTCCGGTGACGGCCGAGTAGACGTCTCCACGAGCGCCCTCCGGACCATGTCCGGAGGGCGCTCCGCGTTGCGGCGGCGACCCGTGCCTCCAGGCCGTCCGATCCGCGTGGATCCGGGGAAGCGAGCCGGTGTCGACACGCCCGGCACATCGCGACACGCCCGGGTTGCACGTGGGCTCGGGACATGCGAGACTTGTCCGGTTCCGAATTCCCCGCGGGTGCGAGTCCGCAGGATCACTGCTCTGGCAGTGCACAACCCCCCTGTTCAGCAGGGCTGGGTTGGGCCGCAGGCAGCAGAACACGACTCCCCGAGGTCATGACGGACGCGACACTGTTGCGCCCGGAGTGCGAGGAAGTCGATTGCCCACGCTGGACGGCCAAGGTCGCCCGCGCGGTTGACAGGTGAACAGCGGTCATCCCCAGCGGATGCGGCCGGTTGGTTCAGGAAAACAGCACGGTCTGCAGCAATGCGGAGCCGAGCGGCGTCAGGCGGCCTGCGGGTGCGCGGCGCAGAGAGAGGACAAGAGACACATGGCGGGACAGAAGATCCGCATCCGGCTCAAGTCGTATGACCACGAGGTCATCGACACGTCGGCCCGGAAGATCGTCGACACGGTGACCCGTGCCGGTGCAACCGTGGTCGGCCCGGTGCCACTCCCCACCGAGAAGAACGTGATCGCAGTGATCCGTTCCCCTCACAAGTACAAGGACTCGCGCGAGCACTTCGAGAAGCGCACGCACAAGCGGGTCATCGACATCGTCGACCCGACGCCGAAGGCCGTTGACTCGCTCATGCGACTCGACCTGCCGGCAGACGTCAACATCGAGATCAAGCTGTAAGGGGGCTGACCAATGGCGAACTCAACCAAGACCGTCAAGGGCCTCCTCGGCAAGAAGCTCGGGATGACCCAGGTGTGGGACGAGAACAACAAGTTCATCCCCGTCACCGTGATCGAGGTCGGCCCGAACGTGGTCACCCAGATCCGCAACGCTGAGCGCGACGGCTACGAGGCGATCCAGATCGCCGCCGGTGCCATCGACCCGCGCAAGGTCAACAAGCCGGCCGCTGGCCACTTCGAGGCCGCTGGCGTGACCCCGCGTCGCACCCTCACCGAGATCCGGACCAACGACTCCGCTGAGTACACGCTCGGCCAGGAGCTCACCGTGGACGGCACGTTCACGGCGGGCCAGAAGGTCGACGTCGTCGGTACCTCCAAGGGCAAGGGCTTCGCCGGTGTCATGAAGCGCCACGGCTTCCACGGCGTCGGCGCCTCGCACGGTGCACACCGCAACCACCGCAAGCCCGGCTCGATCGGTGCTTCCTCGACCCCGTCGCGTGTCTTCAAGGGCATGCGCATGGCCGGTCGTATGGGTGGCGACCGCGTGACCGTCCTCAACCTCACGGTGCACGCCGTCGACGCCGAGAAGGGTCTGCTGCTCGTCAAGGGCGCCGTCCCCGGTGCTCGTGGCCGCTCCGTCTTCGTCCGCACCGCCGTGAAGGGTAAGTGATCATGGCCACCACGACCGCAACCACGATCGACGTCCTCGACGCATCGGGTGTCAAGTCCGGCACCGTCGAGCTGCCCGCAGCTCTCTTCGACGTCGAGACCAACGTCCCGCTGATCCACCAGGTCGTCACCGCGCAGCTCGCAGCCGCGCGTCAGGGCACCCACAAGACCAAGAACCGCGGCGAAGTCCGCGGTGCCGGTCGCAAGCCGTTCAAGCAGAAGGGCACCGGCCGCGCCCGTCAGGGTTCCGTCCGTGCTCCCGAGCACACCGGTGGTGGCGTCGTCCACGGACCGACCCCCCGCGACTACTCGCAGCGCACCCCCAAGAAGATGATCGCCGCAGCGCTGCTCGGCTCGCTCTCGGACCGCGCCCGCGGTGGCCGCATCTCGGCTGTCGACGGCTTCGTCGAGGCCGATGTGCCGTCGACCAAGGTCGCTCGCACGCTCCTCGAGAAGGTCGCGCCCGTCAAGCACGTGCTGATCGTGCTCGAGTCGAACGACGAGCTGACGCTCAAGTCGATCCGCAACCTGCCGAACGTCCACGCGCTCTCGTACGGCCAGCTGAACGCCTACGACGTCCTCAAGTCGGACGCCGTCGTCTTCAGCAAGAGCGCCCTCGACGCCTTCATCGCGTCGAAGACCGCGAAGGAGATCACCGCATGAGCGGCTTCAACAAGGACCCGCGCGACGTCATCATCTCGCCGGTCGTCTCGGAGAAGAGCTACGCGCTCATCGACCAGGGCAAGTACACGTTCATCGTGGACCCCCGTTCGAACAAGACCGAGATCAAGCTCGCCATCGAGAAGATCTTCGAAGTCAAGGTCGCGAGCATCAACACGCTGAACCGCCCGGGCAAGACCCGTCGCACCAAGTTCGGTCTCGGCAAGCGCAAGGACACCAAGCGCGCCATCGTGACGCTCAAGTCCGGTTCGATCGACATCTTCACGGCTGTCGGCTGAGGACCAGAGGGATAAATCATGGCTATTCGTAACTACAAGCCGACGACCCCCGGTCGTCGCGGCTCGTCGGTCGCCGACTTCGCTGAGATCACCCGTTCGACTCCGGAGAAGTCCCTGCTTCGTCCGCTGCCGAAGACCGGTGGTCGCAACAGCTCCGGCCGCATCACCACGCGTCACATCGGTGGTGGCCACAAGCGCCAGTACCGCGTGATCGACTTCCGTCGCTCCGACAAGGACGGCGTGGACGCCAAGGTCGCTCACATCGAGTACGACCCCAACCGCACTGCGCGCATCGCGCTCCTGCACTACGTGGACGGCACGAAGCGGTACATCATCGCGCCGAACAAGCTCAAGCAGGGCGACGTCATCGAGCAGGGCCCCGGCGCCGACATCAAGCCCGGTAACAACCTGCCGCTGCGCAACATCCCCGTGGGTACCGTCGTGCACGCCATCGAGCTCCGCCCCGGTGGCGGCGCGAAGATGGCCCGCTCGGCTGGCGCCTCGGTGCGTCTCGTCGCCAAGGACGGCCCCTACGCGCAGCTCCGTCTGCCGTCGGGCGAGGTCCGCAACGTCGACGCACGCTGCCGTGCCACGATCGGCGAGGTCGGCAACGCCGAGCAGTCGAACATCAACTGGGGCAAGGCCGGCCGCATGCGCTGGAAGGGCGTCCGCCCGACCGTGCGTGGTGTCGCGATGAACCCGGTCGACCACCCCCACGGTGGTGGCGAGGGCAAGACCTCCGGTGGTCGTCACCCGGTCAGCCCCTGGGGTCAGGCCGAGGGTCGCACGCGCAAGCCGAACAAGCCGAGCGACAAGCTCATCGTCCGTCGCCGTAACGCCGGCAAGAAGCGCAAGTAGGAGTTCAGAAGATGCCACGCAGTCTGAAGAAGGGCCCCTTCGTCGACGAGCACCTGCTCCGCAAGGTCGTCACGCAGAACGAGGCCAACACCAAGAACGTGATCCGTACCTGGTCGCGACGGTCGATGATCGTCCCGAACATGCTCGGTCACACCATCGCGGTGCACGACGGCCGCAAGCACATCCCGGTGTTCGTCACCGAGTCGATGGTCGGTCACAAGCTCGGCGAGTTCGCGCCGACCCGCACCTTCCGTGGTCACGTGAAGGACGACAAGAAGGGCCGTCGCCGCTAACGCGGGGACGCAGAGGAGGAACGAAATGGTGGAGTCGATCGCACGCGTGCGACACATCCGCGTCACGCCTCAGAAGGCCCGTCGCGTCATCGAGCTGATCCGCGGCAAGCAGGCCCACGAGGCGCTCGCCATCCTGAAGTTCGCCCCGCAGGGCGCTTCGGAGCCCGTGTACAAGCTGGTCGCCTCGGCGATCGCGAACGCCCGGGTGAAGGCTGACTCGACGAACAGCTTCCTCGACGAGCGCGACCTCTACGTGAGCCGTGTCTTCGTCGACGAGGGAACGACCCTGAAGCGGTTCCAGCCGCGCGCCCAGGGCCGGGCCTTCCGCATCAACAAGCGCACCAGCCACATCACGGTCGTCCTCGCGACGCCGGAAGAGGCCGAGGCTGCCGCGACGAGCAAGAAGGCGAGCAACTAATGGGCCAGAAGGTCAACCCGTACGGCTTCCGTCTCGGGATCACGACGGACCACGTCTCGCACTGGTTCACCGACAGCAAGAAGGCCGGTCAGCGCTACGCCGACTACGTGGCCGAGGACATCAAGGTGCGCGAGTACCTGAAGAAGACCCTCGACCGCGCCGGTGTTGCTCGCATCGAGCTCGAGCGCACCCGTGACCGTGTCCGCGTGGACATCCACACGGCGCGTCCGGGCATCGTCATCGGCCGCCGCGGCGCCGAGGCGGAGCGCGTTCGCGGTGAGCTCGAGAAGCTCACCAAGAAGCAGATCCAGCTGAACATCCTCGAGGTCAAGAACCCCGAGACCGAGGCCCAGCTCGTCGCGCAGGGCATCGCCGAGCAGCTCTCCGCTCGTGTCGCGTTCCGTCGCGCCATGCGCAAGGGCCTGCAGGGTGCACAGCGCGCCGGCGCCAAGGGTGTCCGCATCCAGGTGTCGGGCCGTCTCGGCGGCGCCGAGATGTCCCGTTCGGAGTTCTACCGCGAAGGCCGTGTGCCGCTGCACACCCTCCGCGCGAACATCGACTACGGCTTCTACGAGGCCCGGACCACGTTCGGCCGCATCGGCGTGAAGGTCTGGATCTACAAGGGCGACATCACGAACAAGGAGCTCGCTCGCGAGCAGGCGAACCAGCGTTCGTCGCGCCCCGAGCGTCGTGGCGGCCCGCGCGGTGAGCGTGGCGACCGTGGCGGCGACCGTCGTGGCGGCGACCGCGGTGACCGCCGCCCGCAGCAGGCCCCGCAGGACGCGCCGGCCGGCGCAGGAGTTGAGGCGTAACCATGCTTATTCCCCGTCGAGTCAAGCACCGTAAGCAGCACCACCCGAAGCGTTCGGGTCAGGCAACCGGTGGTACCAAGGTCAGCTTCGGCGACTACGGCATCCAGGCCCTCACCCCGGCGTACGTGACCAACCGTCAGATCGAGTCCGCTCGTATCGCCATGACGCGTCACATCAAGCGTGGCGGCAAGGTCTGGATCAACATCTACCCGGACCGTCCGCTCACGAAGAAGCCGGCTGAGACCCGCATGGGTTCCGGTAAGGGCTCGCCCGAGTGGTGGGTCGCCAACGTCAAGCCGGGTCGTGTGCTCTTCGAGCTCTCCGGCGTCACCGAGGACATCGCCCGTGAGGCGCTGACCCGTGCAATCCACAAGCTGCCCCTCAAGGCACGCATCATCAAGCGCGAGGAGGGCGACGCATAATGGCGATCGGTTCCAAGGAGCTCCGTCCGACGGAGCTCGACACGTTCGAGAACGAGCGTCTCGCTGACGAGCTGAAGAAGGCCAAGGAGGAACTCTTCAACCTCCGCTTCCAGTCGGCCACCGGCCAGCTGGAGAGCCACGGTCGTCTCCGTGCCGTCAAGCGCGACATCGCTCGCATCTACACCGTCCTCCGCGAGCGCGAGCTCGGCATCCGTGCCACTCCCGCGCCCGTCGAGACCGCCACCAAGGCCAAGAAGACGACGAAGAAGGCTGACAAGCCGGCTGAGTCGACCGAGGCCGAGACCGCCGAGGAGAAGTAATGGCGAACGAAGAGAAGACCTCCGCCGCCCTCACTCGCGGCTACCGCAAGACGCGTCGCGGCTACGTGACCAGCGACAAGATGGACAAGACCATCGTGGTCGAGGTCGAGGACCGCGTGAAGCACGCGCTCTACGGCAAGATCATCCGTCGCACGTCCAAGGTGAAGGCCCACGACGAGCTCGGCACCGCTGGTGTCGGCGACCTCGTCGTGATCAGCGAGACCCGTCCCCTCAGCGCTTCCAAGCGCTGGCGCCTGGTCGAGATCCTCGAGAAGGCCAAGTAGGCCTCGGCCTGCTTCGGAATAGGAGACAGCAGTGATTCAGCAGGAATCCCGCCTGAAGATCGCCGACAACACGGGTGCCAAGGAGATCTTGACCATCCGCGTGCTCGGTGGTTCGGGTCGTCGCTACGCCGGTCTCGGTGACGTCATCGTCGCCACGGTGAAGGACGCCATCCCCGGCGGCAACGTGAAGAAGGGTGACGTCGTCAAGGCGGTCATCGTTCGCACCAAGAAGGAGACCCGTCGTCAGGACGGCTCCTACATCAAGTTCGACGAGAACGCGGCAGTGATCCTCAAGGCCGACGGCGACCCGCGCGGTACGCGCATCTTCGGTCCGGTCGGTCGCGAGCTCCGTGACAAGAAGTTCATGAAGATCATCTCGCTCGCGCCGGAGGTGCTGTAAGCCATGGCGAACATCAAGAAGGGTGACCTCGTCCAGGTCATCACGGGCGCGACGCAGGAGCGTGGCGGCGACCGTGGCAAGCAGGGCAAGGTCATCGAGGTCCTCAAGGACAAGCAGCGCGTCGTCGTCGAGGGCGTGAACTTCGTCACGAAGCACGTCCGCGTCGGCCAGACCCAGCGCGGCTCGAAGACGGGTGGCATCGAGAAGCACGAAGCCTCGATCCACGTGTCCAACGTCGCCCTCGTCGACCCGAAGACGAAGAAGCCGACCCGCGTCGGCTTCCGTACCGAAGAGGTGGAGAAGGGCGGGGTCAAGAAGACCGTCCGTGTCCGCTACGCCAAGAAGTCAGGTGAAACGCTCTGATGACTGACACGACTGCAACGACTGAGGCCCCCAAGGCCCAGCCGCGCCTCAAGCAGAAGTACAAGGACGAGATCAAGGCCACGCTCACCGAGCAGTTCGGCTACGCGAACGTCAACCAGGTCCCCGGCCTGGTCAAGGTCGTCGTGAACACCGGTGTCGGCGAGGCCGCTCGCGACTCGAAGATCATCGAAGGGGCCATCAAGGACCTCACGGCGATCACGGGTCAGAAGCCCCAGGTCAACATCGCTCGCAAGTCCATCGCGCAGTTCAAGCTGCGCGAGGGTCAGGCGATCGGTGCGCACGTCACCCTCCGTGGTGACCGCGCCTGGGAGTTCCTCGACCGCCTGATCTCCCTCGCACTGCCCCGCATCCGCGACTTCCGCGGTCTCAGCGACAAGCAGTTCGACGGGAACGGCAACTACACGTTCGGTCTCTCGGAGCAGTCCGTGTTCCACGAGATCGACCAGGACCGCATCGACCGTGTCCGCGGCTTCGACATCACTGTCGTCACCACCGCGAAGACGGACGACGAGGGACGCGCGCTGCTCCGTCAGCTCGGCTTCCCGTTCCGCTCCAACGAGCAGACGGTCTAAACTACTTCGGGCGGTGCGGGCCGGAGGATTCACGTCCTCCGGCCCGCACGCACGAACACACCGATCCTGGGGAACCGCCCCGGGATCACTCGATCGCTCAGGTCGGCATTCGTGGAACGGGTGTCGAAACCAGGCGAGAAATGGACGAACATCATGACGATGACCGATCCGGTCGCAGACATGCTGACCAGATTGCGGAACGCGAACTCCGCGCACCACGACGCCGTCGCGCTCCCGAGCTCCAAGCTCAAGAAGAACATCGCCGACATCCTCAAGCGTGAGGGCTACATCAGCGAGTGGAAGGTGGAGGACGCCCGAGTCGGGCAGACCCTCACCATCGACCTGAAGTACGGCCCCGAGCGCGAGCGTTCGATCGCCGGCATCAAGCGCGTGTCGAAGCCGGGCCTCCGGGTCTACGCGAAGTCGACGGAGATCCCCCAGGTCCTCGGTGGCCTCGGCGTGGCGATCCTCTCGACCTCGTCCGGCCTGCTGACCGACCGCGAAGCCGAGCAGAAGGGCGTGGGTGGGGAAGTCCTCGCCTACGTGTGGTGATCGACAATGTCACGAATCGGACGTCTTCCCATCGACATCCCCGCCGGCGTGACCGTCTCCGTTGACGGTCAGAGCGTGGCGGTCAAGGGCCCGAAGGGCGAGCTCGCGCTCGTCATCGCGGAGCCCATCCAGGCCAAGGTCGAGGAGAACCAGGTTCTCGTCACCCGTCCGGACGACGAGCGCGAGTCGCGTTCGCTCCACGGCCTGACCCGTACCCTCATCGCCAACAACATCATCGGCGTGACCCAGGGCTACACCAAGGGCCTCGAGGTCGTCGGCACCGGTTACCGCGTGCAGGCGAAGGGCTCGAACCTCGAGTTCGCGCTCGGGTACTCCCACTCGATCACGGTCGAGCCGCCCGCGGGCATCAGCTTCGCGGTCGAGGGCAACAACAAGGTCACGGTCGCCGGCATCGACAAGCAGGCAGTCGGCGAAGTGGCGGCGAACATCCGGAAGCTCCGGAAGCCCGAGCCGTACAAGGGCAAGGGTGTCCGTTACGCCGGCGAGAACGTGCGCCGCAAGGCCGGAAAGTCAGGTAAGTGATCATGGGACTCCTCAAGACACGAGGCAAGAGCAAGGCGGCCGCCAAGGCGCGTCGTCACAACCGTCTCCGCAAGAAGATCACCGGCACCGAGGCTCGTCCCCGTCTCGCCGTCACCCGCTCGTCGCGTCACGTGTTCGTGCAGGTCATCGACGACGCGAAGGGTCACACCCTCGCAAGCGCCTCGACGATGGAGGCAGACCTCCGCTCGTTCGACGGCGACAAGACCGCCAAGGCCCGTCGCGTCGGTGAGCTCCTCGCCGAGCGCGCGAAGTCGGCTGGCGTCGAGGCCGTGGTCTTCGACCGCGGTGGCAGCAAGTACGCCGGTCGCGTCGCCGCGATCGCCGATGGTGCCCGTGAAGGAGGGCTGAACCTGTGAGCGACAACGCGAACACCAACGAAGACGCCAAGACCGAGGCCGTCGAGGCCACGGACGCCGTCGAGACCACCGAGGCGAGCACGGAGGCCACCGAGGCCACCGCTGAGGGCACCGAGGCAACTGCTGAGGGCACCGAGGCAGCCGCTGAGGGCACCGACACCGCCGCGAAGGGCAAGGAGGCGGAGGCACCTGCCGTCGCCGAGCGTCCCGTCGAGACCGCTGCCGGTTCCGCATCGAACAACCGCGACTCCGCTGACAACCGTGGCCGTCGTGGTGGCGGTCGTGACCGTCAGCAGGGCCGCGACCGCAACAACCGCGGTGGCGACAGCCAGTTCCTCGAGCGCGTGGTGACCATCAACCGCGTGTCGAAGGTCGTCAAGGGTGGTCGTCGCTTCAGCTTCACGGCGCTCGTCGTCGTCGGTGACGGCAACGGCCTCGTGGGCGTCGGCTACGGCAAGGCCAAGGAGGTCCCCACGGCGATCTCCAAGGGTGTCGAAGAGGCGAAGAAGAACTTCTTCCGCGTCCCCCGCGTCGGCAACACCATCCCGCACCCCGTGCAGGGTGAAGCCGCTGCTGGCGTCGTCCTCCTGCGTCCGGCCGGCCCGGGTACCGGTGTCATCGCCGGTGGTCCCGTCCGCGCCGTGCTCGAGTGCGCGGGCATCCACGACGTCCTGAGCAAGTCGCTCGGTTCGTCGAACACCATCAACATCGTGCACGCGACCGTCGAGGCTCTGAAGCAGCTCGAGGAGCCCCGCGCCGTCGCGAGCCGTCGTGGCCTCGACGTCGAGCGGGTCGTCCCGGCTCGTCTGCTCCAGGCCGAGGCTGCAGCACTGCGTGCCGCGACCGAGAAGGCAGGTGCGTGATGGCGACGCTGAAGATCACGCAGATCAAGTCCGTTATCAGCGAGAAGCAGTACCAGCGCGACACGCTCCGCAGCCTGGGTCTCAAGCGCATCGGCCGTACGGTCGAGCGTGAGGACAACGCCCAGAACCGCGGGTACATCGCAACGGTGGCGCACCTCGTGAAGGTCGAGGAGGTCGACGCATGAGCGACGAGAAGAACGAGCGCGTGCAGGTGCTGAAGCTGCACCACCTCCGCCCCGCAGAGGGCGCCAAGAAGGACCGCACCCGTGTGGGTCGCGGTGAGGGCTCGAAGGGCAAGACCGCTGGGCGTGGTACCAAGGGCACGAAGGCCCGTTACCAGGTCCGGGTCGGCTTCGAGGGTGGGCAGATGCCGCTGCACATGCGCACCCCGAAGCTCCGCGGGTTCAAGAACCCGTTCCGGGTCGAGTACCAGGTCGTGAACCTGGACAAGATCTCGGAGCTCTACCCCGATGGTGGCGACGTCACCGTGGCGGGCCTGGTCGCCAAGGGCGCCGTCCGCAAGAACGAGAAGGTCAAGGTTCTCGGTCAGGGTGACATCACCGTGAAGATCACGGTCACGGTCGACAAGGTCTCGGCGTCCGCCGCCGAGAAGATCGTGGCTGCTGGCGGCACCGTCTCCCAGTAACCCCCGTCGGCGGCCCGTGCGTTTGCGCACGGGCCGCCGTTACGGTTTCCTTGACAGTGGCCGGCATCCGCCAGCCTGGTCGGCCCTGCCGACCGACACCGGAACGGCCGCGATCGACGGCCCCGGTCCCAGAAGTTCGGAGTCCTCGTGTTCAGAGCGGTCGCGCGCATCATGCGCACCCCTGATCTTCGCAAGAAGATCGGCTTCACCCTCGCGATCATCGCGCTGTTCCGCCTCGGGTCGTACATCCCGGCACCGTTCGTCGACTACGCGGCCGTGCAGAGCTGTCTCGCCAGCGCCTCGTCGTCCGGCGGTCTCTACGACCTGATCAACCTGTTCTCCGGCGGCGCGCTGCTGAAGCTCTCGGTCTTCGCGCTCGGCATCATGCCGTACATCACGTCGTCGATCATCGTGCAGCTCCTGCGCGTGGTCATCCCGCACTTCGACTCCCTCTACAAGGAGGGCCAGTCCGGTCAGGCGAAGCTGACGCAGTACACGCGCTACCTCACGATCGCGCTGGGCGTGCTGCAGTCCACCACCCTGATCACGGTCGCCCGCTCAGGTGCCCTCTTCGGAACGAACGCGTCGTCCTCCTGCTCGTCGATCATCTCGAACGACAGCTGGTACGCGATCATGCTGATGGTCGTCACCCTGACCGCCGGTACCGGCCTCATCATGTGGATGGGCGAGCTCGTCACCGAGCGCGGCATCGGCAACGGCATGTCGCTCCTCATCTTCACGTCGATCGCGGCGCAGTTCCCGTCGGCGCTCTGGGCCATCGAGCAGTCGCAGTCGTTCGAGCTCTTCCTGTTCGTCATCCTGGTCGGACTGGTCATCATGATGGCCGTCGTGTTCGTCGAGCAGTCACAGCGGCGGATCCCGGTGCAGTACGCCAAGCGCATGGTCGGCCGGCGCACGTACGGCGGCAACAACACGTACATCCCGATCAAGGTGAACATGGCCGGCGTCGTGCCCGTCATCTTCGCGTCGTCGCTGCTCTACCTGCCGGCCCTGGTCGCGCAGTTCAACAAGCCCTCGGACGGCTCCGAGCCCGCAGCGTGGGTCACCTGGATCGAGAACAACCTCGTCTCCGGCGACAACCTGTTCTACATGGTGCTGTACTTCCTGCTCATCGTCGGGTTCACGTACTTCTACGTGGCGATCACCTTCAACCCCGAAGAGGTCGCCGACAACATGAAGAAGTACGGCGGGTTCATCCCCGGCATCCGTGCCGGTCGTCCGACCGCCGAGTACCTCGACTACGTCCTCACCCGGGTGACGCTGCCCGGCTCGCTCTACCTCGGTTTCATCGCGCTCATCCCGCTGGCAGCACTGGCGCTGTTCGGCGCGAACCAGAACTTCCCGTTCGGTGGCGCGAGCATCCTGATCATCGTGGGTGTCGGTCTCGAGACCGTGAAGCAGATCGACTCGCAGCTGCAGCAGCGTCACTACGAAGGGCTTCTCCGTTGAGCGCACGTCTCATCATCGTCGGACCCCCCGGAGCGGGGAAGGGCACCCAGGCCGGACGGATCGCCGAGTCCTTCGGGATCCCGGCCGTCTCGACGGGCGACATCTTCCGCAAGAACGTCGCAGAGGGCACGCCGCTCGGTGTGCAGGCCAAGGCGATCATGGACGCCGGCGACTACGTGCCGGACTCCCTGACGAACGAGCTCGTGAAGTCCCGCCTGAACGAGGCGGACGCTGCCGAGGGGTTCCTGCTCGACGGGTACCCGCGCACGGTCGGACAGGTCGAGTACCTCGACGCGCTGCTCGCTGAGCAGGGCACCGGCATCGACGCGGTCGTGCAGCTCGTCGCCGACCAGGACGAGCTCGTCGGCCGGCTGCTCAAGCGCGCCGAGCAGCAGGGCCGCAGCGACGACAACGAGGAGACGATCCGTCGTCGCCAGCAGGTCTACACCGAGCAGACCGCTCCGATCGTCGGTGCCTACGGCGAACGCGGCCTCGTGCTCGACGTCGACGGCCTCGGCGCGATCGACGAGGTCGGCGACCGCATCCAGGCCGCGCTGTCGGCTCGCGGGCTGACCGCGGGCGTCTGACCCGGCGTGGTCCGTTTCCGCAAGCCCTCGATCTACAAGACGCCGGACGAGCTCCGCTCCATGGTGCGCCCCGGGTTGCTGACCGCTGAGGCGCTCGACGCAGTGCGTGCGGCGATCCGTCCCGGCATCACGACGGGTGAGCTCGACGCGATCGCCGAGCGGACGATCCGCGACGGCGGCGGGATCCCGAACTTCCAGCTCGTGCCGGGCTACCGGCACACGCTGTGCGTGTCCGTGAACGACGAGATCGTGCACGGCATCCCCGGTGACCGCGTGCTCGCTCCCGGTGACATCGTGTCGGTGGACGCCGGTGCCGAGGTCGACGGCTGGAACGGCGACAGCGCGTTCACCACGGTCGTCCCCGGTGGTGACGCCGAGGTGTCCGCAGCGCGCCAGACCCTCTGCGACACCACGGAGCGATCGCTCTGGCACGGCATCGCGGCGCTCGCCCACGCGAAGAACCTGCACGAGGTCGGTTCCGCGGTCGAGGACGCCATCGACGAGACCGGTGCCTGGGGCATCGTCGAGGACTACACGGGGCACGGCATCGGTCGCTCCATGCACGAGGACCCGCCGGTCTTCAACTACCGCGTCCGCGGTGCCGGTCCGGCGGTGAAGCCCGGCCTGGTGGTGGCCATCGAGCCGATGGTCACCGCGGGCACGATCGACAGCTCGACGGACGACGACGACTGGACCGTCCGCACGATGGACGGCAAGGACGCCGCGCACTGGGAGCACAGCGTCGCGGTGCACGCCGACGGCGTGTGGGTCCTGACGGCCGCCGACGGCGGCGCTGCGGGCCTGGCCCCGCTGGGCGTGACGCCCGTCCCGATCCCGTAGGACGGGCCTCCAGTCCGACACGCCACTGCCGGCCGTGCACCCCGACCGGGAGGCTCGGCGCGGCTCCGTCGCGCAGCGCGCGCCTGGCGGTCCCACGTCCACGGCCGCGCGAGACGCCGTCGTCGTGCGGAGACGCCGGCAAGACGCCGAGACGCCGTCGGATTCGGCGGCGTCTCGTGCGTTCGGGGGTGTCGTGCCAGGACGACGGCGTCTCGCGACGCGGTCAGTTGCCGACGGAGCAGGTCTGCTCGGAGGCGCTCTGTCCGGTGATCGACGAGGGCAGCGGGGTCGACGTCGCCGTACTCGTGGCGGACGAGCTCGCCGAGGACGAGGTGCCCGATGGTGCCCCGCTCGACGCCGACGACGACGTGTCGGACGGCGTGGTGCCGGTCGACGGTGCCGTCGTCGCGGCGCCCCCGGCGGTCGGCGACTCCTCTGACGCGCGCCCGGTGCTCGAGTCGCTCAGCGAGGACTTCACGTCGTTCTGCAGCGCCACGTTGAGCGTGTGGGCGGTCTCCTGGTCGACGATCACCCGCGCGCTGTCGTCGGGGTCGTCGGCGACGGGGTACTGCACGAAGAGCATGTTGGCGGTGCTCATGCCGCGCAGTGCGGAAGCGAGGCCGACGAGGGTGCGGGTCTGGGCCAGGCCGTCGGACAGCGTCATGTTCGACAGGGCTGCGCCGGCGAGCTTGTAGAGCGTGATGGGGTTCGACAGGGTGCCGTCGGAGGTGACCTTGCGGAGCAGCGCCGACAGGAACACCTGCTGCGAGCTGATCCGGGCCAGATCGCTGCCGTCGCCGACGCCGTGGCGGGTGCGCAGGAACGCGAGGGCGTCGGAGCCCTCGAGGTTGTGCGAGCCGGCGGTGAGGTGCAGGCCGGTGAAGGTGTCATCGATGGGCTCCGCGACGCAGACGTCGACGCCGCCCAGGGCGTTCGACATCTCGATCACGCCGTCGAAGGTGATGAGACCGGCGTAGGGGATGCTGAGGCCGGTGAGGTTCTCGACGGTGTCGACGACGCACGAGACGCCGCCGTTGCCGAGTGCCGTGTTGAACATCGCCGAGGTCGACGCGGGGTACGTCGTGCCGGTCGCGGGGTTCGTGCACGCGGGGATCGGGACCATCAGGTCGCGGGGGAAGCTGACCGCGGTGAGCTGCTGGTGGTCCTGCGAGACGTGGATGAGCATCGTGACGTCGTTGCGGGCGCCCTCGACGTCCTCGTCGGAGTCGAACTGGCCGACGCGGGTGTCGCTGCCGATGAGCAGGATGTTCGCGCCGCCCTTGATGGCCGTGATGTCGGCGGTCTTCGCGGTGCTCTGGTCGTCGGTGCTGAGCTGCACGGTCTGCGGCGCGGTCGCCAGCTGGGCGCCGGCGATGGCGGCGACGCTCGTCCCGCTCACGAGCACGACGGCCAGCGCCGAGGCCACGACGGTCACCAGCGTGGTCCAGCCGCGACGGCGGGCCTGCTTGCCGTGTGCGGCGAAGGGGCGTCGTCTGGCGTCGGGCACGTGGTCTCCGTTCGGTGGTCCGCGCGGGGTACTGGGCGGCGGACGTGGCTGCGGAGCAACGCTACGGTCCGGGCGGGGGCGTCGGCCCTGAGCGCGCCGTCAAACCACTGTGGAACACTCAGGCACGCCCCCGGAAGCCCCAGGTGAGGGGGCGTGCCGAGCGCGCACTTGGCAATTGCGGGTTTACCACATAGGATCGATCTTTGGTGTGTCATGCCCTCTCGGGTGTGGCGACCGACCCGCAGACCGGTTCGGGGATCACACCTGTTCCACAACCAAGCGACAGTGAGGCTATGGCCAAGAAAGACGGCGTCATCGAGATCGAAGGCTCGGTGCTCGAAGCTCTGCCCAACGCGATGTTCCGCGTTGAGCTGACGAACGGACACAAGGTCCTCGCGCACATCTCCGGGAAGATGCGCCAGCACTACATCCGCATCCTCCCCGAGGACCGCGTGATCGTGGAGCTGAGCCCGTACGACCTGACCCGCGGCCGGATCGTCTACCGCTACAAGTGATCCGCGAGCTGGAAAGGAACGGCTCGGCAATCCTGCCGCGCACGAAGCCAGCGAGCACGAGGAAAGAACAATGAAGGTCAACCCCAGCGTCAAGCCCATGTGCGAGCACTGCCGAGTGATCCGCCGCAAGGGCCGCGTCATGGTGATCTGCAAGAGCAACCCGCGTCACAAGCAGCGCCAGGGCTAGTCCCGGGCGCGTGACCGGCGCCGACGCTGTCCCTCGGACAGCAGGCTGCTCGAGCACGACCCACAACTGAAGATCGACAACGCAGTACCAGAACCCGGTCGCACGACGACCGGGGGACACCTCGGGTCGGAGGCCCGGGCACCGGTACTGCTCCACACCTCCATCGACAACAGGAGCAGCCATCACATGGCACGTCTAGCAGGCGTCGACATCCCGCGCGAGAAGCGCGTGGAGATCGCACTCACGTACATCTACGGCGTCGGCCGTACCCGCGCGGTCCAGGCACTCGCCGAGACCGGTATCTCCGGTGACATCCGCGTCAAGGACCTGACCGACGACCAGCTCGTCGCCCTCCGTGACTTCATCGAGGGCAACTTCAAGGTGGAGGGTGACCTCCGCCGCGAGGTGGCAGCCGACATCCGTCGCAAGGTCGAGATCGGTAGCTACGAGGGTCTTCGCCACCGTCGTGGTCTCCCGGTGCGCGGTCAGCGCACCAAGACCAACGCGCGTACCCGCAAGGGACCGAAGCGCACCGTGGCAGGCAAGAAGAAGGCTCGATAGGAGACCCCGATGGCTACCCCCAAGACTGCCGCGCGCAAGCCGCGCCGCAAGGAGAAGAAGAACGTCGCAGTGGGCCAGGCCCACATCAAGAGCACGTTCAACAACACGATCGTCAGCATCACCGACCCGTCGGGTGCCGTCCTCAGCTGGGCGTCCTCGGGTGCCGTGGGCTTCAAGGGTTCGCGCAAGTCGACGCCGTTCGCGGCGCAGCTCGCCGCCGAGTCCGCTGCGCGTCAGGCGCAGGAGCACGGCGTCAAGAAGGTCGACGTCTTCGTGAAGGGTCCGGGTTCGGGCCGCGAGACCGCGATCCGTTCGCTCCAGGCCGCTGGCCTCGAGGTCGGTTCGATCAACGACGTCACTCCGCAGGCGCACAACGGTTGCCGCCCGCCGAAGCGTCGTCGCGTCTGACGCGAGGAGCAACCGGCCGCGCCCTGCTCGTCCCCTGACGGGGTCGGGCAGGGCCCGCGGCCATTCCTGGTCGTTCGATCGCGCACATCGGTGCGCGTGATCACAACTCAACAGACCCGTCGGGGCCCACGCGGCCCCGTCGTACCGCCAAGTGTCATATAGCGGACACTTCGCCGAAAGGAATCCCACAGTGCTCATTGCACAGCGCCCCACCCTGACCGAGGAGTCGATCTCCGAGCACCGCTCGCGCTTCGTCATCGAGCCGCTCGAGCCGGGCTTCGGTTACACCCTCGGCAACTCGCTGCGCCGCACGCTCCTCTCCTCGATCCCCGGCGCGGCTGTCACCAGCATCCGCATCGACGGTGTCCTCCACGAATTCAGCACCGTTCCCGGTGTGAAGGAAGACGTCACCGAGATCATCCTCAACATCAAGAGCCTCGTCGTCTCCAGCGAGCACGACGAGCCGATCACCGCGTACCTGCGCAAGCAGGGTGCCGGTCAGGTCACCGCAGCGGACATCTCCGCTCCGGCCGGCGTCGAGATCCACAACCCGGACCTCGTCATCGCGACCCTGAACGACACCGCGCGGTTCGAGCTCGAGCTCACGATCGAGCGCGGCCGTGGCTACGTCTCGGCCACGCAGAACCGTTCCGAGTTCTCCGAGGCCGGTCAGATCCCGATCGACTCGATCTACTCGCCGGTCCTCAAGGTCACCTACCGCGTCGAGGCGACGCGTGCCGGTGAGCGCACGGACTTCGACCGCCTGGTCGTCGACGTCGAGTCGAAGCCGGCGATCACGCCGCGCGACGCCATCGCGTCGGCCGGTCGCACGCTGGTCGAGCTGTTCGGGCTCGCTCGCGAGCTCAACACGGCCGCAGAGGGCATCGAGATCGGCCCCGCGCCGGTCGACGCTGTCCTGTCGAACGAGCTGCAGACCCCGATCGAGGACCTCGACCTGTCGGTCCGCAGCTACAACTGCCTGAAGCGCGAGGGCATCAACACGGTGTCCGAGCTCGTCGCCCTGTCGGAGACGCAGCTCATGAACATCCGCAACTTCGGTCAGAAGTCGGTGGACGAGGTCAAGGACAAGCTCACCGAGCTCGGCCTGTCCCTCAAGGACACCGTCCCCGGATTCGACGGCGCCCACTTCTACAGCGGGTACGACGAGGACGAGTCCAACAACTGATCTCGCGCTCACGCGCAAGCGCGCTGACACCGCGCGCACCACTTTCACCACTGGAGAACTGACATGCCGAAGCCCACCAAGGGCCCCCGCCTCGGTGGCGGTCCCGCTCACGAGCGCCTGCTCCTGAGCAACCTCGCCAACGCCCTCTTCACGCACGGTCGCATCACGACCACCGAGACGAAGGCCAAGCGCCTCCGTCCGGTCGCCGAGCGGCTCATCACGTTCGCGAAGCGCGGCGACCTGCACGCTCGTCGTCGGGTCATCGCGACCCTGCGCGACAAGTCCGTCGTGCACACGCTGTTCACGGAGATCGCCCCGCAGGTCGAGGACCGTCAGGGCGGCTACACCCGCATCACGAAGCTCGGCTTCCGCAAGGGCGACAACGCCCCGCTGGCGTCGATCGAGCTCGTCCTCGAGCCGGTGGCGGGCACGCCCGCCCCGGTGAAGCGCACCGCGGCTCCGGCCGCCGCCGCTCCGGTCGAGGAGCCGGCCGCCGACGAGACCACCGAGGAGGCCCCGGTCGAGGAGACCGAGACCACCGAGGAGTCCGCGCCGGTCGAGTCGGAGACCGAGACCGAGGCTGCCGCCGAGGTCGAGGCCGACGCCGCCGAGAAGAGCGACGACACCAAGTAGGACCCCGCGTCACCACGACGAAGCCCCCGCGACCCAGGTCGCGGGGGCTTCGTCGCGTTCGAGAGCGCTCCCCCTGCACCCCGACGTCCGGAGAACGCAGGACCGTCGCCTTCCCAGTGCGTGCCCCGTAGCGTGTCCGCCCGACAGGGAGAGTCACCACATGGAGTTCCAACACATCGCGGGCGTCGGTCGCCGCGCGTGGCGGTGGAGCCGCACGTCCGGCACACAGCCGCGACTGCTGCACGCAGCCAAGGCCGCCGGCGCCGCGGCACTGGCCTGGTTCATCGCCAGGCACGTGCCCGGGGTCGCGTCCGACTACCCGTACTACGCACCGCTCGGGGCGATCGTCGCGATGCAGACGACGGTCTACGCGGGGCTGCGCAACGGCATCCAGACGCTCGTCGGCATCCTGCTCGGCATCGCCGTCGCGGGCTTCACGATGCTCGTGGGCGACCCGGGGATCCTCGCCGTGGCCCTGGCTGTCGGCGTCGGCGTGCTCGTCGGCGGGTTCCGGGTGCTCGGCGAGGGCAGCACCTGGGTCTCGACGGCGGCGTTGTTCGTGCTGCTCGTCGGCGGGGCGAACGCCGAGGGCTACTCGTTCGGGTACCTGGTGCAGATGGGCGTCGGCGTCGTCGTCGGGCTGCTCGTGAACTTCCTGGTGTTCCCACCGCTGCACTTCTGGGACGCCGAACGTCGGATCGACGAGGTGAACGCCGTGTTGGCCGAGCACCTCGAGGGGCTCGCGCGCGTGCTGGAGACCGGCAAACGCGACGAGGACGCCTGGAACCGGCAGCAGGACAAGCTCGACCGTGCGATCGCCGACGTGCGCGCGCGGGTGTCCGTCGCGCACGAGAGCCGGAAGATCAACCCTCGCGGGGCGCTCCGCGGGTCACGGGCCCGGCTCCAGCAGGACGGGGCACGCTTCCGCGCGCTCGAACGGGTCGCCTGGTACACGACGGACCTCACCGAGCTCGTCGCCCGGTCGGGTCCGGTGTCGGCGAACATCGGGCGTCCGGATCCGGCGTTCACCGAGCCCCTCACGGAGGCGCTCCGTCAGCTCGCGTGCATGATCCGCGGGGAGTGCCCCGAGGACGAAGGCGACAAGGCGATCGAGCGACTCGAGCAGGCGCTCGACGCTTCGCGCGAGAACCCCTCGCACGTCGCGGTGACGGCGTCCGCGCTCGTGGCGCTCCGCGGCATCGTGGAGTCCGAGCGCCGTGCGACGGACAACCTCGACACCCGCACGGGGCCGTCGGCGTTCCACCGTCCGCGCGGCTGACACGAGGACGCCGTGACACCGGCGCTCCGTAGACTCGCACCGTGACCGTCCCGACCCGAATCAACGTCCTCGGACCGGTCACGGTGACGGGTGCGGACGGCCGGCAGTCGCCCGTGCCCGGAGCGCTCGCTCGGGCGTTCCTGACGGCGCTGGTGCTCGCGCGCGGCCACGCCCGGACCACCGAGTCCCTGATCGACGACCTCTGGCCGGACGCGCGGCCGCGGGGTGCCCGTGCAGCGCTGCAGACGCTCGTGTCCCGACTGCGCCGGAGCGTGGCGGACGGCCTCGTGGTGTCGACGAGCACCGGGTACGCGTTGGGCGGCGACCCCGAGGACGTCGACCTCGCCCGTGCCGAGCATGCGGTGGGCGAAACGGAGCCGGCAGCGGTCCGTGCGGCCCTCGACCTCTGGCGTGGTGACCCGGGCGCGGACGTCGACGGCGACCTGGGCGCGGCACTCGCAGACCGTGCGGCAGCGCTCCGGCGGACGCTCCGGCGCGCGCTCGGCGGTGCACTGCTCGACGAGGGCGACGCCGACGAGGCCGCCGCACTCTGGGCGGCAGAGGCCGTCGCCAACCCCTACGACGAGGTCGCGGTCGCCGGTTCGATGCGCGCCCTTGCCGCAGCCGGCCGCACGAGCGAGGCCCTGGCCGCCTTCGCGGCGCACCGTGACCGCCTCGCCGACGAACTCGGCGCCGACCCCTCGGCCGACCTGGTCCGCCTCAACGCCGAGTTGCTGCGCCGGTCCGGCCCCGCCACGGGCAGCGTCCGCCGCGTCGGCCTGCGTGCTGCGCCGAACACGTTGGTCGGGAGGGAGGCCGACCTCACCGCCGTCTCGGACCTGCTGTCCTCCGGACGGCTGGTCACGATCCTCGGTGCGGGTGGGCTGGGGAAGACCCGCCTCGCGCAGGCGGTCGCCGCCGGCCTGCCGCCGACACAGGGCGTCGTCGTGTTCGAGCTCGCGCCGCTCGCCACGGCTGACGACATCGTGCCGGCCCTCGGCGCGCTGCTCGGGATCGCCGAGTTCCGCTCCACCAGATCGCTCCGGGACGCCGTCGCGGCCGACCTGCGCACCCGGGTCGTGCGGGCGCTCGCCGACGGGCCGACCGTGCTCGTCCTGGACAACTGCGAGCACCTGGTGGCCGAGGTCGCCGCCTTCGCCGCGGACCTGCTCGCGACCGTGCCCGCCCTGCGGATCCTGACGACGTCGCGCGCGCCGCTCGCCATCGCCGGCGAGGTCGTGGCTCCCCTCGCGCCCCTGCCCGTCGAGGCCGACGGGGCGGCCGTCCGGCTCTTCACCGAGCGGGCGCGGGCCGCGCGACCCGGAGCCGTGCTGCCGGTGGACACGGTGCGCCGGATCTGCACGCGGCTCGACGGGTCACCGCTGGCCATCGAGCTCGCGGCCGCACGCATCCGGGGGATGAGCGCCGACGAGATCGAGCGCCGGTTGGACGACCGGTTCGCGCTGCTGCGCGGCGGTGACCGGAGCGCCCCGGAGCGGCACCGCACCCTGCTCGCCGTGATCGAGTGGAGCTGGCGCCTGCTCGACGACGGGGCCCAGGACCTGCTGACGCGCCTGGCGCTCTTCCCGGACGGACTCGCGGTCGACGCCGTCGAGGCCGTCGCCGCCCCGGACCGCAGGGCCGACGCGCTCGACGACCTCGCCGAGCTCGTGGAGCAGTCGCTCGTGCAGCTCGTCGAGCACGAGGGCGAGCCCGTGCGGTACCGGCTGCTCGAGACGGTGCGGGAGTTCGGTGCGGCCCGGCTGGGGGACCGCGGCGCCACCGAGGCCGTCCGTGCGGCCATGATCGGCTGGGGCCGGGGGTTCGCGGCCGAGCGCAACCTGCTCACGATCACGGGTTCCGCCCAGCTCGAGCGGTTCCGCGAGGTCGCCCGCGAATCCGACAACCTCGTCACGCTGCTCCGCTGGAGCCTGGCTGCCGACGACACCGCGGCGGTCGCGCACCTGTTCGCGGCCCTCGGCGGCTACTGGTCGCTGCGCGGGGCCCACGGTGAGGTCGTCGCACTCGGCCCCGAGGTCGTCCCGGTCCTGCGCCGTACCGGACCGGCGACCGAGGACCGTGCCGCGACCGTGCTCGGACTCGTCGTCACCGGCGGGTCATCCGCGTTCAGCGACAAGCGCACCGCAGCCCTCGCCGTGTCGACCCTGCGCCGCGTGATGCGCGACGGCACCACCGGGTTCGCGGTGCTCGACGCCCAGGCAGCGCTGCTGCTCACCCTGGGGCGACCGGCCGACGGGTACGCCCTGCTCGCCCGCTACCGCGACGACCCGGAGCCCGGTGTCGCCTGCCTGGCGAACATGCTCAGCGCGCCGCTCGCCGAGAACGACGGGGAGTCCGCTGTCGCCCTGCGGTACGCGACCCGCGCCGAGACGCTCTCACGGTCGAGCGACGACGCCTGGACCACCGGGTCGATCGCCGTCACCATGACCCAGCTCCTGGCGCAGACCGGTCGGCACGCCGACGCCCTGCGGTCCGCCGAGGTCGCCCGCGAGCAACTCGAACGGTTCGGGGCCGACGACGACCTGTACGAGATCGGCTGGACCGTCGGCCTCTGCGCCGCGAGCACCGGCGACGTCGTGCGCGCCCGGCAGGTCGCCGACGACCTGCAGCACCGTCCGGTCGAGGCCCGCGGCGGGTTCGACGAGGACCGGGTGCAGATCGGCGTGCTCGCGATGGCCATCGGTGCGGAGTGCTCGCGCTGGGAAGAAGCCCTCGACGACGCTGCGGCGGAGTACGCCCGCGCCTGGGACTCCGTGCTGCCCATGCGGAAGCAGACGCCGCACTGGACGCTCATGGCGGGCTCGGCGCGGATCGCGGCGCGGGACGAGGCGGCGGTGCACCGGTCCGACGGAGCCGCGCCGGGCCTCCCGGTCGACGACGTGGCGGTCGCGAGACGCCTGCGCGTCGGTGCGCTCGTGATGCTGCGCGTCCACCCGTGGTGGCTGGACCTGCCCGTGATCGGGACCGCCCTGCTCGGCCTGGCGCTCGCCGCCGCCCGTGACGGACAGCCAGAGCACGCCGCTCGCTGCTGGGGGCTGGCGACCCGACTCGGTTCGCGGCAGGACTTCGGCGTGCTCGCGCACCCACGGATGCGGTCGGTGCTGGCCGACGCCCTCGGCGACGCGGTGCTGGCCGACGCCGAGACGGCCTCGGCCGGATCGAACCGGACCGAGGCCGTCTCGCAGGCGCGGCTCCTGCTCGAGGAGCTGCGGTTCCGCGTGCGCTGACCGGCGCCCGTCAGGCCTTCCGCATGTACGCGCGGACCGTCAGCGGTGCGAACACCGCGACCACGACCGCTGCGCCGAGCAGGCTGATCCAGAGGTCGACACCCACCGTGCCGTGGTTCACGAGCTCGCGGACCGCCGTGATCAGGTGCGAGATCGGGTTCACCTCGGAGAACCAGCGCAGCCAGTCCGGCAGGGTGTCCGCCGGCACGAACGCGTTCGACAGGAACGTCAGCGGGAACAGCACCATGTTGGAGATGCCGGAGACGCTCGACGCCGTCCGCGCGACGACGCCGAAGTAGGCGAAGATCCAGCTGATCGCCCACGCGACGACGATGACCAGCAACCCGGCCAGGACGACCGCACCGAAGCCGCCGGCCGGACGTAGCCCCATGATGATGCCGACCGTGAAGGTGATCGTCGTGGCGATCGCGTACCGGACGGTGTCGGCGAGCAGCGCACCCGCGAGCGGGGCGATCCGGGCGATGGGCAGGGACTTGAAGCGGTCGAAGACGCCCTTGTCCATGTCCTCGCGCAGCTGCACGCCCGTGACGATCGACGACGTGATGTTCGTCTGCACCAGGATGCCGGGGATGATGATCGGCAGGTAACTCGCGACGTCACCCGCGATCGCACCACCGAAGATGTACGTGAACATCACGGTGAAGATGATCGGCATCAGGGTGACGTCGAACAGCTGCTCCGGGGTGCGCCGGACCTTGATCAGCCCGCGGTACGCCATCGTGAGCGACTGCCGGACGGTGGCGCCGAGGCCGGTCGCACCGACGCCGGGGCGCGGGGTGACACGGGGGGTCGAGGTGCCCGTGGTGGTGGTGATGGTGGTCATGCGATGCTCCCTGCGAGTTCGCGGTCGGTGCTGTCGTTGTCGTCGTCGGTGCCGTCGTCGTCGGTGGTCGCCGGTGCGCCGGTGATCGTCAGGAAGACCTCGTCGAGGGTGGGCTTCTGCACGCTCATCTCGGCGAGGGTGATGCCGGCCTCGCGGAACGACACCAGCAGGTCCGTCACGCGGTCGGGATCCGACATCGGCGCGGTGAGACGCGAGCCCTCGGGGCTGGCCACCGCGTCGACACCGAGGGTGTTCCGGACGATCGTGCGCGCGGCGTCGAGCCGGAGCGCATCGGTCAGGCGGAGCTGCAGCGACGAACTGCCGATCGAGGCCTTCAGCTCGTCGCTCGTGCCCTCGGCGACCACCTTGCCGTGGTCGATGACCGCGATGCGGTCGGCGAGCTGGTCCGCCTCGTCCAGGTACTGCGTCGTCAGCAGCACCGTCGAGCCCGTCGCCACGAGCTCGCGGATGGTGTCCCACATCTGCGCTCGGGTCCGGGGGTCGAGCCCCGTGGTCGGCTCGTCGAGGAAGATCAGCGGCGGCTGCGCGATGAGGCTCGCAGCCAGGTCGAGCCGGCGACGCATGCCACCGGAGAAGGCCTTGAGCGGGCGTGACGCGGCTTCGGTCAGCCCGAAGCGTTCGAGCAGCTCCACGGCCTTCCGCTTCGCATCCGCGCGGGACAGCCCGAGCAGGCGCGCGAAGATCACCAGGTTCTCGGTCGCGCTGAGCGTCTCGTCGACGCTGGCGTACTGACCGGTCACCCCGATCAGGGTGCGGACCGTCGGCGCCTCACGTCGGACGTCGTGCCCGAAGATCCGGGCCTCGCCGCCGTCCGCCTTGAGCAGGGTCGCGAGCATGGAGATGGTGGTGGTCTTGCCGGCGCCGTTGGGACCGAGCACGCCGTAGACCGTGCCGGCCTCCACACGGAGGTCGACACCGTCCACTGCGCGGTTCGTCCCGAAGGTCTTCACGAGGCCGGAGGCCTCCACCGCGAGCGGTGTCGTGGTCATCGAAATGTCCTTTCGTCGATGTCGAGGACGATGGTGCCGCGGGGCGCTCACGCGGCACTGACGTGGCGCTGACACCGGTGGACAGCGCGCGTCAGCGGCGCAGCGGCCTTCGGTTGCGCAGACGGGTGTCCGCGGACTGCCGGGAGGCGCGGTGCGGCCCCGGTACGGTGGTCGCGTGGACGAGACGGCGGGCCCGCAGAGCGGCGGCGAGGTTGCCGGGATCCGGCTGCGGCTGGACATCGCGTACGACGGCGCCGCGTTCTCCGGGTGGGCCCGGCAGCCCGGGCTGCGGACCGTGCAGGGCGCGCTCGAGGCCGCCCTCGCCACCGTCTTCACCCGGTGGGGCGAGCCGCCACTGCTCACCGTCGCCGGACGCACCGACGCCGGCGTGCACGCCACCGGGCAGGTCGCTCACCTCGACCTCTCCACCGAGCAGTGGGACGCGCTCAGCGCCAAGCGCGGCACGGGGCGCTCGCCGCTGGACGGACTCGTCAAACGCGTGAACGGCATCGCGGCACCAGAGGGCGACGTCGTCGTCACCCGGGCGTCGGTCGCGCCGGACGGGTTCGACGCCCGGTTCTCGCCGCTCTGGCGACGGTACGAGTACCGGATCGCGGACGCCGACGCCCCGCGCGATCCACGTCGGCGCGGGTACACGGTCTGGCACGGAGCGAGCCTCGACCCGGCAGCGATGGAGCGCGGTGCGCTGACGCTGTTGGGGCTGCACGACTTCGCGACGTTCTGCAAGCCGCGCGAGGGCGCGACGACCATCCGGACGTTGCAGGAGTTCCGCTGGGACCGCGAGCCGGACGGCGTGCTGGTGGCGCGCCTCCAGGCCGATGCGTTCTGCCACTCCATGGTGCGCGCGATGGTGGGAGCGACCATCGCCGTCGGCGAGGGGCGGTTCGGGCCGGAACGGCTCGAGGAGCTCCGCGTCGCCGAGACGCGGACGAGCGCGTTCAAGACGGCGCCGGCGAAGGGGCTGACCCTGACCGAGGTGGGGTACCCGGCCGACGCGGAGCTCGCGGGGCGGGCGGAGCAGACGCGGGCACGGCGGGAGTGAACGCCCGGTCCTGATGTTGCCGAACGCAATCATTTACCTCGACGCAACCTGAGGGACTCCGCAGGTCGGTAGCGTGCGTGCATGCCCAACCTCCTCGGGCGCACTCTGCTGTGCGCCACGGCTGCCGCGACACTCCTCGCGGCCCCGCTCGTCACCGTCACCGCAGCGACCGCGAACCCCGAGGGGAGTGGCCTCGTCATCGAGGAGGCCTACCTGAAGGCCGGCAGCAACGGCGCCTTCTACAACCAGAAGTTCATCGAGATCGGCAACCCGACCGACGCCCCGGTGTCGCTCGACGGCTGGTCGCTGCAGTACCGCTCGGCGACGAGCACCGGCGCCTTCTCGACGAGCGCGCTCGAGGGGACGGTGCCGGCCGAGGGCACGTTCCTGGTGTCGATGGCCGGCAACGGCGGTGCCACCCCGGTCGGAGCGGACCTGCCGACGGCGGACGACACCGCCTCGCTGAACCCGTCCGGCACCACGGGCACGCTCGTGCTGTCCGACGCCACCACGCCGGTGGCGCTCGCCGCGGGACCGGTGACGACCGGCACCGCTGGTGTCGTCGACCTGCTCGGCTACGGCGCCTCGAACACCTTCGAGGGCACCGTGCGCACCGTCGAGGGCGCGAACGCCGTGCCGAACGGCCTGGTCCGCCAGGGCGCGACGGACACCGACGACAACGGCGCGGACTTCTCGGTGACGACGACCCTGACCCCGCGGAACGCCGCGGGTGAGACCGCTGCGCCGACCGACCCGACCGAGCCCACCGACCCGACCGACCCGACCGACCCGACGGAGCCGACGGACCCCGGCGCCCCCGCCGAGGCCGTCACCATCGCCCAGCTGCAGGGCACCACGGACACCTCGCCCTACGCCAGCAAGACCGTCACCACCGACGGCGTCGTCACCGCGGTCTACGCGTCCGGCGGCTTCAACGGCTACACGATCCAGACCCCGGGGACCGGCGGCGCGGTCGACTTCGGCACCCACACGGCGTCCGACGCCGTGTTCGTCTTCTCGTCCGCGACCGCCGGGCTGGTGGCCGAGGGCGACCACGTGCGGGTCACCGGTGCGGTCTCCGAGTACTTCGGCCTGACCGAGCTCACCGTGTCGAACACAGCGTCGTTCCAGAAGCTCACCGACACCGTCGTCGCCCCGCAGCCCGCCGCGGTCGCGTTCCCGTCGTCGGACGCGCAGCGCGAGTCGCTCGAGAGCATGCTCATCGCCCCGCAGGGCTCCTTCACGGTCGCCGACAACTACACGACGAACCAGTACGGCGAAGTCGTGCTCGCCAGCGGCGCCGGCCGGCTCGTCCAGCCGACCGAGGTCGGTCGCCCCGGCAGCGCCGAAGCGAAGGCCGTCGAGGCGTCCAACGCCGCGCGCAAGGTCACGCTCGACGACGGTGCCAGCACCAACTTCCTGACGAAGGCGAACCAGGGCATCCCGGTGTCGTGGCTGACCCAGGGCCCGGTCACCGTCGGTGCGACCGCCACGTTCGAGGGTCCGGTCGTCCTCGACTACCGCAACAGCGGGTGGAAGTTCCAGCCGACCGCGCCGATCACCGGTGCGACCCCGGCGGCGGACCTGCCCGCGTCGTTCTCGAACGTGCGGCAGGCCGAGCCGCAGGACGTCGGCGGCGACCTGAAGCTCGCCGGGTTCAACGTGCTCAACTACTTCCCCACCACGGGTGACCAGCTCACCGGGTGCTCGTACTACACCGACCGCGCGGGCGACCCCGTCACGGTGAACTCCGGCTGCGACGCCCGCGGGGCTGCTGAGCAGGAGGACTTCCTGCGCCAGCAGGTCAAGATCGTCAAGGCGATCAACGGCCTCGGCGCGGACGTCGTCTCGCTCGAGGAGATCGAGAACTCGGCGCGCTTCGGCCAGGACCGCGACGCGGCGGTCGCCACGCTCGTCGACGCCCTCAACGCCGCCACCGGCGAGGACACCTGGGCCTTCGCGAAGTCCCCCGCGACCGTTCCGGCGAGCGAGGACGTCATCCGCCTCGCGCTCATCTACAAGCAGGACCGCGTCGAACCCGTCGGCGACTCGACGATCCTGCTCGACGCCGCGTTCACCAACGCCCGGCAGCCCGTCGCGGACGCGTTCCGCCCCCTCGGCGGCACCGCCGACGACGACTTCCTGGTGATCGCGAACCACTTCAAGTCGAAGGGCTCCGGCACCGGCGAGAACGCCGACCAGGGCGACGGCCAGGGCGCCTCGAACGCCGACCGGGTGCGGCAGGCCAAGGCCCTCGTGACCTTCTCCACCGACATGCAGGCGCAGTACGGCACCGACAAGGTGTTCATGCTCGGCGACTTCAACGCCTACAGCAAGGAGGACCCGGTGGTCGTCCTCGACGACGCCGGCTACACCGACCTCGGTCCGGCGCTCGACGCCACCGAGTACTCGTACGTGTTCTCCGGCCTGAGCGGGTCGCTCGACCACGTGTTCGCGTCCCCGGCCGCCACCGAGACGGTCACGGGCGTGGACATCTGGAACATCAACTCGGTCGAGTCGGTGGGCCTGGAGTACAGCCGCTACAACTACAACGCGTCGGACCTGTACACCGACGACGTGTTCCGCGCGAGCGACCACGACCCGATCCTGGTGGGCTTCGACCTCGATGCTGCGGGCACGGACCCGGGCACGGACCCCGGCACCGACCCGACCCCGACGCCGGGTGACGGCGGCACGACCCCGACCCCCACGCCGACCCCGTCGCCGACCGCTCCGATCGCCCCGGTGGCTCCCTCGGAGACCGGTCTGACCGACGCGAACCGCGGGAGCGTCTCGGCGCCGTCGTCGGCTCGTGCGGGGGAGACCATCACTGTGACCGTCGGCACGCAGTACGCGGGTGACGTCGTGAACGTGTGGCTGTACTCGACGCCGACGCTGCTCGGCACCGTGACGGTCGGCGCTGACGGCACGGTGCGCGTCACGATCCCGTCGGACACCCCCGCTGGTGCACACCGCCTCGCGGTGACGGCCGCGGACGGGAGCCTGATCGGCTGGACCCCGATCACGATCACCGCTGACGGGCAGCTCGCGTTCACGGGCGCCGAGGGCCTCGGTGCCGGTGCGCTGGTCGCCTTCCTGCTGCTCGCGGCGGGTGCCGGCGTCCTGATCGTCCGCCGCCGGAGGACCGCGGCCGCCGCGGAGTAGTCCCCAGGCCCCACGGCGGCACTTCGTGAGCAGGAATGGTCGGGTTCGCCGTGCGCGACTCGACCATTCCTGCTCACGATGCGGGGTGAAAGCGACCCACGGACGGACGGGAGGCCCGTGGCCAGGCCGCCACGGGCCTCCCGTCCGGCAGTACCTGCGTTTGACCGACGCGACCCGCGTCGGCTAGGCTCTCACCTTGGTCTGTGCGCCACGCGCGCCGGACAGTCAGATGAGCCCTCCATCCGGGCGTTCCGCCGGCTTCTGCCGCGGGGAACCCCGACCGGAGTGGGATTCACGGACTCCTCACCTCGACACGAAAGCAGCACTCCTGTGACTCGCACGTTCTCACCGAAGCCGGCAGACGTCCAGCACGACTGGATCGTCATCGACGCGACCGACGTCGTCCTCGGTCGTCTCGCCACCCACACCGCGGCGCTCCTGCGCGGCAAGCACAAGGCCACCTTCGCCCAGCACATGGACATGGGTGACTACGTCATCATCGTGAACGCCGACAAGGTCGCCCTGACCGGTTCGAAGCTCGCGAAGAAGGTCTACTACCGCCACTCCGGGTACCCGGGCGGCCTGACGGCGACCTCCTACCCGGAGATGCTCGAGAAGCACCCCACCCGCGCCGTCGAGAAGGCGATCCGCGGCATGCTGCCGAAGAACACCCTCGGTCGCGAGCAGCTCAAGAAGCTGAAGGTCTACGCCGGCGCGGAGCACCCGCACTCCGCGCAGCAGCCCAAGGCGTACATCTTCGACCAGGTCGCACAGTAGTTCCGGCCACGACGACTTCAAGGACACGAAAAAACTCATGGCTCAGATCGCTGATTCCCTCGACCAGACCCCGGAGAGCTTCACCACGGAGAGCGCACCCGCCGCTGCCGAGGCTGCTCCCCGTCAGATCCTCAACGTCTCCGGCGGTGCCGTCGGGCGCCGCAAGGAGGCCATCGCGCGCGTTCGCCTCGTTCCGGGCTCCGGCACGTTCGTCGTGAACGGTCGCTCGCTCGAGGACTACTTCCCGAACAAGCTGCACCAGCAGCTCATCAACGACCCGTTCAAGGTCCTCGAGCTCCTCGGCTCGTACGACGTCGTCGCCCGCATCACCGGTGGCGGCCCCTCGGGTCAGGCCGGCGCACTCCGCCTCGCCATCGCCCGCACCCTGAACGAGATCGACCGCGAGAACAACCGCGCGACCCTCAAGAAGGCCGGCTTCCTCACCCGTGACGCCCGCGTCATCGAGCGCAAGAAGGCCGGTCTCAAGAAGGCCCGCAAGGCTTCGCAGTTCTCGAAGCGCTAGTCGTCACCGGCTGAAGATCGCAATGCCGCGTCTGTTCGGTACCGACGGGGTTCGTGGTCTCGCCAACGGCGAGCTGACGGCCGCGCTCGCACTGGGTCTTGCCCAGGCGAGCGCGGCCGTCCTCACACACGGACACCATGCCGACGCCCGCCGGGCGTCCGGTCGACCGCGCCCGCGCGCGGTCCTGGCGCGCGACCCGCGCGTCTCCGGTGAGTTCCTCGGGTCCGCTGTCGCGGCCGGGCTCGCCTCCGCCGGCGTCGACGTGCTCGACGCCGGGGTCATCCCCACCCCCGCTGCGGCGTTCCTCGTCGCGGACATCGACGCCGACTTCGGCGTGATGATCTCCGCGTCGCACAACCCCGCCCCGGACAACGGGATCAAGTTCTTCGCCACGGGTGGTCGCAAGCTGCCGGACGAGGTCGAGGACCGCATCGAAGCGGCCATGCACGACCACTCCGCACCGACCCCCACCGGCATCGACGTCGGCCGGATCACCCGGTTCGCCGACGCCGAGGACCGCTACGTCGTCCACCTGCTCGGCACGCTGCCGCACCGGCTCGACGGCGTCCACGTCGTGCTCGACTGCGCCAACGGTGCTGCCGCGGGCGTCTCGCCCGAGGTGTTCGTGAACGCCGGGGCCCGCGTGACGCTCATCGGCGCCGAGCCCGACGGTTGGAACATCAACGACGGCGTCGGCTCGACCCACATCGACAACCTGTCCCGCGCCGTCCTGGCCGCCGGCGCGGACGTCGGCATCGCGCACGACGGCGATGCCGACCGCTGCCTGGCGGTGGACGCCGCGGGCAACGCCATCGACGGTGACCAGATCATGGCGATCCTGGCGCTGTCGCTGCAGGAGCGCGGCCGGCTGAAGGACGACACCCTCGTCGCGACGGTCATGTCCAACCTCGGGCTGAAGCGTGCCATGGCGGATGCGGGCATCACCGTGATCGAGGCCGGCGTCGGCGACCGCTACGTGCTCGAGAAGATGAACGAGGGGGACTACTCCATCGGTGGCGAGCAGTCCGGCCACATCATCTTCAACGAGTACGCCACCACGGGCGACGGCATCCTGACCGGGCTGCACCTGGTCGCCGAGATGGCGCGCACCGGGAAGTCGCTGCAGGAGCTCGCATCGTGCATGACGGTGTTCCCGCAGGTGCTGCTCAACGTCCGCGGCGTCGACCGGCACGGGCTGGCCGACCAGGGTGTGCAGGACGCCATCGCCGCCGCCAGCGAGGCGCTCGGGGACAGCGGCCGTGTGCTGCTCCGTCCGTCGGGCACCGAGCCGGTCGTGCGCGTGATGGTCGAGGCCGCCTCGCAGGACGATGCGCAGCGCATCGCCGAGGAGCTCGCCGCCGTCGTGCAGGAGCGCCTGGCGCTCGACGCCGCGTAGGCCGGAGTGCCGGGCGCGACTTCGCGCTGCGCGCGCCGCGCGCGCTCGCGCCCCGCTGCGGTCGTTGCGCCCCGACTCTTTGGGGCGCGATGACCGTACGGGGGTGCAAGCCTGCGCGCACCCGCGCACGCGACCGCGCACGCGACCGCGTCGCGCGCCGCTTGCGTCGCGCGCCGCTTGCGCCGCTTGCGCCGCTTGCGTCGCGCGCCGCTTGCGCCGCTTGCGTCGCGCGCCCGCGCGCCCGCGCGCCCTGCTGCAGTCGTTGCGCCCCGACTCTTCGGGGCGCGATGACCGTACCGGGGCGCGCACCCGCGCGCACCCGCGCGCACCCGCGCGCACCCGCGCGCACCCGCGCTAGATCTTGCGGAGCAGGACCGAGTTCACCTTGTGGTCCGCGGCCTTCTTCAGCACCAGTGTCGCGCGGGAGCGCGTGGGCAGGACGTTCTCGAGCAGGTTCGGCTCGTTGATCGCCCGCCAGACCTCGGTCGCCGTCCGGACCGCGTCGTCGCGCGACAGCGCGGCGAACCGGTGGAAGAACGAGTCCGGGCTCGAGAACGCCTCCTCCTGCAGTGCCAGGAACCGGTCGACGTACCAGGCCTCGATGTCCTTGGTCTTGGCGTCGACGTAGATCGTGAAGTCGAACAGGTCGGACAGCGCGAGCCGCCCGTGCACCGGCGGGGCGAGCACGTTCAGGCCCTCGACGATGAGGATGTCCGGCTGGCGGACGACGATCTCGGCGTCCGGCACGATGTCGTAGACCAGGTGCGAGTAGTACGGCGCCCGGACCTCGGTCGCGCCGCTCTTCACCTGGCTGACGAACCGCAGCAGGGAGCGACGGTCGTAGGACTCCGGGAAGCCCTTGCGGTCCATGATCCCGCGACGCTCGAGCTCGGCGTTCGGGTACAGGAAGCCGTCGGTGGTCACCAGTTCCACCCGTGGGGTGTCCGGCCAACGCTTCGTCAGCTCGCGGAGCAGCCGCGCGACGGTCGACTTGCCGACCGCGACGGACCCGGCGACGCCGATCACGAACGGCGTGCGTCCGGCTCGGTCACCCAGGAACGCCGATGTCGACGCGTGCAGGTTCCGTGCACCGGCGGCGTAGAGCGTCAGCAGCCGCGACAGCGGGAGGTAGACCTCCTGCACCTCCTGCATGTCCAACCGGTCGCCGAGCCCGCGCAGCTGCACGATCTCGGTCTCGGTGAGCGACAGGTGCTCCTTGGGTGCGAGCTGCGACCACTCGTGCCGCGGGATCTCCACGAACGGGGTCGGGTGCGCGACGGCGGTCTCCGGGATCGGCATGGGGACGAGCGTACAGACGGGAGGCCCGGTGCAGGTGCGCTGACCGGCTCACCTGCACCGGGCCTCCCGTCCAGTGCTCGGTGTGCGTCCGCAGGACGCGGTGCGTCAGGCGGGCAGGGCGGCCTCGATGGCCGCGATCACCTCGGGGGCGTCCGGCTTCGTGGTCGGACGGAAGCGCGAGACGGTGCCGTCGGGGGCGACGAGGAACTTCTCGAAGTTCCAGCTGACCCGTCCGGCCTTGCCGTCGGCGTCCGGGGTCTCCTTGAGTGCCTGGTAGAGCGGGTGCGCGCTCTTGCCGTTCACCTTGACCTTCTCGGACATCGGGAAGGTGACGCCCCACGTGGTGGAGCAGTACTCGTCGATGGCCTCGGACGAGCCGAGCTCCTGCAGGAACTGGTTGCTCGGGAACCCGAGGACCGTGAAGCCGCGCGGCCCGTACTGCTTCTGGAGGGCCTCGAGCTGCTCGTACTGCGGAGCGAGGCCGCACCGCGACGCGACGTTCACGACCAGCACCGCCTTGTCCGCGAACGAACCGAAGGTGGTGTCCTCGCCGTGCAGCGTGGTGATGGCGATGTCGTCGAAGCGTCCCATGGCCGAAACGTTATCCCCAGCCCTGCTGCTTCGCAGGGTCCGCGCTCAGGCAGACCGTAGGATCGCTTCCATGTGTGGAATCGTCGGCTACGTCGGCAGCAACAGCAGCCAGGACGTCCTCCTCGGTGGCCTCCGTCGCCTCGAGTACCGCGGCTACGACTCGGCGGGCATCGCCGTGGTCGACCCTGCGGGGGACCTCGTCTCCGCCAAGAAGGCGGGCAAGCTCCAGGCCCTCGTCGACGAGCTCGAGTCGTCGCCGATCCCGGACGGCACCACGGGCATCGGGCACACCCGCTGGGCGACCCACGGCGGCCCGACGGACGGCAACGCCCACCCGCACCTGGCCGACGGCGACAAGCTCGCCCTCATCCACAACGGCATCATCGAGAACTTCTCCGAGCTGCGCGCCGAGCTGCAGGCCGAGGGCATCGAGTTCCGCAGCGAGACCGACTCCGAGGTCGCCGCGCACCTGGTCGGTCGGGCGTTCCGCGAGACCGGTGACCTGACCGCCGCCATGCAGCAGGCCGTGCAGCGACTGGACGGGGCGTTCACGCTCCTCGTCGTGCACGCCGACCAGCCCGGCGTCGTCGTCGGCGCTCGGCGCAACTCCCCGCTCGTGGTCGGCCTCGGTGACGGCGAGAACTTCATGGGCTCGGACGTCGCCGCGTTCGTCGCCTACACCCAGCGCGCGCTCGCGATCGGGCAGGACGAGATCGCCACGATCCGCCCCGACCGCGTCGACGTCATCCACTTCGACGGCACCCCGGCCACCCCGAGCGAGTTCGAGGTGAACTGGGACGCCTCCGCGGCCGACAAGGGCGGCTGGTCCTCGTTCATGGCGAAGGAGATCAGCGAGGAGCCCGAGGCCGTCGCCAAGACGATCCTCGGCCGCGTGCACGACGGTGCCGTCACCCTGACCGACCTCGACCCGATCGCCGAGCGCCTGGCCACGGTCGACCGCGTCATCGTGATCGCCTGCGGCACCGCTGCGTACGCCGGCATCCTCGGCAAGTACGCCATCGAGCAGTGGGCCCGGATCCCGGTCGAGGTCGAGCTCGCCCACGAGTTCCGCTACCGCGACCCGGTGCTGAACGAGCGCACCCTCGTCGTCTCGATCAGCCAGTCCGGCGAGACCATGGACACGCTGATGGCGGTCAAGTACGCCCGCGAGCAGGGCGCGCAGGTGCTGTCGATCTGCAACACCCAGGGTGCGACGATCCCGCGCGAGTCCGACGCCGTGATCTACACGCACGCCGGGCCCGAGGTCGCCGTCGCGTCGACGAAGGCCTTCATCGCCCAGGGCGTCGCGCTGTACCTGCTGGGCCTGCACCTGGCCACCCTGCGCGGCACCATGACGGCGGAGCAGATCGCCGAGCAGGTCGCCGAGCTCGAGGGCCTCGCCCCGAAGCTGCAGCAGACCATCGACGACGCCGCCGGCATCAAGGACCTGGCGCGCTGGATGGCGGACACCCGCAGCGTGCTGTTCCTCGGTCGCCACGTCGGCTACCCGATCGCGCTCGAGGGTGCGCTCAAGCTCAAGGAGCTCGCGTACATCCACGCCGAGGGCTTCGCCGCCGGTGAGCTCAAGCACGGCCCGATCGCGCTCATCGAGCCCGGGCAGATCGTCTTCGTCATCGTGCCGTCGCCGCGTGACCCGCGGTCGCTGCACCCGAAGGTCGTGTCGAACATCCAGGAGATCCGCGCCCGTGGTGCTCGCGTGATCGCCATCGCGGAAGAGGGCGACGCCGCCGTGCTGCCCTTCGCCGACGAGGTCCTGCGCATCCCGCTCGCGACCCCGCTGTTCGAGCCGCTGCTCGCCGTGGCGCCGCTGCACATGTTCGGCATGGAGCTCGCCGCGGCCAAGGGCCTCGACGTCGACCAGCCGCGCAACCTCGCGAAGTCGGTCACCGTCGAGTAGTCGCACGATGATCATCGGCATCGGGGTCGACGTGGTGGACCTGGAGCGGTTCGAACGGGTGCTGTCGCGCACGCCGGCGATGCGTGCGCGGTTGTTCACCCCGGCCGAGCAGGTCCGCGACGGCGAACAACGGCCGATCGCGTCGCTCGCTGCGCGGTTCGCGGCCAAGGAGGCCCTGATCAAGGCGTTCGGCTCCAGCGCCGGGCTCAGCTGGCAGGACCTCGAGGTCGTGTCGGACGACCAGCGCAACCCGTCGCTGACGCTGCACCAACAGGCGCGACAGGTGGCGGATGCGCGTGGCGTGACGAGCGTGCACCTGTCGCTCTCGCATGATGGAGGGATCGCGACCGCGTTCGTGGTCCTGGAGGGAACAACGAAGTGAGTGCGTTCACCGGCATCACGGTCGATCGTGAAGCGCTGATCGAGAACTACGCGACGATCGCCGAGCAGGTCGCACCGGCCGGTGTCATCGCGGTCGTCAAGGCCAACGCCTACGGCCACGGCGCGCTCGACGCCGCACGGGCCTTCGTCGACGCCGGTGCCGAGTGGCTCGGCGTCGCGGACATCGACGAGGCCGTCGCGCTCCGGCAGGGCGGCATCGACGAGGACGTCCGGATCCTCGCGTGGTTGCACGCCCCCGACGAGGACTTCCGCCGGGCAGCGCAGTACGGCATCACCCCGGCGGTGTCGAGCGTCGAGCAGTTGTCCGCCGCTGCCGACTCCGAGGTCGGCGCCGTGCACATCTGCGTCGACACCGGCCTGAGCCGCAACGGTGCGGTCGAGTCCGAGTGGGCCGAACTCTTCGCGACCGCCGGGGCCCTCGCCCGTGGTGGCAACCGCACCCGTGTCGAGGGGCTGATGTCGCACCTGTCGAACGCGTCGCGCACGGACGACCTCGACCAGGACGCCGCACTGCAGCGCGCACTCGACGGCCTCGCCGCCAACGGCATCGTGCCCGACCTGGTGCACCTCGCCGCGAGCGCCGCGAGCATCGCCGTGCCGGAGACGCGCCGCGACCTGTCCCGCGTCGGACTCGCCCTGTACGGCCTGAGCCCGTTCACCGACCGCACGTCGGCCGACCTCGGCCTCCGCCCCGCGATGCGTGTGACCGCTGCCGTGCTCCGCACCGTCGACGTCCGCGCCGGCGAGGGCGTGTCCTACGGCTACACCTGGCGGGCGTCGACCGACACCCGCCTCGCCGTCATCGGCCTCGGGTACGCCGACGGCTTCGACCGCGACTTCGGCAACCGGGTCTCGGTCCGCATCGGCGACCGCACGTTCCCGGTGGTCGGCCGGGTCGCGATGAACGCCATGCACGTGGACATCGGCGACGCCGACGTCAGCATCGGCGACGAAGCCGTGCTCTGGGGCGACCCAGCGAACGGCGACCCCGCGGTCGAGGACTGGGCCGCCGCGATCGGCACCATCAACTACGAGGTGGTCGCCCGGGTCGGCCACAGCGTGCACCGGAGGACGACGTGAGCTCCGCACCCCTGCGCCAGGCACGGATCGACCTGGACGCCTACCGCGCGAACCTCGACCTGGTCCGCGAGTGGATGGACCCCGTCGCGGTCATGGCGATCATGAAGGCCGACGCCTACGGCCACGGTCTGGAGCCGATCGCGCTCGCCGCGGTGGACGCCGGCATCCGCTGGATCGGGGTGCTCACGGTCCCCGCGGCCCTGCGTCTGCGGTCGATCGGCGTCGGTGAGGACGTCCACCTCTTCACCTGGCAGCACGACCCCGCACTCGACTTCCGCGACGCCATCGACTCCGCCGTCGACCTCGGTGTCTCGAACGTGCCGGAGCTGCAGCGCGTCATCGACGCCGTCGACCAGCGACCCGCGCGCGTGCACCTCGGCTTCGACTCCGGGCTGCACCGCGACGGAGCGACCCCGGCGGCCTGGCCGGCGCTCGTGTCGCTCGCGCTGGACGCCCAGCGCGCCGGCCGCATCGAGGTCGTCGCGGCGTACACGCACCTGGCGGAGTCCTCGGACCAGGACGACGCCGACGCCGTGGCGCTCTTCGACGACGCCGTGGAGCAGGCCGACGACCTCGGGCTCGACCTCCCGATGGAACACGTCGCCGCTTCGCTCGCCGGGTTGGAGCGCAAGGAGTTCCGCAAGGACATGGTCCGGATGGGCGCCAACCTGTTCGGCATCCCGGGCGCGGACGGTGTCTCGGCGGCCGACCTCGGGCTCGAACCCGTGATGACCCTGACGGCGTCCGTCGCGAAGACCAAGCGGGTCCCCGTCGACACCGGCGTCTCGTACGACTACACGTACCGCACCGCCTCGGAGACCACGCTCGCGCTCGTGCCCGTCGGGTACGCGGACGGCGTCCCCCGTCTGGCGCAGGGCCGCATCGAGATCGCGATCGGCGGCAAGCGCTACCCGATCGCTGGTCGCGTCGCGATGGACCAGTTCCTGGTCGACATCGGCGACGACGACGTCCGCACCGGCGACACCGTGACCCTGTTCGGCACCGGCGAGCACGACGAGATGACCGTCCTCGACTGGGGCCGTTCGCTCGGCACCATCGGCGAGGAGATCGTCTGCCGCATCGGGCCCCGCGTGCCACGGTTCTACGAGGGCCACGACATCGAGGGACGCGTCGGGGAGTACCTGCGGGGCGACCAGTCGTGACCGGCGCCGCTCGGGTCCTGCTCGACACGGCCGTCGATGGCACCGAGGCGATGGGCCAGCTCGGGGCGCGGTTGGCCGCGGTCCTGCGTGCCGGCGACCTGGTCGTGCTGACCGGGCCGCTCGGCGCCGGCAAGACGACGCTGACCCGTGGCCTCGGCGCCGCCCTCGGCGCGCGTGGCCAGGTGTCGAGCCCGACCTTCGTCCTCGCCCGGACGCACCCCACCACCGCCGGACCGGACCTGGTGCACGTCGACGCCTACCGGCTGTCCGACCCCGTCGAGCTGGACGACCTCGACCTCGACTGGGATGCGTCGATCGTCGTGGTCGAGTGGGGCCGCGGCATGGTCGACGGCATCAGCGACAGCGTGCTCGACGTCGAGATCACCCGGGCCACCGGTGCCGACGCCTCCGGCACCACCGAGGCCGACGACCCCGACGACGTCCCCGACGAACCCCGCCGCGTCGTCGTCACCGCGACCGGCCCACGCTGGGACGGCGTCTCGCTCTGACCCCGGTGGCGCGTGCGTGCGGCACGACAGCAGCGCCGCCGTCGACGTCGCCGCACCCCGCCTACGATGGACGGGTGCTCCTCGCCATCGACACCTCCGCCGGAACGTCCGTGGCCGTCGTCGACCCGGCCACCGGCAATCCCCTCGCCACCCGCGACACCGAGGACAGCCGCCGGCACGCCGAGGTGATCGGCCCGTTCCTGGCCGAGGCGCTCGCCGAGGCCGGCATCACCGGCGCGGACGTCACGGGCGTCGTCGCCGGCACGGGCCCCGGCCCGTTCACCGGTCTGCGCGTCGGCATCGCCGCCGCCCGCACCTTCGCCGCCGCGGTCGGCGTGCCCGTCCTGCCGCTCGTGAGCCACGACGCGGTCGCGGCCGACGAGCGCGACGGCCGACGGGACGGACCGTTCGTCGTCCTGACGGACGCCCGCCGCCGCGAGGTCTACTGGAGCGCGTACGACCAGACCGGCACGCGCGTTGCGGGTCCGGGTCTCGCCAAGCCCGCCGATCTCGACGAGGCGATCCGTGCCTCCCGGCCCGAAGCGGTGGGCTGGGACCGCGTGACGGCCCTGTCCATCCCTGCCTGGAGGCTCGGATCACTCGCCGCGGACCGCCTGCGGTCCGGCGCGGGGTTCGACCAGGACACCCCCCTCTACCTGCGGGAACCCGACGTCACGGTGCCGGGTGCGCCGAAACGGGTGAAGCAGTGACGGTGCCGGACGGCCTCCGCCTGCGGCGGGCGCACCCGCAGGACCTCGACGACATCATGTGGCTCGAGCACGTCTCGTTCCCGACGGACGCGTGGTCGGCGTCGCAGATGTCGGGCGAGCTGTACTCGCCGCACGGGTACTACGTCGTGATCGAGACCGTCGACGACTCGGCCGCGCCGTCGGTCGTCGGGTACGCCGGACTGTCCTCGCTGGCGGGCAACCCGGTCGCCGACGTGCAGACAATCGCGGTCGCAGCCGGGCAGCGCGGCAAGGGACTCGGGCGGGTGCTGTTCACGGAACTCCTCGACGAGGCCCGTCGCCGCGGTGTGCGCGAGGTGTTCCTCGAGGTGCGCGCCGACAACCCCGTCGCGCAGTCGATGTACACGGCGTTCGGGTTCGAGCACATCGCGACCCGGCCCCGCTACTACCAGCCGGACGGCGTCGACGCGTGGGTGATGCGGGCGGAGCTGCCGGTCGCAGCAGACGCGGCGCCGACGCCGACGGCGTCGACCGTCGGCCCGATCGGACAGGAGGCGCTCGATGAGCGTGGCTGAACCACTGGTGCTCGGCATCGAGACGAGCTGCGACGAGACGGGTGTCGGGATCGTGCGGGGGAGCACCCTGCTCGCGAACGTCATCGCGTCGAGCATGGACGAGCACGCCCGGTACGGCGGCGTCGTGCCCGAGGTCGCCGCGCGGGCGCACCTCGAGGGGATGACCCCGACGCTGCACGAGGCACTCGAGCGGGCCGGGGTCACCCTCGACGAACTCGACGCCGTCGCGGTCACCGCCGGGCCGGGTCTGGCGGGCGCGCTCATGGTCGGTGTGGGTGCCGCGAAGGCGCTCGCCGTCGCCACCGGCAAGCCCCTGTACGGCGTGAACCACCTGGTCGGGCACGTCGGCGCCGACGTCCTGCGCACGGACGGCAGCGACATCGAGCTGCCGACGATCGCACTGCTGGTGTCCGGCGGGCACACCTCGCTGCTGCTCGTGAAGGACCTGGTCGGCGACGTCGAACTGCTCGGCGAGACCATCGACGACGCCGCGGGTGAAGCGTTCGACAAGGTCGCGCGGCTGCTCGGGCTGCCGTACCCCGGCGGGCCGCAGATCGACCGGGCCGCGGCGGACGGCGACCCGAAGGCCATCCGGTTCCCCCGCGGCCTGACGCTGCCGAAGGACCTGGCCGCGCACCGGTACGACTTCTCGTTCTCCGGGCTGAAGACCGCCGTCGCCCGTTGGGTCGAGCGCTGCCGCGACGAAGGGCGCGAGGTGCCCGTGGCCGACGTCGCGGCGAGCTTCCGAGAAGCCGTCGTCGACGTCCTGCTGACCAAGGCCCTGAACGCGTGCCGCGACACCGGCGTGGACCGGCTCCTGCTCGGTGGCGGTGTGGTCGCGAACGCCCGACTGCGGCAGGTCGCCGAGGAACGGTGCGCCGCCGCGGGCGTGCAGCTGCGGATCCCGCCGTTCGACCTGTGCACGGACAACGGCGCCATGATCGCGGCCGTCGGTGCACGCCTGGTCGCCGAGGGGCACTCGCCGAGCGACCTCGGGATCGCGGCCGACTCGACGTTGCCGGTGACGACCGTCCAGGTCTGAACCGTCCGGGCCCCGACCCGGTCTGAACCGTCCGGGCCCCGACCCGGTCTGAACCGTCCGGGCCCCGACCGGTCGGCCCTCGGGTGCCTGTGGGAGGATTCACGTGGCGTCGGAGAGACCGGGCGCCGAGAGGGGTGGACGGTGTCCGATCAGAACGAGTGGCCGAAGCCGGGCGAGACGACGCCGGGCGGTACGACCGGCGGGCAGCCCGAGGGGACGCCCGCTCCGGATGCACCGCAGGCCCCCGACGCACCCCAGGCCCCGTCGGCTCCCGAGCAGCCGCAGAACCCGTACGGGCAGCAGCAGCCGTCGAACCCGTACGCGGCACCGCAGCAGCCGAACCCCTACGGTCAGCCGCAGCAGTCCAACCCGTACGGCCAGCCGCAGCCGTCGAACCCGTACGCGGCTCCGCAGCAGCCGCAGCAGCCGCAGCAGCCGCAGAACCCGTACTCGGCACCGCAGGCGCCGCAGGACCCGTACGGCGCCGCCCAGAACCCGTACGGCCAGCAGAACCCGTACGCGCAGCAGGGCGGTCAGAACCCCTACGCGCAGCCGCAGCAGCAGCCGTACGCGTCGGCGGGTGCCTACGGTGCGACGGGGTACCAGCCCTACGCGCAGCGCCCGAAGACGAACACGCTGGCGATCCTGTCGATCGTGTTCGGCCTCGCCGCCGTCCCGATGTGGTTCATCGCGATCCTGCTCGGCCCGGCCGGCGCGATCCTCGGCCACGTCGCACTCGGCAAGATCAAGCAGAACGGTGAGGCCGGCCGAGGGCTCGCCCTGACCGGCATCATCGCCGGCTGGGTGATGACCGGCGTCTGGCTGATCTGGATCGCCTTCATCATCTTCCTCGGCGTGATCGGCCAGAGCTCGTACTCGACGTACGACTACGACTCGGGTACCGGCGCGTTCCTCAGCTGAGCCGCTCGCACAGGATCGCGGTGTGCCGGCCCTCCAGCCGGGTGAGCACGAGGGTCACGCGACCGGTCCCGCGTAGCCGCAGGCGCTTGCGGAACTGCGCCGGGTCGACGTCGACGCCGCGCTTCTTGATCTCGACGGTGCCGATGCCGTCGGCGGCGAGCCGCGCTGCCAGGCGCTTCACGTCGAGCGGCATGGTGTCGAGCACCCGGAAGCCCTGGGCGAAGGGCGTCGACACGGCACGGTCCGAGGTCACGTAGGCGATCCCGTCGGACAGCATGTGGCCGTCCAGGTCGCGTGCCAGGTCGCCGATGAGCCGTGCGCGGATGACGGCGCCGTCCGGCTCGTACAGGTAGCCACCGAGCGGTCCGACCTCGGCGTCCTCGGCGTCGGCGGGGCCGGTCATCTCGGCGATGCCGTGCGCACCGATCACCGTGGCGGCGCGGCGGATGCCCGGCCGGGCGAGGGGCCCGAACCACAGTGCGAGCTCGACGACCTCGCGGTCGACGGACGTCCACTGTGCTTCGGCCGTGTCCGGGATCAGGTCGCGGTCGATGCCCGGCCCGAGCTTCACGCCCGTCGGGGTGTGCGTCGCGGCCGCGAACACGGTGTCGAGCGACGGCGACCAGTCGTCCGGGTCGGCCAGTCGGCGGGTGTCGGAGTGGCCGCTCGTCCGGCGGGCCGGGTCCATCCAGACGCCGTCCACCGAACCGAGGTCGAAGGCCGCTGCGTCACCGAGTTCGACCCGGGCGTTCGGCCACACTGCCAGGTTGTGCGTCGCGACCGCCGCGGTGACCTCGTCACGGTCGACCGCCGTGACGTCGAGGTCGAGCGCCGCCATGGCCATCGCGTCGCCGCCGATCCCGCACCCGAGGTCGGCGACCCGTGTCAGCCCGGCCGCGGCGAAGCGACCGGCGTGCTGGGCGGCGACCTGCAGCCGGGTGGCCTGCTCGAGCCCGGCCTCGGTGAAGAGCATGCGCGCGGCGAAGTCGCCGAACTTGCCACGGGCCTTGAGCCGGAGCTTGGCCTGGGTGAGGACCGCCGCGACGAGCTGCGGGTCGTGCCCCTCGGCGCGGAGCCGCGACACCACCCGGACGATCTCGCCGCCGTCCGAGACGCCGGGGGTACGGTCGAGCAGGGCCATCCCGTCGGGGGTCAGCAGTGCGGCGAGTTCGGCGGCTTCCATGTCCCGATCCTCCCAGGTGCTGGATGTTCCCCTGATGTGCTGGCACTCGGATTGACCGAGTGCCAGTGTCCCCCTAGAGTTGGCGTTGGCACTCTCCTGTGCGTAGTGCCAACCCGGTTTTCATCTGTACCGAGTCCGTACCGAGAAAGAAGAGGTCACCGTGGCCGTCAGCATCAAGCCGCTCGAGGATCGCATCGTCATCCGCCAGGTCGAGGCGGAGCAGACCACTGCATCCGGTCTGGTCATCCCCGACACCGCGAAGGAGAAGCCCCAGGAGGGCGAGGTCGTCGCCGTGGGCCCCGGTCGCATCGACGACAACGGCAACCGCGTCCCGCTGGACGTCGCCGTGGGTGACAAGGTCATCTACTCCAAGTACGGCGGAACCGAGGTCAAGTACTCGGGCGAGGACCTGCTCGTCCTGTCGGCCCGCGACGTCCTCGCGGTCGTCGTCAACTGAGTCCAGTACTCCACGCGAACGCCCCGTTCGGCCTGTCGGCCGGCGGGGCGTTCGTGCGTCTGCGGGCTCCCGGCGGGTCCGTCGCGTGCACGTGCTCCGACCGGGAGGCCCGTGGAACGCCCGGCTCGTCGGTGGCCGTTCCTAGGATGGTTCCGTGAGTGAACCGAGTCCCGCGCGACCCGTCCGCAGCGAGGCATCCGTCGGCGTGGTGCAGGCGATCATCGCGTACGGGCTCTGGGGCCTGATGCCCCTGCTCTTCGCGGCGATGGCCCCGGCCGGCGCGTTCGAGATCGTCGCCTGGCGGATCGTCTTCGGGCTGGTGTTCTGCGCCGTCGCGATCGCCGTCACCCGCTCGTGGCTCCGGACCCGCTCCCTGATGGCGCAGCGCCGGGTGATGGCCGTGATGGGGCTGGCCGCGGTCCTCATCCTGGTGAACTGGACCGTGTACGTCCTGGCGACCACGACCGGCCACACCGTCGAGGCCGCGCTCGGGTACTTCATCAACCCGCTGGTCACGATCGCGCTCGGCGTCGTCGTGCTCCGCGAACGCCTGCGGCCGGCGCAGTGGGCCGCGGTCGGCATCAGCGTCGTTGCGGTCGTCGTGATCGCCGTCGGCTACGGCCAGGTGCCGTGGATCTCGCTCGTGCTGGCGTGCTCGTTCGGCCTGTACGGCCTGGTGAAGAAGCGGGTCGGTGGCACCGTCGACGCGCTGAGTGGCCTGACGATCGAGACCGTGTGGCTGCTGCCGATCGCGGTCGTGGCGCTGGTCGTGCTCGGTGCGACGGGCCTCGGCGGCGGCGTGACGTTCACGAGCGAGGGTTGGGTGCACGTCCTGGTGACGGTGCTCACCGGCCCGGCGACGGCTGTCCCACTCCTGCTGTTCGCGTCGTCGGCGCGTCGGGTGAGCCTGTCGACCCTCGGGCTGACGCAGTACCTCGCGCCCGTGATGCAGCTGCTCGTCGGTGTGGTGGTGCAGCACGAGGCGATGCCGCCTGCGCGCTGGTTCGGCTTCGGGATCGTGTGGTTGGCGCTCGTGGTGCTGACGGCGGACTCGTTCGCCGCCGCGCGGGCGTCCCGTCGCCGAGCGCTTGCACCTGCTCCGGCCGAGCCTGCCTGACGGACGCACCCCGGGCCTCCCGTCCGCCCGTCCCACACGCGAAAGCGACGCTCCTGCGCTGCCGCTGCCCGTCCCCAACGCGAAAGCGACAGTCCCCTGCGGATGATCCGCAGGGGACTGTCGCTTTCGTGAGGTGGAGCCGGTGCCCTACTTCTTGACCGCGCCCTGGATGGCGCTCTGGTAGACGGGCTTGTTGTCGCCGTCGAACTTGTAGATGCCGATGTAGGCGCTCGACGGGTCGTTGTTGTCGTCGAACGGACCGATGCCGGACGGGCCGGTGTAGTGGATGTCCTTGCCGTCGTCGAGGAGCGCGACGCACTCCTTGAACGTGGCGCACTCGGTGCCGCCGTCCGCTCCGGAGACCGCGGCCATGTTGGCCTGGATCGTGCCCGAGTCGGTGCCCTTGCCCTTCACCGCAGCGAGGGCGGCGAGGACGGTGGCGTCGTAGGACTCCGCCGCGTACGAGTAGTCGGCGAGCGTCTTGTTCGACGACTCCTTGTAGAAGTCGGAAAGCTGCTTCTTGAAGTCGTCCTTCGGCGAGGCACCGGGGATGGTGCCCTGGGCGCCGTTCAGGGTGCCCTTGTCGAAGTCCTTCGAGTAGTCCGCCGTGTTGCCGTCGGACATGTAGATCTTCGCCGTGTTCCCCTGCGAGACGAGCTCCGGGATGATCGACTTCGTCTCGTCGAAGGCCAGGACGACGATCGCGTCCGGCTTGGCTGCGAGTGCGGCCGTCACCTCGGACGAGAACGTGGTCTGACCGGGCGGGAACTCCTGGCCCTCGCCCTTGCCGCCGTAGACGACCTGGCCACCGGAGGCCTCGACCGCGGACTGCACCGAGTTGCGGAGGCCCGTGCCGTAGGTGTCGTTGAAGACGAGGAACGCGACCTTGGCGTTGCCGTCACCGGTCACGAGCTGACCGAGCGCCGAACCCTGCACCGAGTCCGGCGGAGCGGTCCGGTAGTAGTACGACGAGTAGCCGGAGAGGTCGCTCGCGGTGTTCGCGGGCGAGATCTCGACGATGCAGTTGCTGGTGAGCTGGTCGATGACGTTGAGCGTGACCGACGAGGACTCCGCGCCGATCGCGACCGGGACCTTCGCGTTCACGAGCTTCGTCGCGGCCGAGCTCGACACGGTCATGTCGTTGCTGTCGCCCGAGTCCGTCGCCGGGTCGATGGTGACGTCCTTGTCGAGGACGCCGCCCGCGGCGTTGATGTCCTTGACCGCGAGGCCGACACCGGACTCGGCGGGCGGGTTCAGGTACGCCAGCGAACCGGTGAGCGGCAGGATCGTGCCGATCTTCAGTGCGTCGGTGCTGGGGGTGTCGGGGGCCTTGCAACTGGCGGCGGGGTCCTTCTTCGCATCGCTCGACGCCGAGCTGGAAGGGGAGTCGCCGCTGCTGGTGGTGGAACACGCGGCGAGCAGGACGGCTGCTGCGCCTGCCAACGCCAGTGCCGTGGTGGCACGGGTGGTTCTGATCATCCGTGGAGCCCTTTCTCTGCGCGGAGGCCGTGCCGCTTCGGGTCGAACGCGGCGCCTCCACTGGATGTCGAGAAACGTAGGGTCCCGGTGTTTCGCCCGTGTGACGGGGCGGTACGGAAAGTGTTTCGTTACCGAGCCGTGATCGTTTCTGTGCGGAGGATCAGGGATCGGCGATCCGAGCAGCCCGTGTGTCAGGCGTCGAGTTCAGCCGCGGAACGCAGCACGCAGAACTCGTTGCCCTCCGGATCGGCGAACACGACCCACCCGCCGTCGTCGTGTCGGAGGTCCGCGAGTTCGGTCGCGCCGATGCCCCGCAGCCGCTCGACCTCGGCATCGCGCGTGCGGTCGGTGGGACGCAGGTCGAAGTGGATCCGGTTCTTCACGGACTTCGCCTCGGGCACCTGGATGAACAGCACCTGGTGCGAGCCGTCGGGGGCGGTGATCATGCACTCCTCGTGCCCGGGGCCGTTCGGGTCGTCGGCGATGTCGACGTAGCCGAGGACCTGCTTCCACCACTCCGACAGGGCGAAGGCGTCACGGCAGTCGATCGTGGTGTGGGAGACGGCGCTGACCATGCCGCGACACTACTGCCGGCAGACGACGAACGCCCCGCTCCGGTGGGGAGCGGGGCGTTCGGGGTGCAGTCGGCTCAGCTGCGGTAGTTCGGCGCCTCGACGACCATCTGGACGTCGTGCGGGTGCGACTCCTTGAGCCCGGCAGCCGTGATGCGGACGAACTTGCCGCGGGCCTTGAGCTCCGGGATCGTGCGGCCGCCGACGTAGAACATCGACTGCCGGAGTCCACCGGTGAGCTGGTAGACGACGTTGCCGACCGAGCCGCGGTAGGGCACCTGGCCCTCGATGCCCTCGGGGATCAGCTTGTCGTCGTTGGGGACGTCGGCCTGGAAGTAGCGGTCCTTCGAGTACGAGGTCTTCTTGCCGCGGGTCTGCAGTGCGCCCAGGGAGCCCATCCCGCGGTACGCCTTGAACTGCTTGCCGCCCACGAAGACCAGGTCGCCGGGGGACTCGTCCGTGCCGGCCAGCAGCGAACCGAGCATGACGGTGTCGGCACCGGCCACCAGGGCCTTGGCGATGTCGCCCGAGTACTGCAGACCGCCGTCGGCGATGATCGGCACGCCGGCCTCGCGCGCAGCGAGGGACGCCTCGTACACGGCGGTGACCTGCGGGACGCCGACGCCGGCGACGACGCGGGTGGTGCAGATCGAGCCGGGTCCGACACCGACCTTGACGGCGTCGACACCGGCGTCGATGAGCGCCTGCGCACCGGCACGCGTCGCGACGTTGCCGCCGATGACGTCGATGTCCGCGAAGGACGGGTCGGCCTTGAGGCGGCGCACCATGTCCAGCACGCCTTCGCTCTCGCCGTTGGCGGTGTCGACCACGAGCACGTCGACGCCCGCGTCACGCAGGGCCTCGGCACGCTGCCAGGCGTCGCCGAAGAAGCCGATCGCGGCACCGACGCGCAGTCGGCCCTCGTCGTCCTTGGTGGCGTCCGGGTACTGCTCGCTCTTGTCGAAGTCCTTGACGGTGATGAGGCCGCGGAGCTTGCCCTCGGCGTCCACCAGCGGGAGCTTCTCGATCTTGTGCTGCGCGAAGATCGCGATGGCTTCTTCGGGGTCGATGCCCTCCATCGCGGTGATCAGCGGCGCCTTGGTCATGACGTCGCGCACGAAGGTGGTCGACTGCTCGAACGTCGCCACGAACCGCATGTCGCGGTTGGTGATGATGCCGACGAGGGTGCCGTCCGCTTCGACCACGGGCAGGCCGGAGACGCGGAACTGTCCGCAGATCGCGTCGACCTCGGCCACGGTGGCGTCCGGGGTGGTGGTCACCGGGTTGGTGATCATGCCCGACTCGGAGCGCTTGACCTTGTCGACGTAGGCGGCCTGGTCCTCGATGGAGAGGTTGCGGTGCAGGATCCCGATGCCACCCTGCCGTGCCATGGCGATGGCCATGCGGGCTTCGGTGACGGTGTCCATCGCTGCGGAGAGCAGCGGGACGTTGACGGAGATCCGCCTGGTGAGCCGGGACGCGGTGGACGCCTCGCTCGGGATGACGTCGGTGTGCCCCGGCAGGAGCATGACGTCGTCGTACGTGAGTCCGATGAATCCGAACGGATCCGGCTGGTCCATGGGTCCCCTTCGTGGGCGAGTGAAGTGGTCGAGACACCGAGAACGCAACGGCGGGTTCCGGATAGGACATGGTAACGCGCGTGGGCCCTCTCGCTATTCCGCGTTCCGCCTGGGGGAACGGATCGCGGTACTCCTCCACACAGGTCACGGTTGCGCGACGACTCACAGCGGGAACGAGTTGGAAACACGGGTGTCACACAATCCCCATAGCGTCACTCGACATCCGAACGAGAGGCTCTTCCGTGGGATCCATCACTCCTCCGGGACGGGCGCAGCCGCGCCTGTTCCGCCTCCGCCAGGCCCGGCGACGACCGGTCCTCGCGGCCGTGCTCGTCGCCGCGTTCCTGGCGACCTTCCTGATCGACTGGGCGGTCACCCTGCCGGCGTTCAGCGCCACCTCGGCGCCTGCCACCAGCCAGGCGTGCACCGTCAGCCCCGACAACGGGTGCATCCAGGGCACGATCACCGACTCCGAACGTGAACCGGCCGAGGGCGTCGACGTCGACGTGACCGGCCCGAGCGGCTTCGACGAGACCGCCACCACGAACGCCGACGGCCGCTGGTCCGTCACGGTCGACACGGCCGGCGAGTACACGGTGAGCGTCGACCAGGACACCCTGCCGAAGGGCCAGTACCTGACGAACGCGGCGGACGCGGAGCGCAAGGTCCAGGCGACCCTGAACGCCAACGTCGGGCAGATCTTCCAGCTGTCCGACCAGAAGGGCGCCACGACCACGACCGACTCGTCGAGCGTCAGCCCGCAGCGAGCCTGGCAGCAGTTCGCCTCGGGGATCCGACTCGGTCTGCTCATCGCGCTGGCGTCGATCGGCCTCTCGCTCATCTACGGCACGACGGGGCTGTCGAGCTTCTCGCACGGTGAGCAGGTCACCCTCGGCGGGCTGCTGGCCTACGTGTTCGCGAACCAGCTCGGCTGGAACATCTGGGTGACCGGCATCGTCGTCACGCTGCTGTGCGCGGCGACCGGGTACCTGCAGGACGCCGGGATCTGGCGGCCCCTGCGGCGCAAGCGGATCAGCCTCACGCAGCTCATGATCGTGACGATCGGACTGTCGATCGCCGCCCAGTACGCGTTCCAGTACTTCTTCGGCGCCGCGACCGTCCGGATCCAGCAGGGCAACCCCGAGACCGTCCGGTTCGCCGGGGTCACGCTCACGGTGCAGTCCTACGTGGCGATGGGCATCGCGCTGGTCGTCCTGATCGCCACCGGCCTGTTCCTGGCGAAGACCCGCTTCGGCCGGGCCACCCGGGCGGTGTCGGACAACCCGGCGCTCGCCGCGGCGTCCGGCATCGACGTCGACCGGGTCATCCGCTTCGTGTGGACGCTCGCCGCCGGTCTCGCCGGCCTGTCCGGCGTGATGCTCGGCCTGGTGCTGAACGGCGTGAACTGGCAGACCGGCCTGCAGCTGCTCCTGCTCATGTTCGCCTCGGTGACCCTCGGCGGTCTCGGCACGGCGTACGGCGCGCTGGTGGGGTCGATGATCATCGGCGTCGTCGTCGAGCTCACGAACCTCGTGCTCCCCGGTGACTTCAAGTACGCCACCGCCCTCGTCATCCTCATCCTCATCCTGCTGTTCCGGCCGCAGGGCATCTTCGGCCGCGCCGAGCGGGTCGGCTAAGGGAGCACGCGCATGGACTACATCCTCAACCTGCTGTCCTCGCTCACCCAGGAGGCCCTCGCCCCGACCACGGCGGCGTTCGCCCTGGCGGCCATCGGACTGAACGTGCACTTCGGCCTGACCGGGCTCGTGAACATGGGGCAGGCGGCGTTCCTGCTGCTCGGCGCCTACGGCTTCGCGATCTCGATCACGAACGGGCTGCCGTTCGTGATGGCCGTGCTCATCGCCCTGCTCGTCGCCATCGTGTTCGCGATCATCCTCGGCGTCCCGACGTTGCGGCTCCGCGGCGACTACCTGGCGATCGTGACGATCTCCGGCGCCGAGATCATCCGCATGGTCGGCCGATCCAGCCTGCTGACCACGACGACGGGTGGCTCCAACGGCATCACCGGGTCGAGCTACCGCGACCCGTTCACCGCCCTGAGCCCGCTTCCGGACGGCACCACGACCATCCTCTGGTTCACCTACGCGAACAACGGCGTCAACGGCTGGTGGATCCGCATCGCCGCCTGGGCCCTCGTCGCGCTGTTCACCTTCGTGCTCTTCCTGCTCATGCGCAGCCCCTGGGGCCGTGTCCTGAAGGCGATCCGCGAGGACGAGGACGCCGTCCGCTCCCTCGGCAAGAACGTGTACTCGTACAAGATGCAGGCGCTCGTCTTCGGTGGTGCGCTCGGAGCGCTGGCGGGGATCATCTACGTCCTGCCGAGTTCGGTGCAACCGGACGCCATGGGCCGCTCGATGACGTTCTTCATCTGGACGGCGCTCATCCTCGGTGGTGCCGCGACGGTGTTCGGACCGGTGCTCGGCGCGGTGCTGTTCTTCGTCGTCCGGCTCTTCATCCGCACCCTGGCCGGCGACTTCATCCCCGACTCGATCATGAACGCCCAGCAGGCCGAGCAGTTCTCGTACGTGCTCGTCGGCGTCGCGCTCATGCTCCTGATCGTGTTCCGACCACAGGGCCTGCTCGGCAACAAGAAGGAGCTGACGTTCAGTGTCTGAGACCTACGGCTACACGAAGGCCGACCCGATCCTGACGGTCGACGGCGTCACCCGGCACTTCGGCGGCATGACCGCCGTGGACGTCGACCACCTCGAGGTCCAGCGCGGCTCCATCACGGCCCTGATCGGCCCGAACGGCGCCGGCAAGACCACCTTCTTCAACCTGCTGACCGGCTTCGACAAGCCCAGCCCCGGTGCCAGGACGCAGTTCAACGGTGCCACGCTGCAGAAGACCAGCGCGACCCACATCGCCAACCGCGGCATGGTCCGTACCTTCCAGCTGACGAAGGCGTTGTCGCGGCTCACCGTGATGCAGAACATGCTGCTCGGCGCCCGCGACCAGCCCGGCGAGAACTTCTTCGCCGCGCTGATCAAGCCGGTGTGGGCGAAGCGCGAGCGGGAGATCACCGCGAAGGCCGAGGACCTCCTCGCCCGCTTCAAGCTCGACGACAAGGCGGACGACTACGCCGGGTCGCTGTCCGGCGGCCAGCGGAAGCTCCTCGAGATGGCCAGGGCACTGATGTCCGACCCGACGATGATCATGCTCGACGAGCCGATGGCGGGCGTGAACCCCGCGCTGACGCAGTCGCTGCTCGGGCACATCCAGTCCCTGCGCGACGACGGCATGACCGTGCTGTTCGTCGAGCACGACATGCACATGGTCCGGCACATCTCGGACTGGGTGGTCGTGATGGCCGAGGGCAAGGTCGTCGCCGAGGGGCCGGCGGACACCGTGATGGACGACCAGGCGGTCATCGACGCGTACCTGGGTGCGCACCACGACACCGACCTGGGTGACGACTCGCTCCTCACCGAGGAGACCTTCGAGGAACTGGCGGAGGAAGTCGCGGAAGAAGACGCGGCGGACGCAGCAGCAGAGGAGAAGACCCGATGACGGACGCAGTCGACCCCACGAACGCGAGCAGCGCCTCCAGTCCGGAAGCGCCGAAGGCGAGCACCGCCACGCTGGAACGCGAGCCGGTGCTGAGCGCGAAGAACCTCGTCGCCGGCTACCTGCCGGGGGTGAACATCCTGAACGGCTGCGACCTGGACTGCTACCCCGGCGAGCTGATCGGGATCATCGGGCCGAACGGCGCGGGCAAGTCCACGCTGCTCAAGGCCCTGTTCGGTCTCGTGTCGATCCGCGAGGGGTCGGTCACGCTGCAGGGTGAGGACATCACGAACCTCAAGGCGAACAAGCTCGTGCAGGCCGGCGTCGGCTTCGTCCCGCAGACGAACAACGTGTTCCCGTCGCTGTCCATCGAGGAGAACCTGCAGATGGGCCTGTACCTGCGGCCCCGCAAGTTCGCCGAGCGCCTCGAGGTCATCTACGACCTGTTCCCGGTGCTCGCGCAGCGCCGCGGTCAGCGGGCGGGATCCCTGTCCGGCGGCGAGCGGCAGTCGGTCGCCATGGCACGTGCGCTCATGATGGACCCGAAGGTGCTGCTGCTCGACGAGCCGAGCGCCGGACTGTCCCCGGTGCGCCAGGACGAGACGTTCCTGCGAACCCGCCGGATCAACAAGGCCGGTGTGTCGATCGTCATGGTGGAGCAGAACGCGCGACGCTGTCTGCAGATCTGCGATCGTGGGTACGTGCTCGACCAGGGGAGGAACGCGTACTCGGGCACGGGGAAGGAACTCGCGGACGACCCGAAGGTCATCGAGCTGTACCTCGGGACGCTCGCCAAGGACGTCGACGCAGGGCGCTAGCGCGCTGTGTCGACTGCGGGTACCGCTGTGGGGGTGGTATCCGCGACGGGTGGGGCCGTGCGTGGTCGCTTCGCGCCGCACGGCCCCGCTCCTGCACGTCGGGCACCGTGGCACGGGGTCGGCGGGCGTGGGCGCGGGGTCGGCTGCGCAGGGTCGGCTGCGCAGGGTCGGCTGGCTCCGCGTCGGCTGGTCGCAAGACGCCGTCGTGTTCCGTCGACGCCTTGCACCCGTCGAGACGCCTCCGAATCCGGCGGCGTCGTGATGGCGTAGCGGCGTCCTGCGTTGACGACGGCGTCTGGCGTCGTGCGCGCCCCGGACGGGAGGCCCGCCCCGCGTCCGCCGGGTCGGTATCGTTCCGCAGGTGCAGAGACTGTCGGCGGGCGCGATGGACGCCCTGGTGTGGGTGGTCTTCATCGCGCTGTTCGTCGGTGCGGCGCTGCTCGTGAAGGTGGCGGCTGCGCTCCTCGTCGTCCTCGTGGTGCTCGCGCTCCTGCTCGGCTTCGTGCTGCGGGTGCTCCGCAAGCGACGCCGGACCCCGCGCCGCCCGCGCTGACCGCGCGCCCCGCCGCCCCCGCCGCCCCCGCCGCCCCCGCTGACCGCGCGGCCCGCCGCCCCGCGGCCCCCGCCGCCCCGCGGCCCCCGCCGCCCCGCGGCCCCCGCCGCCCCGCGGCCCCCGCCGCCCCGCGGCCCCCGCCGCCCCGCGGCCCCCGCCGCCCCGCGGCCCCTGCCGCGGTCCGCACCGTCCGGTCCGTGCACGCCCCCGGACCTGCCCGGTAGGCTTGCCGGGTGAGCGAAGTCGAGATCGGTGCAGGCAAGCGCGGACGTCGGGCGTACGCGTTCGACGACATCGCGGTGGTCCCCTCCAGGCGCACGCGTGATCCGCGCGACGTCAGCGTGCAGTGGTCGATCGACGCGTTCACCTTCGCGTCGCCGATCCTCTCCGCGCCGATGGACTCCGTGTCCTCGCCGGCCACGGTCATCCAGATGGGCAAGCTCGGCATCCTGGGCGTGCTCGACCTCGAGGGGCTGTGGACCCGCTACGAGGACCCGACGCCCTACTACGACGAGATCAAGTCGCTCACCGACGGCAACGTCACGAAGCGCATGCAGGAGATCTACTCCGAGCCGATCAAGCCGGAGCTGATCACCGCGCGCCTGGCCGAGATCCGTGCCGCCGGGGTGCCGGTCGCCGGCTCGCTCAGCCCGCAGCGCACGCAGGAGTTCTCGAAGACGGTCGTCGACGCCGGTGTCGACCTGTTCGTCATCCGCGGCACGACGGTCTCGGCCGAGCACGTGTCGCAGAACGAAGAGCCCCTCAACCTCAAGAAGTTCATCTACGAGCTCGACGTCCCGGTGATCGTGGGCGGTGCCTCGACGTACACGTCGGCGCTGCACCTCATGCGCACGGGTGCTGCCGGTGTCCTCGTCGGCTTCGGCGGCGGCGCTGCGTCCACCACGCGTGCCGCGCTGGGCATCCACGCGCCGATGGCCACCGCGGTCGCCGACGTCGCGGGTGCGCGTCGTGACTACCTCGACGAGTCGGGTGGCCGCTACGTGCACGTCATCGCCGACGGCGGTCTCGACACCGCCGGCGACATCGTCAAGGCGATCGCGGTCGGTGCGGACGCCGTCATGCTCGGCACCGCGCTCGCCCGCGCCACCGAGGCACCGGGTGGCGGCTTCCACTGGGGTGCCGAGGCGCACCACCCGGAGCTGCCCCGCGGCCGCCGGGTCGAGGTGGGCACGATCGCCCCGCTCGAGAACGTGCTGAACGGTCCGACCCCGACGTTCGACGGCCGCGCCAACCTCGTCGGTGCGCTGCGCCGCTCGATGGCGACGACCGGATACTCCGACGTCAAGGAGTTCCAGCGAGTAGAAGTGGTCGTGGCGCCGTACCACCAGTGATCCTGGTGGCACCCGCGCACCGACGCGGGTGACGCTTCGGCGCCGACCGTGACCCGGAGGCGACGATGGCGAAGTCCAGCACCACGAAGCAGACCAGTTCGGCCGGACGTCCTGGCGACGTCGTGCCGGGGGCGGGGTTCGACCCCGCGGCCAAGCTCGGCCCCGACGAACGCGCGGCGGCGATCGAGACCCTCAAGACGAAGGAGCTCGACGTCCTGGTCGTGGGCGGCGGCATCGTCGGTGCGGGCAGTGCGCTCGACGCCGTCACCCGTGGCCTGACCGTCGGCATCGTCGAGGCTCGTGACTGGGGTTCCGGCACGTCGAGCCGTTCGTCGAAGCTCGTGCACGGTGGCATCCGCTACCTGGAGCAGTTGAACTTCGGGCTCGTGCGCGAGGCCCTCATCGAACGCGGCCTGCTGCTGCAGCGGATCGCCCCGCACCTGGTGAAGCCGGTGCGCTTCCTCTACCCGCTCAACCACCGCGTGTGGGAGCGGTTCTACATCGGCATCGGCATGGCGATGTACGACGCCTTCAGTTGGTCCGGCGGTCGTCCACCCGGGGTCCCGCACCACCGGCACCTCAGCCGCACGCAGGTGCTCCGCTCGATGCCGTCGCTCAAGAAGGACGCCTTCGTCGGCGGCATGACCTACTACGACGCCCAGGTCGACGACGCCCGCTACGTGGCCTCGCTCGTCCGCACGGCGGCGTCCTACGGTGCGCACGCCGCGAGCCGCATCCGGATCGAGGGCTTCATCAAGGTGGGGGAGCGCGTGGTCGGCGCCCAGGCCCACGACATCCAGACCGGCGAGCGGTTCGAGATCCGCGCGAAGCAGGTCGTGAACGCCACGGGCGTCTGGACGGACGACACCCAGGCGATGATCGGCACCCGCGGGCAGTTCAAGGTGCGGGCGTCGAAGGGCGTGCACCTGGTCATCCCGCGCGACCGGTTCCAGTCGAACATGGGCATGATCCTGCGCACCGAGAAGAGCGTGCTGTTCGTGATCCCGTGGGGCCGGCACTGGCTGGTCGGCACGACCGACACCGACTGGTACCTCGACAAGGCGCACCCGGCGGCGACCGCGGCCGACATCGACTACATCCTCGAGCACGTCAACAAGGTGCTGCGCGTCCCGCTCACCCGTGAGGACGTCGAGGGCGTCTACGCCGGACTCCGTCCCCTGCTGGCGGGGGAGTCCGACCAGACCTCGAAGCTGAGCCGCGAGCACGTGGTGGCGCACACGGTGCCCGGACTCGTCGTGGTCGCCGGCGGCAAGTGGACGACCTACCGGGTGATGGGCAAGGACGCCATCGACGAGGCCGTCGCTGCGATGGACGGCAAGATCCCGGCGTCGACGACCGAGGACATCCCGCTGCTCGGGGCCGAGGGCTACCCGGCCGCGTGGAACCGTCGCGCACGGACCGCCCGCAGCTTCAACGTGCACAAGGTCCGCATCGAGCACCTGCTGAACCGCTACGGCACCCTGGCCACCGAGGTGCTGCAGCTCGTCGAGCAGGACCCCGCCCTGGCCGAGCCGCTGCCGGGAGCCGACGACTACATCGGTGCCGAGGTCGTCTACGCCGCCTCGCACGAGGGGGCCCTGCACCTGGAGGACGTCCTCGCCCGCCGCACCCGCATCTCGATCGAGGCCTGGGACCGCGGCGAGTCGGCGGCCCCGGTCGCCGCGAAGCTCATGGCCGACGTGCTCGGCTGGGACCAGGAGACCACCGAGCACGAGGTGTCGAACTACCTGAAGCGTGTGGCTGCGGAACGCGAGTCGCAGCTGCAGCCCGACGACGAGAGCGCGGACCGTGTGCGGCTCGAGGCACCGGACATCGCGTTCGGCTTCGACGAGGACGACGTCGTCGTGGGCGGCGGCCGCAGCAGCGGTGCCGAGGGCGCGAAGGCGTCCGACGAGCAGGTGGTGGGGGAGAAGACGAGCGAGCCGGAGTAGCGCGGCCAGCAGACGCCGTCGTGTCACCGAGACGACGGCGTCCGCTGGTGGCTCAAGACGCCGTCGTGTTGCTCCGGCGCCGCCTGGTCGGCAAGACGCCGCCGGATTCGGCGGCGTCTCGCGGTGGACGGGGCGTCTCGACGAGACGCCGGCGTGTTGCGGGGGCAACCCGCGCCTCCAGGCAGACGGCGGAGCGGACGGGAGGCCCGTGGCGCGTCCGTCAGACGGCCAGCGTCCCCGACACGGTGCGGCCACGGCGTCGCTCGCCGACGACGAGCACGACCGGGATCGCGAGCAGCGCGACGAGGCTGGCGAAGTAGAGGACACCGGCCCAGATGGTGTGGTCCTCGCCGCCGATGCCGTAGCCGTCGGCCACGTCCATCCCGAGCTGGAAACCGGAACCGAACACCTGGACGGCACCGGCGGCCACGATCGCCAGCAGCCAGGCGGCGGCGACGTGCGCCGTCGTCCGCCGGACCAGCGTCACGATCAGGACCGTGACCGCCAACGCGATGCCGACCGCCGCGATGACGAGCACGGCCACGACGTCGGTCCGCACCTGGAACCCCTGCGCGTCGAGGTGGCCGTAGATCGCACCGAGCGACTGCCCCGGCACCGCACTGAGCGGATCGAGCACGAGCGCGTTGAGCGCCAGCAACCCCGCGTACAGCGTGACGACCAGCGTCCCGACGACCCCGACGACGATCCGAGTTCTCCCCATCCACAGAACAGTAGCGACCGGAATGCGCGGGGCCGTGCGGTGGTTAGCATGGGCGTACTCGAAAAGGGAGCCATCATGGTCGACGTCCATCGCGTCAAACTCCCCGGAGTCGGCGTGCTGCACAGCTTCTACACCGACGACGGTGGCAAGTGCGGTGTCATCACGCACCGGTCGGGTCACTCCGACCTCATCTCGTTCGCCGACGTCTCCGACGGCGCGGACAAGTCCGAGAAGGTCTCGCTGCGCCTCAGCGAGGACGAGGCGCACACCCTCGCCGAACTGCTGGGCGGCACCCGGATCACCGAGGGCCTCGACAAGCTCGACGAGATCCCCGGTCTGTCCATCGACTGGTTCTCGGTCGACTACGACGACGCGATCGCCGGCAAGCCGCTCGGCGACCTGCACGACTCCGGCTTCATCGGCCTGACCGTCGTGGCCGTCGTCCGTGGCGACAGCGCCAACCCGGCACCCTCGCCGGACTTCGTCGTCTTCCCCGGTGACACCATCGTCGTCGCCGGTTCCCCCGAGAAGGTCGCCAAGGCCTTCTCCTTCTACCGCAGCGGAGAGCTTGCGGCCGCATCGGCCGAGGCCCCGCGGAAGAGCTAGCGCATGCACCTGGGCGGTGAACTGCTCACCATCGGTGTGCTGTTCGTCATCGCCTACGTGCTCGGGCGGCTCGGCAAGACCATCGGTCTGCCGGCGATCCCGATCTACATGATCGTCGGGCTCATCGCGAGCCCGCACACGCCGTGGATCGGCCTGAACGTCGAGTCGCACACGATCGAGCTCATCGCGACGTTCGGGCTCATCCTGCTGCTGTTCAACCTCGGGTTGGAGTTCGACCAAGAGGAGTTCTACGGCAACGCCGGCAAGCTCCTGGTGTCGGGCGGCACCTACGTCGTCATCAACATGGGCGTCGGGTTCGCGTTCGGGTTCTCGCTCGGCTGGGGCACCCGGGAAGCCCTGATCATCGCCGGCATGACGGCCACCTCGTCGAGCGCGATCGTCACGAAGCTCCTCATCGAGCTGCGGCGACTCGCGAACGACGAGACCCCGATGATCCTGGGCGTCACGGTCATCGAGGACGTCTTCATCGCCGTCTACCTGGCGATCGTCTCGGTCGTGCTGTCCGGCGACACCAATGCCTGGGCCGTCGTCGGCAAGCTCGCGCTCGCGTTCGGCTTCCTCATCGTGATGTTCACGCTCGCCCGGTTCGCCGGCAAGTGGGTGTCGAAGATCTTCGCGACGCGGGACGACGAACTGTTCACGGTGCTGTTCTTCGGGCTCGCCGTGATGTTCGGTGGCATCGGCGACCTGCTCGGCGTGACCGACGCCATCGGTGCGTTCGTCATCGGTCTGCTCTGCGGTGCCACCCGGTACCGCGACCGCATCGAACAGCTCGCCCTGCCGATGCGCGACGTCTTCGCCGCGTTCTTCTTCGTGAACTTCGGACTCGGCCTCGACCTGTCGACCTTCGGCGAGGTGCTCTGGCCGGTCCTCGGTGCGATCGGCATGACGGTCGTGCTCAACGCGATCGCCGGGCAGATCGTCGCGCGCATGAACGGCTTCAACGTCCAGCAGGGGATCAACACCGCCGTCATCCTGGTGAACCGTGGCGAGTTCGCGCTGATCCTCGCGACGCTCTCGGCTGCCGCCGGACTGGAATCCCGGATCACCGCGTTCGCGGGCCTCTACGTCCTCGTCATGGCGATCCTCGGGCCGCTGCTCGCGGTGAACTCGGAGCGGATCGGCCGCCTCGTGGTGCGCCCCGCCCGCCTCGCCCGCCTGCGCGGACGACTCGGTGGCCGCCGAGCGGTCGCAGCGGCTGCCGCCGCCGAGGCAGCAGAGGCCGAGGAAGCCGAAGCCGCGTCCGCCGCGGCGGTCCGCCGTGCCGAGCGGGACCGCCAGTTCGCAGAGGAGTTCGCGCTCGTGGAGGCCGCTGGCAGGGACGAGCAGGAGAATGGGTCACCGGAGGCGACCGACGAACCCGTCACGTCGCCCGTCGAGATCCCCACCGAGCGCCCTGAGCGTCCGGTCCGACAGCGCGATCCGGAGTACTGATACAGATGTGGGCCGTTGCCCGACGACCGAGGTGGATCGCGCTGCTGTTGCTGGCGCTCGTGCTGGCAGCGGTGTTCGCCGGGCTGGGCAAGTGGCAGTTGGAGCGGAGCATCGCCAACGGCAAGCCGCTGCCGGCGACCACCGAGACCCGCAAGACGCTCGAGGCGGTCACCGCCCCGGAAGAACCCGCGAGCGAGACCATCGCCGGCCAGAAGGTCACCGTCACCGGCACGTTCGTCGCCGGCGACACCACGATCCTGACCGGCCGCACCGGGGGTGGGACGTACCAGACCGTGGGGCACTTGGTGGACTCGGATGGTGGGGCGAGCCTCCCGGTCGTCATCGGGTGGTCCGACCAACGGTCGGCCGCCGTCGCCGGTGGTGACCGCCTGACGGACGGGCAGACGCTCACGGTGCAGGGCCGGTACTACCCCGCCGAGTCGCCGGACCAGGACACCTACAAGCAGGCGGAGTACTCCGCCGTGGCACCCGCGCGCTTCGTGAACACGTGGAAGGCGTTCGACGACCGGATGTACCTCGGGTACGTCGTCGCCGACGGTGCCACCGCGCAGGCCGCCGACCTCGGCACCATCGCCGACCGGGCGCCGTCGCGCGAGGTCCAGTTCGACTGGCTGAACCTGTTCTACGCGATCGAATGGGTCGTCTTCGCCGGCTTCGCGGTGTTCCTCTGGTACCGGTTCGTGAAGGACGCCTGGGAGCGCGAGGAAGAGGAGCGGCGTGAGGCTGCCCTCAGCGTCGACGGGGCCCTCGCGGACCGACGGTAGGCTGGTCGTCATGGCCTTGACCGTCCGAACCCGCGACATCCCGAAGATCCCGGGTGCGGTGAAGTGGTACCGCGTCTCCGCGTACATCACCGGTGTGCTGCTGCTGGCCCTCGTGATCGAGGTCATCATCAAGTACACGCCGCTCCAGCTCGAGATGCAGCTCGGCAACGGCCCGTTCTTCGTGCCGAACGGCACGGCCGGTGAAGCACCCGGCACGTTCAACCTGTCGATCGCGATCCTCATCGCGCACGGCTGGCTGTACGTCCTCTACCTCTTCACGGACTTCCGTCTGTGGAGCATCATGCGCTGGAAGCCCTCCCGCTTCCTGCTCATCGCCCTCGGTGGCATCATCCCGTTCATGTCCTTCGTGGTCGAACACCGCATGCAGCAGAAGGCCATGGACACCTACCACGAGCTGATCGCTGCCCAGCAGCGTGAGAAGGAGGCCGCTCGGTGAGCGAGACCGAACAGCGTCCCGTCCTCGTCGTCGACTTCGGGGCCCAGTACGCGCAGCTCATCGCGCGTCGGGTCCGTGAAGCGAACGTCTACAGCGAGATCGTCCCGCACTCCATCACGGCGGAGGAGATCCGCGCGAAGGACCCCGCAGCCATCGTGCTGTCCGGTGGGCCGTCGTCCGTGTACGAAGAAGGTGCGCCGTCCCTCGACGGCGACATCCTCGACCTCGGCGTCCCCGTGCTCGGCATCTGCTACGGCTTCCAGGCCATGGCGACCGCCCTCGGTGGCGAGGTCGCGAACACCGGCCTGCGTGAGTACGGCGCGACGTCCGTCGACGTCAGCGGCACCGACAGTGTCCTGCTCGGCGGGCAGCCCGGGTCCCAGGTCACGTGGATGTCGCACGGCGATTCCGTGGCGAAGGCCCCCGAGGGCTTCGAGGTCCTCGCGTCGAGCGCGTCGACCCCCGTCGCGGCCTTCGCGTCCGACGAGCGCAAGCTCTACGGCGTGCAGTGGCACCCCGAGGTGAAGCACTCCGAGCACGGCCAGGCCGTCCTCGAGAACTTCCTGCACCGTGCCGCCGGTCTGCCCGGCGACTGGAACTCGAGCAACGTCATCGACGAGCAGGTTGCCCGGATCCAGGCCCAGGTCGGGTCGAACCGCGTGATCGCCGGCCTGTCCGGCGGTGTCGACTCCGCCGTCGCCGCAGCCATCGTGCACAAGGCCGTCGGTGACCAGCTCACCTGCGTCTTCGTCGATCACGGGCTCCTCCGCGCCGACGAGCGCAAGCAGGTGGAAGAGGACTACGTCGCCTCCACCGGTGTCCGGCTCATCACGATCGACGCCGAGCAGCAGTTCCTCGATGCCCTCGCCGGTGTGAGCGACCCCGAGCAGAAGCGCAAGATCATCGGCCGCGAGTTCATCCGCACGTTCGAGGCCGCGGCCGAGGCACTCGTGCTCGAGGCGCGCGGGGACGGTGACGACGGCGAGGTCAAGTTCCTCGTGCAGGGCACCCTCTACCCCGACGTCGTCGAGTCCGGCGGCGGAGCGGGCACCGCGAACATCAAGTCGCACCACAACGTGGGCGGCCTGCCCGAGGACATGACCTTCGAGCTCGTCGAGCCGCTCCGTGCGCTCTTCAAGGACGAGGTCCGTGCCGTCGGTCGCGAGCTCGGCCTGCCCGAGGTCATCGTCGGCCGCCAGCCGTTCCCCGGACCGGGGCTCGGCATCCGCATCGTGGGTTCGGTCGACAAGCAGCGGCTCGAGCTGCTCCGCGCCGCCGACAAGATCGCGCGTGAGGAACTCTCCGCAGCGGGTCTCGACGGGGAGATCTGGCAGTGCCCGGTCGTCCTGCTCGCCGACGTCCGCTCCGTGGGTGTCCAGGGCGACGGCCGCACGTACGGGCACCCGATCGTGCTCCGTCCGGTCTCGTCCGAGGACGCCATGACCGCGGACTGGACGCGCCTGCCGTACGACGTGCTCGCGAAGATCTCGAACCGCATCACGAACGAGGTGCCCGACGTCAACCGGGTCGTGCTCGACGTCACGTCGAAGCCGCCGGGGACGATCGAGTGGGAGTGACGCTCCCCTGAACGACCGGAGGCCCGGCACGCCCTGCGTGCCGGGCCTCCGCGCGTCCGGGGCCGGGCGCGCGTGCGTCGTGCGTGCGTGCGGCGCGTCGGGCGTCCCCGAGGTTCCGAGATCTCGGCATCTCGAGCCTCCCCCGGGGCACCTGTGGAACCTCGGCGTTGCACCCGCGGCATGTCGTGGAACCTCGGCGCCGCGGGCACGGCGAGCCCCACAGCCGCACAGCCCACAGCCCAGCAGCCCCACGGCACCCTGGGGAACGACGAAGGGCCCCGGCAGCGCCGGGGCCCTTCGTGTACGCGGTGGTACTAGTTGCGCGCGCTGCTCGCGACGATGGCGAGGATGCGCAGGATCTCGAGGTACAGCCAGACGATCGTCATGATCAGGCCGAACGCCGCGGTCCAGGCGTAGATGCGGGGAGCTCCACGACGGACACCGGTCTGGATCTGGTCGAAGTCGAGGATCAGCGAGTACGCCGCCATGACCACGACGAGGATGCCGATGATCACGCCGAGCGGGATGCCGAAGACGGTGATCCCGAGGGCACCGAACGCGGTGTTCGTCACCCCGGTCCACATCAGGACCAGGTTGATGAGCGAGAACACCATGTACCCGACCATCGCGACGAGGAAGAAGCGCGTGGCCTTCGGTGTGGCGCGGACCTTACCCGATGCGAACAGCGCGAGCGTCACGGCGAAGACACCGAGCGTGCCGAACACCGCCTGGGTGACGATGCCGCCCCACATCGAGTTGTACGCGCCGGAGATGCCACCCACGAACAGACCCTGGGCGAACGAGTACGCCAGGACGAGGCCCGGAGAGGGCTTCTTCTTGAACATGTTCACGAGCGCCAGGACGAACCCGACGACGGCGCCGATGATCCAGACGATCGGGGGCAGGTTCCAACCGGCCACTGCACCGACGACGAGCACGCCGAAGGCGAGCAGCGTCTTGACGATGGTGTCCTCGTACGACATGCGGTCGGTGTCGACCGTCGATGCCGCCGGGCGGTCGTACATGTACTGCAGCTGCTCGGGGGTCATCCCGCCCTGTGCCTGCTGCGGGGTCTGTCCCCAGCCGGCCTGCTGCTGACCAGCGCCACGCCCACCCCAGGTGTTGGCTCCCTGGGCGTTGAAGGCGGGGGACTGGTCGAAACCGGGCTTGAAGGCCATGGTGTCCTCTTCCTAGGAGATATGAGTCCTCTCAGCCTAGGTGCGCTCGGTCGCGGAAGGCTGAGGATTCGCGGCGAGCGGACGCGGGCCCGGAGGCCCTGACGACGGCAGCCTATGGGCGCCCGCTGCACGCACGCCTCGAAGACGTCGAGAGTCCGCCGTCCAGCGTGCCGAGCCCGACGGCAGCGCCGGGTAGAGCCAGGTGACGAGCGCCACCGAGATCGTCATGAGCAGGAACCACGCGACGATCTTCGTCGGGGCCACCGGGTGCCAGACCGCGAGCTGCGCGGGGTAGCTCCACGCCCCGGCCCAGGTCGCGACGTTCTCGGCGAACCAGATGAACACGGCGACGAGTCCCATGGCGACGAGCACCGGCATGCGCATCGTCGCTCGGTGGATCCGGACGTGCATGGTCGTGCGGGCGAAGAGCAGCACGACGAGTGCGAGCAAGACCCAGCGGGCGTCGGGCAGGAAGTGGTGCCCGAAGAAGTTCAGGTACACGCCGGCAGCGACGACGGCGAGCAGCCACTGCCGCGGGTACCGGTCGAACCGCAGGTCGAACAGGCGGTGCACGCGGACCATGTACGACCCGACCGCGCCGTACATGAACCCGGAGAACAGCGGGACACCGGCGATCACGAACAGCCCGCCGGGTTCGTACGACCACGAGCCCATGTGCGTCTTGAAGACCTCCATGGCGGTGCCGACGACGTGGAAGAGCAGCACGACCCGGAGTTCCCGCACGGTCTCGAGCCCGAACACGAGCATGCCGACCTGCAGCAGCACCGCCACGACGGTCAGCACGTCGTTCCGGGACGTCGCCGGCACGGTCACGGAGGCCACGGCCATCGAACCGAGCAGCAGTGCCCCGAACGCGCACGCCCACGCCTGCTTCGCACCGAACACCAGGAACTCGGTGACGAACAGCCGGACGGGCCGGTGCGGCTGGTGCCCGGCGTCGAGCAGTCGGCGGGCGGCACGGTCGATCCTGGCCTCGACGGCGGTGGAGAGCGCTCGGACGGTCATGCAGCGATGGTCAGCGCCGATGCTGAGATGCACGGGCTCCGGCCGGACGCGTGTGTCCCGCGACACAGGACGGTCCGCCGTCACCCTGGCCCAGTAGGGTCGCGCCATGACCCTCGTGATCGCCCACCGCGGTGCGTCCGGCTACCGCCCCGAGCACTCGCGGAGCGCGTACGAACTCGCCATCGAGCTCGGTGCCGACGCGATCGAGCCGGACCTGGTGCCCACGAAGGACGGCGTGCTCGTGCTCCGCCACGAGAACGAGGTGTCCGGCACCACCGACGTCGCGGACCACCCGGAGTTCCGGCACCTGCGCACGACGAAGACCGTCGACGGCCAGAGCCTGACCGGCTGGTTCACCGAGGACTTCACCTGGGCCGAGCTGCAGACGCTCCGCACCCGGGAACGCCTGCCCGCGCTGCGGCCCGGGTCGGCCGAGCACGACGGCGAGGAGCCGATCCTGCGCCTCGAGGACCTGCTCGCGATCCTCGACGCCGCGCCTCGTCCGGTCGGGCTGGTCGCCGAGGTCAAGCACGCGGCCTTCTTCGGCCGCGCGGGCTTCCCGATGGACGAACTCGTCGACCGCGCGCTCGGTGACGCCGGGTGGCGCCGTGACGAGCGGCTCACGGTCGAGAGCTTCGAGAAGGGCGTGCTCCGCGACCTGCGCGAGCGGCACACGGGTGGTCGGCTGGTGTACCTCCAGGAGGCCCGTGGCAGCGCCGCCGACGAGGTCGCGTCCCACGGATCGCTCGCCCCCACCTACGCCGCGGAGCGTTCCGAGGACGCGCTCGCGTCGTTCGCGACCGAGTTCCACGGCATCAGCGTCGACCTCGGCACGCTGATGGCCGGGGTGGACAGCGTCGCGCTCGAGGACCCGACGCCGGTCCGGAGCGCGATCGTCGACCGGGCGCACGCCGTGGGCCTCGCGGTGTACACGTGGACGCTCCGACCGGAGAACCGGTTCCTGCCCGGGCCGCTGCGCCGCGGTGGCGACGTCGCGGCCTTCGGCGACTGGGAGCGCTGGTACACCTCGGTGATCCGGACCGGCCTCGACGGAGTGTTCGCGGACCACACCGACCTGGCGGTCCTCGCCCGGTCCGTCATCGTGTGATGTACTACATTCGTGGATCGACGCTGCTTCCTGATGACCGCCGCCGCGAGTGCGGTCTTGATCGACCGGAACCGGGAGACGGCGTTCGCATCGGCCGCAGCTGGCGGCGCGGAGCATCGGGTCATCGACTCGGCGCAGGGGCCGATCGTGATCGATCGACCCGGCGTCGTGTCTTTCAGTTCGTCGGGCAGGATCGTCGCTCCGGCGGGTGCGTCAGGGATCACGATCACGTCCTCCGGCGTCACCGTTCTGGATCCTCGCGTCGAGGGCCCGGGCAGCACGCTCGTCGGTGAGGACACGAGCCGGTCGAGCGCCATCTCGATCGCCGGGTTGCCCGGCAACCTGCTCGAGGGTGTGCAGATCCTGGGCGGTGACCTGCGCGGCTTCACCTACGCCGGCGTCCGTGCTTCGCACGTTCGTGGGCTGACGCTGTCGGGCGTGTCGATCACCGACGTGGCGTACGCCGGCGTCCAGATGCTGTCGGTGCTCGGCGGCGGAGTGCTCCGGTGCACGATCACGAATGTGCGCCAGCAGGACTACGTCAACTCCTACGGGATCGTCGCGACCCGCGACACGAACAAGTCGATCAAGGACGCGCCCAGGTGCGCCGACATCGCGATCGTCGGCAACGACGTCCGGAGCGTCCCGCATTGGGAGGGCATCGACACCCACGGGGGCGTCCGGATCATGATCGCGGGCAACCGCACGACGGACTGCGCCACCGGGATCGCGCTGGTGCCGCTGAAGGGGACGGGCGGCGGCCCGACCGATGCGGCCCCACTCGACGCTCAGGTCCTCGCGAACAGGGTGACCTGGACCGGGGACTACTCGGACACGAGCGCGATGCGTGCAGGGATCACCATCGTGGGCGCCGGAGTCGGACTCGGCTCGACGGCGGAACGCGCGACGGGGGTGGTTCGTGGGAACACCATCTCGGGGTACGGGAACGCGAACGCACAGACGGCGGGTGTCCTCGCCTACTTCACCGAGGACTTGGTCATCGAGGGGAACCGCATCGAGCAGGGCAGCGCCCGAGGGATCATGCTCTGGCACTCCAACGACCAGGCACGGGTCACCGACAACACGATCGACGACCTGCGACCAGCGGGAGTCCAGGCCTACCGCTGCGCTGTCGACGTCCGCGCCGCGGGCAACGACGTGGTCGTCGACCGCAATCAGGCCTTCGCCGGCCTCAGTCCGGTGCCGGGTGCACCGCGGTACGGGATCTACGCGCCCGGCAGCGGAAGTACGCTCCGCCTCGGCACGAACGATTGGGGGGCCGCCGAACTCCCCCTCGTGCCCGTGAGGCAGGGGAACACTGTCGTGCCGCTGGCGGACCGGTCGGCTGTCGGGGGTCCCGCTTAGACTGTCCCGAACATGACGATCGTGCTCGACCCCTTCGAATCGACGCCCGAGCCGGGCGCCGGTGCCCGTGCGTACGAAGACCCGTTCACCGCGGGTCTGAACCCCCAGCAGAAGGAAGCCGTCGAGTACCGCGGCGAGTCCCTGCTGATCGTGGCCGGTGCCGGATCCGGCAAGACGAGCGTCCTCACGCGCCGCATCGCGCTGCTGCTCGCCAACCGTGAAGCCTGGCCGTCGCAGATCCTCGCGATCACCTTCACGAACAAGGCCGCGGCCGAGATGCGTGAGCGCGTCCGGGCCCTGGTGGGGGGCGAGTCCGACGGCATGTGGATCTCGACGTTCCACTCGGCGTGCGTGCGCATCCTCCGGCGCGAGGCGGAGCGGTTCGGGTTCGCGCAGTCGTTCACGATCTACGACTCCGCCGACTCCAAGGCGCTGCTGAAGCGGATCATCAAGGACCTCGAGGCGGACACGCTCGGGCTCACCGTGGGCGCCGCGGCGTCGAAGATCTCGAAGCTCAAGAACGAGCTGCAGGACATCGACTCGTACGCACGCAACATCAACGTGAACGACCCGCAGGAAGTCATGTTCACCGAGGTCTTCCGTCGGTACACGAACGACCTGCGCCGGGCGAACGCCTTCGACTTCGACGACCTCATCGGGCAGACCGTCTTCCTGTTCCGGGCGTTCCCCGAGGTCGCTGCGCTCTACCAGCGGCGTTTCCGCTTCATCCTGGTCGACGAGTACCAGGACACCAACCACGCGCAGTACTCCCTGATCCGCGAGCTCACGCGTCCGGTGCCGGTCGAGCAGGTCGACAAGCTCGAGGACTCCGGCCAGCACGTCGCCCGCATGCGCGAGCGCGACGGGTCGATCGCCGGAGCGTCCCTGACCGTCGTGGGCGACTCGGACCAGTCGATCTACGCGTTCCGCGGGGCCGACATCCGCAACATCGTCGAGTTCGAGCGCGACTTCCCGAACTCCAAGGTGATCCTGCTCGAGCAGAACTACCGCTCGACACAGACCATCCTCGACGCCGCGAACGCCGTCATCGCGAACAACTTCGACCGTCAGGCGAAGAACCTGTTCACCGACGTCGGCGCGGGCGAGAAGATCGTCGGCTTCACCGGGTACACCGGCCACGACGAGGCCCAGTTCGTCGCCGACGAGATCCAACGCCTGCGCGAGGACGGCATGGACTACCGCGACATGGCGGTGTTCTACCGAACGAACTCGCAGACCCGTGCGCTCGAGGAGATCTTCATCCGCGCCGCGATCCCGTACCGGGTGCTCGGCGGCACGAAGTTCTACGAGCGCGCCGAGATCAAGGACGCCATGGCGTACCTGATCACCGTGGCGAACCCCGCCGACCCGATGGCGCTCCGTCGTGTGCTCAACGTGCCGAAGCGCGGCATCGGTTCCGTCACCGAGACGACCCTGCAGCGCTACGCCGATGAGCACGAGACCACGATGCGCGATGCCCTGCGGCACGCGGGTGAGCTCGGCTTCGGGCCGAAGGTGCGGAACGCCATCACCGAGTTCGCGGCGTTGCTGGACTCCGTGTCCGAGAAGGCCCCGACGCAGCCGGTCGTCGACACCCTGACCCAGCTGCTCGACGGCTCCCACCTGCTCGAGAACCTGCGGAAGTCGCCCGACGCGCAGGACGCCGCCCGGGCCGACAACATCGACGAGCTCGTGGCGGTGACGCGCGAGTTCCAGAAGAACAACCCCGAGGGCACGCTGACGGACTTCCTGACCGAGGTCTCGTTGGTCGCAGCGGCGGACGAGCTCGACGACTCGTCGGGCACGGTGTCGCTCATGACCCTGCACACGGCCAAGGGACTGGAGTACGAGGCCGTGTTCCTGACCGGGGTCGAAGAAGACCTGCTGCCGCACCGGATGTCCGCGAACGAACCGGGTGGTCCGTCGGAGGAACGCCGGCTGTTCTACGTCGGCATCACCCGCGCGAAGAAGGTCCTGTTCCTGTCGCTGGCGATGACCCGCGCCCAGTTCGGTGACGTCAACGTCGCCATGCCGTCGCGCTTCCTGCAGGAGATCCCCGAGGGGCTCATCGAGTGGAAGCAGTCGCCGGGCATGGCGAACAGCCGTGGTGGCACGCAGCCCCGTGCGCTGAACGCGAAGCGCGAGGGCGGCATCGGCGGCGGAGGTGGCGGCGGCTACCGCGGCGGTGGTGGCTGGGGTGGTGGCTCGTACGACCGCGCGGCCGCTGCGTCGAAGACCCGCCCGAAGACCGAGTGGGCGAACCGGGTGTCCGGCCAGGTGCGCGACAACGGCGACATGGAACTCGTCGCCGGCGACCGGATCAAGCACGTCGACTTCGGCGAGGGCACCGTCTCGGCGGTGACCGGTCAGGGCGCGAAGCGCATCGCCGAGATCGCGTTCGACTCCGCGGGCCGCAAGAAGCTGCTCATCAAGATCGCGCCGATCGAGAAGCTCTAGCCAGAGCCAGCTGAACGTCCGTACACCCCGCCGGTTCCCCGGCGGGGTGCGTTCGTCGTGGGCACGAGGACGTCGCGCCACGCCCGAGACCTGGGAGTCCACCCCTGTTCGGGTGGCACCGAAAAGCAGGTGAGGTTAGCCTTACCTAACGTGACGCCCATCGAACTGCTGACCACTGCCAACGCCGAGCGCTACCGGTCGACCGTCGGGTCGACGGTGGACCAGCTCGCCGACCGACTCGCCACCGTCGACCGCCCGACGACCGCGACCGCCCCGGACGCGCTGCACGACCGGGTGCGCGCGGTCGACCTGGACGCCGCTCCCGTCGGGACGGAACAGGCGCTCGCCGAACTCGACGACCTGTTCGTCCGCGAGGCCGTGTGGTTCCACGACCCCGGCTACCTCGCACACCTGAACTGCCCGGTCGCGCTGCCCGCGGTCGCCGCCGAGTCCGTCCTCGCCGCGGTGAACCCGTCGGTCGACACCTGGGACCAGTCCCGCATCGGCACGGACATCGAACGCCACGTGGTCGACTGGCTGGCCCGTCGTGCCGGGTTCGCTGCCGGCGACGGGGTGTTCACCTCGGGCGGATCGCAGTCCAACCTGCAGGCACTGCTGCTGGCGCGCGAAGCCGTCGGCGTGGCCGGCACCGTGTTCACGACGGCGGAGACGCACTTCAGCATCGCGAAGTCGGCACGTCTCCTCGGGCTCGAGGCCGTGGTCGACGTCGCCACGGACCACGCCGGCCGGATGCGTCCGGCAGCCCTCGCGGAGGCGATCGCCGCGACCCGGGCAGCGGGCCGTACCCCGATCGCGGTCGTCGCGACCGCCGGCACCACCGACCGCGGGGTCATCGACCCGATCGAGCCGATCGCCGACGTGTGCGACCTCGACGACGTCTGGCTGCACGTGGACGCCGCGTACGGCTGCGGACTGCTCGTGTCCCCGACGCGCCGGCACCTGCTCGCCGGCATCGAGCGCGCGCGCAGCGTGACGACGGATCTGCACAAGTCCTTCTTCCAGCCGGTGTCCTCGAGTGCACTGCTCGTCCGTGATCCGGCCGACCTGCGCCGGACGGCCTGGTACGCCGACTACCTCAACCCCGAGGACGCCGCCGAGCCGAACCAGGTCGACAAGTCGCTGCAGACCACCCGCCGCTTCGACGCCCTGAAGCTCTGGGCCACGCTGCGCGCGACCGGGGCCGACGCGATCGGCACCGCATTCGACGCCGTCATCGACCTCGCCGCCGCCACCCACCGGATCGTCGAGGAGCACCCCGACCTGGTGCTCGTCGCGCCGACGCAGCTCAGCACCGTGCTCTTCCGCTGGCAGCCGGCCGGGGTGACCGACGAGCAGGCCGACGCGCTCGTCGCCCCGATCCGTGCGGCGCTGCTCGCCGAGGGCCGGGTCCTGATCGCGAAGACCGTGATCGACGGCCGACCCTGCAACAAGCTGACGCTGCTCAACCCCGAGACCACCCCGGCGCAGATGCGTGCGTCGCTGGAGCACGTCGCCGCGACGGCAGAGCGCGTCCGAGCCGCCACCACCACCCCGGAAGGAGCGATCCGATGAGCCACGATGAGCAGCCCGTCCACGACCTGATCGGCATCGGCATCGGCCCGTTCAACCTCGGCCTCGCCTGCCTCACCGACCCGATCGACGACCTCGACGCGGTGTTCCTCGACGCCGCCGACGGCTTCGCCTGGCACCACGGCATGATGCTCGACGACGCCACGATCCAGGTGCCCTTCATGGCGGACCTGGTGACGATGGCCGACCCGACCTCGCCGTTCTCGTTCCTCGCCTGGCTCAAGGAGACCGGCCGCCTGTACCCGTTCTACATCCGCGAGGACTTCCACCCCCTGCGCAGCGAGTACGACGCCTACTGCCGCTGGGCCGCCGACCGGCTCGACACCCTCCGGTGGGGCCGGTCCGTCACGGCAGTCGAGCACGACCCGGCGACGGACGTGTTCACGGTGCACGCCGAGACCGATCAGGGTCCCGAGACGTACCGCGCACGCCACGTCGTGGTCGGCATCGGCACCGAGCCGTCCGTCCCCGCCCCGCTGCGCGGGATCGCCGGACCGGTCATCCACTCCGCCGAGTTCCTGCCGAACCGCGATGCGCTCCGCAGCGCCGCCTCGATCGCGGTGGTCGGCAGCGGGCAGTCCGCCGCCGAGGTCTACCGCGAGCTGCTCGAGGACCTGCGCCAGGACGACTACCGGCTCGACTGGATCACCCGGTCGCCGCGGTTCTTCCCGATGGAGGACACGAAGCTCACGCTCGAGATGACGAGTCCGGAGTACACGGACCACTTCCACGGCCTGCCCGAGGGGGAGCGCGACCGCCTCGGGCGCGAGCAGCGCGGGCTCTACAAGGGCATCAGCGCGGACCTCGTCGACGAGCTCTACGACCAGCTCTACCGCATCAGCGCTCGAGGCCCGATCCCGACGACCCTGCGCACCGAGACGAGTGTCGTCGACGCCGAGTGGCTCGCCGGCCGGGGGACGTACCGGCTGACGCTCCGCCACGAGCAGCTCGGCGAGACGTACGAGCACGAGGTCGAGCGGCTCGTCCTGGCGACCGGCTACACGCCGCGCACGCCACGGTTCCTCGACCCCGTCGAGCACCTCGTCGCCCGTGACTCCCGTGGTCGCCTGGCCGTCGCGCGCGATCACCACGTCGACACGCTCGGCGGACGCATCTGGGTGCAGAACGCCGAGGAGCACACGCACGGCCTGACCGCGCCCGACCTCGGCATGGGTGCGTGGCGGAACGCATCGATCATCCGGTCCGTCACGGGTCGCCCCGTGTACGGCCTGGAGGCCCGGATCGCCTTCCAGGAGTTCGGTCTGCCCGCCACGGACCAGTCCACGACCCCACCCGACGGCGCGCACCGCGCGCCGGCCCGGCAGACGACCGAGCGCACGGAGGTGCCCGCGTGAGCGCGCACGTTACGGGCGCCGACGTGACGGGCACGGATCTGACGGGCACGGATCTGACAGGCACAGATGTGACGGGCACTGCACTGGCCAGTGCGCCCGAGGCGACGGTGTCTGCCGGAGTTACTCCGGGCCTCCTGGCCGTCGAGCCCGTGGACCCGGACCGCGACGCCGCCGTCGTCCGGTCGTGGCTCGTCCACCCGGCGTCGTCGTGGTGGGAGATGGGGCACCTCGACGTGGCAGAGGTCCGCGACTACCTGGCCGGCGTGCAGGCGGACCCGGCGCAGGCTGCGTGGCTCGGCCGACGCGACGGTGAGCCGTGCTTCCTGGTCGAGACCTACGACCCCGCCGCCGTCCTGCTCACCGACGTGTGGGCGGCGGAGCGCGGTGACGTCGGCATGCACCTGCTCGTCGCACCGGTCCCGGCCGGCGGCCGCGTGCACGGACTGACGAGCGCCGTGATGCGCGCCGTCGTCGAGCACTGCCGCGACGCTCTCGGTGCGCGCCGGGTCGTCGTCGAGCCGGACGTCCGGAACACCGCGGTGCAGGCGAAGAACGCCGAGGTGGGCTTCCGCGCCCTGCGCCAGGTGGACGTCGACGGCAAGCGGGCCCTGCTGTCGGTGCTCGACACCGACCGGATCGGCGTGCCGGACGACAACGGCCCGTCCGCGCACCTGCGACCCGAGCACCTGGAACCCGCAGAACGACACCTGGTGGCGAAGGCCATCGCCGAGTTCACCCACGAGCGGCTGATCGAACCCGTGCCGGACGGGGACGGGTGGCGGCTCGACGCGGGGGACTCGACCTACCGGTTCCGGGCACGGCAGCACGTGCTCGAGCACTGGTCGATCAATGAAGCCTCGCTGACGCGCACTCGCTCTGGGCTGTCGGCGTCACTCAGTGCGCAGGACCTCGTGCTCGAACTGCACGAGGTACTCGTGATCCCCGACGAGCTGCTCGGTACCTACCTGGAGGAGATCGCCTCGACCCTGGCGAGCGCCGCCGCGAAGCACCGGCGGGGTGGGCCGTCGGCCGCGCAGCTCGCGCGTGGGCGGTGCGCTGCGGGCTCGGCCGGCTCGTCCGGTCCGTCCGTCGACGACGTCGTCGCCTCGTTCCAGGACGTCGAGGCGGCGATGACCGAGGGCCACCCGGCGTTCGTCGCCGCGAACGGGCGGATCGGGTTCGGCCTCGACGAGTACCGCGCCTTCGCGCCCGAGGTCGGCGGCCGCTTCCGCTACCGGTGGCTCGCCGCCCGACGTGCGCACACGCACCTGGCGCTCGCCGCGGACCGGACCGAAGAAGCCCACTGGGAGGCGGAGCTCTCCGAAGCGGTCGTGGCCGGGTTCCGCTCCACGCTGGAACGTCGCGGCCTCGACCCCGACGACTACGTGTGGATCCCCGTGCACCCCTGGCAGTGGCAGCACCGGATCGCCGTGACGTTCGCACCCGACCTGGGGCGGCAGGACCTCGTCGACCTCGGCGACGGGTCGGACGAGTACCAGCCGCAGCAGTCCATCCGCACCGCGTTCGACCACTCGGACCCGACCCGCTCGTACGTCAAGACGGCGCTCGCCGTGCAGAACATGGGGTTCCTGCGGGGGATGTCGCCCGCGTACATGCGGAACACCCCGGCGGTGAACGACTGGGTCGAGTCGATCGTCACCGCCGACCCGACACTCGCGTCGGTCGGGTTCTCGGTGCTCCGCGAGCACGCGGCCATCGGCTACACCGGCGACGCGTACCACCAGGTGGACGTGTCGTCGCCGCAGCGCAAGATGCTCGCGGCACTGTGGCGGGAGAGCCCGCTGCCGCGGGTGAAGGACGGCGAGCGACTGCTGACGATGGCGGCGCTGCTGCACCGGGACGCCTCGGGGAACGCCGTCGTCTCCGCGCTGATCGAGGCGTCGGGACTTCCTGCCGACGAGTGGGTGCGGCGCTGGCTCGACGCCTACCTGTTGCCCGTCGTGCACTGCCTGACCGTGCACGACCTGGTGTTCATGCCGCACGGCGAGAACCTCGTGCTCGTCGTCCGCGACGGTGCCGTGGTCCGTGCCGTCATGAAGGACATCGGGGAGGAAGCCGCGGTGCTCGGGCGGCACGACGATCGCCCCGTGCCCGCCGACATCGACCGGATCGTGCACCCGGTGTCCGACGACGAAGCCGCGCTCGCGGTGTTCACCGACGTGTTCGACGGGGTGCTGCGGTTCGTCGCGGCGATCCTCGACGACGACGGGGTGCTGCCGGAGGGCCGGTTCTGGGAGGTCGTTGGGGAGTGCATCGACGCGCACGCCGCCGCGCACCCGGACCGCCGACGGCCGCTGGACCTGCGGGTGCCGACGTTCGAGCACTCCTGCCTGAACCGGCTGCAGCTGCGGAACACCCTGTCGATGGTCGACCTGGCGGACCAGTCGTCGTCGCTCATCCGGGCGGGGGCGATGACGAACCCGATCGGGCGGTAGGGGCTGCGCCTCGGACTCTCTCGGTGCGAGGTTGATCACTCCGTGCAGCACAAGAAGCGCGCACGGAGTGGCCAACCTCGCACCAGCTGGAGCGGCGACGGCGCCGGTGCGGGAAGTCCAACGACGCCCGGTCGCTGACGATCATCGTCGAGTCCGCGAAGCCATCGTGGTGGCAGTCGGACTGACCGGGAGCGGACTCGACTACGGCTGCAGGCGGGTGGCAGACCAGGTGCCGTCGGCGAGCACGTACTGCAGGCGGCGGTGCATCCGGTCGCGGCTGCCGTGCCAGAACTCCACGACGTCGGGTTCGAGCCGCCATGCCACCCATCCGGCTGGCCGCGGCACTGCGTCGTCGGACTCGTCGAGCAGCACGTTCGCGTCGTCGATCAGGTCCTGCAGCGTCCGCGGTTCGAGCACGGCGGACTGGTCAGCGATGGCGGTGGCGGCTCGGGACTTCGGCGACCGGTCGGCGAAGAGCGCGTCGGACTCGTCGTCGGACAGCTGCACCGCCCGGCCCTCGAACCGGAGCTGCTGCATCGTCTCGCGCCAGTAGACCTGCAGCGCAGCGTGCGGGTTGTCGGCGAGCTGACGACCCTTCGGGCTGAGCGTCGAGGTGCCGAACACGAGCCCGCGGTCGTCGAGTCGCTTCACGTCGACCGTGCGGGCGGACACTCGACCGTCCGCACCGGCCGTGGCGAGGGTCATCGACTTCGGCTCCGAGACGTCGCGTTCGTCCGCGGCATCCAGCCACTGCTGCGCGAGGTCGAGCGGCGACGCCGGGGGCGCGTCGAACTCGGGCAGGTGCAGGGAGTCGTCACCGGACAGGGAAGAGGACATGGGTCCACCCAACCGTGCTCAGTCCTGCCACGTCCAGGCTGCCGGGGGACGCCCGCCCCGGGGTCCCGCACTCGCTGGGAGGTCGACCCGGGCAAGCGCGGTGTTCGTACGGAGCGTCCGGTTGAGGTTGCCCGGGTCCGGTGTGGTCCCCGTCAGGGCGATCCGCAGCCGAGCGGCGTCCGCCGTGGTGAACGGATCGCCGAGCAGCGCTCGCGTGAACGTCAGGTCTGACCAGAGGAGGACCCGTGCACGCTCAAGCGCCGAGGCGACGATCCGGTCGTGGTCGAACGGCAGTCCGAGCGGGAGCGTGCCGACGTCGTGCCACGTTGCGTCGGCGTGCGCTGCCGGGTCGATGACTGCGAGGAACGCGATGCTGATCGCGGAGCTCCGTGGATCGCGGTCGGGCCCGTCGAACGCGCCGACCTGCGCGAGGTGGCGTACCGCCGTCGAGCCGACGCCGACCTTGGACCGCAGGGCGCGCCGCGCACCGTCGGCGAGGATCTCAGTGCCGTCGAGGAGCACGCCGGGGAGCGCTTCCTGTCCGGCGTACGGTGCGTACGCCCGACGCGCGGTGGCGACCCGCAGACCGTCCGTCGTCACGAAGGACACCGGGACGACGTCGATCGCGATGAGCGGTTGGTCGCGGATCGCCGCTGCGGCGTCGGTCACGCGGTGGCCGCCCGGCGGGTGGCACGAGCCGAACGCTCGTCGCGGAGCGTCTGGCGGACGTCGGCGAAGGACTGGAGGCGCGTGAAGCGGCCGTCGACCCACACCGGCTGGAGCAGGCTGCTCGCCTCGTCGTCGGCCGTGGCCTGGTCGGTCTGCCGGATCTCGCCGGTCTCGTCGCGGTGCAGGGCGATGCGGCCCTTCGCGCTCTTCTTGCCGCTGCCGGTCTTCGGGTCCTTCTGGATGTCGACGGGCTCGCCGTCGACGAGTGCCCACGTGGCCTTGACCGCGCTGCCGAGGTTGTCGCGGGTCATGTACTGGTACGTGTACGACCCGATGCCGAGCACGATGTTGTCGCTCGAGTACCCCTTGGCGGCCAGGCGCTCGTAGATGCGACGGGCACGGTCGAGCGTGATGCTGTCGCCGTAGATGACGCCGATGTGCTGGTCGAGGACCTTGAAGCCCTGCTCGTTCACGGTGTGCCCGAAGATCTCGTCGAGCAGTTCGACGACGCCCTTCTGCTCGTGGCTGCGGTCGGTGGCGAACACTTCCGCCTCGTCGACGCCGTGCACGGTGCCGGTGACGATGTCGACCGGGTCGCCCGAGTCGGGGCGGATGACGAGCTTGCCGTCACGACCGGTGATGCGGTCCTTGAGCTGCGGCAGGGTCTCGGTGATGACCTTGAACAGGTCGAAGCCGTCGCTGACCGCCGAGACGATGCCCGTCGGGTACACGTCGAGGACCTGCTCGAAGGTCGCCAGCTCGCCGTCGGCGCCGCGGACGCACATCACGCTGTGCTCGGTGGCGGGCACGCTCGCGGCCACCCAACCGTTGTCGCCCGGGTAGTAGCGGTCGATGAAGTCGAGCGACGGCATCGAGTCGGTGCCGAGGAACGAGAGCAGGTGGCCCGCGCCGCCCGCTGCGGCCGACTCGATGCTCGACTGCCCACGGAACGAGAAGTCGTGCGCGGCGAAGTCGATGCCGGCCGGGACCGCGCCGGTGCGGGCGGCCCAGTCCTCCATCAGGTCGCGGTACTCGAGCGCCTTCGTCGCGACCGTCGACGGGTGCCAGATCGACGCCGACAGGGCGGTCTCGATGTAGTTGGGCAGCCAGTAGAACTCGTCGATCGTGTTCTCGACGGTCAGCGTCGCGACGCCGATCGGGGCGAGGGTGCCCTCGGGCAGGGCGCGGATCTCGAGAGGCAGGTAGCCGAGGCGGTGCAGGGCACGGACGTGGTCGGTGCCGATGTGGTTCGGGCCGAAGTAGCTCTGCAGTGCGTCGTCGAAGAGCCGGACGACCTCGTCTTCGTCCGCGGCGAAGAACGGCGCCCAGGCCTCGACGAGCGAGCGCTGGATGAACGCCTGCAGCCCGAAGACCACGGCGTGCGTCGACTCGGGCATGTGCGCGTTCGACCGGTTCGTCCAGTTGATCAGGATGCGGGTGGTGCCGGCCGGGTAGACCTGCCGGTGCGAGTGCTTGTAGCCGTCGACGGCCAGCAGCGGCGCGATCGGGCTCGCCGTGGTGATGCGCGGCTCGATCCCGGTGCTCGTGGTGCTCGTGGTGCTCGTGGTCTGCGTCATCGGATCTGCTCCGTCAGGTAGGGGGTGAGTGCGATCGTGCGCAGGCCGTCGATGGCGTTCTGCGCGGGGTACGAGTCGGTGGTGACGATCTCGCCGAAGTGGTCGGCGAGCTGTGCGGCCCGACCGGAGAAGACGCCGTGCGAGATCCAGAGGCTGAGGCGCTCCTTCGGCAGACCCGTCGAGCCGGCGAGGCCCATGAACGTGCCGCCGCCGTCGCAGATGTCGTCGACCACCAGGAACCGGCCGGTGTCGGGCAGGGGTTCGCAGGTGAAGCCGTCGAGCTTGCCGGTGTCGGGGTTGCGGTGCTTCTCGGCCCGGTAGAGCGGCAGCCCGCACGCCTCGGCGACCGCGGTGGCGCGGGGTACCGCACCCTTGTCCGGAGCGATGATGCCGGTGTACGGGGCGCCGCCGTCGTGCTCGGGTGCGCCGACCACGGCGTCACGGACGACCTGCTCGCTCGTGACGACGGTCAGGTTGTCGACCAGGCCGACGATGACCGGCGAGTGCGGGTCGAACGCGATGACCTGGTCGAGGTGGAAGCCGTTGAGGACGTCCGCGTAGACCTTCGCGCCGAACGGCAAGCCGCGGTCCTGCCGGGCACCGGGCAGGTAGGGGACGAGCGCGACGGACCTCGATCCGCGCTGGCGCACGGCGTCCGCCCACATGCCGAGCATGATCAGATCGTCGCCGTTCGTGCCGCGCAGGGTCGCGATCTCGGTGAGGCCCCCCGGCTCGGCGGTGTCGTTCGCGACCTTGACGTGGGCTTCACCGGCGGGGAACCGCATGGTGGAGAACGTCGCTGCCGTCTGGTTGCCCTGGGCGTCCCAGGTGCTGAGTTCGACTGCCATGGCTCGACCGTACCACGGTAATTGTCAGTGGGACAAGAACGGTTCTTCCCGAACGATCCGGAGGTGCCCGGCACCGCTGACGAGCACCGTGTACGCCACCCCGTCGGCCGTGCCGTGGAAGGTCGTGTTCGCCCCTTGGTCGTCATCGCGCCCCGTCGGGACGCGACCGCGGTCGGGCCAGAACATGGCGTCGATCGCGATCGCCGGCACCATGCCGAGCCCCTCGATGTGTCGCCGCAGCGCTTCGACCTGCCGTTGCGGGGTGAGCGCTGCCAACTCGGTGGGTCGGAATCCGGTTGTCGGCAGGCCCTGCGCGCTGGTGTCGAGCAGCACCTCCACGTGCGCGCGGGTCCGTCCGGTGTAGCGGCGTCGGAACCGTCGGACCAGCACCACGCCAGCCTCGTCGACCCCGATGTCGACGAGGTCCGACCACCGCACACCGTCCTCGTCCGCACCGACCGTCGTCACGAGCCGCACACCGTCCGGTTCGTCGGACAGCGCTTCGGCCTCGTCCCGTTCGTCTGGTCGCAGTGCATCGCCGACCAGCGAACGCACGACCTGCCATCGCTCGTCGCCGGGGCGTCGGCCACCGAAGAGTGCGGCACGGAGGCCGCCTCGCCGGCTCCGTTCGGCGACGAGCTGGTCGCACGGTGCCGAGACCGAGACCACCTCGTCGGCGTCCTCGTACGATGCGGCAGCAAGATCGAGTGGCGCGACCCCGACCGTCAGGCGCTGCTCGGCCACGGTCGCCAGGTGATCGGCAGCCGGAGCGAACACGTCGACCAGGTTCGCTGAACGGGGAGAACGCCCACGTCGGAGCCGGTAGGCGCGAAGGCCCCCGCCCTGGTCCCTCGCCATGCCGCTCGGCCAGACGTCGATCCGTGCACCCTCGACGCCGAGCAGCCAGCCGCGTCGTTCGAGCTCCATCCGCACCGTCGACAGGGCCTCGAAGGCGTCGTCCTCGACGGCGACGTGCTCGACACCGTCGACGACGACGGTCACGGAGTAGCGAAACCGGCCGTCCGCGCCGGACGGCTCGGAGCTCACGGTGATCATGGCTGGCGTCGTCTCGCCCTGGCGGTGCGCCGTTCGCGCGTACTCGGTCATCCGGGCGTCGATGCCAATGTCGGCCCGAGCAGGTTGCGGGTGGCCGTGCGCCAGGCGCGGGGGACGGCGTCGAGAGAGTCGACGACGGTGATCTCCGGGTGCGGGCGTCGACCAAGGGCCTCGACCGCTCGCCTCCGCCATCCGTCCGGGTCCGGGTCGATGACGACGGTGCAGCTCGCACCGCCCGTCGACGCCTCGAGGAGCATCCATGCCGAGTGCGGCCGAGCCAGTCTGCTGACGACGTCCCCCCAGATCCCGTTGGCTGCCGACAGCTCGAGGACGCGGACGCCGGACGGTGCGAACGGGAGCAGACCTGGGCGCCGTGGATGCTGCTCCGTGATCGGGACGCCGTCGCCGTATCCTTCGGCGGCGTCGACCTGCACGACGAAGCGACCGCTCCGCTCGTCCTCGAGCAGAGACTGCCGGGTCACCGGCCGCGTCGCGACGCCCCGCGTCGCCGGACGGTCCTCGGCGACCGAGTACGCGAACTCGACACGAACACCCCGATCGTGCGGTTCGGTGGCGGGGCGACCATCGGACTCGATCGCCAGGGAGAGGCCGTTCGGAACCGGCACGGCCCGGACCGTCGTCTGACGGGTACTCGCGCGCCAGGTCACCATCAGGACACGTGGCTGTCGGGCCGCCCGAGCACCCACGCCTGCTCCGGTGAGGACCGGCGGTCGGTCACGAAGACGGGCAGGGGCACGAGCGATGCGGCCTGGACCCGGACGCGTCCGAGTTCGTCGGCGTCATCCGTGTCGACGAGTACCACGATCCGCTCGGACGCCCGTTCGACGATGACACCGACCGTGCTGATCGCCGCCCCGTCGTACTGTTCGCGGAAGTCGGTCACCGCCGGGTACTGCTCCGGCTTCGGGGCACCGACGACGACGTCGAACCCCGCCGGGAACGGGCTCGCCGCTCGGATGAGTGCCGCCGTCGTCCATGCGTCGAGTTCGAGGGGCATCGTCGGCCCCGCCGCCAGCGTCGACGGGACGCCGGATCGGCCGGCCTGGTCGAGGAGCACCCCCACGGGCAGACCATCCGGTTGCGGGCTGACGACTCCGTCCACGATCACCGCGGGGATCATCGACGTGATCGCCAGGTCGCGGGGTGAGAGCACCGGCGCGCGGTCCCGCGATCCACCGACGATCCGGTCGATGTCCTCGGGCAGCAGGACCTGCTCGTCGGGCTGGCCGGGCTGGAGCAGGAGAGCCACGTCGGCCGGGGTCGCGCGGAGCGCCGACCACAGCGTCGTGTGCAGGAGGACCGCGTCGTCCGGGGCCGCGGCCTGAGCCTGTTGCTGGTCGAGGAACGCGAGCGCGACGGCCTGGGGCGACTCGTCAGCCGGGGCGATGACCGCCGGGACGCCGTCCTCCGTCGCCAGCATCCACAGGTCCGTGTCGACCGCCCGTCGCCAGGCCGTGAGCTCGGCCGGCTCGCTCAGATCCACGGGCCTTCGAGTTCCCGTTGCGCGGGAGTGGCCTTCTTCCGCCAGCCATCGACGATCTTCGTCCATCGGTGCAGTGCCTTGGTGGTCTGCTTCGAGGGCGATGCAGCATCGTCGGTCTCGAAGGAGAGGACCTGGTCGAAGTACCCGGTGTCGCCGTAGCGCGTGAGTGCGGCTCCGGGGCCGATCTGCGAGACGACTTCGGCGCCGCGGGGGAAGGTGAAGAGCCCTTGTGCCATCGAGGGTTCGTTGCGGACATCCACGAGTCGGCCGAGGTCACTCGACCGGATCACAGTGGTCGTCAGCGAGCCGTACGCGAGCAGGCGCGGCGGAGTCCCACCGGCGCGGGTGTCGACGCGCCCGTCGATGTGGTCGTTGAGCAGGAACTGGTGACGTGCGCCGACTCGGACGTCGACTTCGGGGTCGAGCGCGTCGAGGAGCAGCGCCAGGAGTTTCGCCCGTGCGACGAGATCCGGGAGCGTTGCGTCAGGGGACCACCGAGGCGCCGTGCCGTAATCGATGACCAGCCGGCCGTCATCGGAGAACGACCGATCGGCGACCGGTCCCACGACGAGGACGTCCGGGAAGCCCTCGTGGATCATTCGTTGCTCCCGACGAGCGGCTGCGTGTAGGCCACCGCGCGCCACGGTGCGTGCAGGGCTCCGCGCATACCGACCGACTCGGTGATCGACCGAACGCTCGGGTCCATGCCGGAAGGCCCGCCTGCCGGGAACGGCGATGGGCTGTCGGTCGCCATGCCGGAGTGGAAGTACTGCGTTCCACCGCCGGCGCCGAACTGCGGGTTGGCCTGCGCCGTGCCGACGGCGTACGGCTGGTCCGCTCCGATGTGTGCGACTGAGACGTCTTCACGGTACGGGGTCGGGTAGTCGAAGTTCGCGCCGACCTGGGCCGATTCGTGGAACGCGGCGGAGTCACCGCTCGGGGCGTTCGGGATGGCGTAGCTCGCCGACGGGCTCTGCATGCCGGACGGCGTCGAGGCGAACGCGTCGATCTGCGCGTGCGGGCCGGTCACGTTGGTCATCGAGTCGACACCGTAGTAGCCGTCGCCGCCCTGCCACAGCTGGCTGGCCCGGGCCGGATCCGTCCGAGCGATGTCGGACACGTGGGCGTTGTAGGCGCCGCTGACGGTGCGGTTGAAGGCGCGGTCACTCGCGGTGAAAGCGTCGGTGAGGCGCTCGACGATCGGCTTGCCCTGCGACCCCAAGAAGCCGGTGTGCAGCCCCTTCGCCGCATCGACGGCGCTGTGCACCATGTTCGCTGGGGTCAGGTAGCGCACCTGGAGCGCCATGCGCTCGAGTCGCCGCGTCGGGTTTGACGCGAACTGCTTCACCGCCAGCGGAAGCTCCTTGAGCGCCATCACGCCGTAGCGGCCAGCTCCGCTGAGGGTCCGGCCGGCGAGCGCGCCGAGCGATCCGGTCGAGCGGGCGAGCGAGAACGCCTTGCGTGCGTCGCCGGCTGCGGACAGGAGCCGTCCGGCGGTGGTGATCCCCTTCATCCCCGGGATGCAGTCGAGCAACGCGAAGGCGAGGTCCCACCCGTCGGCGGTGCCCTTCGACATCTTGTACAGGGTGTCGGCGAGTACGAGCAGGGCTGCGCCGAGCACGATCCAGGCGAGTGGCCCGCCGATGATCATGACGATGATGCCGCCCACAGCGACGACGACCTTCGCGATGGAGACGATGGTCTCCCACGCCTCGGACCCGAAGATCTTGTCCCACGTGGACTGCTTCCCCAGCCCCGCGTCGGCGGCTTCACCGATCTTCGTCGCGGTCCGCTGCTCCGCGTCCTGCCAGTCACCCTTCGCATCCGCGACGAGCCGCTTCGCTGCGTCGATCCGGGACTGCGCCGCCGCGATGTCGCCCTGCGCGGACGACACGGACCCCTGCGCGACGGCGGCGTTGTCGGACGCGGCCCGCAGCTGCGCCGGCGACGGCACGTCCACCCCGTCCGGCACCTCGGACCCGGCCGGGTACTCGTCCGCGACCTTCGACAGGTCCTTCGACGCCGACTGGTAGTGCGACAGGTTCGACTGCGCATCGGAGAGCCGGTCCTGCGCCGCGGCGAGGTCCCCGGAGGCGTCCTTCGCGTCCGCGAGCGCACCGTCGGCCCGGTACTGGGTGTCATCGACCGTGTCCGCCCACCCCGACAACGCCGTCGCGGCGAGTTCGTACGAGTCGACGAGCTTGGTCAGGTCCGAGGGGGTGTCCTCGATCGCGTCGACGAACACGTCGGCGGCTTCACCCTCCCAGTCGGTCAGCCACCCGGACCCCTTGACCGACTGCAGCCGGGTCGAGGCGTCATCCGCTGCGTCGGAGATGCGCTGGTACTCCCGCGACATCATCCGCAACGTCGACGGATCACCCTTGACCGGATCATCACCCTGATCGACGACATCCCACCCCGACGGCCGCCCCATGACTACTCCGCCCTCGAGGCAGCGGGTCCGCCGCCGCCGTTCTCGTCGTTGACCTGCAGCGCCTGTGCGAGCTGCTCGTCAGTCTCGGTGTAGGTCTCGACGGACGCGCTGAGCATGTCCGCCAGCGCCTTCGTCGAGTCGCTGATCTTGTCGCGCTTGTCGCCCCAGCGGTGGTCGAAGTCGTGCAGGGCGTCCTGCACGGTGCCCGAGCCGATCTCGTCGTCGGACGCATCGACGCGCTTGTGCGCCTGTTCGAGCGTGCTGTGCACGGTCGACAGGTCGGTCTGGAGCTCCCCGAGCCCCATCAGGTCAACGAGCAGTCTCGAAGCCACGGAACAATCCCTCCCCGATCACGAACCGGAAGCCACCGCCACCGGGACCGCGTCGACCCCGTGCCCCACGCGATCGCGGGACACGGGGTCGTCAGCGGTGTCAGCCCTTGAGGCCGGAAGCGAGCGACTCGTCCGTCTCGGACAGGGTCTGCGACGCCTTCGACAGGAACGTCGACAGGCCCTCGAGCCCCTGGACGGTCTGGGTCACGCCACGGTTGAACTCGTCGTAGGACTCGCCGAACGCGACGGACGACTTGTCGGTGACGTAGCCGTCGGAGATGAGCTGCTGGATCTTGCGCTGCAGGGCGGAGAGACGGTCTTCGATGTCCGCCTGACCCGCCTTGAGGTCGGAGGCTGCTGCCTCGAGGTCTGCGTACGAGACGTTGATGTTCGCCACGGTGTGACTCCCTTTCCCCGGAGTTTCGTCATGTCCCCCCAACGGGGCGTGTTGCAGGGGACACTACCATCGTCCTGCGACATGTAGTCAATGCTACGGGGGATGCCATGACCTTCACGTTCACGATGGTCGACCGCGAGAGTGGTCAGACCGCCAACGTCTACGTCGACGGGGACGACACCCGCGCGGTCGGCGAGCTCGTCGCCGAGGCCGAACGCCTCATCGCGACGGACGTCGTGGCCTCCGGACGGACCCCGGCGTACTTCGTCGGCGAGCAGCCGCTCGACCTGGCTGCGACGGTCGCGGAGTCCGGTGTGCGCGAGGGCGTGGTCGTGGCCCGCAGCCTCGAGCAGGTGCCGCCGCAGCCGCTCCGTCCGCTGACCGACGCCGAGATCCGGATCGTCTCGGGCCTGCACGCCGGCACCATCGTGCGGGTGGGCACCGGCACGGTGACGATCGGCACGGCGACGAACGCCACGGTGCGCATCCCGGTGAGCAACACCGCCGAGGTCGAGGCCGAGGCCACCGGGGCCGACACCGTCCCGGAGGTCGCCCTGCTCGTGTCGGTCACGGCCGACGGCGCGAAGGTCCGTCCCGCGAACGGCTTCGCCGGGGCAGTGCTCGACGGTACTGCCGTCACCGAGGAGACCGACTGGCCGGAGACCGCGCAGCTGGCGATCGGCGGGGTCCTGCTCGGCTTCGGTCGGGCGCCGGACCGTGGGGCGCACCTGTCCCTGGCCGACGACGGCATGTCGCTCGAGTACAACCGCCCGCCGCGCATCCTGCCGCCCGACGAGCACACCCGCTACCAGCTGCCGGCCCCGCCGACCGAACCCCCGGCGCGGGCGCTGCCCATCCTGATGGCGCTGGCGCCGATGGGCATGGCCGTGATGTTCGTGTCGACCACCGGTCGCTGGATCTACCTGCTCATCGCCCTTCTGTCGCCGATCCTGATGATCATCACGGGCCTCCAGGGCCGCCGCCAGGGCAAGAAGACGTACCGCCAGCGGATCGTGGAGTACGAGGACACCAAGGCGCGCATCGAGGCGGACGCGACCGAGAGCCTCCAGTCCGAACGGGCACGCTGGATCGCGAGCGCGCCCGACCCGGCTGCCGTCTACGAGACGGCGGTCACGCCGCTGCCGCGCCTGTGGGAGCGGCGCCGCACCGACCCCGACCACCTGCTCGTCCGTGTCGGCACGGCGACGCAGCGGTCCGAGGTGACCATCGAGGACCCGGAACAGCTGTCGCACAAGCGGACCGTCGCGTGGGACGCAACCGACGTGCCGGTCCGGATCCGCCTGGCGGAGCGCGGCGTGATCGGCATCGCCGGTCCGGACGACGACGCCCGACGGCTGGCGAACTGGGTGGTCGCGCAGCTCGCGACGCTGCAGAGCCCGAAGGACGTCACCTTCACGCTGCTCACCGACACCACCCGGACCGCGCTGTGGGAGTGGATGTCCTGGTTGCCGCACGTCCGCCGCGACGGCGCTGACCAGCCGATGACGAGCATCGCCTCGAACGCCGCGACGACCGCGCGGGCCATCGCCGAACTCGCGGCGATCATCGACGCCCGCAAGGAAGCCGGCATCGGCAAGAAGACCCCGCCGGCCGACGAGATCGTCGTCGTGATGGACGGCGCCAGGCGCCTGCGAGCGATGCCGTCGCTCGTGCAGGTGCTGAAGGAGGGGCCGTCGGTCGGGGTGTTCAGCATCTGCCTCGACCTGGACGAGCGGCTCCTGCCCGAGGAGTGCGACGCCGTGGTCGTCGTCCGCGACGACCGGATCCGGGTCACGCAGCAGCGCAGCGAGCGGATCGACGACGCGCGACCCGACCTGGTCGACCAGGACTGGCTCGAGTGGGTCGCCCGGTCGCTGTCGCCGATCGTCGACGCCAGCCCGGACGTGCAGGACGGCGCCATCCCGTCGTCGGCGCGGCTGCTCGACGTGCTCCAGCTCGAACCGCCGACGTCCGAGGCCGTGCAGGCCCGCTGGCTGCTCGGTGGACGCAGCACGACCGCCGTCATCGGCGCCTCGATCGACGGGCCGTTCGCGATCGACCTGCGGAACGACGGTCCGCACGGACTCGTCGCCGGCACGACCGGCTCCGGCAAGTCCGAGTTGCTGCAGACGATCGTCGCGTCGCTCGCCGTCGCGAACCGGCCGGACGAGATGAACTTCGTGCTCGTCGACTACAAGGGCGGTGCGGCGTTCAAGGACTGCGTCGACCTGCCGCACACGGTCGGCATGGTCACCGACCTCGACACCCACCAGGTGGAGCGGGCGCTCGAGTCGCTCGGCGCAGAACTGCGCACCCGCGAGCACGCCCTGGCCGAGGTCGGCGCGAAGGACCTCGAGGACTACCAGGACCTGCAGGCGAAGCGCGCCGCGTCGGGCGACGCGATCCCGAGCCTGCCGCGGCTGCTCATCGTCATCGACGAGTTCGCCTCGCTCGCCCGCGAGCTGCCCGACTTCGTCAAGGGCCTGGTCAACATCGCCCAGCGCGGTCGGTCGCTCGGCATCCACCTCGTGCTCGCCACGCAGCGCCCCGGCGGTGTCGTGTCGCCCGAGATCCGCGCCAACACGAACCTGCGGATCGCCTTGCGCGTCACCGACCAGTCGGAGAGCCAGGACGTCATCGGCGCGAACGACGCCGCGCGGATCGCGAAGGCCACGCCCGGTCGCGCGTACGTGCGGCTCGGCGCGGCCTCGTTGCTGCCCTTCCAGTCCGGTCGGGTGGGCGGGCGTCGGCCCGGCACGGACGACCAGGAGGCCCGGCCCGCCCTGGTCCGCGAACTCACCTTCGCCTCGTACAGCGAACCAGCCCCCCGCCCGGCAGCCGTCGAGGCCGCCGCCAGCGACGTGGAGGTCACCGACCTGAGCGTCCTCGTCGCGTCGATCGGCGACGCCACCCGCGCCCTCGGCACCCCCGAGCAGCGGAAGCCCTGGCTGCCGCCGCTCGGCGCGGTCGTCGGGCTCGACGACGTCGAAGCCGCAGGTGCTACCGGAGCCGCCGCGCTGCCGCCGCTCGCCGTGGCCTGGGGCGTCGAGGACCACCCCGCCGACCAGCAGCAGCGCCCCGCGGTGTTCGACCTCGACGCCGACGGCCACCTGTTCGTCATCGGGTCGCCACGCTCCGGCCGCAGCCAGACGCTCCGCACGCTGGCCGGTGCGATGGCCCTGCGCCTCGGCGTCGGCGACGTGCACATGTACGGGATCGACTGCGGCAACGGCGCCCTGCTCGCGCTCGGGGCCCTGCCGCACTGCGGTGCCGTGGTGCAGCGGCACGAGCCCGACCGGGTCTCGCGGCTGCTCGGCATCCTGCTCCGCACCGTGCAGGAGCGCCAGGCCGCCTTCGCGAGCGGCGGGTACTCGTCCATCGCCGAGCAGCGGTCCGACGAGCACACCACCCCGCTGCCGCACGTCGTCGTGTTCCTGGACCAGTGGGAGAGCTTCATGGCGACCCTGGCGGACGCCGAGAACGGTGCGCTGCACGACGCCGTCCAGACGCTGCTGCGCGAGGGCGTCGGCGTCGGCGTGCACCTGATCGTCTCCGGCGACCGCACGCTGACCTCCGGCCGGATGTCGAGCCAGGTGGAGCGGAAGCTGCTGCTCGCCCTGGCCGACCGCGGCGACTACAACTACGAGGGCATCAACGGCAAGAAGCTGCCGGAGTCGATCCCGCCCGGCCGCGGCTTCCGGAACGCCACCGCGACGGAGACCCAGGTCGCCGTGCTGCCCGGCGGCCTCGGCGGACGCGACCAGGCGGCGGCGATCCGCGGCATCGGCGACGAGGTCCGCGCCCACGTCCCCGCGACCGTGCCGAAGCCGTTCCGGATCGACGTGCTGCCGCGGTCCATCACGTTCGAGGAGGCCGTGCGGTACCTGCCCTCGGCGGACGCCTCGGTCGGCCGGGTCGCGCTCGGCGTCGGCGGCGACGAGCTCCGGCTCTTCACCCACGACTTCGTGCAGGACACCCCGGTGTTCATCGTCGCCGGCAGCCCGCGCTCCGGCAAGAGCACCGCGCTCGTCGCGATGGCCCGGCACGTCCTGTCCGCAGGTGGGTCGGTCGTCGCGGTCACGCCGCGGGACTCCCCGCTCCGGGCACTCGAGGGCGCACCGCGCGTGACCGTGGTCACCGACGGCGGGATCGGGGCCGAGGGCCTCTCCGCCGCGATCGACACCGGCTCGGACGGCTTCACGCTCGTGCTCGTCGACGACGCCGAGGCGCTCAAGGAGACCCCGGCCGAACCGGTGTTCCGGGCGATCATGGACTCCGACCGGGGCCGATCGGTCGGGCTCGTCATCGCCGGCGACGTCGAGGGCGTCGCGAGCGGGTTCCGTGGATGGCAGGTCGACGCGAAGAAGGCCCGTCGCGGAATGCTGCTCGCGCCGCTCAGCACCGTCGACGGCGACCTGATCGGCACGAAGCTGTCGAAGAGCCTGGTGACGCAGGACCGCGTGCCGGGTCGGGCGCTGCTCAACGACGCCGACCAGGCGTTGCGGCTGGTGCAGGTGCCCGCCGACTGACGGGGACGGCGCGGCGGCGCGGGGTCGAGTCGTCGAGCCGTCGAGCCGCCGCGCCGCTCGGCCTCAGCCGAGTGGGGCTTCGCCGACCAGCGCGGTCTGCGGCTCGGCGCGCAGGGTGTGGCCGCCGAACACGACCACGTCGCCCGGCTGCACCACGGTGCGCTGCGCCGGCGGCACCATCGTCGCCGGGAACCCCGGCCGCTGCAGCTCGACCCCGTTCGCCGACGCCGTGTCGAGCACCCAGAGCGACCCCTCGGCACCGAAGCCGAACTCCAGGTGCGTGCGGCTGAGCAGCTTGTCCGGGTCCTCGAGGGCGATCATGTGCGCGTAGCCGCCGTCCGGGTGGGCGCTCGCCGGGTCACGGCCGATGAGCCCGCCACCGGACACGGTGACCCGCTGGTGGTCGTCGAGCACCAGGACGGCCGCCGCGGTCTGCCGGGCCGGAGCCGCGTCGCGGCGAGCCGTGCCACCGGCGGAGCCCAGGGGACGCCCGGGCAGCTGCGCGACGGTCGCCCGCACCCGGTCGGCGCTGGCGCGGGGAGCCGGCGGCGGCGTGACGACCGCGCGGGCGAGTTCGCCGCGCTGCGCCATCCGCGCGAGGTCGTCGACGGTGACCCGCTCGACGACGGGTTCGACGGGCTTCCGACGCTTCCGGAACGGCCAGATCCGCATCAGTCGACCCCGCCACCGACCGTGGCCGAGTCGATGAGCTCGAACGTGTCGGTCACGGTCTCGAACAGTTCGTACAGCGGCTCGGCCAGGTCGGTCGCGGGCGAGGACACGCTCACCAGCGCGACCTGGTCACCCGCCGGCACGAACGTCTGCATGAGCACGACGTCGAACGAGCCGCGGCCGTCCGGCGCCTGCACGGTCGAGACGCCCCAGACGCGCGGCACCCGACCGACGCGCGGGACCTCGTGCACGTCGACGTGCATGCCGTCGTCGTCACCGCCGAGCGCGGCGACGTGGTCGGTCAGGGCGGCGAGCGGGTCGCCGCCGGCCTCGGGAGCGGGCAGGACCGTGACGGTCAGGGCGCCGGAGACGATGCCGTCCTCGCTCGGCTCGGCGAAGGCCGCGCAGTACCGCGCACCGCTGTCCCATGCCGACCGGGCGAACCGACGGAGGGCCCGGACGATCTCGGTGCGGTGGTCCCAGAGCTCGCGCTGGTCCTCGATGCGCTCCTGCACGAGGGCGCTGATCCGGTCGTCGCGGCGCTCCGGCTCGACGGGCAGCTCGAACCAGGAGCGCGGGACCGTGATGGCGAAGTGGTCGACCGACATGCCCGCTACCGTACCGTGGCGTGTCGCCCGGCCGTCCGGCGCATCGCCCGCAGCAGCAGCGGACCCGGCAGCCGCAGCAGGGTCCCGGGCAGGACCGACCGCACCCCGGTGACCACGGCGACCGTCCGCTGGAACCGACGTTGCTCGCGCGGCCCCCACGCGAACCCGTAAGCGGTCCGCAACCGTTCCGGCAGCATCCCGACCGTGACGATCCGGACGAGCGGCATCGCGGCACGCACCCAGAACGGCGCGAAGCGCGGGTGGAGCAGGTCCCGCACCACGCCGCGGGCGTCGTCGGTGACCTCGAGCCGGTCGAGGGCGTCGGCCCAGTACTCGTCGAAGGCGGCCACCGAGGTCGGCCAGCGCTCGGCGGGCACTCGCAGCGTCGTCGCGATCGGGGCGTACGCGGCGAGGACGTCCTCCGCGCGTTCCGCCGTGACGGGCACACCGAACAGGTCGTGCGCCCGACGAGCCGAGTCGAACAGAGTCGCGGCCACCCACAGCTGCCGGTCGACCTCGTCCGCGCCGGTCACGGGCGCGTGGGCCCGGTTCACGAAACCCGCGGCGATCGCGGCGTCCTGCTCCGTACCGGAGACGACGGCGTACACGAACATCAGGGTGTGGGACAGCCGCTGCTGGGGTCGACGGGCGAAGTCCGAGTGCCGGCGGACCCCTGCCGCGACGATCGGGTCGGCGATCTGCAGCAGGATGGCGCGGCCGCCCGCGGCCACGGGTGTGCTGTCACCGAGGAACCGGCGCAGGCTGCGGTCGTGGACGCGACCGGACGACGGACGGGAGGTGGGCCCCACCAGCCGGTTCCGGCGCACCGCGCCAGCGGGGTGACGGCCGTGACTGGAGGGACGTGGCGGGCCCGGCACCGGGCCTCCAGGCCGTGGGGTGGTCACGACGCACCCCGTCGGCGTCGCGCCCGCAGGACGGGGACGAGATCAGCGGCGATCGCCGCGACGAGTGCGGCCGCGCCGGTCACGAGGGCGGCCACCAGGTACGTGCCGTCCACCCGGACGTCGCCGGTCAGGGCGAGCAGGGTGGCGACGAGCCAGATCGCGGGGAGCGGCCAGAGGCGGCTCGGTGCTCCGGTGACGACGGCTCCGACCACCGCGACCGCGAGGAGCGGGGCCCATCGTCCTGCCGGCTCGGACTGCGCGGCGAGGTGTGCGGAGGCCGCGACGAGCAGCATCGCCGCGATCGCCACCAGCCGGGCGGCCGACGGCATGCTGCGGACGCTGGCTCGGAGACGACGGAACACGGCCCGATGCTACGGGCCGTGTTCCGCGGATCGCTGGGGGACGCTGGTCGGGCGGTGCGGATCAGAGCGGCTTGGTGCCGAGGTCGCCCCCCAGGTCCGGGCGGTCCTCGTCGGCGTCGTGCTCCCACAGGTCGGGCGACCCCTCGCGCGGGGAGCCGCCGGTCGGGCCGTCGTCGGTACCGTCACCGGGCTGCGGCTCGACGGTTTCGCCGGCGACCGCGTCGTTCGTCACGGTCTCGAGGGACTCCTCGGACTCGTCCACCTCGTACGGGCCGACGTGCTCGCGGTCGATGTCGTCGTCGCGGCGCTGCTGGGCCTCGAAGTCGTCGACGGGGCTGATGCCGGGATCGCTCATGGTGTCCTCCTGGGTGTGGATGGTGCCGGGTGTCGGATGGTGTTCAGGCGCTGACGAAGTGGACGTCGCCGGAGCCGAGCGCGAGCTGCTCCGCCAGACCCTTCTCGTCGGTCGCGCCCCAGCGTTCGGCGATCTTGCCGTCACGGAACTTCGAGACCTGGATGCCGCGGACCTCGAAGGTGCGACCCGTCGGCGCGTGGCCCTGGAACGGACCGGTGTGGGTGCCGCGGATCGTGAACACCGCGGTGATGTAGTCGTCCGTGACGACGAGCGGGTCGGGCTCGAGCGTGAGGTCCGGGAACGCGGTGGTGAACTCGGTCCAGAAGTCGACGATCCCCGCGAGGCCGGGCTGCTGGTCGGGCGCGGGGTCGTGGTCCACGACGTCCTCGGCCCACACCTCGGGGAAGCGGTCGAAGGCCCGCGCCTCCAGGATCTCGCCGAGTCGTTCCTGTGCCTGCTGGTTCCGTTCCGCGGTCATGCGCGCTCCTTCGTTCGGGCCATCCGGTGGTTCGGGCCTTCCGGTGTACGCCGGGTCGGTGAGAGCGGCGTCCAGGGTGCGCGAGTTCACCTGCGGGACACCTCCCCGTCACGGTGGCCGTGCACACTGCCGGTGCTCGGGGGAGTGGAGCGCGGTCGCCGACGGGTGGTCGAGCGACCGCGCCTTCCCCTGCGTCCCGCGCCGCCCGTTGTCTCGACGTCCATGTCGCCGCGCTAGGCTGCGTGGCGGCCGTTGTCTCGACATCGAGCGACCCTCGATGTGGAGTGCGCGACCGGGAAACCGATGCCGATCGCACGAACCGTGCGGGAAGAAGAACAGCGTGGATCTTTTCGAGTATCAGGCCAGGGACCTCTTCGAGTCCTACGGCGTCCCCGTCCTCCAGGGGATCATCGCCGACACCCCGGAAGAGGCGAGAGCGGCGGCCGAGAAGATCGGTGGCGTCGTGGTCGTGAAGGCCCAGGTGAAGGTCGGCGGGCGCGGCAAGGCTGGCGGCGTCAAGGTCGCGAAGACCCCCGACGAGGCGTTCGAGCACGCCCAGGCGATCCTCGGCCTCGACATCAAGGGCCACACCGTGCAGCGCGTCATGATCGCCCAGGGCGCGGACATCGCCGAGGAGTTCTACTTCTCCGTGCTGCTCGACCGGGCCAACCGCTCCTACCTCTCGCTCACCAGCGTCGAGGGCGGCATGGAGATCGAGCAGCTCGCAGTCGAGAAGCCCGAGGCGCTCGCCCGCGTCGAGGTCGACCCGCTCACCGGGATCGACGCGGCCGCCGGTCGCGCGATCGCCGAGCAGGCCGGGTTCCCGGCGGAGCTCGTCGACCAGGTGGCCGACGTCTTCTCGAAGCTCTACGACGTCTACAAGGGCGAGGACGCCACGCTCGTCGAGGTGAACCCCCTCGTCCGCACCGGCGACGGCCAGATCCTGGCGCTCGACGGCAAGGTCTCGCTCGACGAGAACGCCGACTTCCGCCACCCCGCGCACAAGGACCTCGAGGACTCCGCCAGCGAGGACCCGCTCGAGGCCAAGGCGAAGGCCCACGGCCTGAACTACGTCAAGCTCGACGGCCAGGTCGGCGTCATCGGCAACGGTGCTGGCCTCGTCATGTCGACGCTCGACGTCGTCGCCTACGCCGGTGAGCGCCACGGCGGCGTGAAGCCAGCGAACTTCCTCGACATCGGCGGCGGCGCCTCGGCCGAGGTCATGGCCAACGGCCTCGACGTCATCCTCGGCGACCCGCAGGTGAAGAGCGTCTTCGTGAACGTCTTCGGCGGCATCACCGCCTGCGACGCCGTCGCGAACGGCATCGTCGCCGCCCTCGGGATCCTCGGCGACGCGGCCACCAAGCCGCTCGTCGTGCGCCTCGACGGCAACAACGTGGAAGAGGGCCGACGGATCCTGGCGGAGGCAGCGCACCCGCTCGTCACCGTCGCCGCGACCATGGACGACGCGGCCGAGCAGGCCGCCGAACTCGCCGCTGCCGCGGCCTGAAGGGACTGACCATGTCGATCTTCCTCAACAAGGACTCCAAGGTCATCGTCCAGGGCATCACCGGCGGCGAGGGCACCAAGCACACCGCCCTCATGCTCAAGGCCGGCACCCAGGTCGTCGGTGGCGTCAACGCCCGCAAGGCCGGCACCACCGTCACCCACGGTGACGTGTCGCTGCCCGTCTTCGGCACCGTGCGCGAGGCCATCGACACCACCGGTGCCGACGTCTCCATCGTCTTCGTGCCGCCGGCCTTCGCCAAGGACGCCGTGCTCGAGGCCATCGATGCCGCGATCCCGCTCGTCGTCGTCATCACCGAGGGCATCCCGGTGCAGGACGCCGCCGAGTTCTGGGCACACGCCAAGGCGCTCGGCGGGACGACCCGCATCATCGGCCCGAACTGCCCCGGCATCATCACCCCGGGGGAGTCGCTCGTCGGCATCACCCCGGCGACGATCACCGGCAAGGGCCCGATCGGCCTCGTCTCGAAGTCGGGCACCCTGACCTACCAGATGATGTACGAGCTGCGGGACCTGGGCTTCTCGACCGCCATCGGCATCGGCGGCGACCCGGTCATCGGGACGACGCACATCGACGCGCTCGCCGCGTTCGAGGCCGACCCCGAGACCGAGGCCATCGTGATGATCGGTGAGATCGGTGGCGACGCCGAGGAGCGCGCAGCCGAGTTCATCAAGGCGCACGTCACGAAGCCGGTCGTCGGGTACGTCGCGGGCTTCACCGCCCCCGAGGGCAAGACGATGGGCCACGCCGGAGCGATCGTGTCCGGTTCCGCCGGCACCGCCGAGGCGAAGAAGCAGGCGCTCGAGGCTGCCGGCGTGAAGGTCGGCAAGACGCCGTCCGAGACCGCTGCGCTGCTGCGCGAGGTCGTCGCCGCCCGCTAGCGACCATCGCCCGGCAGATGGTCGGGACGAAGCCGGGAGGCTCGGTGCGGGTTCCGCGCCGAGCCTCCCGTCGTTCGGGGGTCGGCTCACGTATCCTCGCTGCGATGAACCGCCTGGGAACCGCTCTGCTCGCCGCGATCGAGGCGGTCGTGACGGTCGGCGTCGGCATCGGGATCGCACTGGTCCCGCTCACGCTGCTGTGGGGCTTCGAGTACGGCCTGCAGATCGACTGGGACGTGTTCTGGAAGGCCACCGGCAGCGTCTGGCTCGTCGGCCACGGCGTCGACGTCTCGTTCCTGCTCGGGTCCGCGCTGGCGAAGAGCTCCGGGGTCAGCGGTGCCGCCGACCCCATCCACGTGACGCTCGCGGCGCTCGGCTTCGCGGTCGTGACCGCCTGGCTCGGCGCCCGTGCCGGTCGACGCTTCGCGGAGACCGAGCACCGCACCACCGGCCTGCTGGTCGGGACGGCGGTCGTCGCGGCGCTCGGCCTGGGCGTCGCGCTGTCGTCGACCTCCGCCGCCACGCAGCCGACGATCTGGCAGGCGGTGGTCCTGCCCGCACTGTGGTTCGGGATCCCGGCGCTCATCAGCTCGGAGGTCTGCCGACGACGGCGCGACCTGCCGGCGGACCCCGCCACCCAGCGTGTGCTCGACCTGCTCGACCGCGTGCCCGCGCTCTGGCGTGCGATCGCCGGGTTCGGTCTCCGTGCCGGGACCGCCGCCACCGGAGTCGTCGTCGCGTTCGCCGGGGTCGTCGTCGCGTTCCTGCTCTTCACCTCGTTCGCCGAGGTCATCACCCTGTACGAGCAGTCCCACGCCGGCGTGATCGGTGGCATCGCCCTCACCGTCGGGCAGCTCGCGTTCCTGCCGGACTTCGTCGGGTGGGCGACGTCGTGGCTGATCGGCCCCGGGTTCGCCATCGGCACCGGTTCGAGCGTGTCCCCGATCGCCACGACCCTCGGACCGATCCCCGGACTGCCGGTGTTCGGCGCACTGCCGACCTCGGGCCACACCTTCGGCCTGGTCTGGATCCTGGTACCGGTGATCGCCGGCTTCGCGATCGGCGGCTCGATGCGCCCGCGACTCGTCCGTGCGCTGGGGAACGCCGACTCCGCACTCCACCGAGCGCTCGCCGGTGTCGCGACGGGCATCGTCGCCGGCGCCCTGACCGGGTTGATCGCCTGGGTGTCGTCGGGTTCGTTCGGCCCCGGACGACTGGCCGACGTCGGCCCGCACGCCCTGGTGGTGGGTGGGTTCGCCGCGCTCGAGATCGGCCTGCCGGCGGTCATCGCCCTCGCCGCGGGCAGCGACCTCGTCCGACTGCCGGACCGGGGCTGGACGCGGGAGCGCTGGACCGAGGCGGACGACGACGACGCGGACCGGAACGGAGCCGATGTCGGGACGGGATCCCTGCTCGCCGCGCTCGACCAGGCCGGCGCGGGACGGACGACCGACGTGCACCGGTTCGTGGTCGAGGAGTCGCACGACGGGTCGACCGCTGCCAGCTCGCGCGCCGCTGTGGCCAGCCCGACGGAACCGATCGCCGACGAACCGGTCGCGCCTGCGCCCATCGCAACGCCTCGGACGCCCCCGCGCGACCCGGACCACGACGTGGAACTGCCGGCCTGGGCCAAGACCGACGCCGTCGCTTCGGAGCGCCTGGCCGACGAGGGCCCGAGCGAGCCCCGCTCGTCGGGGCGTGCCGCGATGGGTGCCCTGCGCGATCGACTGCACGGTGTCGCCGACGGTGTGCGCGAGCGGGCCGGTGGACTCCGCGACCGCGCCGGTGGACTCCGCGACCGCGTGACCGGTGCCGACGCCGTAGCCGAGCAGCAGCGCCCCGCGTCCGCTCCGGAACGGCCCGCCACGTCGACGTCCACGCCCGACCACACCGACGCGCAGCCGGCGTTCCCGTGGAGCACCGAGGAGTTCGTCGCCGGACGGGACGACGTCGACGACGAACCGGCCGCACCCGAGGCCCCCGCCGCCGCTCCCACCCAGGCGGCCCGTCCGACGAACTGGGACGTCACCGACCAGATCCCCGACGAGGAGCTGCCCTGGTGGCGCCGCCCGAAGGACGATCGTTAGCGCCGACGTCACGACGCGCGGGTCCCGGTAGGGTTGGTGCCGTGCTCGAACTGGTCGTCCTGATCTCCGGTACCGGGTCGAACCTCCGAGCCCTGCTCGAAGCGACCTTCGACGCCGAGTACCCCGCCCGTGTCGTCGCCATCGGTGCCGACCGCGATGCCGAGGGTCTCGGTCTGGGCGAGGAGTTCTCGATCCCGACCTTCACGGTGCCGTTCTCCCGCTTCGACTCGCGCGCGGCCTGGGGCGACGAGCTCGCCGAGCAGATCCGCCCGTGGTCGCCCGACCTGCTCGTGCTCTCCGGCCTGATGCGCCTGCTGCCCCCGGCCGTGGTGTCCGAGTTCGCCCCGGGCATCATCAACACCCACCCGGCGTACCTGCCCGAGTTCCCCGGCGCCCACGGCGTGCGGGACGCCCTGGCAGCCGGAGTCACCGAGACCGGCGCGAGCGTCATCGCGGTCGACGACGGCGTCGACGCCGGCCCGATCCTGGCCCAGGAGCGCGTCCCCGTGCTGCCGGGCGACTCCGAGTCGACGCTGCACGACCGCATCAAGCCGGTCGAGCGCCGCCTGCTCATCCAGACCATCCTCGACATCGCCAACGGCACCACCGACCTGAAGGGCACCCCGAGCGCATGAGCGTGCACGCAGCCGACCCCAGCCTCTACCGCGACCGTGACGTGGTGCCGGTCCGCCGGGCACTCATCTCGGTGAGCGACAAGTCCGGCCTGCTCGAGCTCGCCGGCGCCCTCGCCGAGTCGGGTGTCGAGATCGTGTCGACGGGGTCCACCGCCCAGACGATCCGTGACGCCGGGTACGCCGTCACCGACGTCGCGAGCGTCACCGGGTTCCCGGAGTCGCTCGACGGCCGGGTCAAGACGCTGCACCCCTCGGTGCACGCCGGTCTGCTCGCCGACCTGCGCCTCGAGTCGCACGAGCAGCAGCTCGCCGACCTCGGGATCGCGGCGTTCGAGCTCGTCGTCGTGAACCTGTACCCGTTCGTCGAGACGGTGGCCTCTGGTGCCGACACCGCGACCGTGGTCGAGAACGTCGACATCGGCGGCCCCGCGATGGTCCGTGCGTCGGCGAAGAACCACCCGAACGTCGCGATCGTCGTCTCGCCGTCGTCCTACGCCGAGGTCGTCGAGGCCGTCCGCGCCGGCGGCACCTCGCTCGAGCTCCGCAAGCGTCTGGCGGCCCAGGCGTTCGCGCACACCGCGGCGTACGACACCGCGGTGGCGTCCTACTTCGCCAGCGACGTCGTGGCGGCCGCTGCGGCGCCGACGACCAGCGGCGACATCCAGACGCCCGGCGCCTTCGACGAGCACCTCGGCTTCACCGCCGACCTGTCGGCCACGCTCCGCTACGGCGAGAACGCGCACCAGGCAGCCGCGCTGTACACGAGCACCGACGGCGCCGGCATCGCGCAGGCGACGCAGCTGCACGGCAAGGAGATGTCGTACAACAACTACGTCGACGCCGACGCGGCCGTCCGTGCGGCGTTCGACTTCGACACCCCCGCCGTCGCGATCATCAAGCACGCCAACCCGTGCGGCATCGCGATCGCCCCGGCGGACGCCGCCGACCCGATCGCCTCGGCCCACGCCGCCGCGCACGCCTGCGACCCGCTGTCGGCGTTCGGTGGGGTCATCGCCGCGAACCGTCCGGTCACCGTGGCGATGGCCGAGACCGTGAAGGACATCTTCACCGAGGTCGTCGTCGCCCCGGGCTTCGACCCCGAGGCGCTCGAGATCCTGTCGCGCAAGAAGAACATCCGCCTGCTCACGCTGCCGGCCGACTTCGCCCTGGCGCCGCGCGAGGTCAAGCAGATCTCCGGCGGCTTCCTGGTGCAGGACGCCGACCGCTTCACGGCGTTCGACCAGTCCACGTGGACCCTGGTCGCCGGCGAGCCCGCCGACGACCAGACCCTCGCCGACCTGGCCTTCGCGTGGAAGGCGAGCCGTTCGGTCAAGTCGAACGCCATCCTGCTGGCGAACCAGGGTGCGAGCGTCGGGGTCGGCATGGGCCAGGTCAACCGGGTGGACTCGTGCCACCTCGCGGTGAACCGTGCCGGTGACCGCGCGACCGGCAGTGTCGCGGCGTCCGATGCGTTCTTCCCGTTCGCCGACGGCCTGCAGGTGCTGCTCGACGCCGGTGTGCGCGCGGTGGCCCAGCCCGGTGGCAGCGTCCGCGACGACGAGGTCATCGCCGCGGCGACGGCCGCGGGCGTCACGATGTACTTCACGGGCGAGCGCCACTTCTTCCACTGATGCGAGCACTGAGGCGAGCACTGAGGCGAGCACTGAGGCGAGCACCACTTCGTCCACTGCAGTGAACAAATCGCGGCACCCTATTGCGCGCTGAGAGTCACTGTGAATAGTCTGTAAGGCTCCGCGACAGGCAGCCGACGGTCCCTCGGGACCGGTGGCACCGCGGACACAACGGTGACGAAGACGACGACTGGAGTGACGATGGACAACATGACCGGAACCGTGGCGACGGCCGCCCGTGCAGGTCTCGTGTCCGTCGTGGGGACCACTCCCGCACGGCGATCCCTGATCGCACCGCGACCGCGCGTCGCGGCCGCCGTCTAGCCAGGCCGTTCCCACGGCCTCGCGGCGCCGCACGACCAGCGTCCGCGAACCACCCGCCTGAACCCGGGGGACGAGTGTCTCCCGGTGCCCTCCGGCCCGACCGACGTCACGCGAGTGACGGCGGAGGCGCGACCACGCGCTCGGCCGATGATCACCACGCAACGCCACACCGAGCCTCCAGGTCGAGGCCGCGCACGCACCGCACGCCAGCAGCACGCAAGCAGCAGGCGGCCAGGGCGCAGCGCGACCCGGGGACCCGGCAGACGCATGAGGACGCAACGCATGTCCAAGTCGCCCACCACGGCGCGCCCGTCCACCTTCCGCGCGATCGCGCGGATCTACCCCTACGTGAAGCCCTACCAGGGGCGCCTCATCGGCGGCATGGCCGCAGCGATGGGAGCCTCCTTGGTGGCGCTCGCAATCCCCTACGTCCTGCAGTGGCTCGTCGACGGCCCGCTGTCATCGAAGGACGGCGCACAGATCTGGCCCGCCGGCCTCGGTGTGCTCGCCCTCGGTGTGCTCGAGGCGTTCTTCATCGCCTCGCGCCGCCGGATGGTGATGCGGCCCTCGACGCGGATCGAGGCCAGCATGCGGAACTCGCTGTACGCGAAGCTGCAGGACCTGCCCGTCGCGTTCCACGACCGGTGGGAGTCGGGGCAGCTGCTGTCCCGTTCCGTGTCGGATCTGTCGTTGATCCGCCGCTGGCTGGCCTTCGGTGTCGTCCTGCTCGTCGTGAACGTCGTGACGATCGTCGTCGGCTTCGTCGTGCTGTTCACCTTCGGGTGGCTGCTCGGGCTGATCTTCCTGATCGCGTCGATCCCGCTGTGGATCAACGGGCTGCTGTTCGAGCGTCGGTACTCCGTCGTCGCGCGCCGCAGCCAGGACCAGGTCGGTGACCTCGCGACGAGCGTCGAGCAGTCGGTGCACGGCATCCGCGTGCTCAAGGCGTTCGGCCGCGGCGGGTCGAAGCTCGAGGAGTTCAGCGAGCAGGCCGAAGCCCTGCGTGGCACGGAGATCAAGAAGGCGAAGGCCATCGCGAGCATCTGGCTGTGGCTGCTGCTCGTGCCGGACGTCGCGTTCGCGCTGTGCCTGCTCGCCGGCATCTGGCTGGCGTCGCAGGGCGAGATGACCGTCGGTCAGCTGTTCGCGTTCTTCGCGACGGCGACCGTGCTGCGGTTCCCGATCGAGTCGATCGGCTTCCTGCTCTCGATGACGTTCGACACCCGCACGGCGGTCGACCGCTTCTTCGAGGTCATGGACTCCGAGAACACCATCACGGACCCGAAGGACCCGAAGACGATCGCGGAGCCGCACGGTGCACTGTCGTTCAACGGCGTGCACTTCCGGTACCAGGACTCCGCGCCGCAGTACCCGGACCTGATCAACGGCGTCGAGCTGCAGCTGCAGCCGGGCGAGACCATGGCGCTCGTCGGGCTCACGGGCTGCGGCAAAACGACGCTGCTCTCGCTGGTGCCGCGCCTGTACGACGTGACCGGCGGATCGGTGACGATCGACGGGGTCGACATCCGCGACCTCACCCGCGAGGAACTGCGCCGGCACGTCGGCGTCGCCTTCGAGGACGCCACCCTGTTCTCGTCGACCGTGCGTGAGAACGTGCTGCTCGGTCGACCGGACGTGCAGGGTGCCGAGGCCGAGGCACTCATGCGCGAGGCACTCGACATCGCGCAGGCGTCCTTCGTGGACGACCTGCCCGACGGCGTGGACACCCGGGTGGGCGAAGAGGGGCTTTCGCTGTCCGGTGGACAGCGACAGCGTCTGGCGCTGGCCCGTGCGATCGCCGCGCGGCCGTCGGTGTTGGTCCTCGACGACCCGCTGTCGGCGCTCGACGTCGACACCGAGGCGCGGGTCGAGGCCGGCCTCCGCCGCGTCCTCGCCGAGACGACGTCGCTCATCGTGGCGCACCGTCCGTCGACGGTGACGCTGGCCGACCGGGTCGCCCTGATGGAGAACGGCGTCGTCACCGCCGTCGGGACCCACCACGACCTGATGGCCACCAACGAGCACTACCGCTACGTCATCTCGTCGCTCGACGACGACGACGCGACCGCACGACAGGAGGCGATGGCATGAGCCAGCAAGAGAAGAACCTTCCGCTCGACACGTCGGCCGGGCCGGGAGGCGCGGATCCCGTCGTCGACGACATCGCCGACGCGCAGTCTGCCGCGCCCGTCACCGCCTCGATCACCACCCTGGGCGTGCGCGGCGAGGAGCGCGAGGACTTCACCAAGGCGGAGAGCAAGCGCCTGCGGCGTCGCTCCCTCGCCCTGCTCGGTTCCCTCGCGGCCCCGCTGAAGCTCCGCCTGGTGCTGCTCGGGATCGTCGTCGTGGTCTCCACGGCGGGCACCGTCGCGGGTCCGGCGCTCATCGCGTGGGGCATCGACAACGCCCTGCCCGCCGTGATGGACCAGAACGACTGGGTGCCGGCGTTCGGCGTCGTCGCGACGTACATCGTCGTGGCCGTCCTCGGCGCGGTGCTCACCGCCTGGTACACCGTGCTCGCCGCACGGATCAGCCAGGCGATCCTGTTCGACCTGCGCAAGCGGGTGTTCCTGCACACGCAGCGGCTGTCGCTCGAGTTCCACGAGACCTACACGTCCGGCCGGATCATCTCCCGCCAGACGAGTGACCTCGACTCGATCCGCGAGCTGCTCGACTCCGGCCTGAACCAGCTCATCCAGGGCGTGCTGTACATGGTGTTCACCGCCGTGGCCCTGGTGCTGCTCGACCCGACGTCCGGGCTCGTGCTCGCGGTGTCGCTGGTGCCGCTCTGGTTCCTGATCCGCTGGTTCCAGAAGAACTCGCAGACGCTGTTCCGCGCCACCCGCGTCACCTCGGCGCGCGTGATCGTGCACTTCGTCGAGACGATGACGGGCATCCGCGCCGTGCAGGCGTTCCGCAAGGAGTCCCGCAACAAGGACGAGTACGGCGGCTTCGTCGAGGACTACCGGCTGGCGAACACGAAGGTGTTCAACCTGTTCGGGACGTTCGACCCGGTGCTCGTGCTCATCGGCAACGCAACGCTCGCCGCGGTCGTCATCGTCGGCGGGTTCCGGATCGTCGGCGGGACGCTCGAGGTCGGTGCGCTGCTCGCAGTCGCGCTGTACGCCAAGCGCTTCTTCGACCCGGCGCAGGAGCTCGCGATGTTCTACAACGGGTACCAGTCGGCCTCGGCGGCGATGGAGAAGATCTCCGGCGTCCTCGAGGAACGACCGAGCGTGCCGGACCCCGTGAAGCCGACCAAGCTGGCCGACGCCACGGGCAAGATGGACTTCGACGAGGTCGTGTTCGCGTACAACGCGGGCAAGGTCGTCCTGCCGGAGTTCGACCTGCACATCCCGTCCGGGCAGACCATCGCGCTCGTCGGGTCCACCGGCGCCGGCAAGTCGACGCTCGCCAAGCTGATGGCGCGCTTCTACGACCCGTCGCACGGTTCCGTGCGGCTCGACGGCGTGGACCTGCGCGACCTCGACACGAAGGACATGCGCCGCGCGATCGTCATGGTCACGCAGGAGGCGTACCTGTTCTCCGGCACGGTCGCGGACAACATCGCGCTCGGCAAGCCGGGGGCCTCCCGCGCCGAGATCGAGGCGTCCGCCAAGGCGGTCGGCGCGCACGAGTTCATCATGGCGCTCCCCGACGGGTACGACACCGACGTGAACAAGCGTGGCGGTCGTGTCTCGGCGGGACAGCGGCAGCTGCTCTCGTTCGCGCGGGCGTTCATCGCGGACCCGAAGGTGCTCATCCTCGACGAGGCCACGGCGTCGCTCGACATCCCCTCGGAGCGGCTGGTGCAGGAAGGGCTCGAGACCCTGCTCGCCGACCGCACCGCGGTGATCATCGCGCACCGCCTGTCCACGGTCGCGATCGCCCACCGCGTGCTCGTGATGGAACACGGGAAGATCGTCGAGGACGGCACCCCCGCCGACCTCATCTCGGGTACCGGGCGGTTCGCCCAGCTGCACGCGGCCTGGCGCGACTCGCTCGTGTAGGACGCAGCCGGGCTGCACCACGTGGTTGGCTTGCTCCATGAGCAACGACAGCGTGCAGCCCGGCGGCGTCGCCCTGCGCGACCCCTTCTACGGCGCACCCTTCACCGAGGCCGTCCGGCGGTTCTGGCGGAAGTACACCGTGTTCACCGGACGGGCCTCGCGTGCCGAGTTCTGGTGGTGGTGGATCACGTCGCTCGCGATCGGACTGGTGCTGCAGCTCGTCCCGCAGGCGTTCACGCCGGACACCGCGCTGTTCGAGAACCCCGTCGGGTCCTACCTGTTCGTCCTCTGGGGTCTCGCGACCCTGATCGGGTCGCTCGCCCTCGGCGCCCGACGGCTGCACGACGCCGGTCTGTCCGGCTTCTGGCAGTTCCTGCACGTCGTGCCCGGCATCGGCTCGCTCGTCGTGTACGTGCTGTGCCTGATCCCGACCAGCCCGAAGGGCGAGCGCTTCGAGCGCTGACCTCCGGCGGACGGACGGCCGACGTGCGCGGGCCGCACGTCAGAACGGGTCGTCCGCATCCGTGGACGGCGACCAGCGGGCACGACGCATGTCGAGCCTCCAGGCCGCCGTCCCCTGCACGAGCGGCGTCCCCTCGGCGCGGTAGTGCTGGAGCGCACGGGCCTCGTGGTGCAGCGGCGGGTGCCCACCTGCGCGCACCACGCGCCACCAGGGCAGGTCGGCGCCCTCGTGCGCCATCACCTTGCCGACCGCACGCGACGCGCGTGAGCCGAGCGCTGCGGCGACGTCGCCGTACGTCATGACGTGACCCGGCGGGATCATCCGGACCACCTCGGCCACCGCCGCCCCGAAGTCCTGCTCCGGCGCGGGGGCGTCGTCCTCGGGCACGTCGTTGGAGAACGCTAGAGCGTCAGGACCGCGAAGTGGTCGCCGTACTGGGTCTCGCGGACGACCTCGAAGCCCACGGCGCGGAAGAACGCCTCGGGGCTGTCGTCGCCACCGGGCTCGTACACGACCGTCAGGCGTTCCTGCCCGCGGCTGCGCGCTTCGTCGGCCAGGCCGTGCACGGCGAAGCGGCCGACGCCGCGACCCTGCGCGGTGCCGGCGACGTTGACCCGCCAGATGGCGCTGCGCAGCTCTTCCTGCGCGTTGTCCGCGTCGAACGAACCGATGATGAGGCCCAGGACCTCGTCGCCGTCCAGGACCACACGGGTCCACGCGGAGCTCGGCTTGACGTCGGACTCGGCGACCCCGTAGGTGGTCGGCTGCACGAACTGTTCCTGGCCCGGCTTGAGCGTCAGGGAGTTCGCCGCGGCAGCGGTCTTCGCGGAGAGTTCTTCGAGACGCAGGTCGGCCATGCGGCCAGGGTAACGGTGCGACCCGTGTGGGGGCCAGCGCGGACGGCAGACCGAGACCGCACCGTTGCCGCGGTATGGTCGCGGAATGGCAGAACATCGGCGTGGAGCGAACCTCCCGTCGATCGGCGGGTTCAACCGCACGGTCGTGCTCGATGCCGTCCGACGGTCGCCGGACGGCCTGAGCCGCGTCGAACTCGCCTCGCGAACGGGCCTCAGCGCGCAGACCGTGTCGAACGTCACGCGGTTCCTGATCGAGGCCGGCATGATCGTCGAGTCCGGCACCGTCGTCGCCGGTCGGGGCAAGCCCCGCACCATCCTGCGGCTCGAACCCGGCAGCCGCTACGCCGTCGGCGTGCACGTCGACCCGGCCGTCGTCACCTACGTGCTCCTCGACCTGGCCGGTACCGTCGTCGCCTCGTCCACCACCTCGACCCCGACCGCCGACGACCCGTCCGAGGTCGTCCGCACCATCGGCTCCGCCGTCGACGGCCTGATCGCCGACGCGGGCGTGGACGTCGACGGAGTGCTCGGTGTCGGGATCGCCAGCCCGGGCCCCATCGACGTCGACGCCGGCATCGTCGTCGACCCGCCGTTCCTGCCCCGGTGGCGGGACGTGCCCCTGCGCGACGCGCTCGCCGAGGCCACGGGCTACCCCGTCCTGCTCGAGAAGGACGTCACGGCGGCCGCGGTCGGCGAGATGTTCCTGGCGGGGGAGTCGTCGGCGCGGAACTTCGCGTTCGTGTACTTCGGCACCGGGTTCGGCGTCGGGCTCGTCGTCGACCACGAACCCGTGCGCGGCGTCGGGTCGAACGCCGGGGACGCCGGGCACATCATGGTCGACCAGCGATCGCTCGCCGGCACCCCGGACGGGTCCGGCACCCGCGGCGAGGTGGGTGCGGCCGTGGCACCGGACCGACTCGTGCGGATCGCGCGGGAGCGGGGGGTGGCGTTGTCCGGCGGCGGCGCTGGTGCGGTGTCGCCCGTCTCGTCCGCCGGGTCCGTCCCGTCCGACGGGTCGGTCGACGCGGTGAACCGTGCCTGGGACGAACTCGCCGAGGCCATCGCCGACGGCGACGAGGCCGCGACCACGCTCGCCGCCGAGGCCGGCACCGTCATGGGCGACGCCGCCGTCGTCATCGTGAACCTGCTCGACATCGACCGGGTCGTGTTCGGCGGACCGTTCTGGTCGCGCATCGCGAGCGCCGCACTGCCGGCCGCCCGCGCGGCGATCGTCGGGTCGCCGTTGCTCGTGCCGAAGCACGCGGTCGACGTGGTCGAGAGCGACCGTGGTGCCGACGTCGCCGCGGTGGGAGCAGCGTGCCTGGTGCTCGACGCCGCGTTGTCACCACGGGCGAGCGGGCTGCTCATCCGCCGCTGACGTCGAGCGTTGCGGCGTCGAGCGCGACACCTGTCGTTCACCGGGCGGCCACCGGTCGGATGCCCGGGTGCTGAACAGTCGTGCAGGTCTCCCCTCCCCTCCCGAGAAGGACCTGCATGCGCACTCCTGCCCTGCGCCCCCGCTCCGTGCGGCTCGGTGCTGCCATCGTCACCGCGCTGGCCGTCGGCGCCGGCGTCGTCACGGCCGGCCCGGCACTCGCCGCCGTCGGTGACGACGACCCGAGCGTCGGCGCCGCCGCTCGGAACGGCCTCGTCGTCAACGAGGTCGAGTCGAACGGCGACGACACCGACTGGGTCGAGCTGAAGAACACGTCGTCGGCGTCGATCGACCTGACCGGTTACGCGTTCCTCGACGACGACAGCACCCACGACGCCTACGTCCTGCCCGCCGGCTCGACGATCGCCCCTGGCGGGTACTTCGTCATCGACCAGCTCTCGGCGACCGCGCCCGGGTTCGACTTCGGACTCGGCGGCGCCGACACCGCGCGGGTGTACGACCCCGCCGGCGACCTGGTGCTCCGGTACTCGTGGACGAGCCACGCGGTCGTCACGTACGGCCGGTGCGCCGACGGGACCGGTGCGCTGGTCGACACCACCGCGTCGACGAAGGGGGCCGCCAACGACTGCTCCTCGCCCGTGCGCATCAACGAGGTCGAGTCGCAGGACGGCACCCCCGGCGACTGGGTGGAGCTGACCAACGTCGGCAGCACCACGGTCGACCTGGGCGGGTACGTCCTGCGGGACAGCGAGGACGACCACGCGTACACGATCCCCGCCGGCACGACGATCGCGGCCGGGGGCTTCACCGTCCTCGACGAGATGGACTTCGGCTTCGGGCTCGGCAAGGCCGACTCCGCCCGGGTCTTCGATCCGCGGGGTGCGCTGGTCGACTCGTACTCGTGGACGGCCCACGCTGCCGCCACGTACGGCCGCAACCCGGACGGCACCGGCGACTTCGCCGACACCGCCGAGCCGACGAAGGGCACGGCGAACCGGTTCGCCGGAGTCGTCACCGCCGAGCCCTGGCCCGGCGGCCAGGACGAGAACGTGCTCGACGACGAGGACACCTTCACCGGTGACCTGAGCGGCATCGACTGGACCACGTCCAGCACGTCCGAGGACGGCCAGCTCTGGGCCGTGCAGAACGGCGACGGCCTGCTCTACCACCTGACCTCGGACGGTCAGGGTGGCTGGTCTCCGTCGAACGCCGCGGGCACGGACCTGCGGTACGCCGACGGCACGGGGACCCCGGACGCCGAGGGCGTCACCGTCACGAGCGACGACCCGGGCGCCGTGTACGTGTCGACCGAGCGGGACAACGACGTGTCGAAGACCAGCCGTCCGTCGGTCCTGCGGTACGCCACCACCGACGGATCCGAGTCGACCCTGCGCGCCACCGACGAGTGGAACCTCGCAGCCGACTTCCCGGGGCTCGGTGCGAACGCCGGCCTCGAGGGCGTCACCTGGATCCCGGACTCGTGGCTCACCGAGCACGGCTTCGCCGACGAGCACACCGGCGCGGCCTACGCGCCGTCGACGTACGCCGGACACGGCGAGGGGCTCTTCTTCGTCGGCGTCGAGGGCACCGCGAGCGTCTCCGCCTACGCCCTGATGGCGGACGGTTCGTTCCAGCGCGTTGCCACCATCGGTTCGCCGTTCGCGGTCGTCGCCGACGTGCAGTTCGACCCGACCCTCGACGCGCTCTGGGTGGTGTGCGACGACGCCTGCGCCGGACGCACCGCGCTGTACGAGCTGACCGACGGTGTCTTCACCGCCGCGAAGGTCTTCGAAGCGCCGTCGAACGCGAACCGGACGCTCGCCAACGAGGGCTTCGCGATCTCCGGCGTCTGCACCGACGGGGGGCGCGCAACGTTCACCGCCGACGACAACGACACGGACGGGTTCTCGCTCCGCACTGGGACGTACCCGTGCGAGAGCGGCGGCACGGACCCGGGCACCGACCCGACGCCGACGCCCACGCCTGCTCCGGGTGACGGCGGATCGACGCCTGCGCCGACCCCCGGGACCGGTGGATCGACGCCGACGCCGACGCCGACCCCGTCGCCGGACGCTCCGATCGCCCCGGTGGCTCCCTCGGAGACCGGCCTGACGGACACGAACCGTGGGAGCGTCTCGGCCCCGTCGTCGGCCCGCGCGGGGGAGACCATCACGGTCACGGTGGGCACGCGGTACGCCGGTGACCAGGTGAACGTGTGGCTGTACTCGACCCCGACGCTGCTCGGCACGGTGACGGTCGGCGCTGACGGCACGGTGCGCGTCACGATCCCGGCCGATGCTCCGGCTGGCGAGCACCGCATCGTGGTGACCGCTGCGGACGGCACGGTGCTGGGCTGGACCCCGATCACCATCACGGCGTCGGGCGAGCTCGCGTTCACGGGTGCCGAGGGCCTCGGGGCCGGTGCGCTCATCGCGCTCCTGCTGGTCGCGGCGGGTGCCGGCGTCCTGATCGTCCGCCGTCGCAAGGCGGCGGCCGCGGAGTAGCCCCCCACGCCCCACGGGCGCACTTCGTGAGCAGGAATGGTCGGGTTCGCTCAGCGGACCCGACCATTCCTGCTCACCATGCGTGATCAGCAGTCGGCGCTGTCCCCGCAGTAGCGTCGGAGCATGAGCATCGACGTCCTCCGGTACACCGCCTTCGCCGCCGAGCCCGGAGGCGGCAACCCCGCCGGACTGGTCCTCGACGCAGCGGCACTGACCGACGACGAGATGCTCGCCGTCGCCCGCGAGGTCGGCTACCCCGAGACCGCGTTCGTCGTCGGCGCCACGGCGACGGCCCCGCACGTCCGCTACTTCTCGCCCGCCGCCGAGGTGCCGTTCTGCGGGCACGCGACGGTCGCGCTCGCGGTGGCGCTCGCCGAACGGCAGGGGCTCGGCCGCCGGGTGTTCACGACGGCCGCCGGCGAGGTCGCCCTCGACGCCACCACCGGCCCGGACGGGGTGGTCCGGGTCGCGATGACGAGCGTCGAACCGGCGACGCGGGACATCGACCCGGCGCTCCTCGCCCGGTTGTTCGACCTGCTCGGGCTCACGGCCGACGACATCGCGCCGGGCTTCCCGGTGCTCGAGTCCTTCGCCGGCAACTGGCACCCGGTGCTCGTGCTGCACGACCGCGAGCTGTTCCACCAGTTCCGGTTCGCACCCGGCCTCCTCGCCGACCTCAAGCGCGAGGCCGGCTGGCAGGGGACGGTCACGGTGCTGCACCGTACCGGGGAGCGCGAGTACGAGGCACGGAACCTGTTCCCCGCCGGCCGCATCACCGAGGACCCGGCGACCGGTTCGGCTGCGGCGTCCACCGGGGCGTACCTGCGCGAGGTCGGTGCCGTCGAGCCGGGGGACCGCGTCGTCATCCGGCAGGGGCGGCACGTCGGTCGTCCGAGTCTGCTGCTCGTCGACGTCCCGTCCACTGGCGGGATCACCGTGACGGGGAGCGCGACCCCGATCCAGTGAGCAGAACAAGTCGGGTCGACCGCACGGACCCGACATCTTCTGCTCACCAAGCAAGAAACTCCTTGACACGGATAAGTCCATACGCTGGACTAATCCTGCGCGCGGGCGATGGAGCCCGCGGATGTCACCCGTGCAAAGGAGCACCGATGAAACGCACCCGCATCATCGCCGGACTCGCAGCCGTGGCCGTCGCCGCGGTCGGCCTGGCAGGCTGCTCAGCCTCGGGGTCCGCCTCGAGCGACACGATCAAGATCGCGTACCAGAAGTTCGGAGCCTTCCAGCAGCTCGACGCCCAGATGAAGGTCGTCAAGAAGGAGTACGAGAAGGACAACCCGGGCAAGAAGGTCACGCTCGTCCCGATCCAGGCCCAGGGCAACGACTACTACACGAAGCTCGCGCTCATGAACAAGGCGCCCGCGACGGCTCCCGACGTCATGTACGAGGACACCTTCCTCGTCAAGGCCGACGCCGAGGCCGGCTACCTCCTGCCGCTCGACAAGTACACGGCGAAGTGGAAGGACTGGGACCAGTTCTTCGACAACGCCAAGCAGGCCGGCCAGGGTGACGACGGCAAGATCTACGGCGTCCCGATGGGCACCGACACCCGCGCTCTCTGGTACAACAAGGACATCTTCAAGTCCGTCGGCCTGCCCGTGCCGTGGCAGCCGAAGACCTGGGACGACGTGCTCGCCGCGGCGAAGACGATCAAGGACAAGAAGCCCGACCTCATCCCGTTCAACATCTACTCGGGCAAGGCGCAGGGCGAGGCGTCGACCATGCAGGGCTTCGAGATGCTCCTGTACGGGGCGGACGGCTCCGGCAACACGCTCTACAAGGACAAGAAGTGGGTCACGGGCTCGAAGCAGTTCGAGGACTCGCTGCAGTTCGTGAAGGACGTCTACCAGGGCGGCCTCGGCCCGACACCGCAGCAGGCGCTCGACACGAACGTCGGCACGACCATCGCGCAGACGTGGCTGCCGAAGGGCAAGCTCGCGATCGACCTCGACGGTTCGTGGCAGTCCGGCACGTGGCTCGAGTCCGGCACTGCGCCGTGGGCCGAGTGGAACGACGTGATGGGTCAGGCGCCGATGCCGACGCAGAACGGTCAGGACCCGGGCTACAACTCGATGTCCGGCGGTTGGACCCTGGCGGTCGGCGCGAAGTCGAAGAACCCGCAGGCGGCGTTCGACTTCATCACGAGCTTCCTCGACAAGGACGGCTCGCTGAAGTACGACACCGAGAACAGCCAGATCGCCGTCCGCAAGGACGTCGCGGACGACACCGCCTACACCGACGCCAACCCGACGTTCAAGTTCTTCTCCGGACTGGTGGAGAACACGAACTTCCGCCCGGCGACGAGTGACTACTCGCAGGTGTCCAACGCGATCCAGGTCGCGATGGAGTCGGTCATGACCGGGCAGCAGACACCGAAGCAGGCGGCTGCCGTGTACGACAAGGCCGTCACGCAGGTGGTCGGCAAGGAGAACACCGTCTCGGCTGGTTGACGGACGTCACCCACTGACGGACGGGAGGCGCGGGGCGGCCCCGCACCGCGCCTCCCGTCCGTCCTTCCCCACCTTCGGAACCCCTCCGCACCCGGAAGGCACCCATCGTGTCCAGCACCCCCCTCGCGCCGACGCTGTCGGCGCCCGGTGCGCCGAAGCGCACCGATCCACCCGTGCCGCGCAAGCGGCGACCACTGCGGAACGTCGGTCGAGCGGTCCCGCTCCTGCCCGCCCTCGTCCTGCTCGTCATCTTCCTGCTCGGCCCCGTCATCTCGTCGTTCTACGGGTCGTTCACGAACTCCGCGCTCACCGGCGCCGGCGCTGCCGACCAGCAGTTCGTCGGCTTCCAGAACTACGTCGAACTGTTCCAGGACCCGGACTTCCCGAAGTCCGTCATCCTGACGGTCGTGTTCCTGCTCGCCTCGGCGGTCGTGGGACAGAACGTGCTGGGGCTCGGCCTCGCACTCCTGATGCGCTCCGCCAACAAGGCCGTCCGCGCGATCGTCGGCACCTTCGTCGTCGCCGCCTGGGTCCTGCCGGAGATCGTCGCCTCGTTCGCCGCGTACGCGTTCTTCAACGACGAGGGCACGCTCAACGAGTTCCTGAAGTCCATCGGCATCAGCGGACCGAACTGGCTCTACACGTTCCCGATGTTCGCCGTGATCCTGGCGAACATCTGGCGCGGCACGGCCTTCTCGATGCTCGTCTACTCCGCCGCCGTGCAGGAGGTCCCCGAGGAGATCACCGAGTCCGCCGAGGTCGACGGTGCCACCGGGTGGCAGCGCCTCGTCTACATCACGCTGCCGGTGATCCGACGGAGCATCTCGACGAACCTCATGCTGACGACGCTGCAGACGCTGTCGGTCTTCACCCTCATCTTCGTGATGACCGGGGGTGGGCCGGGCACGAACTCGTCGACCCTGCCGATCCTCGCCTACCAAGAGGCGTTCAAGTTCTCGCAGCTCGGCTTCGGGACCGCGATCGCGACCATCCTGCTCGTGGTGGGGGCGGTCTTCTCGATCATCTACATCCGAGCCCTCAAGCCGGAGGTGGACTGATGGCCATCACTGCCCCGTCCCTCGACCCGACCACCACCCGTTCGGTGACCGCTCCCGGTTCGCTGCACATGACGTCGCCCCGCGGCCGCACCATGCGATGGGTGGCGAACACCGTGCTGCTCGTCATCGCGGTGTGCTTCGCGGTCCCGCTGCTCTGGCTCGTCCTCGCCTCGGTCGACACCCAGGCGTCGCTGTCCGTGAAGCTGCCGACGCAGTTCACGCTCGACAACTTCACCAAGGTGCTCACGCCCGAGCTGTCGTTCATCCCACTCGCGAACAGCCTGCTGCTCTCCGGCGGCACGGCGGTCGTCACCGTGGTCTTCGCACTGCTCGCCGCGTACCCGCTGTCCCGCTACAAGATGCGGGTCAACAAGCCGTTCCTGTACAGCATCCTGTTCGGGACCGGCCTGCCGATCACCGCCATGATGGTGCCCGTCTACGCGCTGTTCGTGTCGCTCAACCTGATCGACAACGTGTGGGGCTGCATCTTCTTCCTCGCCGCGACGTCGCTGCCGATGGCGATCTGGATGGCGAAGAACTTCATGGACTCCGTGCCGATCTCGCTCGAAGAAGCAGCGTGGACCGACGGGGCGTCGATGATGACCACCCTGACGCGCATCGTCGTCCCGCTCATGCGTCCGGGCATCGCCGTCGTGTTCATCTTCGTGTTCATCCAGGCGTGGGGGAACTTCTTCGTCCCGTTCGTCCTGCTGCTCTCGCCCGACAAGGTGCCCGCCGCGGTGAGCATCTTCAACTTCTTCGGGCAGAACGGGGCGGTCGCGTACGGACAGCTCGCCGCGTTCTCCATCGTCTACTCCGTGCCCGTCATCGCCCTCTACGTGATCGTGTCCCGAGGCCTCGGCGGCGGCAACGCCCTCGCCGGCGGCATCAAGGGCTGATCCGCTGGCTCCGGCCGGCTCTCTCGAAAGGAACCACATGCACCAGGACGAACCGCTCGTCGAGGCCCGGATCGCCCGCCTCGTCCGCGACCGTGTCGACCCCGCCGTCCACCGCCGCTCGGCGCCGGTGACGATCGAGGCGTGGGAGGTGCCGGACGAGCCGGTGCCGTTCGACTCCGCCGTCCGGCAGGCGTACACACCGTTCACGGTGGGCAGCGCCTGGGGCGGCCGACCGTGGGGGACCACCTGGTTCCGGATCACCGGCACCGTCCCCGCCGACTTCGGCACGGCGCCGGGGACCACTGCGGAACTGCTCGTCGACCTCGGGTTCACGAAGCGGCACCCGGGGTTCCAGGCCGAGGGACTGGCGTACCGGCCCGACGGCTCCACGATCAAGGGCGTCGAGCCGCGCAACGACACCGTGCCGGTCGAGGTCGGCGCTGGGGAGTCGTTCGAGCTGTACGTCGAGGCCGGCGCGAACCCGGACATCGGCGGCGACTCGTTCCAGGGCGCGACGCCCCTCGGGTCGCGTTCCACGGCGGGTGACAAGCCGATCTACCGCGTGCGCGCCCTCGAACTCGTCGAGCGCGACGACACCGTGTGGGAGCTGCAGCAGGACTTCTGGGTCCTGCGTGGCCTGATGGCGGAACTCCCCACGGACGGCACCCGCGGCGCCGACATCCTGCACGCCCTCGAGCTCGCAGCCGACGCGCTCGACCCCGACGACGTCGCCGGCACCGCAGCCGATGCTCGTCAGGTGCTCGCACCCGTCCTGGCCGTGCCGGCCAGTGCCGCCGCACACCGGGCGATCGCCGTCGGCCACGCCCACATCGACTCCGCCTGGCTCTGGCCGGTGCGCGAGACGATCCGCAAGTGCGCCCGCACCTTCTCGAACGTCCTCGACCTGATGGACCGCGACCCGGACTTCACCTTCGCCTGCTCGTCGGCGCAGCAGTACGCGTGGATCCGCGACGGCTACCCGTCGATCTGGGCCCGCATCAAGGAGCGCGTCGCCGAGGGCCGGTGGATCCCGGTCGGTGGCATGTGGGTCGAGTCGGACACGAACCTGCCCGGTGGTGAAGCGCTCGCCCGACAGTTCGTCGCCGGCAAGCGCTTCTTCCTCGAGGAGTTCGGCATCGACACCCCCGAGGCCTGGCTGCCCGACTCGTTCGGCTACTCCGGCGCCCTGCCCCAGATCGTCCGCGCCGCCGGCTCGAAGTGGTTCGTCACCCAGAAGCCGTCGTGGAACGAGACGAACGTCATCCCGCACACCTCCTTCCACTGGGAGGGCATCGACGGCTCGCGCGTCCTGACGCACCTGCCGCCGGCCGACACCTACAACTCCGACGTCTCTGCCGCCGACCTGCACCGCGGCGAACGGAACAACAAGGAGCGTGGCGTCGCGAACACCTCGATGCTGCTCTACGGCTTCGGTGACGGCGGCGGCGGACCCACCCGCGAGATGGTCGCGGCCGCCCGACGCCAGCACGACCTGGACGGCTCGCCCCGCGTGCAGCTCGGTACCCCCGCCCAGGTCTTCGAGGAGCTCGAACGGGTGCTGCCGACCCCCGGCGTGTGGTCCGGCGAGATGTACCTCGAGTTCCACCGCGGCACCTACACGTCGCAGATCCGCACGAAGCAGGGCAACCGCCGCTCCGAGCACCTGCTCCGCGAAGCCGAGCTGTGGGCGTCGACCGCGGCCGTGCGCCTCGGGCTGGACTACCCCTACGAAGAGCTCGAGCGCGCCTGGCACACCGTCCTGCTGCAGCAGTTCCACGACATCCTGCCGGGGTCCTCGATCGCCTGGGTCTACGAGAACGCCGAGGAGAACTACGCGCAGATCGCCCAGGTGCTCGAGGGGCTGATCGGCAACGCGACGACCGCACTCGCGAACGGGGGCGCTGCGGCGCTCGCCGGGGTCGGGGCCTCGTCGTCGGCCGCCGCCGGCGGCAGCAGTGCGCTGCTCGACGCGCCGTCCGGTGCCGACGCCGTCGGCGGCAGTGGCTCGTCCGGGAACGTCGTGCGCTTCAACGCCTCGCCGGTCGCGGCGGGAGACGCGGCCGCCCTGGGTGGTTCGCTCGGCTCGGAACCGCGACCCGTGCCTCCCGTCCGCTCCGGCGACCACTTCGTGTTCGACACCGGCGTCGTCACGGCGACCATCGACGGCGCCGGCCACGTCGTGTCGCTCGTCGACCGCGCCAGCGGACGCGACGCGATCGCACCGGGTGCGGCCGCTGCCGAGTACACCGTCTTCCGCGACACCCCGAACCAGTGGGAGGCGTGGGACATCGACCGTGCGTACCAGCGCAACGGCACCGTCCTGTCGGCGTCGTCGGTCGCGATCGACGGCTCCTCGCTCGTGGTGGAACGGTCCTTCGGGTCGTCGACGCTCACGACCCGGTACTCCGCCGTCGAGGGCGAGCCGGAACTGACCATCGAGACCGAGGTCGACTGGCACGAGCACCAGAAGCTGCTGAAGCTCGCGTTCCCGGTGGACGTCCGTGCGTCGTCCGCGTCGAGCGAGATCCAGTTCGGCCACATCGACCGGCCGACCCACCAGAACACCTCGTGGGACCACGCCCGCTTCGAGACGTCGGCGCACCGCTGGGTGCACGTCGCCGAGCCCGGGTTCGGCGTCGCGGTGGCGAACGACTCCACGTACGGACACGACATCACGCGCTCCACACGGCCCGACGGCGGCACCACGACGCTCGTGCGCGAGTCGTTGCTGCGCGGGCCGACGTTCCCGGACCCGAACGCCGACCAGGGGCACCACGTGTTCCGGACGGTGCTGCGGGTGGGGGCCTCGGTGCTCGACGCCGCCGACTCCGGCTACCGGTTGAACCTGCCGGTGCGCGCTGTCGCCGGTTCGACCGGGGTTCCGCCGCTGGTCTCGCTGTCGTCGCCGCAGGTGCTCGTCGAGGCCGTGAAGCTCGCCGAGGACCGCTCTGGTGACGTGGTCGTGCGACTGTACGAGGCCTCCGGCGGTCGGGCGACCGACGTCGGGGTGTCGTTCGGGTTCGACGTCGCTTCGGTGGCGACGGTGGACCTGCTGGAACGCCCGCTGGGGGACTCGTGGGACTCGGGGGAGCCGGTCGTGCTCACGCTCCGGCCCTTCGAGATCGTGACCCTGCGGGTACGTCGGGCCTGAGGCAGCGGGGCCGGCGGAAGACCGCGGCGCCGGACGGGACACGGGTGCGTTCCGTCCGGCGCCGCCTTCTGTGTGTATAGCAGATGTGATATTCTCGTTTGGTGACAGCGCCTTCGACCCGACCCGATCGCATGCGGTTCCGTCCTGACCTCGAGGGCCTGCGCGGCTGGGCGGTCATCGTCGTCGTGCTCGACCATCTCTGGCGCGTGCCTCTCGGCGGTCCGCTCCGCCCCGATCTGTTCTTCGTGCTGTCCGGCTTCCTCATCACCCGCCTGCTCGTGCTCGAGATGCGCCGGACCGGTCGCATCGCGCTCACCGCCTACTTCCTGCGCCGGGCCCGTCGGATTGTCCCCGTCGCCGTCGTCGTGGTGGTCGTCACGGTCGGGGTCGCCGCGCTCATCTGGTACCCGCCACGAGCGATCGCCGTCGGGCAGGACGCCGTCGCAGCGCTCGGCTTCGTGACGAACTGGCACGAGATCGTGGCAGGCAGCTCCTACCTCACCGACGACACCGTCTCGTCGCCGCTCCTGCACTTCTGGTCGCTCGCCATCGAGGAGCAGTTCTACGTCGTCTGGCCGCTCGTCGTGGGCGGCGCGCTGCTGGTCGGTCGGCGGTGGTTCCGCGGTGACGGCACCGTGTTCCTGACCGTCGTCGTGAGCGTCCTGCTCGTGGCGCTCTGCGTCGCGTCCGCGGTCCGCACAGCGACGGACGGCGATGCCGCGTACTTCGACACCCTCGCCCGCGCGTGGGTGTTCCTGCCCGGAGCACTCGCGGCGATCGCGGTCGACCACGTGCGGATCGCGAGCCGGGCGCTCCGGAGCGGACTCGTCATCGGGGGCGTGCTGCTCGTCGCCGGAGCCCTGTTGTTCGTCGACCCGCACACCGGGTACCCGTGGCCGAAGGGGTGGATCGTCGTCGGCGGCACGGTGCTCATCGTGCTGATCGGCACCGGTGACGACTCGGTCGCCTCGCGGTTCCTGTCCTTCCCGCCGGCGCGGTGGCTCGGGCGGATCTCGTACTCGCTCTACCTCTGGCACCTGCCGGTCATCGTGCTCGTGCTCGCGGTGACGGGGCGTTCGGTCGTCGCGGAGTGGTCCGTCCTCGTGGGCAGCGTCGTCGTCGGGTGGGTCTCCTACCGGTGCATCGAGCGGCCGATCATGACCTCCGCGCGGTTGTCCGAGTACATCCGACGGTCAGCGGCCCCGCGGGAGCGCTCCTCCCGGCCGCTCCGGGACGTCTCTGTCGTTGCCGTCATCTCCTGTGTGCTCGCCGGCGGGACCGTGGCGCAGTACGTCGCGCCGTCCTGGCTGTCGACCTCCGACCGCATCGTCGCGGCCCTCGGCAGCGACACCGCGGCGGCAGACACCGCCGATGCGCTCGGTGAACGCAGCGCCGCGGTCGCGCAGGCGGTCCGGTCGCACGAGTGGCCGCAGACTGCCTCGGAGCAACTCGCGCGGCTGTCGAGCGCCGACGCCGCCCCCGCCATGCTCGACGGCAGCTGCATCGTGTTCGTCGGTGCCCCGGTCGGATCGCTCGACGGGTGCACCCTGCAGCCGGGGACCCCGGCCACCGGCGCCGTCCGGCACGCGGTCGTCATCGGGGACTCGACCGCCGCGTCGTGGACACCGGGACTCCTCAAGGCGCTCGGCCCCGAGTGGCGTGTCACCGTCCTCACCGCGACCGGGTGCAGCGCCGTCGGTGTCGACGGCTGGCCGCAGTCGCAGCAGTGGCGGACGGGATGCGACCGTGCCCGCGCCGCGATGCTCCGACTGGTCGATCGCACCCGGCCGGACGTGGTCGTCCTCGGTGCCGCCTCGGGGCCGTTCGCCGACGCCGCCGAGCACGACGCAACACCGCTCCCCGAGGCTGGCGAGGCGTGGCGAGCCTCGGCAGATCGAGTCCTGGCGCGATTCGTGGCTGCCGCTGACGACGTCGTCGTGCTGCAGGCACCGCCGTCGCTGCCTGACCCGCGGGCCTGCGCATCACGGGTCCGATCGGCCACGGACTGCGTCGGACCGCCGCCGTCCGCCGGATCCTCCGCCTGGGTCGCGGACGCGGCACTCCAGGACGCAGCCGAGACCACAGGCGCCCGGTTCGTCCGGACGACGGAGTGGTTCTGCGCCGACGGCGGCTGCCCCGCCCAGGTCGGTGGGGTCGTCCAGCGGTTCGACACCGTCCACCTGACCGAGGGCGGCTCGCAGTCCGTCGCACCCGAGCTCCGAGCTGCCCTGCGCTGACGCAGTCCGCTCCGCCGGTCGGCTGCGGGCCCGGCCGTCAGGAGCGGAGCGCCTCCACGGCCTTCGCGATCCGCCGTGCTCGGGTCTCCGGCGCCTTCGCCTGCGACACCGGGTCGGCGAGCGCTCGCTGCCGCGAGTTCGACAGCGTGTCGAACGCTGCACGCACCCCAGCGTCCTGCAGTGCCGCCGCCAGGTCGTCGGGCAGGTCGATGACCCGGGGCTGCGTGTCGACGACGAGCGTGACCTCGACGGTGTCCCCGGCAGCGACCCCGGCGGACTCGCGGTGCTCGGCGGACAGCGGCACCAGGAACTGCTCGTCCATGACCCCGACGGTGGACCGGTAGGTGTAGCCGCCGTTGATCGTGACCACCACCGGCGGGCGCTTCCCCGAGCCGAGCGCATCGATCACGGACGGCGGGACCGGGAGCCCTGTCGCCGTCTTCCTCGCCAGCAGGACCGTCGTCGTGAACTGCATCCGTGCCTCCAGTGCGATGTGGACGCGACCATGCGTCCGAGGTGGGAAACCAGCAGAACGGTACAGGCGTACCCGCTGTTCCGCCACCGTTCACCGCCGCAGCACGGGCCGGAAACCGGCCGCCTCCACGATCGTCCCGGGCCGTGAACCGCGGCCCCACCCGCAGCACCCACCCGAAGCACCCGCAGCACCCACCCGAAAGGCACCTCCCGTGCAGCACAAGCGCACCATCGCCGGCATCGCCCTCGCCGCCGCAGCGATCGTCACCCTCGCCGGATGCTCGGCCACGAGCTCGGCCAGCACGACGAAGGACGACACGAACTGGAAGACCGCCACGAGCGCCGAGGCCTCCGGCGGCATGGACGCCCTGGTGAAGGCGGCGAAGGCCGAGGGACAGCTCAACGTCATCGCGCTGCCGCCGTCGTGGGCCAACTACGGCAAGATCATCGACGGCTTCACGAAGAAGTACGACATCAAGATCAACTCCGCGAACCCGAACGGCTCCAGCGCCGACGAGGTCGCCGCGGTGAAGTCGCAGAAGGGGCAGTCCACCGCTCCCGACGTGCTCGACCTCGGCAACGCCGTGCTGCAGGAGAACCTCGACCTGCTGACGGACTACAAGGTCGCGAACTGGAGCGACATCCCGGACACGCTCAAGGAGCAGGACGGCGCCTGGACCCGCGACTACACGGGCCTGATGTCGATCGGCTACGACTCGTCGAAGATCACCGACGCACCGAAGGACCTGACGGACCTGCTCGGCTCCGAGTACAAGGGCAAGGTCTCCATCGCGGGCGACCCGACGCAGGCGAACCAGGCCGCATCAGCCGTGTACCTGGCAGCGCTCGAGAACGGCGGCTCGGCCGACGACATCACCAAGGGCGTCGACTACTTCGGCAAGCTCAAGCAGGCCGGCAACTTCCAGAACGTGCTGCCCACGCAGGCCACGGTCGCCTCGGGTGAGACCCCCGTGGTCATCCAGTGGTCGTACAACAACCTCGCGTGGGGCCCCGCCGCCGGTGCGAGTGGCAACAAGGACTGGAAGACCGTCGTGCCCGAGGGGCAGGCGCTCGGCTCGTACTACTCGCAGGCGATCAACAAGGACGCCCCGCACCCCGCCGCTGCTCGCCTGTGGCAGGAGTACATCGCCAGCCCCGAGGCGCAGAACCTGTACCTGCAGGCCGGTGCGTTCCCGTCGACCCTCGCCGCCCTGGAGAAGTCCGGCAAGGTCGACCAGGACGCCCTCGACGCCGCCGGTGGCGCGCCGAAGGACTACGTCGAGCTGACCGACGCACAGGTCGCGGACGCCGCGAAGGTGCTGTCGGCCAAGTGGTCCTCGACCATGGGGTCCTGACCAGCATGACCACCGCATCGGCGGGCGCGCCCGCGCCAGCGGCGAGCGCACCGGCGACGAGCGCGACGAGCCCCGTGCTCCCGACGTCCGCACCAGCGTCCGCCGATGCCGTCCGACGCGGCGCCGGACCCCGTGTCCGGCGCCGCGTCGGCCTGGCCTGGCTCGGCCTCACCCCGTTCGCCGCGTACGTCCTGCTCTTCCTCGCCGTCCCCGCGGTGATCGCGGTCGGCAGCGGGTTCTTCACCGACGACGGCGCGTTCACCCTCGCGAACCTCGCAGCGTTCGCCGAGCCCTCCGTCCTGCGGGCCTTCGGCGGCTCGTTCGGCCTGTCCGCCGTGTCCGCCGTGATCGGCGCCGTCATCGGAGCGCTCGTCTGCTGGGCGCTGTCGGCACTGCGGCCCGACGGGCTCGTCCGGTCGATGATCGACTCGGCCGCGAGCGTCCTCGCCCAGTTCGGCGGCGTCATGCTCGCGTTCGCGTTCATCGCCACGATCGGCGTACAGGGCCTCGTCACGACGTGGCTGGTGTCCCTCGTCGACGTCGACCGCAACGCGACCGGCGCTTTCCTCTACACGGTGCCCGGTCTCGTGATCCCCTACGTCTACTTCCAGGTGCCGCTGATGGTCCTCACGTTCATGCCCGCGCTCGAGGGCGTGAAGACGCAGTGGGGCGAGGCCGCCGCCACCCTCGGCGCCTCCCGTGCCACGTACTGGCGCCGGATCGCCCTGCCCGTGCTCGCACCGGCGTTCTGGGGCTCGTTGCTCCTGCTCTTCGCGAACGGGTTCTCGTCGTTCGCCACCGCCGCGGCACTCATCTCGCAGGGCGGCATCGTGCCGCTCACGATCCGCACGCAGCTCACCAGCGAGACGCTCATCGGCCTGCAGAACGTCGCCGGGGTGCTCGCCTTCGGCATGGTCGTCGTGATGGCGGTCGTGATGGGCGCGTACTCGTTGCTGCAGCGCCGGGCCGCAAGGTGGCAGCGATGAGCGCGGCTACGCCGGTGGGGCCGTCGCGTCCGACGTCGGTCGCGTCCGGTCGGACGGGAGGCACGCCCCGCGTCGGCCGCTTCGGCACGGCCCCGTCACGGGGCACCGCCACGGCCGTGCTCACGGTCGTCGGGATCGTCTTCGCCGTCCCGCTGGCCGCGCTGGTGCAGTTCACCTTCCGCCAGGGCACCGACGACGGTCTGACCTTCGCGCACTGGGCGGCCATCGTCGACCCGGTCAACGCGTTCACTTACCAGCCGGTGTTCGACGGCCTCGGGGCATCGCTGCTCATCGCGGTCATCACCGTCGGCATCGTGCTGTTCGTCCTGCTGCCCGCCCAGATCATCACGGCGCTGCGCTACCCGAAGCTCCGCCGCGTGCTCGAGTTCGTCTGCATCGTCCCGATCACGGTCCCCGTCGTCGTGCTCGTCGTCGGCTTCATCCCCGTGTACCAGGTGGTGTCGCGGGTCTTCGGGTCCGGCGCGTGGACGCTGGCCTTCGCGATCGGCATCGTCACGCTGCCGTTCGCGTTCCGCCCGATCGCCGCCGCCATCACCGCGACGGACATGACGGTGCTGTCCGAGGCCGCCCGGTCGCTCGGCGCCTCGTGGTGGACGGTCACCTGGCGGGTGCTCTTGCCGAACCTCCGCCGGGGCATCACCGCCGCGTGCTTCCTCACCATCACGGTGGTCCTCGGGGAGTACACGCTCGCCGCGTTCCTGTCCCGCACCACCTTCCAGACCGCCCTCGTGCTCGTGCAGCAGACCGACCCGTACGTCGCCGCGATCTTCTCGGTCGCGGCCCTCGTGTTCGGCTTCGTCCTGCTCGTCGTCATCGGCCGCATCGGGACGGGCCGTCGTGCCGGCCGTGCCCGCACCGTCCGCACCACCCGTGTCAAGGAGTCCGCATGACCGTCACCGCACCGGCAGCCCCGGCGTCCCTCGCCTCCACCGGCGCCGTCGTCGAGCTCGAGGCCGTCGAGAAGCACTACGGCACGCACCGGGCCCTTGCCGGACTGTCGCTCCGCGTCGAACCGGGCGAGTTCGTGTCCCTGCTCGGCCCGTCCGGCTGCGGCAAGACGACGGCGCTCCGAGCGCTCGCCGGCCTCGAGGCCATCGACGCCGGCGCCATCCGCATCGACGGCCAGGACGTCGCCGCCACCCCGGTGAACAAGCGCGACATCGGGATGGTGTTCCAGCAGTACTCGTTGTTCCCGCACATGACGGTGCGGCAGAACGTCGCGTTCGGCCTCGAGATGCGCCGAGTCCCCGCCGCCGAGCGCAGGAGCCGCGTCGTCGAGGCACTCGACATGGTGCACCTGGGCGAGTTCGCCGAGCGCTACCCCCACCAGCTGTCGGGCGGCCAGCAGCAGCGCGTCGCCCTCGCCCGAGCCCTGGTCACGCGGCCCCGCGTCCTCCTGCTCGACGAGCCGCTGTCCGCCCTCGACGCCAAGGTGCGCGTCTCGCTCCGCGAGGAGATCCGCCGCATCCAGAGCGACCTCGGCATCACCACGGTGTTCGTCACCCACGACCAGGAGGAGGCGCTCGCCGTCTCCGACCGCATCGCCGTGATGAACGCCGGCGACATCGAGCAGATCGGCACGCCGGAGGAGCTCTACCGTTCTCCGTCGTCGGCGTTCACGGCGGACTTCGTCGGCCAGTCGAACCGTCTGCAGGGCGACCTGCGCGGCGGCGACGTGTTCGTGTACGGGTTCCGCGTGCCCGCACTCGACGCCTCGGTCGCCGACGGGCCGGTGCTCGCCTACGTCCGACCGGAGGACGTCGCCTTCGCCCCGGAGGGCATCACCGGCACCGTCGTGTCGTCGAGCTTCCTCGGCTCGATCCGCCGCACCACGGTCCGGCTCGACGACGACACCGTCGTGACCGTGCAGCACGAGGTCGGCGACCGTCGCGCCGCCGGCGAGTCCGTCGCCGTCCGCCTGCTCGGCGCTCCCGTGGCGGTGGCCCCGCTCGCCTGACCGCCAAAGCGACAGTCCTCGCCGGGCCGGGCCGGTCCCCTCCGCGATGGCGACAGTTCCCCGCGGAACGTCGGCGGCACACTGTCGCTTTCGCGGGGTGGGCGCGACCACGGGCGGCCTGGAGGCGCGTGGCGGGGCCGCCCCGCGCCTCCAGGCCGGCGGGGTCAGCGCTGGAAGCGCGCCTCGCGCTCGTCGGCCAACGCCGCCGCGATGCGGGCACGCATGTTCGGGTGCATGTCGGGCAGGTCGTCGAGTCGCGCCCAGAACGCCTCGGTGTTCTCGCCGTCGGCGGGGTTCGGCGTGCCCGAGACGTACCGGCAGGCGAACACCAGGTCGAGGTACTGCGCCCGGTCGCCGTTCGGGTACGTCAGCTCCGGCAGCACCTGCACCCACGCCAGCCGTTCCGCGACGGCGACGACGTCCGCCTCTTCCAGGACCTCGCGTTCGGCGGCGACGGCCGGTTCCTCGCCCGGGTCGATGATGCCGGTGACGGGCGTGAGCGCGCCGTTGTCCGCCCGTCGGACCACGAGGAGTTCTCGATCGTCCCCGTCGCCCCGGGTGACCACCGCCGTCACACCGGTCATCCAGAGGGGATCGGTGCCGATCTTCGAGCGGAGGGACAGGACGAAGTCGGGGGTGGGCATGGGCCCACGCTACCGATCCCGCCCTGTCGGAGACTGGTCATGACCAGTAGCATGGGCGTGTGGAGATCATCATCCTGCCCACGCCGGCTGAGGTCGGTCGCGTCGCCGCGGCCAAGATCGCGTCCGTCGTCGCCAAGAAGCCGTCCGCCGTCATCGGTCTCGCCACCGGATCCAGCCCGCAGGGCATCTACACCGACCTGCAGCGTCGGGTCGGTGCGGGCGAGATCTCGTTCGCCGAGGCTCGCGGGTTCGCCCTCGACGAGTACGTCGGCATCCCGCTCGAGCACCCGGAGTCGTACGCCAGCGTCATCGCGCGCGACGTCGTGGCGCCGCTCGGGTTCGACCCCTCGCGGGTGCGGGTGCCCGACGGTCGTGCCGACGACCTCGAGTTCGCGGCGAAGGAGTACGACGCCGCGATCCGTGCCGCCGGCGGGATCGACGTGCAGATCCTCGGCATCGGCGCGAACGGGCACATCGGGTTCAACGAGCCGACGTCCTCGTTCGCCTCACGCACCCGGATCAAGACCCTGGCGCCGTCGACCCGTGACGCCAACGCGCGGTTCTTCGACTCGCCCGAGCAGGTCCCGACGCACTGCATGACGCAGGGGCTCGGCACCATCCTCGACGCCCAGCAGCTCGTCCTCGTCGCGCAGGGCTCCGCCAAGGCCGACGCGGTCGCCGCCGCGGTCGAGGGGCCGCTCAGCTCGTTCGTCCCCGGTTCGGCGCTGCAGCTGCACGAGCACGCGACGGTCGTCGTCGACGAGGAAGCCGCGGCCGGCCTGCAGCTCGCCGACTACTACCGCTACACGTACGCGAACAAGCCGGCCTGGCAGGTGTTCGAGTAGGACCGATGATCAGCCGTCTGCACGCTGCCGGAACGCGGTGTGCAGGCGGCTGAGGCCGTCGTCCAGGGTCTCGGCCGAGCACCCGAAGTTCAGCCGCGCGAAGCCCTGACCCTGGCGTCCGAACGCCGGGCCGGAGGCGAGCGCCACCTTCGCCTCGTCGACCAGCAGCGCCGCGGGGTCGTCGCCCCACGGCAGCGCCCGCAGGTCGAGCCACGCCAGGTACGACGCCTGCGGCTGCCGGTACTCGGCGCCGGGCAGCACGTCGCCGATCCGCTCGGCCAGGGTGCGGCGGTTCGCGGCCAGTTCGGTGAGCAGGGACGCGAGCCACGGTCCGCCCTCGCTGAACGCGGCGACGCTCGCGGTGTACCCGAGGATGCCCGTGCGCTCGACGACCTCGCTCGGCAGTGCGTCGAACCAGGCACGGGCCCGCTCCGAGGCGCCGACGATCAACGCGCACTTCGTCCCCGCGAGGTTCCAGGCCTTGCTCGCGCTCGTCAACGACACCCCGAGCGCGGCGGCCTCGGGGCAGGACTCCAGGAACGGCGTGAAGACCGCGTCGGCGTGCACGAGCGGCGCGTGGATCTCGTCCGAGACGACCACGGCGTCCCACTCGGCGGCGAGCTTCGCGAGTGCGACGAGCGACGAGCGGTCGTGCACCAGGCCGAGGGGGTTGTGCGGGTTGCAGAGCAGCACGGTACGCGCGCCGTCGGCGAACGCCTGCGCGAGGCCGTCCAGGTCCATCCGCCAACCGGCCGTGGTGTCGAACGGGTCCGCGGGGCCGTCGGGTGCGAGCAACGGGACCTCGGTCACGGTGCCGCCGGCCTCGGACACGTACTCCCAGAACGGCGGGTACACGGGCGGCATGATGACGACCTGGTCGCCCGGCTCGATGATCCGGCGGAGCATCTCCACCGCAGCGACCGACACGTCGGTGGTGGTGCGGACGAGGTCGGGGTCGACGCGCCAGGCCCACCGGCTCTCGGCGAAGTCCGCGAACGCCTCGGGCAGCGCACGACCGTGGCCGACGTACCCGGTGTCGCCGTTGGTGACCGCGGCGACGAGGGCGTCGCGCACCGGCTCCGCGAGCATCGAATCCATCTCGGCGACGAACATCGGCAGGACGTCCGGCGGGTACGCGGTGTACTTCTCGCTCGTACGGCTGCGGTGCGCATCGAACACGGAGACCATGACGCTCATGCGCCCATCCTGACAGTGCCCGCCGCCGCCCGGCAGGATGAACCCGTGGAACCCCGCTCGCGTACCGTGCTCCGGGCCGCCCGTGATGCGGTGCTGGTGGTGGCCGGCAGCGTCGCGATCGGCCTGGTGATCGTGATCGCCGGACTGGGATGGCTCGACGACATGCCCTACCGGGGGTCCTCGACCGAAGCGGCCTACATCGCGGTCGCGGTGGCGGCGGTGGCCGTCTGCGGGTTCGGGGCGCTCGTCGGCCTCGCCGCGATCAGGGCGTCGGTCAGCTCGTCGGACGGAGCCCGGCGAGCAGGATCTCGACGTAGCGCTCCGGATCGCTGACCCGGGTGCCGCCGGCGACGGCCGCCTCGCGCAGCCCGCACAGCAGCCGGCGGAGGTCGTCGGCGTCGACGTCGGTCCGGACGATCCCCTCGGTGCGTCCCCTCGCGAGCAGCGCGTCGACGGACACCACCAGGTCGCCGGCGAGGGCAGCGGTGTCCGCACAGGAGAACCCGCCGTTGGTCAGCAGGTCACCGAGGGCTGCGTCGTCCACCATGCTCCGGAACGCGGCTGTGACGACCCCGCGGAGCGCATCGGCTGCGTCCGGCAGCACGACGGCGTCGCGGACCTGGTCGAGCATGTCCTCGAGCGCGTCGATCGCGAGCGCTTCGAGCAGGTGCTGCTGGCTCGGGAAGTGCCGGTAGGCCGTCCCGACCCCCACTCCGGCCTCGTGCGCGACGGCGTTGAGCAGGGCCGGTTCGCCCCGGTCGACGAAGGTGCGGGCGACGTCGAGCAGTGCCGTCCGGTTGCGCTGGGCATCGGAGCGCAGCGCCTCGGGTCGGGCCATCGCGATCGTCATGTGGACACTCTATCCGGTTGTGCTAGCGTTCCGGATGAATCATCCGATTGGGTGCGCCGAACGAGCAGGAGACGACGATGGACAGCTTCGAGTGGGAACCGGCAGCGATGCCCGACCAGCACGGCAGGACCGTGGTGGTCACCGGCGCGACCGGTGGGCTCGGCCTCGTCGTCGCCACGACCCTCGCCTCGGCCGGCGCCCGCGTCGTCGCCGGGGTGCGCGACCTCGACAAGGCGGCTCGCGTCCTCCCCGTGGGACTCGACCTGGAGGCGCGGCTCGTCGACACCGCGTCCGTCGCGTCCGTCACGGCGTTCGCCCGGCAGCTCGCCGAGGACGGCATCGCCGTGGACGCCCTCGTCAACAACGCCGGTGCGACGATCGGCACCTTCGGGCGCACCGATGAAGGAATCGAGCGCACCTGGGCGACGAACGTCGTCGGGCCGGCCGTGCTCGCCGAGGCGATGCTCCCGCTGCTCGGCGGGCCGTCTCCCCGCGTCGTGCTCGTCGGCTCGAACCTGTCGCAGCGCACCCGCCGCGTGTCTGGTCCCGGCGGGGTCGACGGTCCGGACGACTACTCGCAGTTCGGTGTGTACACCGACTCCAAGACCGCGGCCGCAGCGCTGAGCGTCGACCTCGGTGAACGACTCCGTGCTGCCGGTTTGGACATCCGGTCGGTGATCGCGCACCCCGGCATCGCGGCGACGGGGATGAACGACCAGGCGGAGACCCTGACACAGCGCCTCGGCGGCATGGTCGCACGCAGTCTGGCGCGGACTGCCACGGACGGCGCTCGCTCGACGCTCTGGTCGGCGACCGCCCCGGACGTCCCCGAGGGGGTGTTCGTCGGACCGGCACTCCGGCGTGGTGACCGGCGACTGCACGTCGTGCCGGTGAAGGGCCCGGCGGCGGACCCGGCGTTCCGCGCTCGGGTCCGGGCCTTCGTCGAGGGGCGACGTGAACAGCAGGAGAGGGCTCGGTGACGGATCGCGCGTCCCCCGTCCGAGGGGGCTAGCGTCGCCGACGTGAACCGTTCTCGCGTGCACCGTCGCCCGCTCGTCCGCCCGCTCCCGTTCGCCGCGGTGGCCACGATCGCCGCGCTGCTGGGGACGGGGGTCGTCGCCGCGCCGGCCGTCGCTTCGCCCTCGGGGCAGGCAGCGCAGGCGGGGAGGACCGTCTCCGACCCGGCTCGGTACGTCGACCCGTTCATCGGCACGAGCGGCGACGGCAACACTTGGCCCGGCGCGACCGCACCGTTCGGCATGCTCCAGTGGAGCCCCACCGGCACCGCGGGCGACCAGACCTCGACGCCGGTCGCGAACGGGTACTCGTACGACGTGAACCGGCTGCGCGGGTTCAGCCTGACGCACCTGAACGGCGCCGGCTGCGCGCCGGGAGCCGCCGGTGACGTGCCGATCATGCCGGTCACGACCCCGATCACGACCTCGCCGTCGGCCGACAGCACCGACGCGGTCTACGCCGCCGGCTACTCGCACGACGACGAGTCCGCGAGCCCCGGGCGCTACGGCGTCGCGCTCGACAACGGCGTCCGCACCGACCTCGCCGTCACCACCCGGGCCGGCATCGGCGAGTTCGCGTTCCCGGCCGGCGGGGCCGCGAACCTGCTCTTCCGGACCTCGAACTCGATCAACGGCAGCGAGGCCGCGACCACCCGCGTCGACGCCCGCACCCGCACGGTGAGCGGCAGCGTCCTGACCGGCGGCTTCTGCAGCCGCCGCGCGAACGGCGGCGGTGCCACCAACCCGGACCGCCGCAGCTACTACCGGCTGTTCTTCACAGCCACCTTCGACAAGGCGTTCACGAGCACCGGCACCTGGCAGGACGGCACGGTCCGACCGGGAGGCACGGCCTCCTCCGGCGGGGAGGGCTACCTGACCGGCGCCGACCGTGCCGGACGCGGCTCCGGCGCGTGGGTCGGGTTCGACGCGCGTCGCGGTGCGACGGTGCACGCGAAGATCGGCATCTCGTACGTGAGCGCCGCAGGAGCGATCGCGAACCGCGACGGCGAGGTGACCCAGCGCTCGACCGTCGCCAGCGTGGCGGCCGGCACACGGGCCTCCTGGAACCGCGAACTGTCGCGTCTGCGCGTCGGAGGCGGCACCGCGGACCGCACCACCCAGCTGTACACGTCCGTGTACCACGCGCTCATGCAGCCGAACACGCTGAACGACCGCGACGGCCGCTACCTGGGGCCGGACCAGCGGGTGCACCGCATGGACCGAGGGCACCGCGCCGTCTACGGCACGTACTCCGGGTGGGACCAGTACCGGGCGCAGATCCAACTGCTCGCGCTGCTGCGGCCGGACGTCGCCGGGGACATGGCGCAGTCGATGCTGCGGTTCGCCCAGCAGAACGGTGGGGTGTGGGACCGCTGGCTCCACCTCGGGGCGCCGACGCACGTGATGACGGGTGACCCCTCGGCCGCGACCCTCGCCACCTGGTACGCGATGGGGGTCCGGAACTTCGACGTGCGGGCCGCCTACGCCTCGCTGAAGCACCAGGCGACCGTCGAGAACGCCGACGCCGAGAGCGACATCGGGTGCCCGGGCCAGTGCCTGGCCCAACGCCCGGCGCTCGACGAGTACCTGCAGCGCCAGTACGCCGCGAACGACGACTGCTCGTGCTGGGGCGGCGCTGCCGAGACGCTCGAGGACTCGATCTCGGACAGTGCGCTCGGGTACTGGGCGGGCTCCCTCGGGCTGCGCTCGGACGCCCGGATGTTCGCGGAGCGCGGGACCTACTGGAAGAACACCTTCAACGCGGCCGTCGGTTACCAGGCCGCTCGTCAGGCCGACGGATCGTGGACGCCCGACTGGTCGCCCTCGACCGGCACCGGGTTCGCGCAGGGGACGAGTGCGCAGTACACCTGGCTCGTGCCGCAGGACGTACAGGGACTGTCGACGGCCTTGGGTGGCGACGACGCGGCGGTCGCGCGACTCGATGCGTTCTTCCACGACAGCACTGGTGCGTTCGCGGTGACCGGCGGCGACGCCACGAAGTTCGACCCGACCAACGAGCCCGACATCCACACGCCGTGGATGTACAACGCGCTCGGGAAGCCGTGGAAGACGCAGGAGACCGTGCGCCGGGTCGTCGACGACGCCTACACGACCGGCCCGAGCGGGCTGCCGGGCAACGACGACCTGGGCACGATGAGCGCCTGGTACGTCTTCGCGTCGATCGGGTTGTTCCCGCAGACACCGGGGCGTGCGGAGATGCTCATCGGCAGCCCGACGTTCAGCACCGTCGACATCCGGCGGTCGAGCGGGGAGCGGATCGTCGTCCGGTCCTCCGGCACCGCGCCGTACGTGCACGGCGCTCGGTTGGACGGGCGCACCCTCGAGAAGTCGTGGGTCCCGGCGTCCTTCGTCACCCGCGGCGGCACCCTGTCGCTCCGGGTCGGCGACACGGCGGACACGACGTGGGCGAGTGGCGAGCGGGGGCGCCCGATCGACCGCTGAGGCGGGGCCGCACGGTGAGCGGTCTCGCCTGAGGGTGATCTCGTCGTATCTACGGTGATCGCATCTCCGACGCGGGATCGAGTCTGGAGGCAACTGCTGCGGGGACCAGTGCGAGTCCAACGGTGACGGTCACCAAGATGGCTGCGAACGCCATGGCGAGTGCCCCGGGCGGAGCGGGGAGTCCTGAAAAGCGCAGTCCGATGATGGTCGCGATGCCTCCAAGGGCTGCTCCGGTTGCGGACGCGGCCAGAGTGTGTCCGGCGATGAGCGCAATGATCATCGGTCGGGACGCGCCGAGGGCGCGTCTCCTGCCGAAGTCTTTCCGCTGCAGGAGCACGAGTCCGGCCTGAACGATCGCCACCAGCATTCCCGAGCCGACAATCGCGGTCAAGATCAGGCTTCGGCTGAAGGAATCGAGTTGAAGTCCGATGGGGCCCGAGAGTCGCGCGACGGCGTCGCTGGTGCGGATCCTTACCGTTGGTGATGGATTATCAGGAAGGGCGGCGCGCATGACGCGTGCCAGAGGCGCCACGCGTTCGGCCGAGCGGGCGACTATGACGATTCGCGTGACGTCTCCTGGTCTCGAATCAGGAGTCGGGACAACCAGTCCGGTTAGCCCGCTGGCGGCCGCTCGGGACGAGTCGAGGTGGCCTACGACGGCGTTGGTGGAGCCAGATGCGTTCACGACCGTGGCGGGGAGCGACCCAATTCCGAGCAGGGCGATCGCATTCTTGGTGGCGAACGCGGAGGTATCCGCGTCACCGCGCGGAGGCTCGGGAAGGCCGAGCTGCGACCAATTGTGCGCCCAGATGCGGCGGCTCGGGACTGCCACTCCACCTGGTATGGCTCGGTTCCTCATGTCTGTGGCGGGTCCCGACGCGATCGCTGACTCGACCCCGTCCACGCCGTCGAGGACCGCCAACGTGCTTGAGCGAAGATGATCAGCGGGCGCGCCCTGAACCGTGAGGGTTCGTGCTTCAACGCTGGCGAGCTCGGCGAGTACCGAGTCGGCAAGGCTCGAGCTCTGCGCTGTCGCGATCATCGTCAGCCCGAGCCCTGCTCCCGTTATCAGAGCAATGATGCTCGAAAGGAGCCACTTCGTCCGAGCTATGACAGCGACCTCTGAGCAGGTCAGAGCCCAGGTCAGGATCACAATCGGACCTCGCGATCGCTCGCTCGAATCACACGCTGGTCATGGGTGGCTACGACTACTGTGTTACCCGCCCGGCCGTACGCGCTCAGCGTGTCGACGACTGCCGCAGCGCTGTCGCTGTCGAGACTCGCTGTGGGTTCGTCCGCGACGACGATCGGTGGGCGCAGAATCAGGGCACGAGCGAGTGCGATCCGTTGTGCCTGGCCTCCCGAAATCTGCCTTGGGAGCGCGTCGGCGCGCTGATCGACGCCGAGGGACCCGAGGAGGTCCAACGCGTCCCCGCGCAGATACTTGCGGTGCGTCGCTTGCGCGTAGAGGGCCGGCTCCGTGACGTTCGCAAGGACGGTCCGACTCGGGTCGAGCGCGGCGTCTTGGAACAGGTAGCCGAATGCTTCTGCTCGGAGCATCGAACGTCGTCTGTCCGAGATCCGTGCGGTATCTAGGCCAGCAATCGAAACCGTGCCGGCCGTCGGCTTCAGGAGCAGGCCGATGATGAACAGCAATGTCGATTTGCCCCGACCCGAGGGGCCTGTGAGTGCGACCATTTCTCCGATGTCGAAAGTGGTCGAGACCTGGTTGATGATCGGATGGCGGCGGTCGTAGGAATGCGAGACAGCGTCCACACGAATCATTCGGACGCATCCGAACTGATCCGCACCCGCATGCTGGGCTCGATCCCGTCGACGACAGCTCGTCCCGATGCGGACGCGAGGATGGTCACGAGGTGACGATGCCCTGTCGCATCGACAACGTACATATCGGTGCCGGCGGAACGTATGGCGGCAATGGGTACGACAGTGCCCTCAGTGCGGGGGACTAGGACGACTTCTCCCCGGACCTGCACAGAGTCCTCCGATCCGGGTACGAACGGGCAGTCTTCGCCACACGACGAGCCATCGCTCTGACCGAGAACGGCCTTGCCGGTGCCGTCCTCACCGACTTCAGTGGAGCGGATCACACCGGACCAGGTCGATCCCTGCGCGGCGAGCGTCGACGTTGCGCCGTCTCGAACGCTGGCAAGAAGGTCCGCTGAGAGCGCTGCTTCAATCCGTGGATCGGAAGCGAGCTCGACTACCGCTGGCTCGTTGCCGGCGAGTAGCGCGCCCACGCTGACATTTTGCGTGTCCAGCGACAGCCGTGCGGGGAGAGTGGACACGAAGAGCACACGGCCTCTGGCGACGGCGCCAGTTGCCTCTTCGCCTTCGGACAGTTGCCAACCCTTCAAAGCCGATTTCGTTGAGGGGCCGAAGATCCCGTCGGGAGAGGAGCGCAGCCAACCCTGGACGGCGAGCATTGCCTGCAGTTGCCGGACGTCCGGTCCGGTCATCCCTTCTTCGAGGTCCCGGAAGGCCGGTGTCGAGCCGGCCGCCACGTGAACCGGACGGAGGTCGACTGAATAGAGTTCCTGCCCGGTGTGCGCCATCGCGGTGTCTTCGAGTGCAACGGAGGTCACCGTTCCGGTCAGGAGGTTGCGGGCGACCGGAGTCCGGCCCCAACGCACCTCAGCTCGGATCGCGGCAGACTGGCCAACGACCCCAGCACGTGCCGTGGCGACGGCGTAGGGCTGCGCCGTTGGGGGTGGAGCAACGTCGGTCTGGATACGCCACGACGACAAGAGCGCGATTCCGAGCGTCACGAAGGTGGCAATAATCATCAACACCATCGGCCACTTCGGAGCCGCACGTCCACCGACTAGTAGGTCGGTTCCGGCGTCGGGCATGATCTTGCCGCCTCAGCGAAGTCCTCATCTGGAACCTCGGCCCACGGATACCACGGGTCGGAGTCGTAGTGGTCCTCGAAGGTGTCGAAGGTCGGCGCAGTCGAGATCGTCCAACCAGCTTCGCGGAGACAGGCTGCACCCTGCACCGATGCCTCGTACGCCTGCCTGAGCTGCGTCCGTGACGGAGACGCGTCAGGATCGATGCCGAGGCGCTTCAGGCACTGGTCATCGTCATGGCGGTAGTCGGCCTCGGTGCCCGGTTTGAGGTCGACACTGATCGATGCGTCTTCCTGGACCGACACCGCCCACCCTGCTTTGGTCAGACACTTCGCTCGCGCCTCCGCAAGATCGACGGGTTCCGGGTATTTGCTGCGGACGCTGCTCACCGCTGAGGAGGTATCGGCAGACGGTGCGGACGTGGTCGTTGTGCACCCGCCCAACATGGCGGCGGCGCAGAGCGCAAGCAACCCGGCGGAGCTTCGACACACCCGCCCGACCACGCTCATCGGCATCGAACCGATGCCGACTTCATGGCGGAGCCGAACACCTTGCCTCCATCGGAGTAGTACTCCCAGACGTGGTGCGAGTCCCAGCTTGCGTACGTCGAGGAGTACCCCATCGTGACGGAGTTCGTGTGGGCCCACGGTGTTGAGTGACCCTTCGCACCGTAGATGTCGTGTCGCACATTGCCCCGCGAGTTCGACACGGTGTGCACCTCTTTGCCGCTGGGCTGACAGTTGAGCTTTCCGGTGCCAGCCTGCGCGGCATTCGCGGGCGTCGGCGTAGCAAGCAGGCCTACCGTCAGGGCGGCCGTGGCAGCCACGCTGAACATCATCTTCGTGATCATTACTCCCTCTCATATCCGGCCTCAGTGCCGAGCTTCCGACATCATCCATCTAGCGCGTAATATGTGCAAGATCAGTGCATCACAGGCGTGTCGTGCGATGGAGGGAGGTGTGTTCCGCAAGTGGGCTATGACCCCGTCGAGGGAACGAGGGAACGAGGGAACGAGGGAACGAGGGAACGAGGGAACGAGGGAACGAGGGAACGAGGGAACGAGCGACGTTGCGGAATGTGCTGACGCATGTGCGCGGCCGCCCCCTATGATTGCCCCACAGGGGCACCGGGTCTGAACGCGCCGACTGGGAGACCGAGGGCGCCAAGAGCCCGGCCTGCGACACCGAACCAGCGCGCCCGAGTACCGGCCGCGCTCCGCGCAACGACCTGGATCAGGGTGCTGCTGCTCATCGCTGCGGTGTTCGTGTCGCCGTCCGATTCGTGATCGTCGACGCCATCGGGGTCGTCGCCTCCGTGGTCGGTGTGGTCGCCCTGCTGCTCCGGCTCAGCGCAGCTCGCGCCCGCCGCCCCACACCCGCTGCACCTCGAGCGCCGGTGACAGCGCCACGAGGTCGGCCGCGTACCCCGGCGCGAGCCGCCCCAGCCGGTCGCCGAGCCCCAGTGCCGCGGCCGGCACGCTCGTCAGGGCCGCGACGGCCTCGGGCAGCGTCCGTCCGGCGAGCGAGACCGCGTTCCGCAACGCCACGTCCTGCGTCAACGTCGACCCCGCGATGGTGTCGGTCCCGGCGACGTGCGCGACCCCGTCGGTCACGGTGACGTCGAGCGATCCCAGCCGGTACGAACCGTCGGCAGCGCCCGCAGCACCCATGGCGTCGGTGATGAGCGATACCCGGCCCGGGGCAGCCCGGAGCAGGGTGTCCGCGACGACCGGGTGCACGTGCACGGCGTCGAGGATGAGCTCGAGCGTCACCCGGTCGTCGGCCACCGCGGCACCGATCGGCCCCGGTGCACGGTGGTGCAGCCCCGGCATGGCGTTGAACGCGTGGGTCAGCAGCGTCGCGCCGGCGTCGAACGCTGCGCGGGCCTGGTCGTACGTACCGACGGTGTGGCCGACGGCGACGGTGATCCCGGCGGCGACGAACCGGCGGACGGCGTCGAGCGCGCCCGGCAGTTCCGGCGCGATGGTGACCTGGCGGATGACGCCCTCGCCGGCCTCGAGCAGTGCGTCGACCGCTGCGGGGGACGGGTCGATGAGGAACGACTCGTTGTGGGCGCCCTTGTTGTGCGGGGACAGGAACGGCCCCTCCAGGTGCACGCCGAGCACGAGTGGGTCGGTCGCCATCACGGAACGGATCCGCGCGAGCGAGTCCGCGAGGGCGGGGACCGGGTTCGCGACGAGGGACAGGACCGACCGGGTCGTGCCGTGCGCCCGGTGGACGGCCAGCGACTCGGCGAAGGAGTCGTCCTCGTACGACTCGGTCGCACCGCCGTGCCCGTGCAGGTCGGTGAACCCGGGCGTCAGGACCGCGTCGCCCAGGTCGACGACCTGGTCCGCCGCGGGGGCTTCGGGGCCGGAGCCGACCGCGTGCACCACGTCACCGGCGAGCAGGACCCAGCCGTCCGCCGTGGACCCGGCCGCGTCGACGACGCGGGATGCGCGCACCAGGGTGTGCTGCGCCTCCCGGCCGGCCTGGAGGCCCGTGGCGGTCATGCGGTCTCCCTGCGGAACGCGATCACGCCGCTCAGGGCGGCGATCACGATGAAGACGAAGCCCACGACCGGGTGGCCGATGGAGATCCAGGTCGCGCCCGCGGCGATGACCAACGCGACCTCGACGATCGTCTTGCCGACGATGTCGGTCTCGATCGGCGACGCCGGCGAGCGGAAGAAGTACCAGACGACGGCCGCGAACAGTGGGGCGCCGACCATGAACAGGTAGCCGGGCAGGGGGAGTTGCCACGACCAGTAGCCCCAGAACGCCAGGGAGAGCAGACCGAACGTGCAGACCAGGACGCGGAGCACGCGCCAGACGTCGAACGGCCGTCGCTGCCTGCCGGCGGGTGCCGGGCCGGGGACTGCTTCCCAGTCGACGGGGGACTGCGGGGCGTTCGTCATGGTGCTGCCTACTTGAAGATGATGGTGCGGGCGCCGTCGAGCAGGACGCGGTCCTCGGCGATCCAGCGCACTGCCTGGGTGAGGGTGCGGGACTCTTCGTCCTGGCCGATGGAGACCAGCTCGGCGGGGTCCTTCGTGTGGTCGACACGGACGACGTTCTGCTCGATGATCGGGCCCTCGTCGAGGTCGCTCGTGACGAAGTGCGCCGTCGCGCCGATGAGCTTCACGCCGCGGGCGTGCGCCTGGCGGTAGGGGTTCGCGCCCTTGAAGCCGGGCAGGAACGAGTGGTGGATGTTGACCGCACGGCCCTCGAGTGCCGCGCAGAGCTCCGGCGACAGGATCTGCATGTAGCGGGCGAGGACGACGAGTTCGATGTCGTGCTCCTCGACCGCGTCGAGGACACGGCGCTCCATGGCCGCCTTGCTGTCCGCGTCGGTGACCGGACGGTGCTCGAACGGCACCGAGTAGAACGACGCGAGCTCGGACAGGTCCGGGTGGTTGGACAGCACGAGGGGGACCTCGATCGGCAGCTGCCCACCGCGCTGGCGGTAGAGCAGGTCGTTGAGGCAGTGGCCGGCCTTCGACACGAGGACGAGGCTGCGCAGCGGGCGACCGACGACGTCGAGCTGGACGCGGGCGTCGTACCGGGCGGCGACGGGGGCGAGAGCCGCCTCGAAGGTCGCGCGGTCCACCGGCGCCATGACCTGCAGGCGCATGAAGAACGTGTTCGTGTCGACGCTCGAGAACTGCTGCGACTCGGTGATGTTGCCGTTGGCAGCGACGACCGCTCCGGAGACGGCGTGCACGATCCCGGGCTGGTCGTCGCAGACGAGCGTCAGGGTCCAGTGCGTGGGGGTCGGGTCGGTCACCGGATCAGGGTACCGGGCGCGGCGAGCGCGGTGCTTCGTGAGCAGAAATGGTCGAGTGCCGTCACCCGACCCGACCATTTCTGCTCACGAAGCGGGCGCGGGACGTGAGCGGTCGGCGCGGAGGCGGCGGTCGGCCAGGGTCAGGACCGTCAGGAGCACCGCGACGCCGAGGATCACCCACGCCAGCACGTGCAGGTCCGGTGTGGTCGGGGTCTGGCCGAACACGCCACCGATGAGGGACGAGGCCCCGATCGCCCCGATGTACACCGCCGTGCGGGACAGCCCGGCCGCGGTGCCGATGTACGACGCGGGCACGAGCCGGTACAGCGCCGCCTGGTTCGACACCGACGCCAGGGCCTGCGGGACGCCGAACAGCGCCGGCGCCAGGGCGAGCAGCGCGACCGGCGACCCGGTGTGCAGGAAGAGCAGGAGTGCCCCGCCGACGATCGGCACCACGGCCGCGACGATCAGGGGCCCGCGGACGGCGGTCTTCCGGGCGACGACGAACGACGCGATCCCGGCCACGATCGCGGCGGGGAGCTGGATGTACCCGGCGACGTCGCTCGAGTACCCGGCGACGTCCTGCACCCACTGCGAGAACCCGTAGGTCATCGTGTACGCGAGCAGGTAGGTCAGGAACAACCGCACGTAGGTGCGGGACAGCGCCCCGTTCCGCGCGAGCATCCGGACGTCCACGAACGGCCGGACCGCGCGCAGCTCCCACAGCACGAGAGCGACGAGCAGCACGATCGCCACCGCGAGCAGCCACCACAGCCCGGCGGACAGGTCGAGCAGGAACACGAGCAGCGCGGAGACGGTCCCCGTCATGAGCAGCATGCCGAACGGGTCGAGCGCCTGCAGGACGGGCAGGGCCTCGTCGTCACGCGGACGGAGACGGTCGGACGGCAGCCACATCGACGCCACGACGATGCCGAACGCCGCCAGGGGCACGTTCACCAGGAAGATCGCGTGCCAGCCGAACGCGGCGATCAGCGCGCCGCCGAGCGGAGGCCCGGCCGCCGCGGACACGAGCGAGGTGATGGACAGCGCTCCGAGCACGAGCGGCGGGGTCGGCTTCCCGATCCGTGCCGAGTGCTGTCGGAGGGTGGTGAGTGCCGCCGGGTACGCCGACGAGGTGCCGATGCCGATGAGGACACGGGCGAACACCGCACCGCCGAAGCCGGTCAGGAACTCGGGCACGACCCCGGCGACACCGACGATCACGAGCCCGGTCAGGAACACCTTCTTCGGGCCGAAGCGGTCGGCGAGCTTGCCCATCGTCGGCTGCGCGATCGCACTCGCCAGGTACAGGGCGGCGACGAGCCAGATCGCCTGCGCCGCACCGATCCCCAGGTCGCGGGAGATCGGCGTGAGCGCGACGGACACCATCGTGGTGTTGATCGGGTTGAGCAGCGGCCCGACGAGCACCGGGATGAGGAGCTTCGGGTCGAAGCCACTGCCGGTGCTGCCCGGGGCGACGACGGGGGTGGGAGTGGTCGAGGTGGACGTGGGAGTGCTTCTTCCGGGGTCAGCGTTCGGTGAGCGGGGCGAGGATCGCGATCGCTCGGGCGACGGTGTCGCGGTCGGCGTCGGGCAGCGCGGCGAGCCGGTCGGTCAGGACGCGGGTGCGGGTGGTCCAGGCGTCCTCGCGGGCACGGGCACCCTGGTCGGTCGCGCGGACGAGCGCACGGCGGCCGTCGGCGGGGTCAGGACGCCGTTCGACGAGGCCGAGGTCCTCGAGTGCCTGGACGGTCGCGCCCATCGACTGCGGCCGGACGCCCTCGGCGCGGGCGAGCTCGGCGACCGTGCTCTCGCCGTACCGCAGCAGGCGGCCGAGCGCGGCGGTCTGGGACGCCGTGACCTCGTCGGCCTTGCCGGTCAGCAGCGTGCGACGGATCCGGCCGTACAGCGTCAGCAGGTCACCGGCGAGCGCGGTCGGATCGGGCGATTCCATACCGGCACGGTACTACTTCGACAGCACGACTTGCAAGGCTGCCTTGCGATTTCGACGCTCGCCGCTCCGGATCGACTCAGCGCTCGAGCACGATGCGGCGCCTCGTCACCACGAAGCCGGCCCGCTCGAACGCCCGGCGCATCGGGGTGTTCGCCGCGTCCGTCGTGCCGACCACCTTCGGCTCCCCGGCCTCGGCGTGCACGCGCAGCCCCTCGGCGAGCAGGCCGTCGACCACACCGCGCCCACGGTGCTGCGGCAGCACGCCGATGAAGCTGATCGCCGCGTCGTACGCCGTCCGCGTCGCCAGGACGAACCCGACCACCAGGCCGTCGGGGTCGAGCGCGACCCGCCAGCCGTCGCGCGACCCCGGCAGCGAGCGGTAGAACTCGAGGTCGTCGGCGGCGGCGCCCCGCGGGCCGAGTTCGTCCACCGAGGCCACGGTGTGGGCGTCGAGGCTCCCCACCGCGACGCGGGCGAACAGGTCCACGAACTCGTCGTCGTCACCGGACCGGAAGCGCAACGAGGACGGCATCGGCACTCCGTGGTCCGGTGTCCACGCCACACTCACCCGCTCCGTCGACCGTCCGAGCCCCGCCGACCGAGCGGCCGCCGTGCGCCACGACACCGCGGCGACGGCTTCCGGATCGTCGTGCCAGTCCACCGCGACGTCGACGATCCACTCCGGTCGCACCCCGAACGCAGCGGTCCCCGCCGTGATCAGCCCGGCGGCGATCGCCACCCGCTCGTCCTCGGGCACCTCCGGAGCCACCAGCAGGTCGTCGAGCGTCGACGGCACCTCGGCGTCCGCGCCACCCCACCAGAGCGCCCGTGCCACCGGGCGTCCGTCGCGCACGGCCAGCCACGACCACCCCGGGCGGTAGTTGTCCGTGCCGGACTCGGCGCGGTACCGGTCCGGACCGATCCACGCGACCGGTTCCGACGTCGAGAACGCGAGCAGGGCCTCCCGGTCGTCCTCGGTGGTCGCGCGGAAGGTGACCGTCACCGCGGGTCGGTCATCGTCGTGATCAGGTGCTCCTGCACGTAGCCGAGCCAGTCGTAGACGTCGCGCAGGCCGACGCCCGCGTCGGCCTCGACCGAACGCTCCTCGTCGTCGGCGTCGACGATCCCGAGGCGGTCGGCGATCGTCAGCCGCAGGTCGGTCAGCGTGCGGAGCCAGGCCTGCTCGTCCTCGGGGTCGAGGGCGCCGTCGCGGGTCCCCGTCAGCCACTCGTGCACGGTCGTCGCGTTCGAGGTCTTCTGCGCCAGCAGGTCGGACTGCGTGTACTTGCGGAACTCCGCGCTGGCGTCGTCGTCGTCCGGGTAGGCGTCCGGGAACATCCGAGTCGCCACCGGGTCCGCCGCCAGGTCGCCGTCGAGCACCTGGCGCAGCTGCTCGGTCAGGGACGTCAGCAACCCGCGCTCGCCGGAGGACATGCCGAGGTGGACGCCGTCGGCCCGGCGGACGAAGGGGATCACGCTTCGGGGGCCTTGTCGACGGTCGCCTGCAGGCCGTAGCCGTGCATCGACTGGACGTGGGCCTCCATCGCCTCGCGCGGACCCGTCGCCACGATGGCCCGACCCTCCGTGTCCACCTGGTGCATGAGCCGCTCCGCCTGCGCGCGACCGAAACCGAAGTGCCGCTGGAAGACGTAGGTGACGTACGACATCAGGTTCACCGGGTCGTCCCACACGACGGTGACCCACGGGGTGTCCGCGCGCGCACTGGTCCGTTCGTCCGGGGTGGTCCGTTCGTCCACGTCGGGCGAGGTCAGGGTCATGCATCCAGGGTGACACAGGGCGGGCGGCTCGGTACGATCGTCACGTCGCGACTGGCGTTGGATGGGTCACCATCGGGGAGCGACACCTGACACGGTGCGCGGCCGTACGCCTGGGCTGCACCGACCGATCGTCCGTGCGCGACCCACCGGTCGTCGCCAACCCACGTAGGAGAACCGTGTCCATCACCGATCTGCCCGCCGTCGACGGCTCCGTCGACACCGACCGCGCAGCCTTCAACGCCCCGCTCACCGAGGTCGACCCCGAGATCGCCGCCGTCCTGCAGCAGGAGCTCGGCCGTCAGCGCGACACCCTCGAGATGATCGCGTCCGAGAACTTCGTGCCGCGCGCCGTGCTCGAGTCCCAGGGCTCCGTCCTCACCAACAAGTACGCCGAGGGCTACCCGGGCAAGCGCTACTACGGCGGCTGCGAGTACGTCGACGTCGCCGAGCAGCTCGCCATCGACCGTGCCAAGGCGCTGTTCGGGGCCGAGTACGCCAACGTCCAGCCGCACTCGGGCGCCACGGCCAACGCCGCTGTCCTGCACGCCATCGCCTCGGCCGGTGACACCATCCTCGGCCTCGAGCTCGCGCACGGCGGTCACCTGACCCACGGCATGAAGCTCAACTTCTCCGGCCGCATCTACAACGCCGTGGCGTACGGCGTCGACCCCGAGACGTTCGAGGTCGACTACGACGACATCCGCGCCAAGGCCATCGAGCACCAGCCGAAGGTCCTCATCGCCGGCTGGTCCGCGTACCCGCGCCAGCTCGACTTCGCGAAGTTCCGTGAGATCGCGGACGAGGTCGGCGCGAAGCTCTGGGTCGACATGGCGCACTTCGCCGGCCTGGTCGCCGCCGGTCTGCACCCGTCCCCGGTCCCGCACGCCCACGTCGTCTCGTCGACCGTGCACAAGACCCTCGGCGGCCCCCGCTCGGGCATCATCCTGTCCAACGACGAGTCGCTGTTCAAGAAGCTGAACTCCGCGGTCTTCCCGGGTCAGCAGGGCGGCCCGCTCATGCACGTGATCGCCGCCAAGGCCACCGCGTTCCTGCTCGCCGGCACCCCCGAGTTCAAGGCCCGCCAGGAGCGCACCATCCGCGGTGCCCGATTGCTCGCGGATCGGCTCACGCAGCCGGACGCCCGCGCGGCCGGCGTCGACGTCCTCACCGGTGGCACGGACGTGCACCTGGTGCTCGTCGACCTGCGCACCTCCGAGGTCGACGGCAAGCAGGCCGAAGACCTGCTGCACGAGGTCGGCATCACCGTGAACCGCAACTCCGTGCCGTTCGACCCGCGTCCGCCGATGGTCACCTCGGGCGTCCGTATCGGCACGTCGGCGCTCGCCACGCGTGGCTTCGGCGACGCCGAGTTCACCGAGGTCGCGGACATCATCGCGCTGACCCTCATGCCGAACCCGGACATCGCAGCGCTCTCGGCCCGGGTGAAGACCCTGACCGACGCGTTCCCCCTCTACGCGTGAGCGACGCCCTGAGCCCCCTGCCCGTCGAGCGATGGGCGGGGGAGGGCACTGCCGTCCGCATCGACGGCACCGCCCTCGCCGCCCGGACCCTCGACGAACTGCGGGTCCGCATCGACCGGTTGCACGAGCACGGCATCCGTCCGGGGCTCGGCACGATCCTCGTCGGCGAGAACCCGGGCTCGCTGTCCTACGTCGCGGGCAAGCACCGCGACTCGGCGCAGATCGGGCTCGACTCGCACCGCATCGACCTGCCCGCGACGGCGTCCGCCGCGGACATCCGCGCCGCGATCCTGCAGATGAACGACGACCCCCGGGTCACCGCGTTCATCGTGCAGCTGCCGCTGCCGGAGGGCATCGACCCGACGCCGATGCTCGAGCTGATGGACCCGTCGAAGGACGCCGACGGCCTGCACCCGACGAACCTCGGTGAGCTCGTGCTCGCCGTGCCCGGTGGCGCCGGCACCATCGACGCGCCCCTGCCCTGCACCCCGCGGGGCATCGTCGCGATGCTCGAGGCGTACGACATCCCGATCCGCGGCGCGCACGTCACGATCATCGGGCAGGGCCTCACCGTCGGGCGTCCGCTCGGCCTGTTGCTGACCCGCCTCGAGGCGACGGCGACGCTCACACACTCCCTGACGGCGGACGTCGCCGCGGAGTGCCGTCGCGCCGACATCGTCATCGCGGCCGCCGGGGTCGCCGGGCTCGTCAAGCCGGACTGGGTGCAGCCCGGTGCGGCCGTGATCGACGTGGGCATCACCCGCGTGGTGAACGACGAGACGGGGAAGGCCAAGCTGCACGGTGACGTCGACCCCGCCGTCGCGTCCGTCGCGGGCTTCATGTCGCCGGTGCCCGGCGGCGTCGGCCCGATGACCCGCGCGATGCTCATGAAGAACGTGGTCGAGGCGGCGGAGCGCCACCTGAAGTAGGTGCGCGCGGCGGGCCGTGTGGCGCGCGTTCGCATCGTGAGCAGAAGTGGTCGGGTCCCGTCATGGGGCTCGACCATTTCTGCTCACCAGATGCGGCCGGGAGGCGCGGCTCGCCCCCGCCCCGCGCGTTCGGGGGACGGGTGCGGAGCCAGTCCCAGTGCTACGGTCACCGCATGGGGGAGAACGTCCAGACCGCGCCCGTGATGGCGCATGCCGGTCGGAAGCTGCGTCCGCGTGCGTGGGGACTCGCACTCGTCGGGATCGTCGCACTGGTGCTGTCCCCGAACTTGGTGCTCTGGAGCACGTCGTCGGGGTACGGCGGGGTCGACGCAGACGACAACTGGATCGACAACGGCGGCAAGGTCCTCGAGACCGCGCCGGTCACGGTGCAGGTCGAAGGGCACGTCGCCCCGGCCGCACTCGCACTGCTGCTGCTCGTGGTCGTCGTCGGGATCGTCCTGCCGCCGACGCTCGCGCGCTCCGGGCACCGCACCCTCGGCGACATCGTGCGGTACTCGGCGTACCTGGCCGTCCCGGTGTGCATCGTCGTCGGCGTGCTGGTCTACACGGTGTGGCAGAGCCAGTTCGTGATGGACCAGGTGCAGCACGAGGTGCTGCACCCGCACGGCTTCCCGTGGGGCGGCGTCACCGTCACCACGGGACACATGACCCGCTGACGCCCGAGTCTCGGCCGCGCTGCCCCGAGTCTCGGCCGCGCTGCCCCGAGTCTCGCGGTGAGCGACCGTTCTCGGGGGCGGCACCGCGAGAACGGTCGCCCAGCCCGAGTCTCGCCCGTACTGGCCCGAGACTCGGCGAGGGGCTCAGTCGCGGCGGGCGCCCTGCGCGGCGTGCACCGTGAAGACGTTCGGTTCGCGGTGCCCGGCGGCTGCGAAGGCGGCGGTGACGGCCTCGGCGATCGCACCACGGGCCTCCCGGTCGACCAACGCGATCGCCGCACCACCGAACCCACCACCGGTCATCCGCGCACCGACCGCACCGTGCTCGACCGCGGTCGCGACGGCCAGGTCGAGTTCCGGAACGGAGATCTCGAAGTCGTCGCGCATCGACTCGTGCGACGCGACGAGCAGCGAACCGATCGCCCGCGGGCCCTGTTCGCGCAGCGTCCGGACGGTGTCGAGGACGCGCTGGTCCTCGGTCACGACGTGGCGCACGCGGCGGAAGGTCTCGTCGTCGAGCAGCTCCTGCGCACGGGGCAGGTCGTCGACGCTCAGGTCACGCAGGGCCTCGACACCGAGCACCTGCGCACCCTTCTCGCACGAGGCCCGACGAGCTGCGTACCCACCGGTGGCGTGGGCGTGCTCGACCCGGGTGTCGATGACCAGGACCTCGAGCCCGTTCGCCTCGAGCGCCAGGTCGACCACGGCGGTGTCGAGCGTGCGGCAGTCCAGGAACACGACGGCGTCCTGCTCGCCGAGCAGGGAGGCGGACTGGTCCATGATCCCCGTGGGGGCACCGACGGCGTGGTTCTCGGAGTACTGGCCGACGCGCGCCAGGGTCTTGCGGTCGAGGCCGAGCTCCCACAGGTCGTTGAAGGCGAGTGCGACACCGCACTCGATCGCGGCGCTGGAGGACAGGCCCGCACCGACGGGGACGTCGGACTCGATGAAGACGTCGAACCCGGTCTTGTCGGACAGGTCCGCGCCGGCCTGCTCGCGGAGCGCCCAGGCGATGCCGAAGACGTACGCCGACCATCCGGTCATGTTCGACGGGTCGAGGTCGTCGAGCGACAGCTCGAGCACCGTGTCGGCGTCGAACGCAGACGAGACGCGCAGCAGACGGTCCGGCCGCGGGGCGATCGACGCGGTGGTGCGCCGGTCGATCGCGAACGGCAGGACGTACCCGTCGTTGTAGTCGGTGTGCTCACCGATCAGGTTGACCCGACCGGGGGCGGAGTACCGCACCGCCGGCTCGTACCCGTAGACCTGCTGGAACGTCATGCTCGCTCGATTCCCTGTCGGATGAACTCGGCTGCCTTCTCGGGCACGAGGTCCCCGATCCAGGCGCCCATGGCGGCTTCACTGCCAGCCAGGAACTTCAACTTGTCCGCCGCCCGACGCGGCGACGTGATCTGCAGCATGAGCCGCACGGTGTCCCGCCCGACGTGCACCGGTGCCTGGTGCCAGGCGGCGATGTACGGGGTCGGGTCGCCGTAGAGTTCGTCGATGCCCCGCGTCAGGCGCAGGTGCAGGTGGGCCAGTTCGTCCTTCTCGGCCTCGGTCAGACCGGCGAAGTCGGGGACGTGGCGGTGCGGCAGCATGTGGATCTCGATGGGCCAGCGTGCGGCGAACGGCACGAAGGCCGTGAAGTGCTCGCCCTGCAGGACGACCCGGTCCGAGGCCCGCTCGTTCGCCAGATGCTGTTCGAACAGGTCCGGCCCGAAGCGCTCGATGGAGTCGAGCAGGCGCTGCGTGCGGGGCGTGACGTACGGGTACGAGTAGATCTGCCCGTGCGGGTGGTGCAGCGTGACGCCGATCGCTTCGCCGCGGTTCTCGAACGGGAACACCTGCTGGATGCCGGGCATGGCGGAGAGCGCGGCGGTCCGGTCCGCCCAGGCCTCGACCACGGTGCGGGCACGCGACTCGGAGATCGACGCGAAGGACCCCTCGGTCGCGGGCGAGAAGCACACGACCTCGCACCGGCCGACGCTGCGGAGCTGCCGGTTCAGGCCGACGTCGGACAAGGACTGGAGCGAGGACGGAGCGTCATCGGCCTCGAGCAGGGGGCCGAACGACGGCGACCGGTTCTCGAACACGGCGACGTCGTAGGTGCTCGGGATCTCGGACGGGTTCTGCGGTGTCTGCGGCGCGAGCGGGTCCTGGTCGGCCGGCGGCAGGAACGCACGGTTCTGCCGGCTCGCTGCGATGGAGACCCACTCGCCGGTCAGGACGTCCTGGCGCATCCGCGCGGTCTCGGGCCGAGGGTCGAGCGCGCGCTCGTCGATGGCACGCTCAGCGGGCAGGGTGCTGTCCGCATCGTCGAAGTAGAACAGGTCGCGGCCGTCCGCGAGCTTCGTCACGCGCTTGGTGATCACCGGAACAGCCTAGCGTCGATCCGAAGCGTTGCGAAAGTCTTCGGAAGCAAGCGAAACTAGAGCCGTGACCGACGACGACCTCTCCTTCCTGGCCGGATCGCTGCCCGCGCCGCTGCGGCAGGACCGCATCGTCTCCATCGTCGAGGGTGCACCCGGCATGGTCCGGACCGCCGCGCTGGCCGCGTCGCTCGGCACGAGTGAGGTGACGGTCCGGCAGGACCTCGCGGTCCTCGACCAGGAGGCCCGGATCCGCCGGGTGCACGGCGGAGCGGTCCGCCTCGGGGCCGGGTCCACCGAGCGCCCCTTCGAGGAGACCGCCGTCGAGCACCAGGTGGCCAAGGCCGCCATCGGCCGTGCGGCCGCAGCGCTCGTGCGGTCCGGCGAGTGCGTCGTGCTCGACGTCGGCACCACCCCGGCCGCGGTCGCCGAGGCGCTCGTCGCCCGCACGGAGCTGTCCGACGTCACCGTCGTCACGAACTCGCTGACGACCGCACTGGCCCTCGAACGCGCCGTGCCGCGGTTCACCGTGATCGTCACCGGCGGCACCCTCCGACCGCTCCAGCACTCGCTCGTCGCACCGTTCAACAACACCCTGTTGCCGGTGATCGCCGCCGACATCGTGTTCCTCGGTGGCACCGGTGTGGACGTCGCGCACGGTCTGACCAACGTCAACCTGCCCGAAACCGAGGCCAAGCGGGTGCTCGCGGCCACGGCTCGGCGTACCGTCGTCGTCGCGGACGGGTCGAAGTTCGGCCGGGCCCACATCGGGGTCGTCCGCGCGCTCGAGGACATCGACGTCGTCGTCACCGCCGAGGCCGAGGCGGACGCGGTCGCCACGATCCGGGCGGCCGGCGTCGAGGTCGTCGTCGCGGACGGCGAGGACACATCCGGAAGGAACCACACCCCATGACCGCAGCACCCACCGGTGGCCAGTACCGCCTGCACCACGCCGGACCGGACGGCGTCGTCGAGGCCGTCGTGACCGAGGTCGCCGCCGGCATCCGAGAACTCCGCGTCGCCGGCTTCGACCTGACCGAGCCGTTCCCCGTCACCGAGCAGCCGCCCGGCGCCAACGGCATCGTGCTCGTACCGTGGCCGAACCGCGTCGCCGGCGGGGTCTGGGAGCTCGACGGCAAGCGGCAGCAGCTGGACGTCTCGGAGCCGAAGTACGGCAACGCCTCGCACGGCCTGCTCCGCTTCGCGCCGTACCGCGTGGTGTCGCAGACCGAGACGGGGATCGTGCAGGAAGCCACGATCCACCCGCAGCACGGCTGGCCGTTCACCCTCGAGACCCGCGTGCACCACGAGCTCGTCGACGACGGCATCCGGGTGACGCACGAGATCACGAACCGCTCCGGTGTCCGCGCGCCCTTCGCCGTGGGGGCGCACCCGTACCTGCGCGCCGGCGACACCCCGGCCGACGACCTCGTCGTCACGCTCGACGCCGCCACCGCCTTCACCGTCGACGAGCAGAAGGTGCCGAACGGGTCCGTGTCGGTGGAGGGCACGCCGTTCGACCTGCGACGGGGGCAGCGTGCCGGTGACGCAGATCTCGACACCGCGTACTCCGACATCACCCCGGACGCCGACGGGGTCCGCCACACGACGCTGCACGGCCCCGAGGGCGACGGCGTGCAGCTCTGGCAGGACGCGTCGTTCCCGTACGTGCAGGTGTTCACCTCCCGGGAGTACCCCCGCGGCGACGGGAAGGGTCTGGCCGTGGCGGTCGAGCCGATGACCGCTCCGGCCAACGCCCTGAACTCCGGCGAGGGCTTGCGGTGGCTCGAGCCCGACGAGACCTGGACGGGCACCTGGGGCATCCGCCGCGTCTGGTCCTGACCGTCCCCCCGCAACCCGTCTCGCGAAAGCGACTCCGTCCCGCCGAAGGTTCGCGGCACAGTGTCGCTCTGGCGGAGTTGTCGCGGGTGGGGCCGGCGATCTGTCGCTTCGGCGGGGGAGTCACCGCTCCACTGGAACCGCGAACGTCGCCCCGGTGCGGGGCGGCGTTCGTCGTCTCGGAGCTGCGGGTCAGCCGCGGCGCATGCGGAGCGCCTCGACCGCGAGGGACTCGCTGGCGTAGCGCCCGACCTCGTGCGCCCAGGCCGGGTCGTCCCCGCGCAGGGCGATGAAGTCCTTGCGCTGTCGGCACACGTAGCCGAGCACCGCGGTGGCCGTCGCGACCTCGATGAAGTCCTTGCGGATGTGCCGGGTCGTGACCTGCGCGTTGCGACGGAGCGTGTCGAGCAGGAGCTCGTTGCTCATCGTCGTGTTGGTCGCGGCGGCGAGCTCGACGATGCGGCGCGCGTCCCCGGTGCTGCTGGTCTGCGTGGCTTCGATGGGCTCGATCACGGTGTACCCCGTTCGTTCGTGGTGGTGCGGTGCTGCAGGATCCGGTGATCGGATCCGGGAACGACACTATCGGCGGCAGCCCAACAGTCGGCTGTGCGCAGGCTGATGTGTGCAGGGGATCTGCCATGAGCCAGCTGGGGGCGACTTGTACCCCGGTGTACTGATCGGGTGCTCGCCGATCACGCTGTCAGGAGCAGCGGTCGGACGGGTCGGCGCTGGCGAGCTGTTCGAGCGCGCCGTCGATCTTGTCGGCCAGGTACCGGTAGCCGTCGTCGTTGAGGTGCTGCCCGTCGCCCGCCGCGTAGCTGCCGCTGTTCATCGCCGTGAACCACTGCCGGTCGACCGCGTCCACGAACGGCACGCCGGCGTCCCGAGCGCCGGCCGCGACCGCCGCCGAGATGGCGACGGTGGTTTCCGCGCGGGGCTGCGGGGCCGACGGCCCGATCGCGACGACGACCGCATCGGGCCACTGCCGCTTCGCCGTCCGCAGTGCCTGCTCGACACGTTCCTCGAGTGTCGACGCGCTCACCAGCCAGTCGTTCTGGCTGCCCTGCACGATGACCAGCCGGGGGTCGAGCGATGCGTTCTGCTCGATCCGCGCACGATAGGTCATGGTGGGGGAGTGCGACCTCCCGGTGTTCACGTAGCCGCTCCCGGCGACACCGTCGATGGTGGCGTCCCAGCCGCGCTCCGTCGCGAGGTCTTGCGCCCACCCGTGCACGCCGTCTGACGAGCCGCGGCCGACGGTGTACGAGTCGCCCACGATGAGCACCTCCGCGCCTCGGGCCATGGCCGACGACACCCGGGAAGCCGAGACGGTCGACGTCGCCGGGATCGTCAGGCACGCATCGGACACCGCCGGCAGCATGACGAGGAACCCGCCGACGCCGAGTGCCATCGCGCTCAGGGCGACGGCCGGCAGGTGCCGTCGCCTCTTGCGTCGTCGTCTGCGCGGCAACGAACGGGGACCGTCCGGCCATCCGCCGTCGGTTCGTCGGGCCACGGCCGGGATTCTACGCGGCACGGTCCGGACGCCTGCTGACCGGTGAAGGAGTGTCCTCGAACGCGGGCGAGCGCCCGCGGTCCGAGCCGCTGATCGTGGTTTGCTGATCGGGCTCGCACCTGACACCGACCCTGGGAGCCCCCGTGACGACCGTCACCTACGCCGGCGACAGCATCACCAACCCGGAGAACTCGTTCTCGTGGACACGGTTCCTGACCGGGACGGACCTGCGGCTCGTCGCGGGCGTCGGGATCAGCGGTGCGACGTCGGCGACGGTCCGCAACGCCGCCGCGCCCGTGGACGCGGACGTCCTCGTCGTCATGGTGGGGACGAACGACATCCGCCTCGGTGTGGGCCGGTCGACGATCCGCGACAACATCGCCGCGATCGTCGGCATCGTGGGCGCCGACCACGTCGTCGTCGCGCAGGTCGCGCCGTCGAACCTCACGGACTACGGCACCGACCACATCGACCGCGCCGCCGGCGGCTTCGCCCACAACCGCGACCTGGCACGCTTCACCGCCGACAACGGCTGGCTGCTGGTCGATCCCTGGTTCCCGGTCCGTCGCCTCGACGGAACGTACGCGACCGGAGCCGCCGATGCTGACGGCGTGCACCCCACCGTGGCGACCGGCACCGCTGCCGGGGCGCTCCTGTCCAACACGATCCGCATCGCCGCTGGCGGGGCATCCGCCTGACGAGCGCGCTGCACTCCTGGTGTCCGTGTGCCCCGTGGGGGCGGCGTTCGGGAGGCTGTGGGCCCCGTGGGGCTCGAACCCACGACCCTCGGATGAAAAGCCGGCGTTCAGGAGAGTGTGGGCCCCGTGGGGCTCGAACCCACGACCCTCGGATTAAAAGTCCGGTGCTCTACCAACTGAGCTAGAGGCCCTCACCCGCAAGGCTAGCGGGTGAGGGCCTCTGGGAAGAACCTGGTGTCGAGGGTCAGCCGCGACGCCCGGTGAGCGTCCGCAGCAGCCACAGGACGACCGCCACGATGAGCAGCACGATGCCAACCCACAGCAGGAACTTGAGGCTCGCGGTGAAGCCACCGACGAACAGCAGGATGACCGCGATGACGGCCAGGATGATGAGCAACGGGTTCATGGGGGAGTCCTCTCCTTCACGTTCGGGAGGAGCGCCTCCCGACGAGACACCGTACCCGCGGCGCTGCCGTTGCGTTCTGCGCGAACGGAAGGCGGGCGTGTCACCGGCCGTGCCTACACTGACGCGGTGCCTCGCGATCACCACCGTCCTGTCCACTTCACCGATGCCGAGTTCGCCGCGATCCAGGGCGGCGAGGACCCGGCCGTCGTGAACCGTGTCGCGCACGAGACCGCGAACGCGCTGCTGCACCGGGTGCGTCAGGACCCGGACCCCGCGGTGGTCGAGCGGCTCGTCACCTACACGGACGTGCACGGCATCGACGCGATCGCCGAACTCTGGGCACGGGTGGGTGCGCACACCCTGCCGGGTGCCCTGTGGCGGGTGTACCTCGTCCGCACGGTGATCCGGCAGAACCCGGAGGAGATCGCGTACTTCTTCCAGCGCGGCACCGAGCGCATCGGCACGATCGACCAGGCCGTCGCGGGGGCGGAGCAGCCGACCGGTCCTGCCGAGATCCTCACCCTGGCGGACCGCATCCTGCACGGGCTGTACACGGGCGACTTCGCCGTGGCGCTCGACCGTGGGGCGGCGTTCTGCCGGCTGACCGCGGCCGGTGCGACTGCGGTGGCGGACGACTCCGACCTCACCGCGACCAGCCGCGCGAGCGAGTTGACGACGCGCGCGCTCCGTCTGACGGAGCTGGCGGCCGACCTGACCGAGGCGGCGGCGCTCTGGCGTCGCGAGAGCCTGGACTAGCGAGCGAACGCGCCGGACCCGCACCGGGCCTCCCGGCAGAACGCGAAGGGCAGAACGCCGAAGCGCAAGCAGACAGCCGCAGGGCAGAGAAAAACCGGGCCGCAGAAGCGCCTCTCGGCGCGAGGCCGCTCGAAGCGGCGAATTTTGGAGCCCGGGGCTTGCTGCGGCCCGGCGACACCAACTCTACGACGCGTCGGCTGTGTCCGCTGCCCTGTTCACTCTCGGTGGACAGATCCGGACCCGGGCGTGCCCGACAGAGGGCCCGGACGCGGCGTCCCGACAACTTCTCGGCATCCGATCCAATCCACCACGGGCACCGCGCCGAATCATCAGCGTGACGGACTTGATGACCGTCACGAACGCGAGAGGCCGGGCGTGACCCGGACCGGTATCCGCCGGTCAATTCCCTGTGGGTCACGCTGGCCTCTCGTCTCGACCGCACGACGCGGCGGCTTCGTCCTACCCGGGGCGCGGCCGCAGCACAGCACCACCAGCACCACCGCACCACCAGCACCACCGCATCACGCAGCACCCCTGACAGAACGGCCACAACCGGTCGCCGACGCACCCGAGAGGAGGGAAACCTGCAATGCTTGCCCTCGTGGATAGCGACACCGAACGCTGGAGCTCGTCAGAGCCAGCCCAGGCATCGCCGGACGACCTCTTGGCGCGGGTTGCCTCCGGTGACCAAGCCGCCTTCGCGGACCTCTACGACGCCCTCTCCGGCCGGGTCCTCGGACTCGTGACGCGGCTCCTCCGGGACCGCGCCCAGTCCGAAGAGGTCACGCAAGAGGTCTTCCTCGAAGTCTGGCAACAGGCCACCCGGTTCGACCGGAAGCGCGGGACCGCCTCCAGCTGGGTCCTGACCATGGCGCACCGCCGAGCGGTGGACCGGGTCCGGGCGTCGCAGGCCTCGCACGACCGGGACACGAAGATCGGTATCCGCGACCTCGAGTCCGGTTTCGACCAGGTCTCCGAGTCGGTCGAGATCCGCATCGAACACGAACGTGTCGGCAGGGCCCTGGCCAAGCTGACCGAGTTCCAGCGGCAGGCCGTGCAGCTCGCGTACTACGGAGGCTTCTCGCACAGCGAGATGGCCGAACAACTCGGTGTCCCCATCGGCACCGTCAAGACCCGTCTCCGTGACGGGATGATCCGACTCCGAGACGAGATGGGGGTGACCTCATGACCGAACGACACGACGACCCCGCCCTGCTGACGGGTTCCTACGCACTCGACGCGCTGTCCGACGATGAGCGCATGCTCCTCGAGGACGTCCTCACGACGTCGCCCGAACTCCAGGCCGAGGCCGACTCGCTGCGCGAGACCGCGCTGCAGCTCGCCTTCGCCGCCGCTCCGATCGAGCCGCCGACGTCGCTCCGCGCGTCGCTGCTGGCCCAGATCGCGACGACCCCGCAGGCTGCACCACTGGCCGAGACGGCTCCTGCCGTCGACACGACCTCCGTCCAGGAGGCCCGTCCCGAGCCCGCCAGGCACGTCGCCTCGATCGCCGACGGCTCCACCACCGGTGGCCGGGCGACCTCCGAAGCTCGCCGCCGCTGGTTCCAGCGTCCGGCAGCCATGCTCACCAGTGCTGCTGCGGTCGCCGTGGTCTTCCTCGGTGTCGGCCTGGGGGTCGGCGTCGCGAACGGTCCGGCCGACGGACCGGGCACCGGCACCACGCAGGCGTCGAGTGGCCTCGACCGCATCTACGCCGCGTCGGACTTCCAGCGCAGCACCACCAAGGTCGAGGGCGGCGGCACGGCCACGGTCGTGTGGTCGGGCGACCTCGGCAAGTCCGCGGTCATCCTCGACGGTGTCGCCCAGGCGCCGAAGGGCAAGACGTACGAGCTCTGGTACATCGGCTCCGAGAACGAGGGCGGCACGATCAAGTCGGCCGGCCTGGTCGACGGTGTCGCCGACGGCGTGCACTCGGCGGTGCTGACGGGCTCGATGTCCGACGGCGCGACGATCGGCATGACGGTCGAGCCGGCCGGTGGTTCGGAGCAGCCGACCACGACGCCGATCATGGCGGTCCCGACCACCTCGGCCTGACCCTCCCGGGAAGACCGACCCCGCCCCGGTTTCGTCGTTCCAGCGCGTATGCAACATGGAGCGCCTGCAACGAGCGACGAGGTCGACGTCGCACGACATCGAGGGTGTCGTTCTGCGTCGGCACGAGCACCGCCCCCAGCGCAACCACGAAGGCCCGGTGCGCGTCCGTGGCGGACGTGCACCGGGCCTCCCGGTCGTCCGTCAGGCCGACGGACGGACAGCGATCAACCGAAGCGACCCGAGACGTAGTCCTCGGTGGCCTGGACGGTCGGGTTCGAGAACATCGTGGTGGTGTCGTCGAACTCGATGAGCTTGCCCGGCGCACCGGTGCCGGCGATGTTGAAGAAGGCCGTCTTGTCGCTGACGCGCGAGGCCTGCTGCATGTTGTGCGTGACGATGACGATCGTGAACTCCTTCTTGAGCTCCTCGATCAGGTCCTCGATGGCCAGGGTGGAGATCGGGTCGAGTGCCGAGCAGGGCTCGTCCATCAGCAGCACGTCGGGCTGCACCGCGATGGCGCGGGCGATGCAGAGACGCTGCTGCTGCCCACCGGACAGGCCCATGCCGGGCTTGTCGAGGCGGTCCTTGACCTCGTTCCACAGGTTCGCGCCCTGCAGGGACCGCTCGACGATGTCGTCGGCCTCGGACTTCGAGACGCGCTTGTTGTTGAGCTTCACGCCCGCGAGCACGTTGTCCTTGATGGACATCGTCGGGAACGGGTTCGGACGCTGGAAGACCATGCCGACCTGGCGACGGACGAGCACCGGGTCGACCCCGGGGCCGTACAGGTCGTCGCCGTCGATCTTGACCGAGCCCTCGACCCATGCGCCGGGGATGACCTCGTGCATGCGGTTCAGGGTGCGGAGGAAGGTGGACTTGCCGCAGCCGGACGGGCCGATGAAGGCGGTGACGGTGCGGGGCTCGATGGTGATGTCGACACCCTCGACCGCCTTGAACTTCGAGTAGTAGACGTTGAGGCCGTCGACCTCGATGCGCTTGGACACGTTGATCCTTCTGGTGGGTGGGGAAGTGGGTTCGCTAGCGCGAGAGCTTGGGGGCGAAGAGTCGGGTGACGAACCGGGCGAGCAGGTTGAGCACCATCACGATGAGGATGAGCACCAGCGCGGCGGTCCAGGCACGGTCGACGAACGGCTGCGGGTTGGCACCCTGCTGCGAGTACTGCGTGTACGCGTACACCGGCAGGGTCATCATCGGGTCCTTGAACAGGTCGTAGTTCATGCTCGCGGTGAAGCCGGCGGTGACGAGCAGCGGGGCCGTCTCGCCGATGACGCGGGCGATGGAGAGCATGACGCCGGTGGTGATGCCGGCGAGCGACGTGGGGAGGACGACCTTGAGGATCGTGAGGTACTTCGGCACCCCGAGGGCGTAGGACGCTTCGCGGAGCTCCATCGGCACGATCTTCAGCACCTCTTCGGTGGAGCGCACGACGATCGGGATCATCAGCACCGACAGGGCGACCGAGCCGACCAGGCCGAAGCGGGCACCGGGGCCGAGGAACAGCGCGAACAGTGCGTACGCGAACAGACCGGCGACGATCGACGGGATGCCCGTCATGACGTCGACGAAGAACGTGATGCCCTTCGCCAGTGCGCCGCGGCCGTACTCGACCAGGTAGATCGAGGTGAGCAGCCCGATCGGCACCGAGATGAGCGCCGCGAACAGCGTGATCTCGAGCGTGCCGATCAGCGCGTGGATCGCGCCGCCGCCCTCGGAGATCACCCCGCGCATCGAGTACGAGAAGAAGTTCGCGTCGAAGCGGGCGAGACCGTCGGCCAGGACCGTCCAGAGCAGCGACACCAGCGGCAGGACCGCGATGACGAAGGCGGTGATGACGAGCGAGGTGATGAGCCGGTCGACGGCCTGGCGTCCGCCTTCGACGATGCGCGAGACGACCACGATCAGGACGTCGAACAGGACGGTGCCGAGGAAGAGCGCTGCGACGACGTTGAAGTCCTTGACCGAGCCGCCGGCGTTGAGCAGGGCGAACACGGCCACCAGGGCGACCCAGCTGCCGACCAGCAGCAGCCACGGAACCGAGCGGTGCAGCTTGCCGTTGGCGTAGACGTTGCCGGCGGTGCCGGTCTGACGGAGGGCGAGGGACATCGGGTGGACCTCTCAGCTGACCCGCGTGCGGACGATGTACCGCGCGAGCATGTTGATGACCAGGGTGATGACGAACAGGATCAGACCCGACGCGATCAGGGCGTTCAGGGCGGTCCCCGATGCCTCGGCGAACTGCAGCGCGATGTTCGCGGCGATCGTCGAGGGGTTCTGCGAGGTCAGCATCTGGAAGGTGACGTTCGTCGAGACCGACAGCACCAGGGCGATCGCCATCGTCTCACCCAGGGCACGTCCGAGCCCGAGCATGATCGCGGACACGATGCCGGACTTCGCGAACGGCAGCACGGACAGTCGGATCATCTCCCAGCGCGTCGCACCGAGGGCCAGGGCGGCTTCCTCGTTGAGCGTGGGCGCCTGCAGGAAGATCTCGCGCATGACGGCCGTCATGATCGGGATCGCCATCACGGCGAGGACGATCGACGCGGTCAGGATGGTGCGGCCGGTGCCGGACACCTGGCCGGAGAAGAGCGGGAACCAGCCGAGGTACTCGTTCAGGAAGCCGTAGAAGGGCTTCACGAACGGCGCCAGCACCACGATGCCCCAGAGGCCGTAGACGACCGACGGGACCGCGGCGAGCAGGTCGATGACGTAGCCGAGCACCGGGGCGAGGCGCCGCGGTGCGTAGTGCGAGATGAACAGGGCGATGCCGAGGGCGAGCGGGACCGCGATCACGAGCGCGATGAGCGCGGACCAGACGGTGCCGAAGACCAGGGGGCCGACGTAGTCCCAGAAGTTCGTGGCGTTGTTCGGCAGCTCGCCGACCTTGGCGGCGAACGCCGGGATGCTCTGCCAGACGAGGAACGCGGCGACGAGCACGAGCACGAACAGGATGAGGCCGCCGGCGATCACCGAGGCGGCGGAGAACACCCGGTCACCGACGCGGACGACGGCCTTCGGCTTGGTCGGGGTGACGGTGGCCCCTGGCTGGGCCGGTGCGGTCGTCATGGGACTCCTGTCGGAGGAACGCCGGGGGAGGCGACGGGTTCGGGTGGTGGAGCGTGGAACGGGGTGCTGGTCGGACGGGCGCTGGCGGTGGAGCCGGGCTGCTCGCGTCGCGACGAGCAAGGGCCCGGACGCCGGTCAGGTGGGTGGGACCGGCGTCCGGGCGCTTGGGGGTCTTACTTGATGGAGTCGACCGCGGCAGCGGCCTTCTCGGCCAGGTCGGACGACAGGGCGGCCGACTTGGCCTCCTTCGCCGCGGCGTCCTGGGCGTCGCCGGTGACGACGTAGCTCAGGAAGCCCTTGACCAGGTCGGCCTTGTCCGAGTCCTTGTACTCCTGGCACGCGATGGCGTAGGAGACGAGGACGAGCGGCCAGGCACCGTCAGCGGTGTCCTTGCGGTCGATGTCGATCGCGAGGTCGTTGTCCTCGCGGCCGGTGGCGACCTTCGAGTCGGCGACGACCTGCGCGGCGCCGTCGGCCGAGATCTCGGTGGCCTTGTCGCCGACCATCAGCTTCGCCTTGTCGAGGTCACCCGCGCCGGAGTCGTCGATGTAGGTGATCGCGTTGGAGGCGCTGCCCATGGCGGAGGCGACACCGGAGGTGCCCTTCGCGCTGTCACCGACCGAGTACGGGAAGGTCTGGCTCGGCTCTTCGGTCCAGACGTCGCCGGCGTTCGCGGAGACGTACTCCGAGAAGTTCTGCGTGGTGCCCGAGTCGTCGGAGCGGTGCACGACCGTGATGTTCGCGTCCGGCAGCTTCGCGTCCTTGTTCAGCGAGGCGATCTCGGAGTCGTTCCACTTGGTGATCTTGCCCGAGAAGATGCCCGCGATGGTCTTCGCGTCGAGGGTCAGGTCGCTGACGCCGTCGACCTTGTAGGCGATCGCGATCGGGGAGATGTAGACCGGGATGTCGATGGCCTTGGTGTCGGCCTTGCACAGGTCGAAGGAGCCCGAGAGCTCCTCGTCGTTCAGTGCTGCATCGGAGCCGGCGAAGTCCGCGGCACCCGAGATGAAGTTCTTGCGGCCGGCGCCCGAACCATCGGGCGTGTAGTTGACCGTGACGCCCGAGGCCTGGTCCTGGAAACCGGCGGCCCAGGTGGCCTGCGCGGTCTGCTGGGCGGACGAGCCGGAGCCGGTCAGGGTTCCGGTGAGGCTCGAGGAGCCGGAGTTGCTCGAGGAGGACTCGGTGCTGCCCGCGTCCTCGTTCGCCGCGCACGAGGAGAGCACGACTGCGCCGGCGATCGCGATTGCTGCGATCGAACCGATTCGCTTGATGTTCACAGGGGTCCCTTCGGGGATGGGGTGCAGTGGGACCACTGCGGTCCCTGGGCCGGTGCCGACCCGGGAGCGACTGTAGGGACGCGAGGTGACGGGGATCACGCGCGTTGGTGAACGGAAGGTGAACGAGGGGTTGTGCCGACCGGGAGGCGCGGATCGCGTTCCGGGCGCGGCGGACGCCCGGCACGTGGCCGGGTGCAGGGCGTGTGGTCGCTACGCCGGGATCGTGTTGCGGTGCGTCTCGACGGCGACGAGGGTCTCGCCGGCGATGTGCATCACCGAGAAGTCGCCGACCGAGAGCATCGCGGCGCGGCGGAGGTCGAACCGGCCGGAGTCGTCGGCGGTCGCGGTGGCGATCCGGGCGATGATGTCCGGCACCACCGGCCCGTGCGAGCACAGCACCGCGGTCTTGCCCTTGTCGAGCCGGCGGCGGACGACGCCCTTGACATCGGCGGCGCCGCGGTCGTGGGCGTCCTGGCTGATGTCGGGGGTGCTCGAGACGCCGAGCTTCGTGGTGGCGGACAGCGGTTCGACGGTGGCGAGGCACCGGGCCGCCGTGCTGCTCACGATCTTCTTCGGGCCGAACGCGGCGACGGGCGATGCCGCGGCCTTGGCCTGCGAACGACCGACGGGCAGGAGTGGACGGGTGGCGTCCGGGCCGTTCCAGTCGGAGCCGGGCACGGTCTTCGCGTGCCGGAGCGCGATCAGGGCGAACGTGCGGTGGTGGCCGGCGGCGGCGCGTTCGGCGAACCGGTCGAGGATCGCCACGTCGCGCTCGTACGTCAGACGGTTGCGGGCGTCGTCGATCGTGACCCACTCGAGGGCGGCGACCTCGTGGTTCGGGGTGAAGTCACCCGCGCGGGCGTACTCCTTCGACGAGACGCGGGCGGCCCAGTAGTGCACGACCTTGTCGCGACCGTTCGGCAGCACGTACTCCGCGGTGCCGAGCGGGGCACCGAGGTGCACGCGGTACCCGGTCTCCTCGTCGATCTCGCGCACGGCGGTCGTCGGGACGGCCTCGCCCGGGTCCACCTTGCCCTTGGGCAGGGAGACGTCCTTGTGGTGGTCGCGGTGGATGAGCAGCACGAGGGGCGTGCCGTCCTGTTCGCGCCAGACGACTGCGCCGGCGGCGAGGACGGGGCCCGAGGGACCGCCGCTCACCGAGTGGAGCGCTTCCGAGCCGAGATCTTCCGCATCGTCACATTCTGCACGTCTTCGAGCGGGCGACCGTCATCGTCGGTCGAGTGGCGGGTCCACTCACCGTCGGACTCGAGGTGCCACGAGCTCGCGGTGTCGGCCATCGCCAGGTCGAACATCGCGAGCACCTCGTCGATGTGGTCCGGTGCCGTCAGTCGCACGAGTGCCTCGACGCGGCGGTCGAGGTTGCGGTGCATCATGTCGGCGCTGCCGATGAAGACCGCCGGGTCGCCGTCGTTGTGGAACGCGAACGCGCGGGAGTGCTCGAGGTACCGCCCGACGATGCTCCGCACGCGGATGGTGTCGCTCACGCCTTCCATCCCCGGCTTGAGCGAGCAGATGCCGCGCACCCAGACGTCCACCGGCACGCCGGCCTGGCTGGCCAGGTACAGGGCGTCGATGATCTGCTCGTCGACCATCGAGTTGACCTTGATCCGGATGCCGGACGGCTTGCCGGCGCGGGCGTTGTCGGACTCGGTCTGGATCCGCTTGAGCAGCCCCTTGCGCAGGTGCAACGGCGCGACGAGCAGCCGCTTGAACTTCTTCTCGATCGCGTAGCCGGACAGCTCGTTGAACAGGCGGGTCAGGTCCTTGCCCACGGTGTCGTCCGCGGTGAACAGGCCCATGTCCTCGTAGATGCGTGAGGTCTTCGGGTTGTAGTTGCCCGTGCCGATGTGGCTGTAGTGCTTGAGCGTGCCGCCCTCTTGCCGGATGACGAGCACGAGCTTCGAGTGCGTCTTCAGCCCGACCAGTCCGTAGACGACGTGCACGCCGGCCTTCTCGAGCTTGCGGGCCCACGTGATGTTGTTCTGCTCGTCGAAGCGCGCCTTGATCTCGACGAGCGCCAGGACCTGCTTGCCAGCGGCCGCCGCGTCGATCAGGGCCTCGACGATGGGGCTGTCACCCGAGGTGCGGTACAGCGTCTGCTTGATCGCGAGCACGTGCGGGTCGGCCGCGGCCTGCTCGAGGAACGCCTGCACGCTCGTCGCGAAGGACTCGTACGGGTGGTGCACGAGGACGTCGTTCGCCTTGATCGCACGGAACAGGTCGGGCTTCGTGTTCGGCTCACCCGGCTGGAACTGCACCGGGGTCGTCGGCACGTGCTTCGGGTAGTGCAGGTCCGGGCGGTTGATCTTCGAGAGCTCGAACAGGCCACCGAGGTCGAGCGGCGACGGCAGTCGGAAGACCTCCTGCTCGGTGATGTCGAGTTCGCGCACGAGCAGGTCGAGGGTCACCGGGTCCATGTCCTCGGTGATCTCGAGGCGGATGGGCGGACCGAACCGGCGACGCAGGAGTTCGCGCTCAAGGGCCTGGATGAGGTTCTCGGCCTCGTCCTCCTCGATCTCGACGTCCTCGTTGCGGGTGACCCGGAACACGTGGTGCTCGAGCACCTCCATCCCCGGGAACAGGTCGTCGAGGTGGTTCGCGATGAGGTCTTCGAGGGGGATGAAGCGCATCCGGCCGGAGTTGTCGTCCGGCAGCTTGATGAAGCGGGAGAAGTTCTGCGGCACCTTGAGGCGCGCGAACTCCTGCCGCTGCGACTTCGGGTTGCGGACCCGGACCGCCAGGTTGAGCGAGAGCCCGGAGATGTAGGGGAACGGGTGCGCCGGGTCGACCGCCAGGGGCATGAGCACCGGGAAGATCTGCTCGTTGAAGTACTCGCGCATCCGGAGCCGGTCGGCTTCGTCCAGGTCGGACCAGTGCTCGACGTGGATGCCGGCGGCGTCGAGGTCGGGCTTGAGCGACCCGATGAACGCCTGGGCGTGCCGGTCCTGCAGCTCGTGGGCCTTCTTCGCGATGTCGCGCAGGACGTCGCTCGGTGCACGTCCGACGTTGGTGGGCACGGCGATGCCGGTGTCGATGCGGCGCTTCAGGCCCGCGACCCGGACCATGAAGAACTCGTCGAGGTTGGACGCGAAGATCGCCAGGAAGTTCGCCCGCTCGAGCAGGGGCTGCGTGCGGTCCTCGCCCAGCTCGAGCACCCGCTGGTTGAAGCGGAGCCAGCTCAGCTCGCGGTCGAAGTAGCGGTCCGACGGCAGCGACTCGTGCTCGATCTCGACGACCTCGTCGAAGTCGTCGAGGTCGGGTGCGACGGATTCGCCGTCGAGCTGCGGTTCGGTGTCCATGTCCACATCCTGCCACCCGGGCCCCGTGGCCGGAGGGCCTCCGGTGGACGCTGTGGAAACACGCGGTGAACGCGCTCAGCCGGACGTCGACGGTCGGCGCAGGACCGGGACGTGGCCCCACCGCGTCACGACGCGCCACGACCACTCGACCGGGCCGTACGTGAACCGGCGCAGCCAGAGTCGGCTCGCGATCGACTGCACCGTGATCGAGAGGACTCCGATCACGACGACCGGCCACGAATCGGCACCGTGCTGCAGGTCGAGGGCCGGTCCCGCGACCCAGGCGATGACGGCCGCGGCCACGAAGTTCGTCAGGGCCATCCGGCCGAGCGGCTCGAACACGGCTGCGAGCACCCGCTGCGCCGGAGTGTGCCAGAGCAGGGCGAACCCGGCCGTGTACGCGATCGCCATGACGACCCCGGCGATGCCGCCCGGTGTGGTGAAGCGCGGATCGCCGGGCGTGGTCGTCTGCCACAGCGCTGCCGGGACCGCCGCGACGGCAGCGCCCCCGAACACCACACCGATCCACCTGGTGCCGCGCTCGGCGACCCACGGCAGCCCGAACGCGGCCGACCCGGCGCCGAGCAGCATGAGTCCGGGCAGGCTCAGCACACCGCCGCCGGTGGACACGTACGCGGCGACCGTCCCCACGGCCCCGAGCAGCAGCACCGGGAGCCGGGGGAGCAGCAGGACGAACGGCATCACCACGAGACCGACCACGCCGTACTCCGCCAGGATGTTCCCGGGGTAGATCAGCCAGAGCAGTGCACCGATGGCGAAGAGGGCGACCAACCGGCGGACGAGCACCGCCCAGACGGCCGCACCACGTCGGCGCGCACCGTCCTGCACGAACCACAGGCCCATGCCGAACAGGAACGCGAACACCGGGACGAAGCGCGTCTGCACGGTGAAGTCGAGCACGTCCCGCACGGGGTCGTCGTGCATCGGGTCGAGGGCGGCCCCGATCTCGGTGATGTCAGCGATGTTCACGGCGATGATGCCGGCGAGTGCGAACCCGCGGACGGCGTCGAGCAGGTGTGCGCGGTGGGGGAGTTGCGGTGAGGTGGTCATACCTCCGACCTCAGCGGAGGACGCACCGGTCTCGCGTCGTCCCGACGGATGATATTCCGTACATCACCAGAAGTGTCGCGCTACGGCGTGGAAGAATGGTCACGATATACGAACGGTGACATCTGCGTCGGTTTGTGGGTATGGTGGTCCCGTCAGAGCCTCCGGGGGGATTCCACTGCGCGGGGGTGCAGCTACGAATGAAAGAGGTTCATCATGTCGCGTGTCCTTTCGACCGAGCAGGCCAAGACCGCCATCCGTCAGGTCCAGTCGATCATCAACGGTGGTTTCACCGACCAGATCTCGCAGCTCGACGCCCAGGGCCGGATCCTGTCCGACTCGAACGTCTGGGACGGCCCGCTCGCGGCGACCTTCCGTGGGTCGACCTGGCCGGAGACCAAGGCCGCCCTCGACAAGGCGAAGACCGAACTCGAGCAGCTCCGCACGCAGCTCGACAAGATCTCGCAGGACATCTTCACCGCGGGTGGCGGCGCGTAAGCAGCCACTCGTTCCGCCCGGACCGTCGCGCTCGCGGCGGTCCGGGCGTTCGCGGTCGGTGGGGCCGCGTGACCAGCACGACCAGTACGACTTCGGGGGATGAACCATGGCTGACCTGCACGGCAACGATCCGGTCAAGTTCGACAACGGCACGGCCGACGCACTCCGCACGGCGCTGAACAGCGCAGCCGAGTCGATCGAGGGGCAGGCCGGCTCGCGGCAGTCCTACGTCACCACCGCGTCGCAGGAGTTCCGCGGGCACTTCTCCGAGCTCTTCGCGCAGAACGCCGGCACCGCGAAGAGCGACGCCGAGGACATCGCCACGAACCTGCGCACGGTTGCGGGCTGGGTCGACCAGATGAAGGAAGCCGCCAAGAGCGAGAACGCTCGCCGCAAGACGGCGAGCGACTGGTACGAACACCACGAGAACCGCAACTTCATCGAGGTCGCCGTCGACTGGGCCAGCGGTAACGACAACCCGCCCGAGGTCAAGCACGAGGATGCTCCGACCTTCGCGCCTGCCAGCGGAAAGTCGACGACGCGTCAGACGCCCAACCCCGGCGCCGGTGGTGGCGGTGGTGGCGGGACGTCGTCGGCGAAACCGGAGGACCTCCGTTCCTTCGCCACCGGATCGACGTCGCTCAACAGCGACCTCGCCGGCAAGCCCGCGGGGCTCCGCGGCAAGCTCGACGACTTCGCGACGAAGTGCTCGTGGGGCACGATCAACGCCGACGGGCTCGTGTCGGCGTTCGACAAGTGGCTCGCCGCCAACGGCCAGGACGTCACCTGGGCGAACACCATCGCCGACGCGTTCGCTGCTGCCGGCGGTGAAGGCGCCGTCTCCACGGTCTCAGACGCCGCGCTCGCCGCAGCCCTGGCCGCCGCGGGGGTCTCGCAATACCGCACCGACCTGCAGTTCGCTCCGCCGTCGGCCTACGGGGCCCAGCCGACGACCGGCTACTCGATGGACCCGGTCAACACCACGACGGGCAACTTCCTCGAACCGGAGCTCGACCTCGGGTTCACCGGTGCATCTGCAGCGCTGCAGGTCACCCGCATGTACAACTCCCTCGACCAGCACGTCGGGCTCTTCGGTCCGGGGTGGGCGTCGATCCTCGAGACCCGCCTGCTCCTCGACGACGAGGGCGCATCCTTCGTCGGGGCCGACGGCCGTCAGGTCCGGTTCCCGCGCGACGGCGAGGGCTGGGCGCGCGGAGTCGGCGAGAACCGCTGGCTCGCGGCCGAGGGCGACCGGCTCGTCGTCCGCGACAACCAGGGCGAGCGCATCGAGTTCTCGCCGTCCGGGCAGTGGCTCGGGCAGCGGGGCGGCGCCGGTACTGCGGTCCGCGTCGAACGGGACAGTGACGACGTCGTCGTGCGTCTGGTGCACGAGCGCGGACGTTCGATCGACGTCGACCACGTCGACGGCCGGGTCGCGGTGCTCCGCGCGTCCGACGGCCGCCGGGTCGAGTACGGGTACGACGACCGGGGCCGCCTCGTCACGGCGACCGATGCCGTCGGTACCCGGACCTACGGCTGGAACGACGACGACCTGATCACCACGGTCACCAGCGCGGCCGGTGTCGTCGAGGTCGACAACACCTACGACGACCAGCGCCGCGTCGTCGAGCAGGTCAGTCCGCACGGCCGAACAGTGCGGTTCGCGTACCTGCCCGGCCGGGTCACAGTGGTGTCCGACCACGACGGCTCGCGGTCGAACTCCTACATCGCCGACGCCAAGGGGCGTCTCGTCGGGGTCATCGACTCCGACGACCGCCGCCAGTCGATGAGCTACGACCGGCACGGCAACCTGGTGTCGGCGACCGAGCGCGACGGGTCGGTGACCGTCCACGCGTACGACGACCGCGGTCGGAAGACCCGCACCGTCACGCCGTCCGGCGGCGACCTGACCTACGGGTACGACGACCAGGACCGCGTCACGACCGTCGTCACCGAGGCCGGCGCCGTCGTCGCGTACGAGTACGTGGGCGACGACCGCGACCCGTCGGTCATCACCGACCCGATCGGCGGCCGGACGGAGCTGACCTGGGAAGACGGCGCCCTCACCCACGTCGTCGACCCGACCGGCGTGGTCCTGACCTTCGACCACGACGCGTTCGGCGAGCTCGTCGCGACCACCAACGCCGTCGGCGACACCGCTCGCATCGAGCGCGATCCGGTCGGTCGCCCGGTCGCCGCGGTCAGCCCCTCCGGCGCACGGAGCGAGTACCGCTACGACGCCGCCGGGCTGCTCGTCGAACGACGTGACGCCGACGGAGCCGTCTGGCGCTTCGAGTACGGCGCCGGCTCACGCATCGCAGCAGTCGTGGACCCGCTCGGCGCTCGGACCACGTTCGACTACGCCCCGAACGGCGAGCTCGCGACGACCACCGACCCGCTGGGTCGGCGTGTCTCGCGGACGTTCGACGACCAGGGGAACCTGGCGGAGCTCGCATTGCCGGGCGACGCGGTCTGGACGTTCGCGCACGACGCCTTGTCGCGCCTCCAGGCCGTCACCGACCCCGCTGGCGCGACCTGGCGGCGTGAGTACGACGTCGTCGGCGAGCTGACGGCGACCGTCGACCCGACGGGTGTCCGCCAGGAGTTCACGGACGACGTCGCGACCGGTGTCGCGACGCTGCGCGACGCCTTCGACACCGCGACCGTCCGGTTCGACGAGTACGGCCGACCCGTCGAGTCCACGTCTGACGAGACCGGTTCCGAACTCATCACCTACGACGCCGCCGGTCGCCCCGTCGAACTCGTCGACGGCGAAGGCGGACTGACCCGACTCGAGCGCGACCTCGCCGGTCGCGTTGTCGCATTGGTCGCCCCCTCGGGCGCGCGCTCCACGTACGAGTACGACGCCTGCGGGCGTCCCGCCGCAGCCACCGACGCCGCGGGGGCGCGGACGACGCTCACCTACGACGCGGACTCCCGTGTCGTGGCCCGGACCCTGCCCACCGGCGAGGTCGAGGAGGTCACGTACGACGCAGTCGGGCGCGTGGTCACGCAGACGACTCCGGGTTCCGGCACCGCGCGGTTCCGCTACGACCAGGCCGGGAGGCTCGTCTCCAGCCACGACGCACGCTTCGGCCGTCGTCGGTTCCGCTACGACGCAGCCGGGCAGCTGATCCAGGTCGTCAACGGTCTCGACGGGGTCACCTCGTTCGAGTACGACGAGCGCGGGCGCCTGGTGACGATCACCGACCCTGCCGGCGGGACCACACGACGCGAGTACGACGCCGCCGACCGTGTGGTCGCCGTCACGGACCCGCTCGACCGCACCGCCACAGCGGCCTACGACCCGGCCGGGCGCCAGATCCGCCAGACGGATCCCGACGGCCGCACGACGGAGTGGACCCACGACGCGGCTGGCCGACAGCGGGCCGTGCTCGTCGACGGTGCGGTGCAGTCGGAGATCTCCCGCGACGCCGTCCACCGCACGGTCGTCGTGACGGACCACACCCGTGGTGCCGGTCGGACGATCGAGCACGAGCTCCAGCACGACCGCCGTGGCCTGCTCGTCCGCCGTGCCCGAGGCGACCAGTCCGTCGCGTGGGAGTACGACGCCGACGGCAACCGCACGGCTCGGGTCGACCCGAACGGCACCCGCACCACCTACCGTCGCGATGCCGTCGGCCGCGTCGTCGGGGTGGAACGGGACGGCGCCCCTGCCGGCACGTTCTCGTACGACGCCTCGGGTCGGATCGTCCAGGCGGCCACGGGCGACCTGGTGCAATCGTGGTCGTACGAGGGTGGCGCACTCGTCGCGCACACCTCGACGACGCTCGACGGTGCCACCACCACGCGCATCGAGCGCGATGCCGACGCGCGGATCACGGCGATCGACGGACCGTCCGGAATGGTGTCGTACGAGTACGACGCTGCCGGCCAGCTCGTCCGCGCCGGGGGCTCGACGTGGACCTACGACGACCGTGGGCGGCTCGTCGCCGAGACCGTCCGCGGGGCCGAGACACGCTCCGAGTACGACGCTGCCGGTCAGCTGGTCGCGACGATCACCGAGGCCGGCCGGACCGAGTACGTCCACGACGGTCTCGGCCGACGCATCCGGCGGACCACCGCCGACGGTTCGACCACCGAGTACGCGTGGTCCGACCTGGGGTACCTCGCTGCCGTCGTCGACCGCGACGCCGCGTACGCCGAGACCGGTCGGCTCGACGTCTGGGTCGATGCCCTGGGTGAACTCGCCGAGGTGGCCGGGGTCGCCGCGTGGTGGGACTCCGCCGCGGTCGTGCCGTCGCTCATCAGCATCGCCGACACGTCGTTGCTCGACCTGCCGGGGGGTGTCACCGCGATCGGCGATGTCGTCGCGCAGCCCGCGTGGCGCAGTGCTCGCGCGACCGACGCTGCCGACCCTTGGGCGGCGCTCGCTGCCGTCACCGACGTCGGACTGCCCGCGGGGGTGGCACTGACCGGTTCCGGTGGGGTGTCCGTCGCGGGGCTGGAGTGGCTCGGCGCCCGTGTGTACGACCCGGCGGCGCGGGGCTTCCTGTCGGTCGATCCGCTCGCGCCGATCCTGGGTGCGGCGTGGTCGGGGAACCCCTACTCGTACGCCGGCAACGACCCGTTGCAGGCCGTCGACCCGCTCGGGTTGCGGCCGGCGACGGACAAGGACCTGCAGGCGTACCGGGATGCGCACCAGGGGGCGATCGCGGCTGCCGGGAGCTGGTGGAACGACAACTGGGAGTACGTCGCCGCAGGTGCTGCGATTGGACTGGGTGTCGCGCTCATGTTCACCGGGGTCGGCGGCCCTGCTGGAATCGCGCTCATGGCTGCGTCTGGGGCGTTGCTCAGCGGGGGCGTCTCGGTGGCGTCGCAGAAAGCACAGACCGGAAAAGTAGATTGGGGCAGAGTCGGAGTCGACACTGCTGTGGGCGGCGTGCTCGGTGCAGCCGGTGGCGGAGCAATGATGTTCGGCAAGGCTGCCATGGCAGGCGCACCTGCAGGCCAAGCGGCGCGAGCCGTCGCGGTCAACATGGGTGTCAACGGAGGGGTCGGTGCTGTGAGTGGTGGTGTGACCAACCTTCAGAAGAACGGCTGGCAGATCCGCAACGGGTGGGAGTTTGCGGGGGACGTCGTCGGCGGTGGGGTGTCCGGTGCTGCCGGAGGAATGGCTGGTCCGGCCGGGGGCACGATCGCTAAGGAAATCGGGTACTCAGCGTCCGGAGCGCTCGCTCAGGGGACGTCCTTGGTGCTGAGCGGCGCATCAACGGCGGCCGGGACGGCAGTCAGTCAGGTGATCAGCGGGGACGGAGTGGATCTCGGCACTGTGGCGCAGAACGGAGCCACGGGTATGGCGGGCACGTACGTCAGCGGGAGGATCCTCCCGGGTCAGCACGGAGTGGATACCCTTGCGCAGATGCCCTACTTCCACCCGCGAACCCCCTCCGGCGCGTTCAACTTCTTGCAGAAGAACACGAGCACCTTGTGGGGATCGGCCGTCGGCGGTTCGGTCGTGGGAGGTCTTTTCGGATGACGAGTCGATCAAGCCGTCGAATGCGACCTTGGTTCGTCGATGCTGTTGCAGCCATCGCTTGCCTGGTAATCGCCTGGTGGCGCTTGCGGAGTGGTCCCCAGGACATCAACGTCCCCGCGGCGATCATTGTCGGTGCCGTTGCACTCGGCTACGGGAGCGCCGTCGGATGCTGGTCGAAGCTGAACGATCGTCGCCCGGTGGTACTGGCCGCGCTGATGGTGGTTGTGGTCTTGGTCTTCATCGGCCTCGTCGGCGCTGCTCGGCCGATTGCGGGTCTTCAATGGTTGTGGCTGCTCACCGCCTTTGCCGGTCTGATCAGTGGCGCAGCGGTCGGCGATCGCGTGAGCGTACGGCTCCGGGGAACTGCGCAACCGAGGATCGAGCGCTGACCAATCCTGTGTGAGCTGCTTGGTGCAGACAAGCGGTGTCCGTTGCGGAGTCGACGGGGCAATGGGTCAGCGCGCACATTCTCGTAGCCAAGAATGCAGTCGCTCGACTTCGACCGCCGTGAGCGTGTGCGCGACGGCCTCGACGTTCGGCGTGATGACGAGAGCGATTGCGTCGCCCGGCACGTTCTGTCGCGCCGCATCGATGGGTGCTCCCGTGACCTGTTCTCCGCCGAAGAACAGGAATGCGGTCGGAGTCGAATCAGACTCGATCTGTTGCACCCGACGGTTGACAAGGCTCGAGAGCTCTTCGCCACGAAAGACGGCGACGACGCTCGCAAACTCCATTGTCACGATGAGCTGGAGGCGACGGGTCAAGCCGCGGGGTTCGGCGGAAGCTGTGATCCGAAGACCGCCGGAATCCCACGTCGACGGTGACGGCATCTGGATCGCTCCCGCCTTGGAGGCACGTTTTTCGAACATGCCGAAATGCTACTGACGTGTGCTGCTGGGCGGGCCGCCCGCGAGCAGGAAGGCCCTCGCAGGCCCCGATGAAACCAGTCAGATCGACGTCCAACGGCGACGGCTCCATCACCCTCGGCGCCGACGGCCGTCCCCTTGAAGCCGACGACGGCGCGGGCGGACTGACCCGCCTCAGACCTGATCTCGCAGGCCATCCTGGGAGGGTGGACTGCCTGCCGGCTGGCCAGATTGTCGGCACGACGGGCGTCGGAGTCACGGTTGACTGACACCGGCGCTGAACGAGTCGCGCGGAGAAGGCGCGTGCGGCGGGACAGGGTTGCGGCATCGATCGTCCTCGCTGTCGTTGTCCTCGTGCCCCTGCTGGGCTTCTTCGTCGGGCCGATCACGTTGAAGGTGTACGACGCAGGACACCGGGTGCATGCAGTCTGTACCGTCACTTCTGCCCACAGCAGCGCCGGATCGTCCCACTCTCTGAAGGGGATCGGTTCGTCGATGGCGCAGATCGTGTTCGAGACTTCGGACTGCGGAACACTCGTTCTGCAGCGGGGCGTCACCCGCGACAACGAGGACGACCTCGCCGAGAGCATCGTCCCGGGCGAGCGCTACGAGTTCGACGTCGGCGCGGCCTCCTTCGCCATGCGGAGCTTCCTCAACACGATTCGACAAGCCGTCTACGTCAACAGCTTCGAGCTGGCCTGAGGGCGGCTGAGGCGCTCGTCAGTGCCCGAAGACCCGGACGAATTCGTTCCACTGCGCCGGCGCACGCTGCTCGAGCCATGCGCACAGTTCCTGGTAGGCGGCATCGATCGACAGGACGCTGATCACACCCCGTTGGCCGTGCACCTTGATGTCGAGCCCACCGAAGCGGTTCGTGGTGGGTCGGATGTGCTTGATCGCCGCCGGGTCGACGGTCCGCGGGGCGCGGAACATCGGGGTGACCACCAGCTGCGAGTCGTACGCCTCGACGCGACGGCGTTTCTGCCCGACGCCGAGGTAGAGGAACAGGAGCCCGAACAGCACCATGCCGACGCCGGCAATGAGCATCCCGATCGCGTCGGGGTCGTCGAGCAGCGTGAGCGTGGCGAGGAAGAAGAACCCTCCCACGACGATGAACACGATCCCGATGATGCGGAGCAGCAGGTAGCTCCACCGGCGTGCGCGGACGGTGAAGAGCACGCCGTAGGCCTCGTCGCCGACGACGGTGGACGGTGGTCGCTTGCGATCGCTGCGGCGGACGAGCGCACTGACGGCGGCCGGGATCGCGATCATCGCGAGCAGCGCGATGAGGACCGGCGAGAGGTTGAGTGTCACCGATCTGCCCCCGTTCGTGCGTGCGGACGTCGTCGTTCGATGGGCCCGAAGCCCTGGTCCCCCTGGATCATGCGTGCAGAGTATCAGCGCGGTTGTGGACGGCGAAGGCGCAACTCGCTGGATGCGATACGTTGTATTCCAGTCGGGGCGTGTGGCCCGAACGGGGGCGGCCAGGGCGGCCGATCGACGCGAACCCGACGCCATCGAGCAACTAACATCGATGTGCTCGACGATTCTCTTGGGGGGAAGACCGTGATCAACCAGCGTGCCGGGAACACCGGAGCACGAAGCACCACTCGCCGGCTCGTGGGGGCGGTCGCCGTCACCGGCATCGCCGCGCTGGTGCTCGCCGGGTGCACGTCCGACGACAAGCCGGTGGCTGACCCGTCACGGATCCTGCAGACGGTCGACACGCGTCTGGCCGCGGACGGCTCGATCACGTCGATCTCCGACACCGCGATCTCGGTCGCGGGCAAGGACTCCTCGTCAGCGACGACCGACCACGACCCCGCGAAGGCGGCTGGTGACCTCCCGCTCCGCATCACGACGCAGTACTCGACGTCGAAGGAGACCGGTACCGACCTCGCCGACCTCGACGGGTACTCGGGCCGGATCGCGATCGACCTGACGATCGAGAACCTCACGGTCACGTCGAAGAACCTGACCTACGACGTCGCCGGGACCTCTCGCTCGACTCCGGCGCTCGTGGGTGCACCGTTCAGCGTCGCGGCCTCGACCGTCCTCACCGGCACCGCGGCCGACCGCATCGTCACCGATGCCGCTGACTCCGGTTCGTCCACCGACGGCGTCGTCAGCACCAACGAGGACGGGGACGCGGTCGTCCAGTGGGGTCGCCTGCTGGCACCGCCGACATCCGGCGCGAGCAGCACGCTGCACCTCGTCGCCGACGTCAAGGACTTCACGGCGCCGACGTTCGACGTCGCCGCGCAGCCCGGGCTGTCCACGGACCTGTCCTCGACCGGCGTGGTGAACGCGGCGTTCGGGTCCGACAGCGACTCCGAACTCGCGCTCCAGCGCCGCACCATCGACCTCATCTCGCAGGTGAACGAGGTGCTCGCACGAGCGGGCGGCACGATCACCGAGGTCCGGTCCAACCTCGAGACCACGTCGAAGACCCTCGGCGTCAGCACGGCCGAGCGGCTCAAGGAGAGCAGCTCGTCCCTGGCGGGCACCATGCGGTCCCTGTCCGGCGAGCTCGGCTCCCTGAACGGCGACCTCGGCACGACCGTCAAGGCGACGCAGTCCACCGTGCTGCAGCAGCTCCAGCAGACCACGACGAGTCTCGACAGCCTGCTCGGCGACACCTCGGCGACGGCCCCGGCCCCGGTGCTCGACGGCAACGGGTGCGCGGCGACGCCGAAGACCTCGACCGCGGGCGGCAGCGTCTACGGCAACCTGCTCCGCGTCTCGTCCCAGCTCGAGGGCTACGCCGACGCGAGCGAGGGGTGCAAGCAGCAGGTCAGTGCGCAGCTCTCCGCTGCCGTCGGCCCGACGGCCCCGGACGCGACGACCTGCGCCGCGACGGACGCGCGAGACTCGCTGACCTGCACGCTCTACGAGTCGTCCACCGCGATCAACGGCTCGCTGATCGGACTGGTGAGCACCGGACAGGCGCTCGCCGCGCGGTTGCAGCCGGAGACGGTCGACGACGCCATCGCGAGCGTCGCCGACCTGGACGAACAGCTCACGACCATCTCGACCACACTCGACGAATACGAGAACGGCGGGGACGGTGGCACCGGGGACGCCCTCCGCGCACTGTCGACGAGTGCGGACCAGATCGGCACGCGGCTCGACGCACTGGCGACGGGCGTGCAGACAACGCACGACCGTGCCGAGGCGGCACGTGACCTGGTCGACGGCGCAGGGTTCCCGCTGTCGATGCAGCGTCAGAACTCGGCGGTCGCGGACCAACTCTGCACCCTCGCGACGCTCGGACAGCTCGACCAGGCCGACGCTGATCGCCTCCGCGGCTACCTGACGGCCGAGCCCTGCGCCGGTGCGCCGGAAGGAACCGTGCTCCAGCCCGGTCTCGGGTTCACCGACCCGATGGACGAACGACTGGACGACCAGACGGCGCGCTGGCAGGACGTCGTCGACTCGACCAGCGCCGACGCGACGACCGAGGGCACCATCGGCAGCGCGATCGCCGGCCTGCGGACCGATCTGGACGCGCTCGACAACAGCATCCGCGCTGTCCGTGACGCCGTCCGTGGTGGGAGCGACGACGTGGGTTCCACGATCGAACGCCTTCGCGCAGCAGTCGCGGACGCCGACCGTTCGCAGGCGGTCGTCGCGACGCAGCTCGGGACGGTCCGCCAAACGCAGATCGACCTCGCGGCCGAGGTCGAGAAGACCTTCAAGGACGCTTCCGACCAGTCGTCGGAGACCTTCAAGAAGGCCATCGACGCGCAGGTCCGGAAGGTCTCGACCACGGCGTCCGAGAGCAACCAGGCCGTCCGCGACGCCTTCGACAAGTCGATCTCGGGCCTGCGGTCCACCGCTGACGAGGTCACGAAGGACTCGAAGGGCACGATCGACGAGCAGAAGAGCACTCTCGAGCAGGAAGGCTCGGAGCTCTCCTCCGCGGTCGACCGGCAGACGGTGTCCAGCCTCGAGCGCATCGCGGCCAGCACGAGCGCCTCGACGCGTGACGTGCAGGGCGCTTCGACGCTGCTGACCGGCGACCTCAACCGGGTGATGCTCGACCTGGGCGACCGCAAGGTCAACGGCTCCGGCATCCTCGGCGCCATGGCCACCAGCGCGGCGAAGTCCGACTCCGCCGACTACCAGCTCGCCCTGGCGTCGCAGAACGCCGCGGGCTACGCGAACGTCCGAGCAGAGGACGTCGCCGGCATCCTGCTCCAGCAGGAGCAGTTCCGTGCATCGCTCGATGCGGCGACGACGCTGCCGGCGTTCCAGCTGAAGGTCCCGGCCAGCGCGACGTCGACCACGCTGTACACCTTCCGGATCGGGGCCGACCGATGAGTGACCAGACGACCGAAGCCACTGCGTCCGAGGGCGCTGACGGAACGAGTCCGCGCAGCCGCCGTCCGCTGCTCTTCGTCGGCATCGCGGTGCTCCTCGTGGCCGCGGTCGTCGCCGCCGTCCTGACGTTCCGGGCGTTCGGCAGCAGCACCCCGGCCGAAGCGGTGTCCGCCACCGTGCCGGTGGAGATCACGGTGGCGCACGTCCCGGCGAAGACGAAGATCGGCATCATCGTCACGCTCGGCGACGGTGAGGGATCCGAGTGGAACGAAGCGGCTCAGGGCGCGCTGGTGGCGGAGCGTCGGCTCGCACTCGGTGGCGCCGACGTCGCGCTCGTCACGAAGAACGACGGCGGGACCGCAGCCGGGGGGAAGGCTGCGGTCGACGCTCTGGCGAAGAGCGGCGTCGCCGGCATCGTCGTCGCCTCGTCGGGCAGCCACGTGTCCGGCGCTCTCACCGCGGCGGCGGCGAAGGGAATCCCGGTCGTCCTGCCCTACGCACCGGCGGAGAAGGACTCCTGGTCGACTGCACCGGCGGCTGGCTCGATCAGCAAGGCGATGACCACGGCGCTCGGCGACGCCGACGCTCCACTGCTGGTCGACCTGGGCGGCGGTGCTCCGGCGGACCTGCGGGTGGCGCACGTCCTGGACGGTGACGAGACCGCGGACACCGCAGCGCTCGCCACGACCGTCGCCGAGCGCACCGGCGCGACGAGCAACGAGCATGACGCGGACGCAGACGCCGATGCCGACGCGAAGACCCCGACGCCGGACTCCGACGCCGTCGTCGTCAGCGGCTCCGCGGAACGCCAGGGTGCCTTCGTCGCCGCGCTCCAGGCCGAGAACGTCACGGTGCCGGTCGTCCTGACGCCGGATGCGACGAGCCCGGCGTTCGGTGCCGCACTCGTCGAGGCCGGCGGCAGCCTGAGCGGTTCCTTCCGGACCGTGGGTGTCGCCACCGACGACGCTCGAGCGCTCGCCTCCGACTCCGGGGGCCGGGCGATGTCCGCGTTCCTCGGTGGTGTCCGGGTGCTCGCCGGGGACCACGACGCCGAGAACCTGACCGGTGACCAGCCGTTCTCGGCGGTCGCGGGCGCGGCGGACTCGCGCAGCCACGACGCCGTCATCGCCCTGGTCCGCGCCGTCGGCACGGCGAGGAGCGTCGAGCCGGCGGACGTCACCGACGCCCTCGCCGCGCTCGACCTCGACACCGATGCGGGCATCGCCGGTCCGGCGCTCGACTTCACGCAGCAGCAGGCACTCGGGACGCCCGCGACGGTGCTCGCGGCGTCGGCGCAGCAGCTCGGTCTCCGTCCGGCCAGCACCGCGTCCGGCGACGGCACCGGCAGCGGAACCGACGCCGCCCAGACCACGTCGCTCGTCTGGTTCGACGACTCCAGCACGGACTGACCCACCCACGCACCGACCCGGAAGAGGAACGCGAGCATGCGCCTGCTGATCGAGCTCGACGACCGACGTGAAGCGGTCGAGGTCGACGGGTGGTCCGGCGCGTCCTCGCTGGGGGAGCTCATCGCGGCGGCGATCGGCGTCGAACTCGACGCCGAGACGACCCTCGCGGTCGACGGTCACCGCACCAGTGCGGCGACCCCGCTGCGCGACCTCGTCCTGCTCGAGGGCTCCCGCATCGGCCGCGCACCGCAGGAGCGGCCGCAGACGATCGACGGGTGGAGCGTCACCCTCGTCGGGGGACTCGACGCGGGTCTCGTCGTACCGGTCCCGCGCAGCCGGAAGCTCGTCGTGGGCCGGGCTCCGCAGGCCGACGTCGTGCTGCCCACCGAGAGCGCTTCGTGGGAGCACTGCACGATCGAGCGCGAGGACGACGGGGTCCGGGTGCGTGACGCCGGGTCGACGAACGGCACCGTCATCGCCGGGGAACGCATCGATGCCGAGGGCGTCCTGCTCACCGGGACGACGAGCGTCATCCTGGGCGGGGCCGTGCTGCTCGTCCGGCCAGCGCTCGACGAGGTGCCCGTGCCCGCGGCCGGCTCGCTGGCGAACCTGACCCCGGCGGCGACGGCGCCGTTCAACCGACCGCCGCGCGCCGGACGGACCTCCGACGCCGAGACGGTCGTGCCCCCCGGACGCAAGGACGTGCCACCGGCGTCGAAGTTCAGCTGGATCACCGTCGCTGCGCCCCTGGTGCTCGCCGGGGCGATGGTGCTCCTGCTCGGCGACGCACGGTTCGCGCTCTTCGCCCTGCTCTCTCCGGTCACCGCGATCGGGATGTGGTTCGAGCAGAAGCACCGCCGCGCGAAGAACCTCAAAGAAGAGGACACCCGCTTCGCCGAGGCCGTGGAGTCCTTCCGCGGTGAGATCTCCGAAGCCGCGGCCGTCGAGGCTGCCCGCCGCCAGGAGCTCGTGCCCGACCCGGCGACCGTGGTGCGGCGAGCCGAAGTGCCGACCACACTGCTGTGGCAGCGTCGCTCGGACGACGAGGACTTCCTGAGCCTGCACGCCGGCACCGGAGACGCTCCCTGGCGACCCGAGGTCGACCAGCGTGCGGCGTCCGCGAAGCTCGAGGACGAGGCGAAGGCCGCCATCGCCGACAGCCGTCTGACGGCCGCGCCGGTGGTGGCCGACCTGTCCGACGCCGGCGTCGTCGGGATCGTCGGCGATCGTCAGGGCGCCCTCGCCCTGGCGCGAAGCCTGCTCACGCAGGCCACCGTGCACTGCGGTCCCGCGGACCTGACGGTGGGCGTCTTCTGCGACGCGGGCCGCGCGGAGGACTGGGGGTGGGCCTCCTGGCTGCCGCACGCGCGTGTGGCGGGGAGCAGTACCGGCGCCCGCTGGATGTCGGCGCAACGCGACCAGAGCGCGGCGATGCTGCGCGGCCTGCGGGAGTCGCTCGACGAGCTGCCGACGCCGAACCTGCTCGTCGTGGTCGACTCCGAGGTGCTCACCGAGGGTCGGGATGCCCCTGCCCGCAACCTGCTCGGCCAGGGCCGCTCGGTGCCCGGGCAGTCCCTGCGCCCGGGGGAGCGACCACGCCGGGTGAGCGGGATCGTCATCGCGACGAACGAGCAGCAGCTCCCCGCCGCCTGCACGTCGATCATCACGGTCGGTGCCGATGCCGCCGCCACGGTCTACCGCCCAGAGGACCGGACCCGTGTCGAGGACGTCGTGCTCGCCGGCCTCAGCGTCGAGACCGCCGAGCGCAGTGCCCGGAGCGTCGCCCACTTCGACGACCCCGAGCTCACGGTGCCCGGTGCCTCGTTGCCGTCGCTCGTCCGCCTGCCCGAGCTGTTGTCGAGCGAAGGGATCCGCACGGCGTGGGACGCCCGCACCGGCTTCTCGACCCCGATCGGCTCGTCCGAGAGCGGTGTGCTCGAGATCGACCTGGTCCGCGACGGCCCCCACGGCCTGGTCGGCGGTACCACCGGTTCCGGCAAGAGCGAGTTCCTCCGGTCCCTCGTGGCCGGGCTCGCCGCGCGGAACGACCCGACGCGCCTGAACTTCCTGCTCGTCGACTTCAAGGGTGGTGCGGCCTTCGCAGCGTGTGAGCGCCTCCCGCACACCATCGGCACGATCAGCAACCTCGACGAACAGCTCGCCGACCGTGCGATCCGGGCACTCGAAGCCGAACTCGAACGACGCCAGCGGGTGTTCGCCGCAGCCGGAGCCGACATCGACAACCTCGATGCCTACCTGGCGACGAAGCCGGTCGAGCCGATGCCGCGGCTGCTGCTGGTCGTCGACGAGTTCGCGATGCTCGCGAAGGACTTCCCGGACGTCCTGACGTCGCTCGTCAGCATCGCGGCCGTCGGCCGAACGCTCGGCGTCCACATGATCCTGGCGACCCAGCGGCCGGCTGGTGTGGTGAGCGAGGACATCCTCGCGAACACGAACATGCGGGTCGCCCTGCGGGTGCAGAGCCGTGAGGACTCGACGAACGTCATCGGTGTCCCCGCCGCAGCCGGGATCGGTCGACAGCAGACCGGCCGCGCCTACGTGAAGCTCGGGCAGGACGACATCACCCCGGTGCAGACCGCCCTCGTCACCGGCCGGGCCCGTGACGAGCGTGCCGAGCAGCCGGTCTCGGTCCGGCCGACCGACGTGTTCGGCGTCCCCGCTCCGATGCCGGCTCCGGCTCCGACCGCGTCGGACGTCACCGACCTCGACCAGCTCATCGAAGCGATCGGGCAGGCCAACGCGGCAGCCGGGTACGCCCCGCCGCGTCCGATCTGGCCCGAGGCGCTCGGCGAGCGCGTCGAACTGGCGGCCCTCACCGCCCCAGGCCCGGGAACCGCCGCAGGCCCGGGCACCGACCCGCGCCCCGCGACGGTGCCCGTCGCCCTCGCCGACGACCCGGACCACCAGCGTCAGGTCACCAGCGGCTGGGACCTCGACGAGGGCAACCTCATGCTCATGGGCATCCCGGGCAGCGGGACGAGCACCGCCCTCGCCACGATCGCGCTGCAGCTCGCGGCGTCGTCGAGCCCCGATGAGCTCGACCTCCTGGTGCTCGACATGGGCCCGGGGGACCTCGCTCCACTCGCGCAGCTGCCGCACGCGACGGCCTACGTCGGCTCCGGTGCGGGTGCGGGGGAGCTGCAGACGCGGTTCCTGCGGCACCTCCGCGTCGAGCTCGAGCGTCGTCGTGCGGCACCCGGTGGGCGCCGTGCCGTGGTGCTCATCGACGGCCTCGCCGCCCTGCGTGACGAGTACCAGGACTTCGAGGGGCAGCAGCTGCTCGACGCGCTCTACCGGGTGTACGCCGAGGGTCCCGCGCTCGGCATCTCCTTCGCGGTCTCGACGACCCGCGCGAAGGCGGTTCCCTCCGCCATGGACGAGGTCACCACGCAGAAGTGGATGTTCCGCCTCGCTGACCCGTACGACTACGCGTCCATCGGGGTCCGCCCCAAGGACGTCCCGCCGCCGGTGCCCGGCCGCTTCATCGACTCGACCAGGCGGCTGCAGTCGCACGTCGCGACACCGGACGTCCCGCTCGCGCAGGCCGTCGCACGGATCGCGGAGATCCGCTCGGGCAGCAGCAGGAAGGCGAGCGCGGTCGGTCGGCTGCCCGATGCCGTGCTCGTGGACGAGCTCGGCGCCGGAGCGGTGTTCGCGGGAGAGCCCTGGCGGATCCCGATCGGCATCGCGGAGGACGACCTGCAGCCGGCGTGCGTCGAGGTCTACGACGGCGAACACGTGCTCGTCGCCGGCCCGGCCCGGTCCGGTAAGTCGAGCGTGCTCCTCGCCGTCGCCGAGCTCGCGCGGACAGCCGAGGGCGTTCGTCCGGCAGTCTGGGCGATCTGCGACCGCCGGTCGCCGCTCGCCTCGGGTTCGTTCGACCGGATCGCCGTGGGCCCGGACGAGGTCCCGGCCCTGCTGGCCGGGCTGCGGCTCGAGCGTGGACCGGTGCTGCTGTTGATCGACGACGCCGAACGCTTCGAGGACGGCGACCAGGCCATCGCGACGCTGCTCACGACCGAGCGCCCCGGACTCTGCGTCGTGGCGGCTGGCCGCTCCGCGGACCTCCGGTCGCTCTACAGCCACTGGACCCGAGCGGTCCGCAAGTCGCGATGCGGCGTACTCCTGCAGCCGGACGTCGACTACGACGGCGAGCTGCTCGGGGTCACGCTCCCGCGCCGCGCACCGGTGGCGCTGACCGTGGGTCGCGGGTACGCGTCCTCCGGCGGCGCCGTCCGCCTCGTGCAGACCGCATCCGCCGGCAACTGACCGAGAGACACCGAGACCTTCGGCCTGGAGGCCCGTGGCCGCGTCCGCCACGGACCGCAGGGTCGACCCGCAGTCACGACCAGAGCGCGCTCAGTCGCGCGTCGTGATCCCGAAGGGCGAGCTCTCGAGGTTCGTGAAGTTCCCCACCGTCGCCCGGACCGTGCACGACGGGGCGACGGACAGCGCGGTGACGACGAGCCCGTCGGACGACACGGCCAACGCGCCCGAGCAGGCGTCGGCGAACCGCACGCCGGACTCCCCGCCCGCCACGTCGACGAGCATCTGTGACGGACGACCGGTGGCGGGACTGCGGTAGAGCGGGTTGAGTTCGTCTGCGCCGCTCGGCCACACCGGCACGAGCGTGACCGGCAGCGCTGTCTGGCTGACCGTGCGGTCGGGCGTCCGGACCTCGATGCCCTGCAACCGCTGCACCGGGTACGCGGTCCCGCGCACGGAGTCGTCGGTCAGGGCAGTGGTGGTCGCCTCGCCCACGCCGTCGAGCCACGTCTGCAGCGCCGCGCCGTCCGTGACGGATGCGAGCGGCACGGAGGCCTCGACCGTGACGTCACCGCCGGCGGGGACCTCGACGCCGGAGAGACTCCAGGCGCACGTGGTGTCGACACCGGTCAGCGAGGGTTGGTTGCGTTTCGCCGTGATCCCTTCGCCGCTCCAGGTGACCGCGGGGCAGGACGCCCCCGAGCGGGAGCCCGGCACGACTTCGAGGAACGGACCGGTCAGGGCCGATGCCTGCGCCGCGTACGTGACGCGCAGGTCGACGGTGCCCTTCGCCGGGTCGATGGTGGCACGGCGGGTGGTCGCGAGGCCCGTGGGCAGTGGGCGGTCCTGCTGGTACGCGTTGGCGGCCTGGGCGGTCGCCGTGCCGCTACCCGGCGTCTTCCGCAGCGCACCGGGCAGCCAGACGACCCCGCCGACGACGAGCGCGGCGACGAGCACGACGCCGATGCCACCGAACAGGAGCGCACGGTCCGTCAGCCACTCGGGACGAGCGAACCGACGCGGCGGTGCCGACTCGGCAGCGGGGGCGGTGGGCAGCGGCTGTCGGGCCATCGGCCGGATGACCGTCTGCGACCCGGCGGGGCCGAGTTCCGGAGCCGGCCCGGCCACCACCGCTGCGTCTTCCGGAACCCCGGTGCCGCCCCGGTCGGCGTCGCCATCGGGGCGGAGCCCGCGGACCACGGTGGCGGGCCGTTCGACCTCGTCGAACGCATCCGGGTCGCTCGTCGCGGGCATCGCAGGGGCCGAGGCGAGGGAGCGCGCGAGGCGGCGCAGGGTCGCCGCGGCGTCCGCTGCTGCCGGACGGCTGTTCGGGTCCTTCTTCAGCAGGGCGGACACCGCGGACCACAGCGCATCGGGCACGTCGAGCGGCGGTGGGTTCGAGGTGACGTGCCGGTACGCGACGGCGAAGTCCGTGCCGGGCCCGGCGAAGGGCGTGCGGCCGGACAGCAGCTCGTAGAGCATCACGCCGGCGCCGTAGACGTCCGCAGCGGGACCGGCGCGGCCGTGACTGATCGACTCGGGGGCCATGTACTGCGGCGTGCCGAGGAGCCCGGTGGTGGTGCGCTCCCGCTCGGCGACCACCGACGCGATGCCGAAGTCGGTGACCCGGACGTCGCCGGACGCACCGGGGACCCAGGGGGTCTGGAGCAGGACGTTGTCGGGCTTGACGTCGCGGTGGGTCACGTCGCGCTCGTGCGCTGCGGCGAGGGCGTCGAGGGTCTCGGCGGTGATCGTCAGGGCGTCCCGCGGGGTCAGCGGCCCGGTCGATGCGAGCAGATCGCGCGCGGACCCGCCGGGCACCAGGTCCATGACGATCGCGAGCCGGTCGCCCTCGACCACGAGGTCGCGGACGCGCACGATCGAGGGGTGCTGCAGTGCGAGGAGTACCGAGCGTTCGCGGACGAAGCGTTCGACGATCTGCGGGTCGGCGGCGAGCTCGGCACGGAGCAGCTTCGCGGCGAAGTGTTCTCCGGTCGCGGTGTGCTCGGTCCGCCAGACCTCGCCGGTGGCACCGGTCCCGAGCAGCTCGACCAACCGGTACGACGCACCGAGTGGCTCACCCTGACCGTACTGCGCCACTGCGTCCCCGACTTCCCGATTCCCCCGCTGGCCGACCCCTCGCCGACCACGCAATGTTACCGGCCGGTCGGCGCCTCCGCCTGCTCCGGCGCGGCGTACTGCACGTCGATCGCGTACTGCTCGAACCCGGACCGTCGGTACAGCGCCAGCGCGGGTTCGTTGTCGCCCTCGACGTACAGTGCGGCGGCGGTCAGCCCACGCCCGGTCAGCCGAGCCGTCCCCGCGCGCATGAGCACCCCGCCGAGCCGCTGCCCCTGCAGGTCGGGCCGGACGGCGACGGCGTAGAACTCGCCGATGCCGTCCTCGACCTTGAGCCAGCACGAGCCGGCCAGCTGCCCGGAGGCGTCGCGGAGCAGCAGCAGGTCCTCGCCGGAGAACCAGGCGTCCGACTCGCGGGCGTGCAGGTCGTCGAGCGTCATGCGGCCCTGCTCGGGGTGGTGCGCGAAGGCCGCGGCGTTCAGGGCGAGCCAGTCGGCCTCGTCCTCGGTGCCGGGCCAGAACGCGGACAGGCTGTACCCGACCGGCACGTCGGCAGGAGCCGCGTCCGGAGAGGGCCCGGCGCCGTCGATCGGCGCCCGGAGCTGCAGCAGTGTCCGAACCGCGCGCCAGCCGAACCGATCGGCCAGGGCCCGCGCTGCGGGGTGGTCCCCGTGTGCCCAGGCGAGCACGGGAGCGGCCCCGCCGCCCAGGGCGAGCGCCTGCGTGACGAGGGAGGTGCCGGTGCCGCGACCACGGGCCTCCCGGTCGACCACGAGTTCCAGCTCGCCGTCACGGACCACGGCGACCCCGTCGTCGACGGCGAGGACGGTCGCGCGCCCCGCGCGGACGTCGACCAGGGTCTGGTCCGAGAACGGCGGTGCTTCACCGGGCACGACGAACCGTGCGAGGTCCGGCACTACTGGCCCATCAGGCGCTCGGCCTCGTCGTCGTAGACGTTGAAGCGGTACCCGACGTTGCGGACCGTGCCGATGAGCGACTCGAGGTCGCCGAGCTTGGCGCGGAGACGTCGGACGTGCACGTCGACCGTGCGGGTGCCACCGAAGTAGTCGTAGCCCCAGACCTCGCTGAGCAGCTGCTCGCGCGTGAAGACCCGGGACGGGTGCGTGGCGAAGAAGCGCAGGAGTTCGAACTCCTTGAACGTCAGGTCGAGCGGCCGGCCGCGGACCTTCGCCGAGTAGCTGGCTTCGTCGATGACGACACCCGACGCCTGGATCTTCGAGCTGGACTGCCCCTTGGCCGCACGGCCCGCGGACAGCCGGATGCGGGCGTCGATCTCGGCGGGGCCCGCGCTCTCGAGCACCACGTCGTCGACGTTCCACTCGCTGTTGACGGCGGTCAGGCCGCCCTCGGTCACCACGAGCACGATGGGCGTCGTCGAGCCGGACGAGGCGAGGATCTTGCACAGGGCCTTCGCGCTGACGAGGTCGGTGCGGGCGTCCACGAACATCAGGTCGCTCTGCGGCGCGTTGACCAGCTGTGCGGCCTCGGCCGGCACGTGACGGATCCTGTGGCTCAGGAGACCGAGGCTCGGCAGGACGTCGCCGGGCGCGGTCGAGGTGAGTACCAGGAGCTGTGCCACAGGACCTCCGCAGGTGGATGACGTCGTGGACACATCCTAGTGATGCTCGGGAAGTCCTCATCCGGCCGGACGGTTTGCGCGGCAACCCGCAAGCGCGCGCCGGGCGCGCAGTCGCTGTGCCTGCGCGCCGGGCGTGACCCCTGTCATGATGGAACGCGTGACCCAGCCAGTGCAGCCCACCGACCAGCGGCGCCTCAAGCTGACGTCCGTCCTGCCGGTCTGGATCCTGGCCGTCGTCGGGGCGGTGCTCGTCCTGACACTCGCCGAGCGCGACGCCTTCGCCTGGCTGCTGCTCGTGTTCGTCGCCTGCGTGATGGTGAGCTTCGTGCTCCAGCTCATCACCGCGACGAAGGACGGACTGGTCGAACGGATCAGCATCGCCTCGTCCGGTGCCTTCGTCGTGGTGCTCGTCACCGCGGTGGTGCTCCTGGCGCGTTGAGCCGAGCCGCGTAGACTCCGGGGCATGGATTCGCTGCTTGCGCTCGAGCTGTTCTACGTGGGCCTCCTCGGTCTGGCGTCGCTCGCGATCGCGTTCATCTCGGTCGTCGTCGTCGTGAAGCTGTTCAAGGGTCAGCGTTGATCGAGCTCCCCGAGGGCCTGGCGCCCGAACTCGTCCCGTTGTCGTGGCTCGTCGGCGTCTGGGAGGGCACCGGCGTCGTGGAGTACCCCGTCGGTGACGAAGAGGCGCCCCGCACCTACGAGTTCGGCCAGCGCGTGAGCTTCAGCCACGACGGACTTCCGTACCTCAACTACTCGTCCACCACGTGGCTGCTCGACGACGACCACACCCCGCTCGCCGCCGAGATGGGCTACTGGCGGATCGATCGTCCGACCGAACCCGGTGACCGCGGCCCCGCGATGCTCCTGGGCGAGGGACCGACCCCGTTCACCACCGTCGAGAGCGTCGAGGCGCTGCGCAACACCACCGACGGCTTCGACGTCGAAGCCGCGATCGTGCACCCGACGGGCGTCAACGAGCTCTACGTCGGCCGCGTCCTCAAGGGTCGGATCGACCTGGCCACCGACGCCGTGATGCGCTCGCCGAACGCGAAGGACTACTCCGCCGCGACCCGCCTGTACGGCCTGGTCGAGGGCAAGTTGTTCTGGGCGTGGGACATCGCCGCGCTCGGCCGCGAACTCACCTCGCACGCCTCGGGGCAGCTCGCGAAGGTCGACTGATGTCGGCGTTCGCGGTGCGCGACGGGTTCGTCGCGGCATCTGACGCGCCCGACGCGCCCGCAGCTCACTTCGGCAACCCCCTGGGTGAGCAGCGGCTGCTGGCCCGTGGCCGCGCGGTCGTCGATCTCGGCCTCGGTGTCGTCACCGTCTCCGGCCCGGACCGCCTGTCCTGGCTCAACTCGATCACCTCGCAGCAGCTGACCGGTCTGCCGACCGGCGTCAGCACCGAGACCCTCGTGCTCGACCAGTCCGGCCGCGTCGAGCACGCCGCCCGCGTGGTCGACGACGGTGCGATCGCGTGGCTCCTCACCGAGCCGCAGGACGCCGCACCGCTCGCCGCCTGGCTCGACTCGATGCGCTTCATGCTCCGGGTCGAGGTCGCCGACCGTTCGGCCGACTTCGCGACCATCGGCTGGTTCGGCGAGGCCGCCCCGTTCGCGTCGACCGTCCTGCCGGACCCGCCCGTCGTCGAGTGGGTCGACCCGTGGGCGGCCGTCACACCCGGTGGGTGGAGCTACGCCGCCCAGGAGGCCCACCCCGGCTCCGACTGGACCCTCTGCATCGCCGTGGTCACGCCCGGCACCTCGGCCGCGATCGCTGCGTCGGACGAACCCGTCGCGGGGCTGCTCGCGTACGAGGCGCTGCGGATCGCCGCCTGGCGTCCGACGCTGTCCGACGCCGACGAGCGCACCATCCCGCACGAGCTCGACTGGCTCCGCTCCGCCGTGCACCTGACGAAGGGCTGCTACCGCGGGCAGGAGACCGTCGCGAAGGTGCACAACCTCGGGCACCCGCCGCGTCGGATCGTGCAGCTGCACCTCGACGGCTCCGACGCCGTGCTGCCGGCCCCGGGGACTCCCGTGATGCTCGGCGACAAGGAAGTCGGGCGACTGTCGGCCTCGGCGGTCCACCACGAGCTCGGCCCGATCGGACTGGCCGTGGTCAAGCGCTCGCTCGACCCCACCGCGACGCTGACGCTCACCGCCGACGACGTCGTGGTGACGGCGGCGCAGGAGACCATCGTCCCGCCGGAGGCCGGCGCCACGGCGAACGTCCCGCGGCTGCCCCGGCTCGGAGCCGTCAAGCGCTCGTAGGCTCCGTCCGGGGTCGATGCTGGCGCGAGACTCGGCCTGAGCGACACTTCTCGGGCCCCGGAGCGCGAGATCAGTCGCTGAGCGCGAGACTCGCCCCCTTCAGGTGGCGGGCTCGACCGCGGCCCACGGCACGCTGAGCTCGCCGAGCCGCCACCGGGTCGGCCCGTGCAGCACCGGCCACCCGCGGTCGCGCAGGCCCCGCACCGTGGCGATCCACCGCTGCCGGGGCCCGTACGTGCCGAGCGGCGCCGCGACCGCCCACGACAGGTCGAGGTCGCGCAGGAACGCGTGCACCCGCTCACCCGGCACGTTCCGGTGGATGAGCGCCTTCGGCAGCCGTTCGGCGACGATCGACGGCACGTCGAGTCCGGCGAGCCGCAGCGACACCGTGAACGACACCGGCGCGTGCTCGTCCAGCGTCACCCACGAGGCCACCCGCCCGACCTCGTTGCACGTCCCCTCGACCAGCGCGCCGCCGGGCTGCAGCCGGTCCTGCATGATCCGCCACGACCCCACCACGGCGGACTCGTCGTACTGCCGCAGCACGTTGAACGCCCGGATCACGGCCGGTCGGCGGTGCCCGGGCGTGGGCGTCTCGAAGCCGCCGAGCCGGAACGTCACGCCGTCGCGGGTGCCCGCGTTCGCGAACGCCACGCGTGCCGGTTCGATCTCGATGCCGGTGACCTCGACGTCCGGACGCACCAGGGCCAGACGGTCGCGCAGCTCGAGCGTCGTCGTCGGCGAGGCCCCGTACCCGACGTCGGCGACCAGCGGGTCGTCGGCCTTGCGGAGCGCCGGCAGCGACGCGATCCACCGGTCGACACGGCGGAGCCGGTTGTACCCGGTCGTTCCGCGCGTCACGTTCCCGATGGGCATGACGTCAAGGGTACGGGCCTGCCGACGCTCGGTAGACTCGGCAGCATGACCTCCACGCTCGTCCTGCTCCGTCACGGAAACAGTGACTGGAACCAGAAGAACCTGTTCACCGGTTGGGTCGACGTCCGGCTCAGCGAGCTGGGCGAGAAGGAGGCGAAGCGCGCCGGCGACCTCATCGCCGAGTCGGGCATCGTCCCCGACGTCCTGTACACCTCGCTCCTCACCCGCGCGATCCAGACGGCCGACATCGCGCTGCTCCAGGCCGATCTCGCCTGGCTGCCGGTCAAGCGGGACTGGCGCCTCAACGAACGCCACTACGGCGACCTGCAGGGCAAGGACAAGGCCCAGACGCTGGCCGAGTACGGCGAGCAGCAGTTCATGGAGTGGCGCCGTTCGTTCGACGTCCCGCCGCCCCCCATCGCCGACGGCGCCGAGTGGTCGCAGGCCGGTGACCGCCGCTACGCCGACCTCGGCGACCAGCTGCCGCGCACCGAGTCGCTCAAGCTCGTGATCGACCGGCTGCTGCCCTACTGGGAGTCGGACATCACGAAGGACCTGGGCGAGGGCAAGACCGTGCTGGTCACCGCGCACGGCAACTCGCTCCGCGCGCTCGTCAAGCACCTCGACGACATCTCCGACGACGACATCGCCGGCCTGAACATCCCGACGGGCATCCCACTGGTGTACGAGCTCGACGACGACTTCCGTCCGACGAAGCCGGCGTACTACCTCGACCCCGAGGCCGCTGCCGCCGGCGCTGCCGCCGTGGCTGCCCAGGGCGCCAAGAAGTAGCACCGCACGCATGAACGCCCCGCCCGGTCTCCGGGCGGGGCGTTCTTCGTTCGACCTGGTGGGTTCGCGAAAGCGACAGGGTGCCGCGAACGTTCCGCCGACTCCTGTCGCTCTGCCGGGAGGAACGGATCACCGCACCGACGACGTGTCGCTTCGACGGAGCGGTCGGCTCCTCGAGCCTCGGCTGGTCAGACGAAGTGCGACGCGATCTCCTGCACGAGGGCACCGACGTCGTAGGGCTTCGTCGTGTCGACGCGGACGACGGGGAGCAGCCCGGTCGGCCCCGCGGTGGGGCCGAGGGTGTCCCAGGTGTCGAGGATCGATGCCAGGTCGCCGTGGACCTCGTGCCGGATCGGAGCGTCCGGCTCGTAGCGGTCGCGCAGGCGTTCGTCGGCCGTGGCGCGGTCGACGTGGCACCAGACCTCGACGGCACGGGGCGAACCGGCCGTCAGGAGCCCGGCGGTCAGGAAGTCCCGGCTCTCCGGGGTGACCCAGACGGCGTCCAGGACGACCCCGTTCTCGACCGCGCCGGCCATCGCCCACACGGTGTCCATCGCGATGCCACCGAGCGGACGCGACGCGATCATCGGCCCGACGATGTCGGCGAGGGGCTCCTTGATCCGGTCCTTCGACAGGAACGGGCAACCGAGCACCTCGGCCAGCGCAGCTCCGATCGTGCTCTTGCCGGAACCGGGCATGCCGTTGACGATGATCGCGACCTGAGCCATGCGTCGATCCTCGCAGACCGCGCAGCCGCGGTCAGACCACGGCGGTCAGACCGCGGCGGTCGAACTCGAGGCGCCGGTCCAGTCGCCGGTCGCCAGGTACTCGACCTTCTTGGCGATCGACACCGCGTGGTCGGCGAAGCGCTCGTGGTAGCGGGAGGCCAGGGTGGCGTCGACGGTGTCGATGGGTCCGCCCTTCCACGCCTCGCCGAGCACGAAGTCGAACACGCTCGCGTGCAGTTCGTCGACGGCGTCGTCCTCGTCGCGGATCTCCGCGGCCAGGGCGATGTCCTCGGTCGCGAGCAGCCGCGTGAGCTTCTGCGACATCGCGACGTCGTGCTTGCCCATCTCCTTGAAGGTGCCGCGGAGGCCCTTCGGCACGACCTTCTCGGGGAAGCGCTGGCGGGCGAGCTGCGCGATGTGCTCGGCCATGTCGCCCATGCGCTCGAGCGAGGAGCTCACGCGCAGGGCGGTGACGACGACGCGCAGGTCGCGGGCGACCGGTGCCTGGCGGGCCAGGATGTCGATGGCGATCTCGTCGAGGCTGTTGGCGGCCTCGTCGATCTTCTGGTCGTCGGCGATCACCTCCTCGGCGAGGGCGACGTCGGAGTCGCTGAAGGCCTGGGTGGCCCGGGTGATGGCGGACTCGACGAGTCCTGCGATCTCGGTCAGTCGCTCCTGGACGTCCTGGAGTTCCTGCTGGAAGACTTCGCGCATGGGGGAGTACCTCTCTCTGCGTACCGGACGAGTGTCGTCAGCCCAGGTGAACGAACGGTGACGTGGGGCTGAACGCTTCGCGATCCGGCCTTCCGGGACGGGTGAACGGTACCGGAACCCCGCATGACCATCCCTACACTGGCGGCATGGACAACGCGTGGCTCGTGCCACTGTCGATGCTCCTCGGCGGGGTCTTCGGCGCGGGCGTCGTGGTGCTGATCATCACCGCCGAGCGCACGGCTCGTGCAGCAGACGTGGCGGAACGCACCCTGCCGGACGGTGTCGCAGCGGTGATCGCGACGATGCACAACCCGGCGGTGGTCATCGACCCGTCGAACACGGTCGTGGCCGCATCGCCCCAGGCGCTGACCGTCGGACTCGTCGTGCGGCGCCGGCTCGTGCACCAGGAGCTCCTCGACCTGGTCGACCGGGTGCGCAAGAGCGGCGAGATGGGGGCGGAGGACCTCGAGCTCCCACGCGGACGACACGGGGAGCTCATCGGCTACCTCAGCTTCCGGGCCGCGCAGCTCGGCAACCGGTACGTGCTCATCACGGCCGACGACCTGACCGAGAGCCGGCGCATCGACGAGGTCCGCCGTGACTTCGTCGCCAACATCTCGCACGAGCTGAAGACCCCGATCGGCGCCATCGGCCTGCTGTCCGAGACCCTCGTGATCGCGGCCGACGACCCGGAGCACGTCAAGAAGTTCGCGGCGCAGCTCATCACCGAGTCCGAGCGGCTCGGCGCCCTGACGAAGGACATCATCGAGCTGTCCCGGCTGCAGTCGGTCGACGCGTTGGAGAACAGCGAGGAGACGGGTGTCGACAAGATCGTGCAGGCCGCGGTCGACGCGAACGAGGTCGTCGCGCGCGCCCGCTCGATCGAGATCATCCGGGCGAAGAAGTCGAAGCTCCGGGTGATGGGCGACCCGGGCCTGCTGCAGGTCGCCGTCTCGAACCTCATCGCCAACGCGGTGAAGTACTCGCCCGACGGCACCCGCGTCGGCGTGGGCGTCCGGTCCGCGAAGGGCTTCGTCGAGATCGCGATCACCGACCAGGGCGTCGGCATCCCCGAGGCCGACCTGGACCGCGTGTTCGAGCGGTTCTACCGTGTCGACCCGGCACGGTCACGGGCCACCGGCGGCACCGGCCTGGGGCTCGCCATCGTCAAGCACGTCGTCGGCAACCACGGCGGCGACGTCCGTGTCTGGTCGCAGCCCGGCAAGGGCTCGACCTTCACCATCCGCCTGCCCGAGGCGGACACCGAACTGACCACCGCACTCGAAGAGCAACTGGAAGAGCAGCCATCGTGACCAAGATCCTCATCGTCGACGACGAGCCGGCCCTGAGCGAGCCCCTGGAGTTCCTGCTGCAGCGTGAGGGGTACGAGACCTCCGTCGCGGCCGACGGCGTGACCGCGCTGTCGAAGTTCGACTCGGAGAACCCGGACCTGGTGCTCCTCGACCTCATGCTGCCGGGGCTCTCCGGCACCGAGGTCTGCCGCCAGATCCGCACCCGGTCGAACGCGCCGATCATCATGCTGACGGCGAAGGACTCCGAGGTCGACATCGTCGTCGGGCTCGAGCTCGGCGCGGACGACTACGTGACGAAGCCGTACTCGACGCGCGAGCTGCTGGCCCGCATCCGTGCGGTCCTGCGCCGACGCACCGAGGACGACCCGGCGGACAGCGGGATCCTGCAGGTCGGCGGCATCCGGATGGACGTCGAGCGGCACACGGTGTCGGTGGACGGGTCGGAGACGGCGATGCCGCTCAAGGAGTTCGAGCTGCTCGAGTTGCTGCTCCGGAACGCCGGCCGGGTGCTCACCCGTGGGCAGCTCATCGACCGGGTGTGGGGCTCCGACTACTTCGGCGACACCAAGACCCTCGACGTGCACATCAAGCGCATCCGCTCGAAGATCGAGCGCGTGCCGTCCACCCCGGAGATCCTGGTGACGGTCCGCGGTCTCGGGTACCGCATCGAGGCCTGAGACGCACGGACAGGAGGCCCGGTGCGAGTCCCAGGGACTCGCACCGGGCCTCCCGGTCTGAAGCGCGTGCGCGGTGCGGCTACTCGCCGTCCGTCGGCGTGGCCGACGGGGTCTCGACCGGCAGCGTGATCTGGCTGGACGGCTCGGGGGTCGAGGTCGGCGCGAGGGTGGCGTACTCCTCTTGCGCGGTGGTCAGCACCGGCACGTTGGCCGAGACACCCTCGGCGTCGGGGTACGAGAAGTACACCTTGACGAGCGAACCGGGCTTCGCGTCCGCGCCGTCGAAGTCGAGGGTGTCGTGCTGCGAGTCGTTCGCCAGGTCGACGTGCGAGTTCGCCGGCACCAGCACGGTCTCGGTGTCGCCACCGATCTCGACCGACACGGTGATGCCGTCGGTGTCGGAGTTGTTCACCAGCGTCCCGATGAACCGCGCACCCTCGCCGTCGTCCGAGATGAGGATGGCGTTCCGCACGTCGACCTTGCCGGTCGAGACGTTCACGCCGTCGGTGATCTGCTTGATGTCGACGGTGTGCGCAGGCGACATGAACTCGCACCCGGTGGCGCCCAGCGCGATGGTTGCCGCAACGGCGACGGACACGAGTACCCGAGCTCGCAAGAGATTCCTCCGTAAGTCGATGAGGACCAGACGGTCCCGCTCCATCTTAGCGATCACCGGGAAGGCCCAGTGCTGAGGGTCCCCTTACCCGAACACCCCTTGTGGTAAACTGGAAGTCTGGGAACGGAGCCTGATACATGCAATTCGAGGTCGGCGAGACCGTCGTCTACCCCCACCACGGGGCGGCAACCATCTCTGAAGTCAAGACGCGCGTCATCAAGGGCGAGGAAAAGGTCTACCTGAAACTGCGGGTCACGCAGGGTGACCTGACGATCGAGGTGCCGGCGGACAACGTCGACCTGGTCGGAGTCCGCGACGTGATCGGCAAGGAAGGGCTCGACAAGGTGTTCGAGGTCCTCCGGGCGCCGTTCACCGAAGAGCCCACCAACTGGTCGCGCCGGTACAAGGCGAACCTCGAGAAGCTCGCTTCCGGGGACGTCATCAAGGTCTCCGAGGTCGTCCGCGACCTCTGGCGACGCGATCAGGACCGCGGCCTGTCCGCGGGCGAGAAGCGGATGCTGGCCAAGGCGCGGCAGATCCTGATCTCCGAGTTGGCCCTGGCCGAGAAGACCGACGAGGACAAGGCATCGACCGTCCTCGACGAAGTCCTCGCGTCCTGAGCGCACTGCACACCACGACGACCGCACGGTTCCCCGAAGGGGTGGACCGGGCGGTCGTCGTCGTTGCAGCCGGGTCCGGAACCCGGCTCGGCATCGGCACCGCGAAGGCGTTCGTGCCCGTCGCGGGGCAGCTCATGCTCGCGCGGGCGCTCGAGCCGCTGTTCACGTTGTCGGCTCCGACGCTGGTCGTCGTGGTCGCGCCGTCGGCCCTGCTCGAGGACTGCCGTCAGGTGGTCGCCTCGGTCGCGGGTGCTGCGGTCGTGTACACGGCGGTCGTCGCCGGAGGCACGGATCGCCACGGCTCGGTCCAGGCCGGCCTGCGCGTGCTGCCGGACTCCGTCACCGCGGTGCTGGTGCACGATGCGGCGCGGTGCCTCACGCCGGCCGCGCAGTTCGACCGGGTGTTCGACGCGGTCGAGGGTTCGGTCGCGACCGGCACCGGTGACGGCGTCGTCCCCGCGCTGCCCGTCACCGACACGGTCAAGCGGGTGTCCGGCGACGTGGTCGTCGAGACCGTCGACCGGTCCGCGCTCATCGGGGTCCAGACGCCGCAGGGCTTCCCGCTCGACGCACTCCGGCGGGCGTACGCGGTGTCGACGCAGCCCGAGACCGACGACGCGGGCGTGTTCCAGGCGGCCGGTGGAGCGGTGCGTTTCGTCCCGGGCGACGCCGATGCCTTCAAGATCACGACGCCGTGGGACCTCGGACGAGCAGAGTCGATCGTCCGGTCGCGCGCCACGGTCCCGGGCGACCCCGGTGCCTCGGCGGTCCGGCTCGGGCTCGGGGTCGACGTGCACGCGTTCGACGTCGAGTCGCCGTGCCGCGTCGGCCTGCTCGACTTCCCCGGCGAACCCGGCCTCTCCGGGCACAGCGACGGTGACGCCGTGGCGCACGCGGTGTGCGACGCCCTGCTCTCCGCGGGTGGCCTCGGTGACATCGGCGGGACGTTCGGCACCGCGGACCCCGCCTACGCCGGTGCCGCCGGGGACGTCTTCATCCGCGGTGCCGTCGGGTTGCTCGCCGACGCCGGCCTCGTCCCCGTGTCGGTCACCGTCCAGGTCATCGGGAACCGGCCGCGCATCGGGGCCCGTCGTGCGGAGATGCAGGACGCCCTGTCCGCCGTCGTCGGTGCCCCCGTCGCGGTGTCCGGCACGACGACCGACGGCCTCGGCTTCACCGGCCGGGGCGAGGGGCTCGCCGCGATCGCCACGGCCGTCACCCGACCGGCCTGACGTCCTAGGCTTGGGATCGTGACCGTTCGCCTCTACGACTCCCGCGCCGCAGCCGTCGTCGACCTCGTCCCCCTGGTCGACGGACAGGTCAGCGTCTACGTCTGCGGTCCGACGGTGCAGTCGTCGCCGCACATCGGGCACCTGCGCTCGGCCCTGGTCTACGACATCTGGCGCCGCTGGCTGACGTACCGCGGTCTGCGCGTCACCCTCGTGCGGAACGTCACCGACATCGACGACAAGGTGCTCGACCTGGCCGCCGGTACCGACGAGGCGTGGTTCGCCCGCGCCTACCGCGTCGAGCTCGAGTTCACCGCCGCGTACAACGCCCTCGGCATCCTGCCCCCGACCTACGAGCCGCGGGCAACAGCGAGCGTGCCGCAGATGCACGACATCATCACGAAGCTCATCGACCGCGGTCATGCCTACGTCGCCGCCGACGACTCGGGCGACGTCTACTTCGACACCGGCAGCTGGGAGTCCTACGGGGCGCTCACCCGGCAGCGTCGCGAGGACATGGTCGAGGCCGCCGACGCCGACCCCCGTGGCAAGCGCGACGCCCGCGACTTCGCGCTCTGGAAGGGTGCGAAGCCCGGCGAGCCGTCGACCGCGTCGTGGGACTCCCCCTGGGGCCCCGGTCGTCCGGGCTGGCACATCGAGTGCTCCGCCATGTCACGGCGGTACCTCGGTCCGGCGTTCGACATCCACGGCGGCGGACTCGACCTGCGGTTCCCGCACCACGAGAACGAGCTCGCGCAGTCCACCGCGGCGGGCGACCCGTTCGCGTCGTACTGGTTGCACAACGGGCTCGTCACGGTCGAGGGCCAGAAGATGTCGAAGTCGCTCGGCAACTCGATCTTCGCCGCCGACTTCCTCGCCGCTGCCCGTCCCGCCGTGGTGCGGTACTTCCTCGGCGCCGCGCACTACCGCTCCTCGATCGACCACCACGACGGCTCGTTGGCCGAGGCCGAGGCCGCCTACGACCGCATCGACGGGTTCCTGCAGCGGGCCGAGGTGCGGCTCGAAGGCGTGCACCTCGCCGACGCCCCCGCCGTGCCGGACGCCTTCGCCGCCGCGATGGACGACGACCTCGCAGTGCCCCAGGCGCTGGCCGTCCTGCACGAGACCGTGCGCACCGGCAATGCCGCCCTGGATGCCGACGATGCGGAAACGCTCGGGGTCGCGTACCATCAGGTGGCCGCCATGGTAGAGGTCCTCGGCATCGACCCGCGAGCCGCCCACTGGTCGGGGGGCGGTCAGGACACCTCGGCAGGCCCGCTCGCCGCTCTCGTCGAACGCCTCGTGCAGGAGCGCGCGGACGCCAGGGCAGCACGGGACTTCGCTGCGGCCGACCGCGTGCGCGACGACCTCGCCGCCGCGGGCATCACGATCGAGGACACGCCGTCCGGAACACGCTGGAGCATCGCCTGAACACGGCAGTGCCGAACAGGAGCTACGCATGAAGAACGTCTCGGGAAGCAAGAAGGGTCGGCCCGGCGCCGTCCGCACCGGTCGCAAGGGCAACAAGCAGGTCGGTTCCGGTGGTCAGGGTGCCCAGGCGCTCGAGGGCCGCAAGCCGACCCCGAAGGCCGAGGACCGGCCGTACCACCCCGCCGGCAAGCGCAAGGCAGCGAAGGACCGCTTCGAGGCAGCCAAGGGCCGTCACGGTTCCTCGAGCACCCCGCAGGGCCGCACCGGTCGCCCGCCGGCCCGGAAGACCGATGACTCCGAGCTCGTGACCGGACGCAACTCCGTGCTCGAGGCGCTGCGCACGAAGACCCCGTCGACGACGCTCTACATCGCGTCGCGCATCGAGGTCGACGACCGCGTCAAGGAGATCCTGACGCTCGCGAACCACCGCAGCGTGCCGATCATCGAGCTCATGCGCCCCGAGCTCGACCGCATCACCGGCCACGACAGTGTGCACCAGGGCGTCGCGCTCAAGGTGCCGGCGTACGAGTACGCCGTGTCCGAGGACATCGTCGAGCAGGCCTTCTCGCGCGACCAGGTCCCGCTGCTCGTCGCGCTCGACGGCATCACCGACCCCCGCAACCTCGGTGCGATCATCCGATCGACCGCCGCGTTCGGCGGACACGGCGTCATCGTGCCGCAGCGTCGCTCGGTCGGCGTCACCGCGTCGGCGTGGAAGACCTCGGCCGGTGCCGCGGCCCGCACGCCCGTCGCGATGGCCCCGAACCTCACCCAGACGCTGAAGTCCCTAAAGTCGATGGGCCTGTTCGTCCTCGGTCTGGACGGCGACGGCGACGTGGAGCTCGACGGCCTCGCGCTCGCCGACCGCCCGATCGTGATCGTCGTCGGTTCCGAGGGCAAGGGCCTGTCGCGCCTGGTCACCGAGACGTGCGACGCGATCGTGTCGATCCCGATCTCGAGTGCGACCGAGTCGCTCAACGCCGGCATCGCCGCGAGCGTCACCCTGTGGGAGGTCGCCCGGCGCCGTCGCGCCGAGTAGCCGCACCGGCGTCCGCCCCGTCGCTGCGGGCCGTCGACGTCACTGCTTGGAGGCCCGGTGCCGGTCCGCGAGACCGGCACCGGGCCTCCTGTGCGTCCGTCAGGTTCCTCGACGCGCCGCACGCGTCGCGTCGAGGTTCCACGACTCGCCGCGTGCGTTCTGCCGAGGTTCCACACACGGCCGTCTTGCGCGCCGAGGTTCCGAGATATCGGAACCTCGGCGGAACGGCGCGGGACGGGACGCGCGGGCGCGGGCGGGTCAGACGGTGGTGCGCCAGTCCTGGACGTCGGCGTCGTCGTCCGCGGGGTCCGCGTCGTCGACCACGGGGATCGGCAGCGTCATCGACGACGTCGGCGGGTTGATGAGCAGGCGCTCGTCGCGGCGGTGGCGCAGCACGTCGTTGATGTACGCCGTGGTGGCCTCGGGCAGCGAGACCGACCGCTCCTCTTCCTGTGACATGAACCAGCGGTGCTCGAGCAGCTCGTGGAAGACCTCGGCGGGCTCGAGGCGACCGCGCAGGTCACGGGGGATCGAGCGGACCACGGGCTCGAAGACCCGCGAGACCCACTCGTGCGCCACCATCTCCTCGTCGAGCTCGTCGCGGCCGTTGCGTGCCCGGTACGAGTCGAGGTCGTTGAGCAGGCGTCGGGCCTGGTTCTCGCCGGCGTCCAGGCCGGTCAGCCGCAGCAGGCGTCGCTGGTGGTGTCCGGCGTCGACGACCTTCGGCTGGATCCGCACCTGCGAACCGCCCTCGGTCGTGTGGATCGAGAGCTCCTCGATGTCGAAGCCGAGCTCGTTGAGCCGCTCGACGCGGTCGTTGATGCGCCAGCGTTCCTTGATGTCGAACTGCTCGGTGCCCGTGAGCTCGGTCCAGAGCGTCCGGTACTGCGCGACGATCCGGTTGGAGACGTCGACGGGGTCGGCGTTCTCGTCGAGCCGGCCGCCCGCCTCGAGGTCGAGGAGCTCGCCGGCGATGTTCACGCGCGCGACCTCGAGGTCGTTCTCGCGCTGCCCGTTCGACAGACCACCGGGGTAGAGCTTGCCGGTCTCGGCGTCGACCAGGTACGCGGCGAACGAGCCCGCGTCGCGACGGAAGAGCGTGTTCGAGAGCGACACGTCGCCCCAGTAGAAGCCGATGACGTGCAACCGGACGAGCAGCAGCGCGAGGGCGTCGACGAGACGGGTTGCGGTCTCCGGGCGCAGGGTCTGCGAGTACAGCGCGCGGTACGGCAGCGAGAAGCGCAGGTGCCGCGTCACGAGCACGGGGTGCAGCTGCTCGCCGTCCGCGTCGACCCGACCGGTGATGACGGCGACGGGGTCGACGCACGGCACGTCCATGCGCTGCAGCGTGCGGAGCATCTCGTACTCGGAGCGCGCGATCTCCTCGCCGGTCTCCTTCACGGCGGCGACGTACCCGCTCAGGTGCACGAAGCGCACGAGGTGCCGCGAGATGCCCTTCGGCAGGGCCACGATGGTCTCGTCCGGCCAGTCCGCCAGCGGCAGGTCCCACGGCAGGTCGAGCAGGCCGGGGTCGACGGTGGCTGCGGTGATGGACATCGAGTCGGGCACGGTGGATCCTTCGGTGTCGTGGGGGACAGCCGAGAGCCCGCGACCCGCCCTTGTGAGGCGGCGCGGGCTCTCGGGGAGTGCGCTTCGGTTACGCGCTGACGACGGCCTTGTCGTCCAGGCGCTCGCCCGACTCGGTGTCGAAGGCGTGCACGTGGCCCGACTTCGGCGTCACCACGATGGTGTCACCGATCGACGGGTGCGAACGGCCGTCCACGCGGGCGACGATGTCGACGCGCGTGCCCTTGACGTCGGCGTGACCGTAGAGGTAGCCGTCGGCGCCGAGTTCCTCGACCACGTCGACCGTGACCGGCAGGCCCTCGCCCGACTGCGCCACGACGACGTCCTCGGGGCGGATGCCCACGGTGATCTGGGCGGAACGCGCGTTGGAGAGCGTGTCGCGGTCGATCGCGTGGTTGAGCGTGCCGAACTTGATGCCGCCCTCGACGACGTCGGCCGGCAGCAGGTTCATCGCCGGCGAGCCGATGAAGCCCGCGACGAAGACGTTGTTCGGCTTCTCGTACAGGTCGCGCGGCGTGCCGACCTGCTGCAGGATGCCGTCCTTGAGCACCGCGATGCGGTCACCCATGGTCAGTGCCTCGGTCTGGTCGTGCGTGACGTAGACCGTGGTGACACCGAGACGACGCTGGAGCGACGCGATCTGCGTACGGGTCTGGACGCGGAGCTTGGCGTCGAGGTTCGACAGCGGCTCGTCCATGAGGAACACCTGCGGCTGACGGACGATCGCGCGGCCCATCGCGACGCGCTGACGCTGACCACCGGAGAGCGCCTTCGGCTTTCGGCCGAGGTAGTCCTCGAGGTCGAGGAGCTTGGCGGCCTCCTGCACGCGGGTGGCGCGCTCGTCCTTGCCGACACCGGCGATCTTGAGCGCGAAGCCCATGTTCTCGGCGACGGTCATGTGCGGGTACAGCGCGTAGTTCTGGAACACCATCGCGATGTCGCGGTCCTTCGGCGGGACGTCCGTGACGTCGCGGTCGCCGATGCGGATCTGACCGGAGTTGACCTCTTCGAGGCCGGCCAGCATGCGGAGCGAGGTGGACTTGCCACAACCCGAGGGGCCGACGAGGACGAGGAACTCGCCGTCGGCGACGTCCAGGTCGAGGGAGTCGACCGCGGGACGGTTGCCTCCGGGGTAGAGACGGGTTGCCTTGTCATAGGTGACGGACGCCATGAGCGTTCGGTCCTTTCTTCACCGGCAGGTACGTGCCGGACGATCCGAGTGAAGCGGTCAGCCCGCGAGGGCCCCGGATGGTCGTCGTCGACCATCGAGGTTCATACAACACGAGTTCTCGCGGGTGCGCCAGTGTTTTCCACCTGGCCGGTCGGTTCCCAGAGCGTGGTTGGGTGGTTCCCAGAGCGGCCCACTACAATCGCCGGGTCCGTCCGCCGAGCGGGGGTAGGTCGTGCGGACGCCGATCAGGAGGACGACGCACCGATGACCAACCGCCCCGAGGGTGACGCCCGCGCCGCGCGGAACGAGCGCCGCGAAGCCGCCCGACAGCGAGCGCAGCGCCACAGGACACAGCAGAAGCGCCGCCAGCGCGGAACCCGGCTCGGACTCCAGATCGGACTCGGTGTCGTCCTGCTCGCAGCGGCCGCCGTCGTCACGCTCGTCCTGGTCGACTCCGTGAAGCCAGCAGGCCCCGGACCCTCGACGATGTCGCAGGGCGGCATCACCCTCGGCGAGGGGCTCAAGCCCGTGACCGCGTCGAGCAGTGCATCGCCGAGCGCCTCGACCACGGCCGGCGCGGGCACGGTGCGCATCACGCTGTACGTCGACTACCTCTGCCCGACCTGCGGCGAGTTCGAGCAGGCCAACGGCGACTACATCGAGAGCCTCGTCGACTCCGGGGCCGCCACCGTCGACATCCACCCCGTCGCGATCCTGTCGAACCGCTCGCAGGGCACGAAGTACTCGCTCCGCGCGGCGAACGCTGCGGCCTGCGTCGCCGAGCACTCGCCGGACCAGTTCTCCGCGGTCAACAAGGCGCTCTTCGCCGAGCAGCCGGAAGAAGGAACACCCGGGCTCACCGACGCGCAGCTCACCAAGGTCGTCACCGGGGTCTCCGGCCTGCAGGACCGCCGGGCCGTCACGAGCTGCATCGCCGACCAGGACTACAGCAAGTGGGTCGACGAGCAGACGACCGCGGTGTCCGGCGGGGACATCCCCGGGTCGACACTGAGCGACTTCCCGGGCACGCCACTGGTGCTCGTCAACGGGCAGCGGTACGAGCTCACGTCGCCGATCACGAACGACGACTTCCGCACCTTCGTGGTCACCGCGGCCGGTGCCACCGAGGCGACGCCCACCCCGACCCCCACGCCGAGCGCGACGCCGTCCCGCACGCGGAGCGCGACACCGACGCCCACGCCGACGAAGGGCTGATCGCTACAGCGACGAACCGGGGACGCTGAACGTGTCGCAGCTCGTCGCGCCCTGCTGGTAGCCGCGGACGAACCACTTCTGCCGCTGCTCGCTCGACCCGTGCGTGAAGGAGTCCGGGTCGACCCGGCCGCTCGAGCGCTCCTGGATGCTGTCGTCGCCCACGGCGCTCGCGGCGGACAGGGCATCGGCGATCTCGGACCGACTGATGGGCTCGAAGAAGGTCTCGCCGCTCTCGTCCTCGGTGTTCGCCGCGTCGCCGACCCAGGCGCCGGCGTAGCAGTCGGCCTGCAGCTCGACGCGGACACTGCCGGACGACGCCCCGGTGCCCGAACGGTCCGTGCTCGCGAAGGCACCCTGCAGCTGCTGGATGTGGTGGCCCCACTCGTGCGCGACGACGTACATCTGCGCGAGCGGCCCGCCCGACGACCCGTACTTCGACTGCAGGTCGTCGTAGAACGCGGTGTCGAGGTAGATCGCGCGGTCCGGCGGGCAGTAGAAGGGCCCGGTTGCAGCGGACGCCTGACCGCACGACGTGTCGGTCGAGCCGTCGAACAGGAAGAAGTCCGGCGCCGTGTACGAGATCCCGAGCTTCCGGGCCTCGGCCGTCCAGTAGCCGTCGAGCGACTCCGCGGCGCCCTCCATCCGGCACTCGACCTTGAGGTTGGCGTCTCGCCCGGTGCGGCACTCCGGCGCGGCGTCCACGGTCTCGCCCTGCTGCTGGATCTGCGTCGTGCCGCTGCCGCCGTCGACGAACCCGCTGAGGTCGAAGCCCGTGAACTGCGCGATCAGGAAGACGACGATCGCCGTGACGCCGACTGCACCGCCGCCGACCGCGGCCGTCCGACCCCGGCGCTTCACCCTGCCGCCCTTGAGCTGCGAATCGTCGTTGAACGTCATGCCCCCGAATGTACGGCCCACGGGACTCGCACGCCGCACGCATGCCCCGCGCGTACCGTCTGGGACGTCGGCGACCCCGACATGTGTCGTACAACCGGAAGGAACCGCAACCATGGCCACTCCCATCAGCACCGTGATGAGCCCCGCCCGCTACGTGCAGGGCAAGGACGCGATCACCCGCGTCGGCGAGTTCATTGCCCCCATCGGCAAGCGCCCCCTGATCGTCGCCGACGACGTCGTGTGGGGCATCGTCGAGGCCGCGGTGACGACGAGCTTCCAGGCGGCCGACCTGCGGGTCGAGCGGGTCGGCTTCGGTCGCTTCGCCACTCCGAAGGCGGTCGACGACCTCGTCGAGCAGATCCGGTCGACCGACGCGGACGTCGTCGTCGGGCTCGGTGGCGGTTCAGCGATCGACGCGGCCAAGGCCTCCGGACACCTGGCCGGAATCCGCTGGGCGAGTGTCCCGACGGCGGCGAGCACCGACGCCCCGACCTCGGCGCTCGCGGTGATCTACTCCGAGGAAGGGGAGTTCATCGAGTACCGGTTCTTCCCGCACAACCCCGACCTCGTGCTCATCGACACGAAGCTCGTCGCGAACGCTCCCGTCCAGTTCCTGGTCGCGGGCATCGGCGACGCCCTGGCCACCTGGGTCGAGGCCCGTGCCGCCAAGCGTGCGAACGCCGACACCATGGCCGGTGGGCTGCAGACCGAGACCGGCGTCGCGCTCGCCGAGCTGTCCTGGAAGCTGCTGCACGAGAACGCCCCGCAGGCCATCGAGGCCGTGAAGGCCAAGGTCGTGACGCCCGCCCTCGAGAAGGTCGTCGAGGCGAACACCCTGCTGTCGGGCCTCGGGTTCGAGTCCGGCGGACTGGCGGCAGCGCACGCGATCCACAACGGACTGACCGCTGCTCCGCAGGCGCACGGCCTGGCGCACGGGCAGAAGGTCAACATCGGCACGATCGCGCAGCTCGTGCTCGAGGGCGCACCGGCCGAGGAGATCGAGGACTTCGTCGTCTTCACCACGAAGGTCGGCCTGCCGAACACCCTGACCGAGATCGGCCTGACCGTCGACGACACGACGGAACTCCGCGCCGTGGCCGAGGCCGCGACCGTCGAGGGCGAGACCATCCACAACATGCCGTTCCCGGTCACGCCGGAGCTCGTGGTGGACGCGCTCATCGCCGTCGAGGGCATCGCGCGGAGCATCCGCGCCGAGCACGGCCTGCCGGAGCCGGTCCTGTACCAGCACCACTGAGGGACGGCTGCGCTGACGGATCGGGGTCAGGTGCGGACCAGCGGCTCCATCGTCGCCAGGTCCGCACCGATCCCGACGTCCACCAGCTCGATCCGTCCCGCGAGGGTGGCGGCCGGCCCCGTCAGCAACCCGGCCTTCACCCCGCCGAACGTGACCGTGACGTCGGCGTGCAGGACGTGGTCGTCCGCGATCCCGCCGGTGTCGACGTCGATGCCGCTCGGCACGTCGACGGCGACGACGAACGGTGCGCGCTGGTCGCGGGCGAGTTCACGGATGGCGTCGACGACCTCGCGGGCGGGGGAGCGGAGGGCCGCAGGCCCCCGCACCCCGATCCCGAGGATCGCGTCGAGCACCAGGTCGGCGTCGATTGCCGCGTCCGTCACCGCAGCCTCCGGTCCGGCAGGATCCTCAAGGAGGCGCGCCCCGCCTTCCAGCGCCGCTGCCAAGCCCGCCTCGTGCACGCGTGAGCCGACGCGCAGGACCGCCACGTGCCTCCCGGCCGCCGCCAGCCGCGCACCCGCGAACAGGGCGTCACCGCCGTTGTCGCCGCTGCCCACCAGCAGCAGGACGGACCCCGGTCCGTCGCCCGGCCGGACGGCCGGATCGTCGAGCAGGTCGCCGACGATGCGGGCCAGCCCGTCGGCCGCTCGTTGCATGAGGGGCTCACCCGCGTCGAGGTGCGGCCGCTCTGCCGCCCGGATCTGGTCACCGCCGTAGCCGTCCATGGCCACCACAGTGCCCCGGTACCCTGGAGGGGACATGTCACTCGTCCCCGAAGCGCCCCGTCCCCGCATCGTGATGTCGCCCGACGGCCTCCGGATCGCGACCTACGACTTCGGCGATCCCGACGCCCCCGCAGTCGTCGCGGTGCACGGGTTCGCCTCCGGTGCGGTGCTGAACTGGCACGCCTCCGGCTGGACCCGCGACCTCGTCCGCGCCGGGTACCGCGTGCTGGCGTTCGACCAGCGCGGCCACGGCGCGAGCGCGAAGCCGCGCGACCCCGGTGCGTACTCGATGGACCTGCTCGTGGCGGACGTCACCACCGTGATCGACACGTACCTGCTCGACGAGGTCGCGTTCCTCGGGTACTCGCTCGGCGCACGTGTCGGCTGGCACACCGCCGAACGGCTGCCGGACCGCATCACCCGCGCGGTCTTCGGCGGGATCCCCGACGCCGACCCGATGCGCCGCGTGCGGGTCGACCAGGCGAAGGCGTACCTGGCGGACGGCACACCGATCGAGGACCGCGTGACGAACGGCTACCTGACCATGGCGGGGAACGTCGAGGGGAACGACCTCGCGGCGCTCGTGGCGATGGTCGAGGGGATGCGGAACAGCATCGAGCCGACGCCCGACAACGCCCCCGCGCAGCCGATCCTGATGGCGGCCGGCAGCGAGGACGGCATCCGCGACAGCGCCGTGCGGTTGGCGCAGGCGGCCCCGGACGCGTCGTTCTTCGAGATCCCGGGGCGGAACCACTTCAACGCACCGACGTCGCGGGCGTTCCGCGAAGCCGCGCTGGCGTTCCTGCGTTCCTGACCGACGCACGCTGTCCTCGTCGCGCTGACGGGTACTCGCAGGTCCCCTCTGTCACCGGACACCGCGCGTACCGTCCCCGCCATGGACTACAGACTCCTCGGCAACAGCGGGACATCGGTGTCGACGCTGACCCTCGGCACCATGACGTTCGGCAGCGAAGCCGACGAACCCACCTCCCACACCATCATCGACACGTTCGTCGCGGCCGGCGGCACCCTGATCGACACGGCCGACGTCTACTCGGGCAACGAGTCCGAGCGGATCATCGGCCGCTGGCTCGCGGCACACCCCACCGAGGCGCAGCAGGTCGTGCTCGCCACCAAAGGCCGCTTCCCGCAGGGTGACGGTCCGAACGACGTCGGCCTGTCGCGCCGGCACCTCCGGGTCGCCCTCGACGCCTCGCTCGAGCGCCTCGGCGTGGACCACATCGACCTGTACCAGATGCACGCCTGGGACGCCCTGACGCCGATCGAGGAGACGCTCCGGTTCCTCGACGACGCGGTCTCCGCCGGCAAGATCGGCTCGTACGGGTTCTCCAACTACCTCGGGTACCAGATCACGAAGGCCGTGTACGAGGCGAAGGCGCACGGTTGGGCGCCGCCGGTCACCCTGCAGCCGCAGTACAACCTGCTCGTCCGCGACATCGAGCACGAGATCGTCCCCGCCAGCCTCGACGCCGGGATCGGCCTGCTGCCCTGGTCGCCCCTGGCCGGCGGCTGGCTGTCCGGCAAGTACCAGCGCGACGAGGCGCCCACCGGCTCCACCCGCCTCGGCGAGAACCCGGCACGCGGCATGGAGGCGTGGGAAGCACGGAACGGTGACGAGCGCACCTGGGCCGTCCTCGACGCGGTGTCCGCGGTCGCCGACGCGCACGGCGCCTCGCGGTCGCAGGTCGCCCTCGCCTGGCTGCTCGCCCGGCCGGCGGTGACGAGCGTGATCCTCGGCGCGCGGACGGTGTCCCAGCTCGAGGACAACCTCGGTGCAGCTGACCTCGTGCTGACCGACGCGGAGCTCACGCAGCTCACCGACGCCAGCGCCCCGCGCATCGACGACTACCCGTACGGCACCGCGGGCGTCGCCCAGCGAGAGCGCAAGATCACGGGCGGACGCTGAAGATCCGTGCACGTTCGTGCGGATTCGCGCTGATGTGGGGTCCGGGTGTGGACGCACGGTTCGGTGAGGTGTCATCCTCGTCGCACGACCGGCTGGTTACCGCGTCCAGCGCCCGGAACACTCCCTGATCCGTGTTCCACACGCGCCGATGCCCCGGATGAGTGATCACCCGGGGCATCGTTCCGCCCGACGGCGGCTGTGGGGCCGGCAGCGGGACTTGAACCCGCAACCCCCGTATTACAAGTACGGTGCGCTACCAATTGCGCCATGCCGGCTGACGCCGCTCATCTTACCGGTGAGGGCGTCGGGGTCTCACTCGGCCGGCTTCTCCGCGAAGTTCAGCGAGATCGAGTTCATGCAGTACCGGTCGCCGGTGGGCGTGCCGAAGCCGTCGGGGAACACGTGGCCCAGGTGCGAACCGCAGTTCGCGCAACGGACCTCGGTGCGCACCATGCCGAGCGACTTGTCGTCGATCAGCTGCACGGCGTCGGGGTTCACCGATTCGTAGAACGACGGCCAGCCGCAGCCGGAGTCGAACTTCGTGCCGCTCTTGAACAGCTCCGCGCCGCAGGCCGCACAGGTGTAGACGCCGGCACGCTCCTCGTCGAGGAGTTCACCGGTCCACGGCCGTTCGGTCCCCGCCTGACGCAGGACGGCGTACTGGTCCGGGGAGAGATCCTCGCGCCACTGGGCGTCGGACTTGTCGACGTTGTATGCCATTGTTTCCTCCTGCTTCCGGTCGGGTTCTTCCGGGCACTCCCGACCACTTCAGTAAACTCGCGACGATGTCCGAGCATTCCGTGCACCACGCCCGCTGGACCCGTCTGACGACGGACGAACTGTACGGCATCGTGGTGCTCCGGAACCGCGTCTTCGCACTCGAACAACGGGTGACGGCCGAGGACTTCGACGGCCGTGACCGCGAGCCCGAGACCGAGCACTGGTGGTTCGGTACGGACACCGAAGCGGTTGGGTACCTGCGCCTGATCCGACCGGCTGCGGACGAAGAACACCCGGCCGACGCACCGCCGCCGTCCTGGGTGATCGGCCGGGTCGCGACGCACCCCGACCACCGTGGGCAGGGCATCGCCGGCCGGCTCGTCGCCGCCGTGCTCGCGGCCCACGGGCACGAAACCGTCGTCCTGCACGCCCAGGAGTACGTCGCCGCGCTCTACGAACGCCACGGCTTCGTCCGGTTCGGGGCGCCCTACGACGAAGCCGGCATCCGGCACGTCGGCATGCACCGCCCGGGGCGCTGATGGACACCCTCGGCCGGTACGCCGCCTACGCCGACCGCATCGAGGCCGTGTCCCCGTCCTACGCCGCCTGGGCGCGGTCGCTCGACCCTGCGTTGGTCGCGCTCCTCGACGAGGTCGCGGAGCAGCAGCGGCAGCCGGAACTCCTCTTCGCGGTCGCGCGGCGGCTGGGTGCGGACCCGTCGGACCCCGGTGCGCTGCGCGCGATCGGTCGGGAGGCCCGCCCCGCCCTGGTCGCGGCCCTCGCCTCCGCCACGGTGCAGGCCAACGACCCGCGGCGGCTCGGTCCCGTCGTCCCGCTGTTCGCGGCGCTCGCCGAGCGGGCCTCGCGGCCGCTCGGTCTCGTCGACGCCGGCGCGGCGGCGTCGCTCTGCTCGATCCCGGACCGGGTGACGCTCGACCACCGGACGTCGGAGTCCCGGGTGCCGGCGGAACGCGCCCCGGTGCCGTCGTCGCGCCCCGACTCCTCGGGGCGCGATGACCACGGCGGGGCGCGCACCGAGCTCGTCCGGATGCACACGGCGGTCGGCGAACCCGCGGTCCGTCTCGTCGCGGACGTCTCCGGGGCCCTTCCGGCTCCGGCGAGCAGGCCGATCCTAATCGGCGCGCGGATCGCCCTCGACCCGAACCCGATCGACCTCGCCGCACCCGGCGCGTTCGACCGGTTGGTCGAGGCCGTCCCGCCCGAGGCGACGGACCGGATCGCCCTGATGCGCGAGGCGGCGCGCGCGACGCTCGCCGTGCCTCCCGTCCGGCTCGTCGGCACGCTGCCGGGTGACCTCGACCGTGCACTGGACGCCCTGCCGGACGACGTGGAGCCGGTCGTGCTGACCACCGGCACCCTGGTCTACGTGCCGGGTGCCGAGCGCCAGCGGTTCGTGGACCGCGTCCGCGAACGCGGTGTGCACTGGATCGCGCTCGAACGCACCGGGATCCTGCGCGGTGTGGCGGCGACGCTGCCCGACGACGTCGACCCCGCAGATCCGGACGCCTTCGCCACGGCCTCGATGGACGGCACCGCGGTCGCCGTCTCGGACCCGTTCGGCACCCGCGTGCGCTGGTTCCGCGACCCGAACCTGTGACCGGTCTTCGCGACAGTCCAGCGCCGTGCCAGGGTCCGGATGCGCTCCGCCCCTACGATGTGCGAGACCCGTTCCCCGATACGTGATCGGAACCGCCGTGACCAGCCCCACCGACGAGCACCGCGCTGACCAGCACCGCGCTGACCAGCACCGCGCTGACCAGCTCAGCGAGCTCGCGCAGCGTGTGCTGTCGTTCGAGCACGACCGGGCACGGCACGACCGCACGAAGGAAGCGGAGATCCGGGTCGAGTTCGAGATGTCGGCGGCGCGCTACTACCAGGTGCTGAACCGCGTCATCGACTCGCCCGCGGCACTCGCGTACGACCCGCAGCTCGTCACCAGGCTGCAGCGGCTCCGACATGCGCGCACCAGCGCCCGGGCGACGCGCAGCTTCGTCGCGCCCGGTGCTGCTCCCGAAGGACGTGAAGAGGAACGATGAGCACCAGATTCCCCCGTGACCGGTTCGACGACGTCGCCGACGGCCCCCGGGTCGGCGCACACCGCGGTGCACAGCGCCGGGGCCGTGGCTGGGTCGCGTTCGCCTGGGCGGCACTCGCCACCGGTGTGCTCGTCGGCATCGGCGTGCTCGCCCTCGCGCTCCTGAACGGCAGCTACTCGTTCAGCGGGTCGGACTCGCCCTCGGGATCGGCGTCGGCGACGTCGTCGGCGACCGCGAAGCCGTCCGCGTCGGCCTCCCCGTCCTCGTCGGCCGGAACCGGTGCCGGCGACGCCGGCGCTGCCGCTGCGACACCGGCCCAGCAGGGCACGACCACCGTCGTCGTCCTGAACGGCACGACCACCTCCGGCCTCGCTGCCCGGGCCAGCGCGGCGCTGACCGGTGCCGGCTGGGGAGTCGCCTCGACCGGGGACGCCGGCACGACCGGGTCGACCTCGACGGTCGTGTACTACCAGCAGGCCGCACAGGCGGCGGTCGCGCAGGGCATCGCGAAGCAGCTCGGGGTCACCGCCGTGCAGCAGTCGACGGCGTTCCCGAACGCCGACGTGAGCGTCGTGCTCGGAGCCGACTACACCGGCTGATCCGCATTCCGCGGGCGCTCCCCGCCCGCATTTGTGACGGTCGTGTTTCGGGCACGTTGATTTCTGACGGAATCGACGTGAAACAACGTCACACCTCTTGCCGGATCGGCGCGCTTCGAGCAGAGTCCCTTGCAGACGGCGAACACGTCGTTCGCACAGCAGTACCAGGGAGCAAGAGATCATGGCCAACGGAACCGTGAAGTGGTTCAACGCTGAAAAGGGCTTCGGCTTCATCACCGTCGATGGAGGAGGCCAGGACGTGTTCGTGCACTACTCGGCCATCGACATGTCGGGTTACAAGGTCCTCGAGGAGGGCCAGGCAGTGGTGTTCGACGTCGGCACCGGGTCGAAGGGCCCGCAGGCGGAGGCAGTCCGACCGGCCTGAACGCACGACACTCATCGCGAACGCGCCGTCCCGTCAGGGGCGGCGCGTTCGTCGTGCGCGGCCCGCGCTGCATGACGTGCGTGGCGGGCGGTCCGTGGCGGTGGTCGGGGTGCGCTGTTGGCGGAGCGTGTCCTGGGAAGACGTGACGAGCCTCCCGATCGTGTTGCACTCGCACCGGGCGAGTGCCAGAATCGGCGTTGGCACTCGCTCACGTTGAGTGCCAGCACGACCCCACGACGTCCGGGAGGGACGAGAACTCACATGGCTAAGATCATTGCTTTCGACGAGGAGGCCCGCCGTGGCCTCGAGCGCGGCCTGAACCAGCTGGCCGACGCCGTGAAGGTGACGCTCGGCCCGCGCGGCCGCAACGTCGTCCTCGAGAAGAAGTGGGGCGCCCCCACGATCACGAACGACGGTGTCTCCATCGCCAAGGAGATCGAGCTCGACGACCCGTACGAGAAGATCGGTGCGGAGCTCGTCAAGGAGGTCGCCAAGAAGACCGACGACGTCGCCGGTGACGGTACGACCACCGCGACCGTCCTCGCCCAGGCACTCGTCCGCGAGGGCCTCCGCAACGTCGCCGCAGGCGCCGACCCCGTGTCGCTCAAGCGCGGCATCGAGAAGGCCGTCTCCGCCGTCTCCGACCAGCTCCTCGCCAACGCGAAGGACATCGAGACCAAGGACCAGATCGCCGCGACCGCGTCGATCTCGGCCGCAGACCCGACCATCGGCGCACTCATCGCCGAGGCCATCGACAAGGTCGGCAAGGAAGGTGTCGTCACCGTCGAGGAGTCGAACACCTTCGGCACCGAGCTCGAGCTGACCGAGGGCATGCGCTTCGACAAGGGCTACCTGTCGCAGTACTTCGTCACCGACCCCGAGCGTCAGGAAGCCGTCTTCGAGGACGCCTACATCCTGATCGTCAACTCGAAGATCTCGAACATCAAGGACCTCCTGCCGGTCGTCGACAAGGTGATCCAGGCGGGCAAGCAGCTCCTGATCATCGCCGAGGACGTCGACGGCGAGGCCCTGGCCACGCTCGTCGTGAACAAGATCCGCGGCATCTTCAAGTCCGTCGCCGTCAAGGCCCCGGGCTTCGGTGACCGCCGCAAGGCCATGCTGCAGGACATCGCGATCCTGACCGGTGGCCAGGTCATCTCCGAAGAGGTCGGCCTCAAGCTCGAGAACGCGACGCTCGACCTGCTCGGTCGTGCCCGCAAGGTCGTCATCACCAAGGACGAGACCACGATCGTCGAGGGTGCCGGCGACGCCGAGCAGATCGCCGGCCGTGTCCGTCAGATCCGCGCCGAGATCGACGCGACCGACTCCGACTACGACCGCGAGAAGCTCCAGGAGCGCCTCGCGAAGCTCGCCGGTGGCGTCGCCGTCATCAAGGCGGGTGCCGCGACCGAGGTCGAGCTCAAGGAGCGCAAGCACCGCATCGAGGACGCCGTCCGCAACGCGAAGGCTGCCGTCGAAGAGGGCATCGTCGCCGGTGGTGGCGTCGCCCTCATCCAGGCCGGCAAGGTCGCGCTCGACGCACTCACCCTCGAGGGTGACGAGGCGACCGGTGCGAACATCGTCCGCGTCGCGATCGACGCACCGCTCAAGCAGATCGCGCTGAACGCCGGTCTCGAGCCGGGTGTCGTGGCCGCCAAGGTCCGCGAGCTCGAAGCAGGTTGGGGCCTCAACGCCGCGACCGGCGAGTACGTCGACCTCATCGCCGCGGGCATCATCGACCCGGCCAAGGTCACGCGTTCGGCGCTGCAGAACGCTGCGTCGATCGCTGGTCTGTTCCTGACGACCGAGGTCGTCGTCGCCGACAAGCCCGAGCGTGCCGCGGCCGCTCCGGCCGGCGACCCGACGGGTGGCATGGACTTCTAAGCAGTCCTGTTCGAAGGGCCCCGCACGCTGCGCGTGCGGGGCCCTTCCGCGTGCGGGGGGGGGGGGGGCTGGCGCGGATCTCGTCCCCCGAGGTTCCGAAATCTCGGCATCTCGGTGCCCGGTTCGCCAGGCTCTGGAACCTCGGCGGTCAACGTGCGGCATGTTGTGGAACCTCACCGACCCAGTCGGGTCGGACTGGAGGCCCGCCCAGCGTCGCTCTCCGCACAACCGTCCGAGCGTGGCCGGGCCCGGCGTCTCGTGCGCGATGCTCCGGCCGGGGCGAGGGCATCGCGCGGCTCTGGTCGAGGAATGCCCTCGCTGATCGTTGGGACGCGGCTCCGTACGGGCGGCTATCCGGTCGACCTGCCCCGTCGAGGTTCCACGACTCGCCGTGTGCGGGACGCCGAGGTTCCGAACCCGAGCGCGATGTGGCGCGAGATGCCGAGATTTTGAAACCTCGGGCGAGACGGACGGGCGCGCGGACGGACGCGCGCGCGGACGGACGCGCCCGCGCGGGCGGGCGCCCGCGTCAGGCGGCGTAGTCGCGCGGCAGCAGGGGCAGCCAGACGCGGAAGGTCGCGCCGCCACCCTCGGTGTCGAAGACCTCGACCGAGCCGTGGTGTGCCGCGACGATGCCCGACACGATGGCGAGCCCGAGGCCCGAGCCACCGGTGTCCCGCGCGCGCGAAGTGTCGGCACGCCAGAACCGCTGGAAGATCTTGTCGCGCAGCTGCGCCGGGATCCCCTCACCGTGGTCGATGACGTCGATGTGGGCCATGCCGCGGTCGTCGTCCACCCCGACGCCGATCTCGATCGGGTCGTCGTGCTCGGTGAACCGCATGGCGTTGCCCATCAGGTTCGTGACGATCTGGCGGATCTTGTTCTCCTCCGCCAGCACGATCGGGGGACGCTGGGGCATGACGACCGTCGGCAGTGGCGTCGTCTCGTCGGTGGGGGCAGCACCGGCCTCGATGTCCATCGCCCGGGTCCGACGAGCACGCAGCCGCGCGATCGTCTGCCGCGAGAACGCGATGGGACCCGTGGTGTTCGCCGACGTGGGCGATGCCGGGGGGACCTCGCCCGTGTCGGACAAGGAGCCCGACGAGTCCGACGACCCCGACGAGAGCGAGGACGACGACGCGGGCGGCCGCACGGCCTGCGGCACGCTCTCGCCCGTCATGGCGTCCTCGACCAGGACCTGGATCTCGCGGTCGGGGTTGGACGCCATGGTGTCGAGCGCCGAGTCACGGGCGATCGCGACGAGGTCGACCGGGCCGAGCTCGAGCGGCTTGGACTCGTCGATGCGGGCGAGCTGGAGCAGGTCCTGCACGAGCAGGCCCATCCGCTTCGCCTCTTTCTCGATGCGCTCCATCGCCTGGGCGACGTCTTCTTCCTTGCGGAGGGCACCCATGCGGTACAGCTCGGCGTACCCGCGCAGGGACACCAGCGGGGTGCGGAGTTCGTGCGAGGCGTCGCCGACGAACCGGCGCATCTGGTCGATGGTGCGCTGGCGGTCCTCGAACGCGGTGTCGATGCGCTCGAGCATGACGTTCAGGGAGCGGTTCAGTCGCCCGACCTCGGTGTTCGGGGTGTCGGCCTCGAGGCGCTGGTTGAAGTCACCGGCGGCGAAGCGTGCGGCGGTGTCCTCGACGTCGCGCAACGGGTCGAACGTGGCGGTGACGAGCAGCCGCGTGAGCATGGCGCCGAGCAGGATCACCGAGATGCCGAAGCCCAGGAAGATGACGGTGAACCGGGCGATGGTCTGGTCCGTGTCGGCGCTCGACACCGCGACGAGCACGAAGCCGGTCTCGGTGGAGCCGCTCGTCTGGTTCTGCAGTGACGCCGGGATGACCTGGGCACGCCACTCGTGGTTGTGCTGGCTGTCGTAGAGCGAGAAGCGCGCACCGTTCTGCGCCGCTGCGGAGAAGTCCAGTTCGCGGATGTCCGGGCGGCTCGATGCCTTCGTCTGGCAGATCTGGTCGCCGTCGGCGTCGTACGCGGCCACGTAGGCGCTCTGCGACAGCACGACCGACAGCTTGCAGTACTGCTCGCCGTCGCTGATGTTCTGGCCCTCGAGCTGCTCCGTGGTGCCCTTGACGTTGTTGTCGAGCTGCGCCATCAGGTACGTCGACAGGACGGTCATCGTGCCGAGCCCGGCGACGAGCAGGCCGAGCGCCACCAGGAGCACCGTGATCCCGGTGATCTTGGTGCGCAGGGAGATCCCGTCCCACCAGCGGCTCATTCGCGTGTGCATGCTGCCCCAACGATAGACAGCGGCCGCCCGGTGAAACCGGACGACCGCCGTGAAGAACGGAGGTGCTACGAGGCCTTGGACGCCTTGAGCATGTACCCGAAGCCGCGCTTGGTCTGGATGATCGGCTCGGCCGAGTACTGGTCGAGCTTGCGACGCAGGTACGAGATGTAGCTCTCGACGATGCCGGCGTCGCCGTTGAAGTCGTACTCCCAGACGTGGTCGAGGATCTGCGCCTTCGACAGCACGCGGTTCGGGTTGAGCATCAGGTAGCGGAGCAGCTTGAACTCGGTGGGGGAGAGCTCGATCTGCGCGTCGCCGATCGTGACCTCGTGCGTGTCCTGGTCCATGGTGAGCTCGCCGGCGCGGATGATCGCGTCTTCCTCGTCGTTCATGGTGCGACGGAGGATGGCCTTGATGCGGGCGACGATCTCGTCGAGTGAGAACGGCTTGGTGACGTAGTCGTCGCCGCCGACGGTGAGGCCGGTGATCTTGTCCTCGGTGTCGTCCTTCGCGGTGAGGAACAGGATCGGCGAGGTGTACCCGGACGACCGCAGGCGCTTGGTGACGCCGAAGCCGTTCATGTCGGGGAGCATCACGTCGAGGATGATCAGGTCGGGTTCTTCCTCGAGCACGGCCGAGATCGCCTGTGCGCCGTTGCCGACGGCACGGACGGCGAACCCGGCGAAGCGCAACGAGGTCGTCAGGAGGTCGCGGATGTTCGGCTCGTCGTCGACGATCAGGATCTTGGGGCCATCGCTCATGGTCCTATCTTCTGACCGTTCCCTAATGGTTTCCTGAGAGCGGTGCGTACGTCAGCCCACGGGCGCCTGGACCTGGTCGGCATCCAGGATCGTGTAGGAGTACCCCTGCTCCGCGAGGAACCGCTGCCGGTTCTGCGCGAAGTCCTGGTCGACGGTGTCCCGCGCGACGAGCGTGTAGAACGACGCCGGCAGGCCGTCCTTGTTCGGACGGAGCAGTCGACCGAGGCGCTGCGCCTCTTCTTGTCGTGACCCGAACGACCCGGAGACCTGGATCGCGACGGTGGCGTCCGGCAGGTCGATGGAGAAGTTCGCGACCTTCGACACGACGAGCACGTCCACCTCGCCGGCTCGGAACGCGTCGTACAGCCGCTCACGTTCGTCGACCGGGGTCGCACCCGTGATCTCGGCCGCGTCGAGCGACGCCGCCAGTTCGTCGAGCTGGTCGATGTACTGCCCGATCACCAGGATCTGCTCGCCGCGGTGCTTCTCGATGAGCTCGCGGACGACCGGGGTCTTCGCGGGTGACGTGGCGGCGAGCCGGTAGCGCTCGTCGTCGCTCGAGGCCGCGTACTCCAGGCGCTCCTGGTGCGGCAGGTCGATGCGCACCTCGTAGCACTCGGCCGGGGAGATGTAGCCCTGCGCCTCGATCTCCTTCCACGGAGCGTCGTAGCGCTTCGGACCGATGAGCGAGAACACGTCGCCCTCGCGGCCGTCCTCGCGCACGAGCGTCGCGGTCAGGCCCAGGCGCCGGCGGGCTTGCAGGTCGGCGGTCAGCTTGAAGACCGGGGCCGGCAGCAGGTGGACCTCGTCGTAGACGATGAGGCCCCAGTCGAGGGCGTCGAGCAACGAAAGGTGCGTGTACTCGCCCTTCCGACGGGCCGTGAGGATCTGGTAGGTCGCGATCGTGACCGGCCGGATCTCCTTGACGCTGCCCGAGTACTCGCCGATGTCCTCGGCCTTCAGGGTCGTGCGCTTGAGGAGCTCGCTGCGCCACTGCCGTGCGGACACGGTGTTCGTCACGAGGATGAGCGTGGTCGCCTTGACGGTCGCCATCGCCCCGGCACCGACCAGGGTCTTGCCGGCGCCACAGGGCAGCACGACGACACCGGACCCCTGCGCGAAGAAGGTGTCGACGGCCTGCTCCTGGTACGGGCGCATGTGCCACTCGGCCGTGTCGAGGTCGATCGGGTGCGGCTGCCCGGGGGTGTAGCCCGCCAGGTCCTCGGCCGGCCAGCCGAGCTTCACGAGTTCCTGCTTGATCTGCCCGCGTGCCCACGGCTGCAGCTCGACCTCGGAAGGCGTCCGCATGTCGCCGAGCAGTGGCTTGATCCGCTTCGACCGGATGACCTCGGCCAGCACGGACGGGTCCTCGGCGGTCAGGAGCAGGACGGGCACGCGCTCGAGTTCCTCGGCGGGGGAGTTCGCGATGACCGGGGCGTCCTCGCGTTCCTCACGCCGGATGACGAGTCGGCCGTAGCGGGACACCGTGTCGCGGATGTCCACGGTGACGCTCTGCGGGACCGGGAACTTGGCGAAGCGCTCGAGGGTGGCGATCATCGCCTCGGCGTCGTGTCCGGCGGCCCGTGCGTTCCACAGGCCGAGGCGGGTGATGCGGTAGGTGTGCACGTGCTCGGGGGCGCGTTCGAGTTCGGCGAAGGCCGCGAGCTCGTGGCGTGCGTCCTCGGCGTCGGGGTGTGCGACCTCGAGGAGCACGGTGCGGTCGCTCTGCACGATCAGCGGTCCGTTCATGACCTGCCAGCCTAGCCGTCGTCACCTGCGTTCGGGTGACCGTGCACCTCAGGCGTCGCTCTCGACCGCGACGACGAGCGACAGCGGCAGCGTGCGCTCGACGTCGACGCTGGTGTCGCGCCCTCGGACGCGTCCGGCGGCGACGGAGGTCGGGATGATCGAGAACGGCCGTTCGGAGCCGTCCGGCATCCGCACCGTCAGCCGGATCGGTGTGCGACCGCGCACGGCCAGGTCGATCTGCCGCCCGAGCCACTCCTGCTCGGGTTCCGCATCGCCACGCTGGGTGGTCAGGCGGAGCCGTTCCACGAGTGCGTGCGCCGCCTGCTCCGGCGAGCGTCCGGTGGGGCTGCGCCGACCGGGAGGCCCGTGGTGCGTCTCGGGGCGGGCGCCGGTCGCGAGCACGGCCGGGTAGCGCTGGTCCTCGAGCGCGGTGTGCACGACGTGCGCCGGGTAGCGGGTGGTGAGCGTCGTCAGGTCGCTGCGCTCCCACGCCATCTGCCGGAGTTCGGCGTCCACACCGATCAGGTCGAGCTGGTCCGCGGTGCCGCGCACCACGGTGCCGACCCCGCCCTCGCCGCGGTCGACGACGATGCTGCCGTCGCGTCCGGCGACCTGGTCGACCAGGTAGGCGAGGGGCTGCGGGACGCCGGTCGACGACAGACGGGTGAGCAGCGCCAGGACGTCGTCACGGGAGTGCCCGGCACGGAATGCCGTGCGCAGGGTGTCCTCGGAGATGCGGTAGCGCGCGGCCAGACCGGGTGCCTCGAGCACGGCGACCGTGCGCAGGGCGGCGTCGTCGACCGGCGCGAGGGGGCCGGGGGCGATCACCGTCAGGTCGTGCTGCAGGTACACCTGGCCGACGGTGCCGGGCAGGTCGTCCGCTGCGGGCCTGGCGTCACCGTCCAGCAGTGCTCGGCCGGTGCTCGTGACGATGCCGTCGACCGCGAGTCCGAGCGACGCGGCGGTGCCGGCGGCGTCGAGCAGCACGGCGTCGAGCCAGCGGGAGCCCGCCGGGTACGCCCAACGGCCGAGGGCCACGAGGTCGCGCAGGTCGTCGTCGGCGAGTGCGAGGACCTCGTGCACCGCGGGGCCGAGCGTGTCCGCCCAGGCCGACACGAGCGTCGCCCAGCGGTCCGGCCAGTCGGCGACGAGCCAGTCCTGTCCGGCGTCGGTGACCGTCCAGCGGCCGGAGCCCGGGTTGGCGAACCCGACCCGGTCGAGCAGTGCGAGGCGGCCGGGCACGACGTCGGCGTCGGTGCCGATGCGCTCGGCCAGGGTCTTCGCGAGCGGCGTGCCGATGCCGCCCTTGACGAGTTCGCGGACGGTGCCGGCGTCCACCGCACGCAGCAGCTCGGCGAGCACGGTCATGCTCGAGAACGCCTGCTCCGCGCCGGTGGTGCGCGCGCGGTCCTGGCCGGCCACGTCGTCGGCGTGGGCAGCGCGGTCGGGGCGATCCGGGGCTCCCGTCGATCGCAGTGCCACGAGGTCGGGGTGGGCGGCCACGCGTGCGGCGACCGCGTCGTCGACGGCGCCGTCCTCGTCGGCCAGGCCGAGCGTGATCGCCGGACCGAGGCGGTCGGCGTCCCCGCCGTCGCGGAGCGCCAGGATCGTGGCGCGGGGCAGGTGCTCGACGGCGGCGTCGACCGCGTCGTCGGTGCGGAGCGCCTCGGCCAGGTCGAAGAAGTCGGTGATCCGTTGCGGACCGGTCTCGCCGAGGGCGGCCGGGGGCAGGCTCCGCGCAGCGACGAGTCGTTCGAGGGAGTCGTCCGGCAACGCCCGGAGTCGGGCGGCCAGGTCGGCGGTGGTCGTCATCGTCCGGTGCCAGCGTCCGGGGCGGACGTCAGCGAACCGTCCGGTTGGCTCGTGCGCGGCGCGTCCAGGTGATGGCGAGGAGCGTGAAGACCAGGACCATGCCGATCGGGAACCCGACGAGCGGGATCGCCATGATCACCGGCCACGGCATGGAGCCCTGCGCGCTCGGGACCGTCAACCACATGACGATCATCGCCGCCATGCAGAGGAACGCAGCGATGAAGATGCCACCGACCATGAACGCCAGAGCGCGTTCGGTACGATTGAACGTCACCGGGGGTTCTGCGGAATCCTGCGGGTTCCCGGTTGATCGGGTCGGATTGGCCATCGACCCAGGATATCCGACGCACCACGGCCGTACCACGACCTCGAGGAGTCCACGCATGCCGACCGGCAAGGTCAAGTTCTACGACGACGACAAGGGCTTCGGCTTCATCACCGGAGAGGACGGCGACCAGGTGTTCCTGCACGCGTCCTCGCTGCCCGACGGCGTCGTGACCGTGAAGGCGGGATCCCGGCTCGAGTACGGCGTCGTGCAGGGGAAGAAGGGGTCGCAGGCACTGTCCGTGCGGCTCCTCGACCCGCAGCCGTCGTTGTCCCGGATGACCCGTCGCTCCGCAGACGACATGGCCGTGATCGTCGAGGACCTGGTGAAGGAACTCGACCGGATCAGCGGAGACCTCCGCCACGGCCGCTACCCGAAGAACGGCGATCGACTCGCCGCCATCCTGCGGCACGTCGCAGACCAGTTGGAGGCGTGACGCCATGACAGACAGCGACGCAGTACCCGTTGACGCAGTACCCGTTGACTACACAGACCTGGCGCGGACCGCGCTGCTCGAGGTGACCCCCGAGTCGAGCATCGGCGCGCCCGTCGGCACCGTGGACGAGGGCGACGGCGTCGTCTCCGTCCTGTTCGCGAACCGCATGCCGGGCTACCCCGGCTGGCGCTGGACCGTCAGCGTCGCGAAGGTCGGCGACGAGGACCCCACCGTGCTCGAGGTCGAGCTGATGCCCGGCGACGGCTCGCTCGTCGCACCGGAGTGGGTGCCGTGGTCCGAGCGACTGGCCGAGTACCGGGCGGCGCAGGACCACGAATCGGACGAGGAGTCCGACGACGACGAGCACGACGACGACTTCGATGACGAGTCGGATGAGGACGACGACGACGAGGACGCCGACTACGACGACTCGGACGACGACGAAGCCGACGACGAGTCGGATGACGACGAGGACGACGACGACGCCGAGTTCGAAGCGGACGAGGACGACCTCGACGAACCGGACGACGACGACATCGACGGTGTGGACGTCGACGCGCTCGCCGACACCGCCGATGCGGACGACGAGGACGAGGACGTCGACGACGCCCCGCAGCCCCCTCGCCGTCGTCGCGCGCAGCGCGTGCAGCCCGTCGACCCGGACGCCGACCTCGACGGCGCCCAGCTTGATGCCGGTGAGGTCGACCCGGACTTCCACCGCTCCTGACACGCACCCGAAGAACGACGAAGCACCACGGGATCCCGTGGTGCTTCGTCGTTTCCGTGGTGTTCGTCGCCGGCGCTGGCCCGCACGACGGACGGGTCAGCGCAGGGCGTCGACCGTGAAGTCGATCGCCTGCACGAGCTTCGCGACGTCGTCCGGGTCGATCGCGGTGAACGTCGCCACGCGCAGCTGGTTGCGCCCGAGCTTCCGGTACGGCTCGGTGTCGACGATGCCGTTCGCGCGCAGGGTCGCGGCGACGGCCTTGGCGTCGATCGAGTCGTCGAGGTCGATCGTGGCGACGACCTGCGAGCGGGCTGCGGGGTCGGTCACGAACGGCGTCGCGTAGTCGACCGACTCGGCCCAGTCGTACAGCGTCGACGACGAGGTCTTGGTGCGGGTGTCCGCCCAGGCCAGGCCGCCCGACTCGTTGATCCACCGGACCTGGTCGTCGAGCAGCAGCAGCGTCGAGATCGCCGGGGTGTTCAGCGTCTGGTTCAGGCGCGAGTTGTCGACGGCGTTCTTGAGCGACAGGAACTCGGGGATGTACCGACCGCTCGCTGCGATGCGCTCGACGCGCTCGATCGCGGCGGGGGAGAACAGCGCGAGCCACAGGCCGCCGTCGGAGGCGAAGTTCTTCTGCGGGGCGAAGTAGTAGACGTCGGTGGCGTCCACGTCGAACGCGGCACCACCGGCGGCGCTCGTGGCGTCGACGACCGTCAGTGCTCCGGCGTCACCGGCGGCGCGGACGACCGGGGCCATGACGCCGGTCGAGGTCTCGTTGTGCGGGTAGGCGTAGACGTCGACGCCGTCGACGGGCTCGAGCGCGGCGAGCGATCCGCCGGGGGCCTCGACGACGTGCGGTGCCTCGAGCCACGGGGCGCCGGCGGCCTTGGCGAACTTCGACCCGAACTCGCCGAAGGACAGGTTCTCTGCGCGGCGCTCGATGAGGCCGAACGCGGCGGCGTCCCAGAACGCGGTCGAGCCGCCGTTGCCGAGGACGACCTCGTAGCCCTCGGGGACCTGGAACAGATCGGCGAGCCCGGAGCGGACGCTGCCGACCAGGTCCTTCACGGGCTTCTGGCGGTGGGACGTGCCGAGGATCGTGGCCCCGCGCGTCACGAGGGACTCGAGCTGCGCGCCGCGGATCTTGGACGGTCCGCAGCCGAAGCGGCCGTCGGTGGGGAGGAGTTCGGCGGGGATGACGATGTCTGCCATGCACCGATCCTACCGAGCGCGATCCCAGTGCTGGTGCGCCTGTACCGGCCGGACGGGGATGCCTGGAGTGCTGTGGCCACGGCCCTCTTCTTGCCCGGTGCAAGTGTCGGTCGGAGTTCGTCGGTCCGAACAAGTAGGGTGGTGGCCGCTGGGCCCAGACATGAGAGGCGGACCGTGACCGATCTCGTCGACACCACGGAGATGTACCTTCGCACCATCCTCGACTTGGAGGAGGAGGCGATCGTTCCGCTGCGCGCTCGCATCTCGGAGCGCCTCGGCCACTCGGGCCCGACGGTCTCGCAGACCATCGCCCGCATGGAGCGCGACGGCCTGGTCGTCGTCTCCGGCGACCGCCACCTCGAGCTCACCGACGAAGGGCGCTCCCGAGCCACCCACGTCATGCGCAAGCACCGTCTGGCGGAGCGCCTGCTGGCCGACGTCATCGGACTCGACTGGGCGTTCGTCCACGACGAGGCCTGCCGGTGGGAACACGTCATGAGCGAGCAGGTCGAGGTCCGCCTGCTCGAGATGCTCGGCAACCCGACCGAGTCGCCCTACGGCAACCCGATCCCCGGCCTGGCCGAGATCGGCGGCCCCGCGGCCGCCGGGTTCCTCGACGGTGTGCAGAACATCGTCGCCGCGACCGAGGGCACCGACGCCGTCGCGACCGGTGTGATCCGTCGTCTGGGCGAGCCCGTGCAGTTCGAGCCCGAGCTCCTGCACCAGCTCCGCACGGCCGGCGTCATGCCCGGTCGTCTGGCGAGCGTGCAGCGCGCCGGGGCCTACGTCGCCGTCCGCGTCGAGGGCGAGGACTCGGGCATCGAGCTCCCCGTCGAGGTCGCGCAGCACGTCTACATCGAACGGGACTGATTTTGCGGCCCTGATCAGGGCTTCTTTACCGTTTCGTTACAAACGGCCCGTTTCATCTCGACAAGGTAACGACGGCCCCGTACACTCGTCGAGTCCCCGCGCTGCGCCTGAGCCGGAGACCCGTGGCAGGACGTCTCGAACCCGTCTCCTGCCTCGATCGGAAACGATGACGAACGGATGGGGTTGCACGTCGCCGGACACACACGGCAGCGTGATGACGAGACGCCGGAGACCACACCCTTGACGCAGACCGGTTCCGCCGCGGACGACCAGACGCCCGCCAACCCGACGAACACCGAGAACGCCACCGACGCACCGCTCACCCGACGGTCCGTCCGCCAGGCCGACGCGCGCCCGACCCGCAAGGTCGTCCCGGTCCGCTCCGCGCCGCTCCCCGGTGGCCGTCGTGCCGCACAGGCCGCAGCCACCGCGACCGCTGCCAAGGCGAGCTCGTCGTCGCGCAAGCGCAAGTTCCTCGCCCCCATCGTCCTGACGGTCGCCGCCGGCATGTTCGGCACCGTGGCAGTCGCGCCGGCCTTCGCCGCGCAGCCCTCCACCGGCACCGAGGCGGCGAACGCGCAGCGCCAGGTCCGTGCGACGGAGAGCCAGGAGTTCTCGGTGTCCGACGCCGTCGCGCTGGCCGGCACGAGCCGCGACGGCTACGGCGCCACGTCGACCGCGACGCTCGACGCACGCGCAGCGGCCAAGCAGGCTGCAGCCGACCAGGCCGAAGCGACCGAGGCAGCCGCTGAGCAGGCCGAGCAGGCAGCATCGGCCACGCAGGCAGCGCGTGCCCAGACCGCCGAGCAGTACGCCTCGTACACCGGCCCGTCCGCCGCCGACTACGTGGCGAGCTCCAGCGCCGCGGACACCCCGTTCTCGCTGCCGGCCGTGGTCGCCACCGCCAAGCAGTACATCGGCACCCCGTACGTCTTCGGTGGCGCCGACCCGTCCGGCTTCGACTGCTCGGGCTACGTCATGTTCGTCTACGCCCAGTACGGCATCAACCTCGCGCACTCGGTGCCGCTGCAGGACCAGGCCGGCACCACGATCCCCGAGTCCGAGGCGCAGCCCGGCGACGTCGTCATCTTCAACAACGAGGCGCACGACGGCTTCTACATGGGCAACGGCATGATCATGGACGCCCCGAAGCCCGGTGGCTCGGTGTCGATCCGTCCGATCTGGACCAGCGACTACCACATCGTCCGCTTCGGCATCTGAGGCATGAGACCCGACCGCGGGGCATCGAACCCGTGAACATCGCCGAAACCGGCCCGTGCACCCTCGTGCCGGGCCGGTTTCTGACGTAGCCTGGCGCTGCACCGGTCCGCAAGGCCCCGAGCAGGGAGACCCCATGTCGTTGTTCCGCACGACCCGCACCATGGGTCGGCGCGCGCGCATCGACATACGGTCGACCACCGCCTGCGTGCACGAGCACGCCCCTGCATGACCAGAGCACTGCCCTTCCGGGTGGTGCTCTTCGTGGTTCAGGGGACGTGTGCGCGAGCGACGGTCACCTGCGAAGGACCCCGGTCCGACGCACCCGCAGCGCCTGGAAGCCGTCCAGGCACGTCGGAAGGGAACCAATGCGCACTCTCGTCCTCAACGCCGGTTACGAGCCCCTCGCGGTGATCTCGTTCCGACGAGCCCTCGTGCTGGTCATGAACCAGAAGGCCTCCGTCGTCGCCGCCGACCTCGAACACCCGGTGACCGGGTCGACCTCGAGCTTCGATCGGCCGTCCGTCATCATCCTCACCCGGTACGTGCGCATCCCGCACTCGAGACTCGTGCCGGTGTCGCGCCGCGGAGTCCTGCGCCGTGACGCCAACCGGTGCGCGTACTGCGACCGGCACGCGACGACGATCGACCACGTGCAGCCGAAGTCGCGCGGTGGGCAGGACTCGTGGGAGAACCTCGTGGCCTGCTGCCTGGCGTGCAACAACGAGAAGGGTGACCGCACCCCGCAGGAGATGGGGTGGCGGCTGCGTTTCCGTCCGAAGATCCCGCACGGTTCGTCGTGGGTCGTGCGCGGTATCGAGCGTCCGCAGGCGGAGTGGGACGAGTACCTCGTGGCCGCGTAGCGGCTGCGCTGCAGGCGCCGAGTGAGCAGAAGGCGACGGGTCGCGGGTGGCGACCCGTCGCCCTGTGCTCACTCGATGACGGACGGGAGGCACGTGGCGGGCCCGCCACGTGCCTCCAGGCCGTCAGGTGGGTGCGTTCAGAGCGCGCGCTTGCGGCCCGGCAGGAGGAAGACCGCAACGATGCCGAAGGCGATGTAGACGAAGTTGAACAGCGACGCGAAGGTGACCAGCGCGTGCGATCCGCCGGTCACGACGGCGTGCGCATCGTTGAGCCCGCCTGCAGCCATCAGGGTGGTGGGGTCGGTGAGGGCGTGCAGGAGCATCGGGACGATCAGCCACCGGCTCACCCGGAGCGCGAGGAACATCATCGCGCCGAAGCCCATCGCGTAACCGACCGTCGCGAACACGAGCAGCGGGTTGCCGCCGCCGAGCAGGTTCTGCAGGTGGATCAACCCGAAGACGACCGACGACAGCACGTAGACCGCACGCTCGCTGTACCCGTGGTGTTCGAGCATCTCGACCGTGAGACCACGGGTGAGGAGTTCTTCGGCGAACCCGACGCAGAGGCCGAAGAACAGGATCGCGAGGACGAGCGTGGGGGTGAAGCGGGACCAGTCGGTGCCGGCGAGCTTCATCACCGGCGGGACGACGGTGATGACGACCGCGATCCACATCCACCGCGGGGCGTGTGCGGTACGGCGGCGGAACAGGTGCGGCAGCCACCCGAGTGAGCGCGCGAACAGCAGCAGGAGCAGGCCCATCAGGCCGATCGGCAGGATCGAGGCCAAGAGCACGCTCGTGGGGTCGCCGTACAGGTCGTCGAGGTCGATGAACGGCCGCACGAACAGGCCGATCAGCTGACTGATGCCGAGGTACACGAGCAGGTAGACGGCGGCGAGCAGGACCGAACGCCACCACCCGCCGCGTGCCCAGAAGCGTTGCCACGCGTTCGCGGTCGTCTGATCCGTCATGTGGTTCCCCTGTGGTGGTGTGTGGTGCCTGGCAGGTGGCAGACGGTCCCAGCCTGCCGTATTCCGGGTCCGCCTGCCGGGGTGGGGCACTCGATACGTCAGCGTCTGCTGTATGGTCAGCGCATGCTGACCATGGCCCCGCGGCTCGACGTCATGCACCGGCTCGGCCGGGCGATGGCGGATCGGACGCGCTCCCGGATCCTGCTCGAGATGCTCGAAGCGCCGGTCTACCCGGGCCGGCTCGCGGCCGAACTGGGGCTCACCCGCTCGAACGTCTCGAACCACCTCGCCTGCCTGCGCGGATGCGGGATCGTCGTCGCGGTGCCCGAGGGGCGCTCCACCCGCTACGAGATCGCCGACCCGCACCTCGGGGCTGCGATCCGCTCGCTCCTCGAGGTCGTGCTCGCCGTCGACGACGGCGACGCGTGCACCGACGAGGACTGCGACGTCCCGCTCTGCTGCGGACCCGGCGCATGACCGACGCGACCGTCCGGGCGGTTCCTGATCGCCGACGGGTGCTGCGGCGACGGATCCGTTGGATCGTCGCCGCGACGATCACGTACAACGTCATCGAGGCGGTCATCGCGATCGCAGCCGGTTCGGTGGCGTCGTCGACCGCCCTGGTCGGCTTCGGACTCGACTCCGTCGTCGAGGTCCTGTCCGCCGCAGCGGTCGCGTGGCAGTTCGCCGGGCCGGACCCCGAAGCGCGGGAGCGCGTCGCGCTCAAGGTCATCGCGCTGTCGTTCTTCGCACTGGCGCTGTACGTCAGCGTCGACGCGGTGCTGACCCTGACCGGGCTGCGCGAGCCGGAGCACAGCACCGTCGGGATCGTGCTGGCGGCGGTCAGCCTGGCCGTGATGCCGTTCCTCAGCCTGCTCGAACGGCGCACCGGCAAGGAACTCGGTTCGGCGTCGGCGATCGCGGACTCCAAGCAGACCCTGGTGTGCAGCTACCTGTCCGCCGCGGTGCTGGTCGGGTTGCTCCTCAACACGCTGTTCGGCTGGTCGTGGGCTGATCCGGTGGCCGGCCTGGTGGTCGTCGTGTTCGCGGTGCGCGAGGGGCTCGAGGCCTGGCGGGGCGATGCCTGCAAGCAGCCGGTCGCCGCCCTGACCGGCGAGCGCGCGGCCGACGCCTGCGACTGCTGCTGACGCGGGCTCGGTTGCAGTGGCCGCCGTCCACGTGTCGGTCCCGCTGAGTAGCGTCGCGGGCATGGGTGAGACACCGCAGATCGACGACGCGACCATCGAGGACCTCCGCGCGCGACTACGGGCCACGCGCTGGCCGGACGCACCCGCCGGCACCGGATGGTCGCTCGGGGCGGACGTCGACGAGCTCCGGTCACTCATCGAGTACTGGGCCGACGGCTTCGACTTCGACGCGCACCGAGCGGCGCTCGCCGCACTGCCCAGCCGACGGCTGACGATCGACGGCACCCGGATCCACGTGCTGCACGCCCGAGCGGGCACGCCCGACGCGCTGCCGCTCCTGCTCGCGCACGGCTGGCCGGACTCCGGATGGCGGTACCGCAAGGTCCTGCCGATGCTCGTCGAGGCCGGGTTCGACGTGATCGTGCCGGACATGCCCGGCTACGGGTTCTCCGACGCCCCGCCGCAGCCGATCGACGCCCGCGCGGTCGCCGGCATGTGGGCCGAGCTGATGACCGAGCTCGGCTACGAACGGTTCGCGGTCGCCGGCGGGGACATCGGCACCCACGTCGCCCGCTACCTCGCGCTCGACCACGCCGACCGGGTCGCCGCCGTGCACCGCATCGACGGCGGGCTCGCCTGGCCCGGCATCGACCTCGACACGTTGTCGCCGGAGGAACGCGGGTTCGTCGCAGCGACCGCCCGGTGGCGCGACACCGAGGGCGCCTACGCGATGATGCACCGCACCAAGCCGCAGACCGTCGCGGTCGGCCTGAACGACTCACCCGCCGGGCTCGCCGCGTGGATCGTCGAGAAGCTGCGGTCGTGGAGCGACTGCGACGGCGACCTGTGGTCCGTCTACACGCAGGACGAGGTACTCACGCTGCTGACCGAGTACTGGGCGACCGGCACGATCGGCTCGGCGATGCGGATGTACCACGCGAACGCCGCGATCCCGCCGGAGCAGTCGGCCCGGCGGGTCGAAGTGCCGTCCGGCTTCTCGCTGTTCCCCGGCGACCTGGTGGAGCCGCCACGGGCGTGGCTCGAGCGGACGACGAACCTGGTGTCGTACCGGATGATGCCGCGCGGAGGACACTTCGCGCCGTTCGAGCAACCGGCGCTGTACGTCGACGAGCTCACGACCTTCCTGGAGCCGTTCCGCCGCTAGAGTGGACGGGCCAGCCTCTGTAGCTCAACGGAAGAGCAGTTCCGTCCTAAGGAAACGGTTGGGGGTTCGAGTCCCTCCAGGGGCACTTTGTAGGGCAGTTCTCCACAACCGTCGCGCTGGACGGTAGCGACCCCCGGTCTCCCCGTACGATTGACCCCGTGTCCAAGGTCCTGAGCAGTCTCCCCGTCGGCGAACGAGTCGGCATCGCGTTCTCAGGGGGTCTCGACACCTCCTGCGCCGTTGCCTGGATGCGCGAGAAGGGGGCGATCCCCTGCACGTACACGGCCGACATCGGTCAGTACGACGAGCCGGACATCGACGCCGTCCCGAGCCGCGCCCACGAGTACGGTGCCGAGATCGCCCGCCTGGTCGACGCGAAGAGCGCCCTGGTGGAAGAGGGCCTCGTCGCCCTGCAGACCGGCGCGTTCCACATCCGTTCCGGCGGCAAGACGTACTTCAACACGACGCCCCTCGGTCGTGCGGTCACGGGCACGATGCTCGTCCGCGCGATGAAGGAGGACGGCGTCGACATCTGGGGCGACGGCTCCACCTACAAGGGCAACGACATCGAGCGGTTCTACCGCTACGGCCTGATGGCCAACCCGCGTCTGCGCGTCTACAAGCCGTGGCTGGACTCCGAGTTCGTCGAGGAGCTCGGCGGTCGCAAGGAGATGAGCGAGTGGCTCGTCGCCCGCGGCTTCCCGTACCGCGACTCCACCGAGAAGGCGTACTCGACCGACGCCAACATCTGGGGTGCCACGCACGAGGCGAAGAGCCTCGAAGAGCTCTCGAGCGGCCTGGACATCGTCGAACCGATCATGGGCGTCGCCGCCTGGCGTGACGACGTCGAGGTCGCCACCGAGGTCGTCAGCATCCGCTTCGAGGCCGGACGCCCCGTCGCGATCAACGGCGAGGAGTACACGGACGCCGTCGCACTCGTCTACGAGGCGAACGCGATCGGCGGCCGCCACGGCCTCGGCGCGTCCGACCAGATCGAGAACCGCATCATCGAGGCGAAGAGCCGCGGCATCTACGAGGCACCGGGCATGGCCCTGCTGCACATCGCCTACGAGCGTCTGCTCAACGCGATCCACAACGAGGACACCGTCGCGTCGTACCACAACGAGGGCCGCCGACTCGGGCGCCTGATGTACGAGGGCCGCTGGCTCGACCCGCAGTCGCTCATGCTCCGCGAGTCCCTGCAGCGCTGGGTCGCCTCGGCCGTCACCGGCGAGGTCACGCTGCGCCTGCGTCGCGGCGACGACTACACGATCCTCGACACCACGGGTCCGGCGCTGTCGTACCACCCCGACAAGCTGTCGATGGAGCGGGTCGGCGACGCCGCGTTCGGTCCGGACGACCGCATCGGTCAGCTGACGATGCGCAACCTCGACATCGCGGACTCCCGCTCACGGCTCGAGCAGTACGCGGCCGCCGGTCTCATCGGCGGTGCGACGGCCGAGCTCGTCGGTGAGCTCGAGGCGGGCGAGTCCGAGGAGATCCTCGGTGGCGCCGTCATCGCCTCGGACGCCGAGGATGCGCTCGGACGCCGGACAGACCTCGCCTCCGAGGGCGCGGCCTTCGACTCCGGCACCGACTGACGAGCGCAGCGCCACGGGGCCAGTACCACGCGGCCGGTCACGCGCGATGGACGCGCGAAAGGCCTGACGGGAGGCGCGGTGCCAGCTGGCACCGCGCCTCCCGTCCGTCGTCCTGCCGCCGACTCAGGCCGCGGCGCCTCCGAGCAGCAACTCCAGCTGCTCGACGACCAGGTCTGGTCGCGTGATGAACGGGTGGTGCCCGGTCGGCACGTCGACGCTCCGCGTCGCCCGCACCGCGTGCGCACGCTGCAGCCCCACTGTGGTGCTGCGGTCCTCGGTGCAGACGAGGGAGGTCGAGTCGACGCCCTGCCACCCGGCTGCCGTCGTCGGTGTCACGAACGCCCCCGCCGACTGGGCGGTCACCCGGTCCCAGGCGGCCTGCTGGGTGCTCGTGTCGGCGTCCTGCAGGAAGCGGGCACCGAAGGACGCCGCGTCGTACCCGGCGACGGCGAGGACACCTTCACCGGCCGGGCCGATCGACACGGGATCGGGCTCGTCGGCCATGATGCCGGCCTGCGCGGAGCCGACGTCGGGCAGGTACGAGGACACGTACAGCAGGTGAGCGACGGCGTCGTGCCGTCCGGCCTCGGCGATCACGGTGCCGCCGTAGGAGTGTCCGACGACGATCGCCCCGTCGCTGTCGTCGAGGGCGGCGCGCAGGGCGGCTGCGTCCTCGGCGAGCCCACCGTCAGGGTGGCCCGACGGCCCCTCGCCGCAGGACGGCAGCGCGACCGCCCGACTGCGGATGCCGGTGCGGCCGCGGGTTCCGGTGCGACTGTGCAGCAGGTCGGCGGTGGGCTGCCACCACCAGGCACCGTCGCGGACCAGGGCGCCGTGGACGAACAGGATCTCCATGCCCCGACGCTACGGCGATCCGCGCGGCGGCGTGCGATCGGCCGAGAAGCGCACCGCGCTCGACGGCGTCCGGCGCAACCCCTACCGTGGAGGAACTGGATCGGTCATCAGGGACCCGTCGTCACGATGCTCCTCACAGATGTGGGGTCTGGCACAGCGGGTCGATCCGGACGAATCCGAGATGCGCATCATCTCGACGAAGGGCTGGTCGTCATGACCGCCAGGATGCAGCACGATTGGCACCGCCACGGCCTCCGGTCGCCGGAGGACCTCGAAGCCCTCGTGGCCGAGCGCCTCGAAGGAACGGGCCACGCTTCCACCAGTACGGGCGACGCACGGCGCGAGCCGTCCTACGCCGACTTCCTCGGCGAGCAGATCTGACCCGTTCCGGTCCGCTGCTCTACGGCTTGTAGAGTCTGTGCATGCGGACAGGACGAACGACGGCAGCTTCCCTCGCGATCGTCGTCGGAGGGCTCCTGGCGCTCGTCGGGGTCCAGCCGGCTTCGGCGCACTCGGCCCTCACCGGCAGCTCGCCCGCTGACGGCGCGGTCATCACCGAACCGCTCGACCGGGTCGACCTGACCTTCAGCGAGGCGCCGCTCGCCGGTCTCGACGCCGGACTGCGGATCCAGGTCACCGACGCCGACGGCACCGACGTGTCGACGGGCGAGGTGACCGTCTCCGGCATGACGATGGCCAAGGCCGTCGACCTCGAGAACGGCGCGTACACGGTGCTCTGGCGGTACGTGTCGCCGGACGGGCACCCGATCGACGGCACGTACCGGTTCGAGTACCGGGCCGCGGTCGCGGCACCATCCGCGACGACTCCGGCGACGGCGGTGCCGACGGTGCCGACATCGGGCCCCGTGACGCCCACTCCGACGTCGACCGCGACGGCCACCGGGGCCTCCGACGGTGCGCCCGACTCGGCGCCCGGCATCGCCCCGGGGGTCTGGGTCGCGCTCGGCGCCGGCACGGTGCTCGCCGCCGGGGCCGTCGTGGTGCTCCTCCTGCGCCGCACCCGACGCACTTCGTGAGCAGAAATGGTCGGGTGGCCGAGATCCACGCGACCATTGCTGCTCACCATGCGCCGCGCCCGCGACCCGGACACGTGCCGGACGGGAGGCCCGCCACCCGGCCGCCACGGGCCTCCCGTCCGACGCCGGCCGCGTTCACCCCCGCTTCGTGAGCAGAAGAGGTCGGGTCCTGGAACGGGACCCGACCTCTTCTGCTCACCATGCGAGCGCGCCGCGCACCGCGCACCGCGCACCGCGCTACGCGGCGGCGGGTGTCTCCTCGAGCGCGGCGTCCGCCCGCTCCTCGCTGCCGGCGGCCAGGCCGCGCGCGATCTTCCCGCGCGACGCCAGCCACAGCACCACCGCAGCGGCGAACACGATGACCTCGGTGACGGTCAGTGCCCAGATGATCCCGGCGAGTCCGAACCACAGGTTGCCGACGATGACGATCGGGATGAACAGCACGCCCTGCGCCAGCGACAGCACCATCGCGGGGAGCACCATGCCGGTCGCCTGGAACAGCGAGGTGAGCAACCCCGTGAACCCGTTCACGATGGCGGCGACGAGCTGCGCCGTCAGGATCGTCAGGCCGATCGCGAGGACCGAGTGGTCGCCGGAGAAGATCGTGAACACCTGCTCGCGGAAGGTGAAGACCGCGCCGGAGAACACGAGGACGATCGCGCCGACCGTGAAGGCGGCTCCGCGCAGGGCGGCCCGGAGGCGCGCGGCGTCGCCCTTGCCGAACGCGTAGGCGAGCAGGGGCAGTACGCCGATCGTCACGCCCATCACGAGGAACTCCGGCACCTGCGCGATGCGGACCGCGACGCCCATCGCGGCGAGCGGGTCGTCGCCGTAGGCGGCGGCGAGGTTGTTGAGCACGAGCGTCGTGACGATCAGGAAGGCGGACTGCAGCAGTTCGCCGACGCCGATGCCGAAGACGGGCTTCAGGATGTCGGCGCGGAGCGTGAACCACTTCGGCGCGAAGCTGACGTTCTCGCTGTTCCGCTGCAGCCAGGTCACCCAGTAGGCGATCGACACGACGTTCGCGAGTCCGACCGCCAGCGCTGCACCGCCGACCCCCCAGTGCAGCACGAGGATGAACAGCACGTCGAACACCAGGTTCCCGATCGTCGACAGGACCAGGCCGATCATCGCCTGGCGTGCGGCACCCTCGGAGCGGACGATCTGCTCGAGGGCGAACGACGAGGCGAGCACCGGGACGAACGCGAGCATCACGGCGACGTACTCGCTCGTGGCGGGGACGGCTGCTGCGTCGGCACCGAGCACGGCGACCAGGGGGCGGAGGAACACGAGCCCGACGACGGCCAGGACCGCACCGGTGACGACGGCTCCCCACAGCGCGAACGAGGCGACGTGCTTGATGTCCTGCGCCTTGGCAGGGTCGTGCTCCGAGGCGCCGAGCAAGCGGGACATCAGGGCACTGCCGCCGACGCCGAACACACCGCCGACGGCCATCACGATGCCGAGCAGCGGGGTACCGAAGGTGATCGCGGCGAGCAGTGACGTGTCGTGCTGCGAGCCGATGAAGCCGGCGTTGATGACGTTGTACAGGGCGCTGACGACCATCGCAGCGGCCATCGGCACACACAGGTGCACGAGGGCCCGGGCGATCGGTGCGGCGGAGAGGTACCAGCGGTTGGTGGCCGCGGCGGTGTTCTCGGGGGTGGTGGTGGTCATGACTGCCTCCTCGTGGGCAGGGCTGAGGGCGCGACGGGGTGCCGTCGCGTGCGGGGGTGGGGCCGGGAGGCCCGTGGCGCGTCGAGCGCGCCGGTGACGTCGGTGCCGGGGGGCGCTACCGCGTCGGCGGCGTCACCGGGTCCGCGGCGCTACCGCGTCGGCGGTGCGAGCTCCGCGGTCACCTTCTGCAGCAGGTGCCGCAGGGTGGCGCGTTCGTCCGTGTCGAGTGGTGCGAGCAGGGTGTCGTCGAGGGCGACCATCGCGTCGGTGAAGCCGGCGATGAGGTCGATGCCCGCCGGGGTGGCGTGCACCGTCTTCGTCCGACCGTTCGTGGCGTCGGGTCGTCGTTCGACGAGGCCGCGCCGCTCGAGGCCCTGCAGGAGGCTCGAGACGCTGGCCGCGCTGGTCCGGGTGATCTCAGCGATGTCGCGTTGGATCGCTCCGGGATTCTGCTGCAGGTACCCGAGCACGAAGCTCTGCTCGCGGGTGAGGTCCCGATCACGGACCCACTCGTCAGCCGCCTTGCGTTGTGCCCATCCGATCCACCGCATGAGTTCGAGCGGGGTGGTGAGATCCGGTGCCTGCATGATCAGAACTCTAACTGTTTGATCTCTAACTGTCAACGAGGGTCTGGCCCGTGGTCACCCGTGGTTCGGCCCCGGAACGGGGGTATGGCCTCGGGGTGTGCCGCTGGTACCTTGCACAGGAAGACGGCCTCACCAGCCGTCGTCCTCGGTCCGGTGCCGGACCGTTCGGGTCTCCCGTCGCACGGCGGGGGATGGATCAGCAGTGGCGGACCTCCGCCCGGGAAGGGACCCATGACTCGCACTGCGCTCCGAGCGCGACGCCGCCGGCGTCCATGAACTCCGACGCGCGCCGGCGGGTACCGGCGTGCGTCTCCACGGGGCCGCGGCGTTCGGGTCGCCTCGGGCCCTCCGGTGCGGTGGCGGTTCGGACCGCCACCGCACCGGACATCCGCACCACCACGAGTCAGTGAGGACCACCGTGCACGATCACGACACCCACCCGCTCGACCGTCGAGTCGGCCCGCCGCACGTCGAGCGGTTCCGGCTGACGCAGAGCGCCGAGACGCTCGGCGTCGTCTGCACCTGCGCGATCGGCGTCGACCACGACAACACGATCCGGCCGGTGCACGCAGAACCCGTCCGCTGAACGCTGTGCACGCCGGCGGGTGCAGCGGGATACTGGGGTGGTGCGTGAACTCCAAGCCGCCATCGCCGCGGACCTCAACGTCCAGCCGACCATCGAGCCGGAGCAGGAGATCGCCCGCCGTGTCGGGTTCCTCCGTGACTACCTGCTCACGACCGGCGCGAAGGGGTTCCTGCTCGCGATCAGCGGCGGCCAGGACTCCACGCTCGCCGGGCGCCTGACCCAGCTCGCCGTCGAGTCCCTCCGTGCCGAGGGGCACCCCGCCGAGTTCACGACCGTCCGCATGCCGTACCGCGTGCAGGCCGACGAGGACGACGCCCAGCTCGCCCTGCAGTTCATCGCAGCCGACCCGGGCATCACCGTCAACATCGAGCACGGCGTCGACGGCGTCATGCAAGACACCGCTGCCTCGGGCGTCGAGCTGAGCGACTTCGTCAAGGGCAACGTCAAGGCCCGGATGCGCATGGTCGCCCAGTACGCCGTCGCCGGCCAGCGCGGGCTGCTCGTCGTCGGGACCGACCACGCGGCCGAGGCGGTCACCGGGTTCTTCACGAAGTACGGCGACGGCGGCGTCGACCTGACGCCGCTCACCGGCCTGTCGAAGAGCCAGGGACGGCAGCTGCTCGAGCACCTCGGAGCGCCCGCCCGCCTGTACGAGAAGGCCCCCACCGCGGACCTGCTCGACGAGACGCCCGGCCAGACCGACGAAGCGAACCTCGGGCTGTCCTACGCCGAGATCGACGCCTACCTGCAGGGGCACGACGTGCCGCTCGAGGTCGCCGAAGCGATCGAGTCGCGGTACCGCGCGACCGAGCACAAGCGCCAGGTGCCGGCGACGCCGTTCGACGACTGGTGGCGTGCGGGCGCGTAGGCGCTGGCGCGACCACGGACAGGAGGCGCGGTGCAGGTGATCCTGCACCGCGCCTCCTGTCCGTCCTGGTCTAGAGCCCCAGCGCCCAGTCCAGGAGGGGCGAGTCGAAGGCCACGCGCATCGCTTCCCGCTCGTCCCCACCGATCCCGACGCCGGCCGCGACCCGGTCCCACCCCGCCACCGCGCCCGCGACACGCTGGAGCACCTGCTCCGCGTCCGGGCGCCGGAGCCGGAAGGCGTCCGCGATGTCGAGCAGGTTCCGCAGGTCGCGGGACCTGGGGTCGTCCGACGGGGAGATCGCCCGGGAGTCGATCACCCCGCGCTGTCGGCTCGGGTTGACGTCGAAGACGGGCGAGAGCCGCCACCCGGTGGGCGTGTGGAGGAAGGCGTGGTTCCGCCAGTGGTCGTCGACGTTGTTCACGAGGACGGACAACGCGATCCGGCCGAACATCTCGCGGAGGTCCGCTGCGGGAGCCGAACTCCAGTGGTCGATGACGTCGGTGAGGTCCTCGTAGGTCAGTCGTGACCCGTCGTCGTGGGCGCCGAGCTCGAGCGCCGTCCGTGCCGACATGTACCCGAGTCGGTCCCCGGAGCCGTCTCGGTCGAAGCGCTCGGAGAGCAGGACGGCACGTCCGGACTCCGGTCCAACGAGTGACCACGCCGGCGCCCTGAGCCCGGCATCCGTCGCGAGGGTGAGCGCGACTCCTTCCCAGCGCTCGACGTCGAAGCGGCCGTCCTTCGAGTGCGGCAGCTTCGCGATCGCGAGCGTCCCGCGCGGGGTGAGGACGTTCGCCTTCGGCCGAGCGCCGCCGGGAGAGGTCGCGACGTCACCGAGGTACGCGATGTCCTCGTCGGTCGCCTCGTCGTCCTCGTACCGAGCGGCAGCGGCGAGGATCCGGGCGAGGTCGTGGAGGTTCGCGACCCCGGTCTCCGCAGACGACCAGGAGCCACCCACCCGGAACCGGAGCGCTCCGATCCTGGTGTGGTCCGCGACGCCGAGGAGGTAGTCGAACTCGCCGAGCCGAGCGGCCAGTGACGGGTCGCGCTGTCGTCGCGCGGCGTGGTCCGCGCGGATCAGCTTCTGTCCCCACTCGTCCGGAGCCGCGTCGCTGAACGCACCGGGCAGGGTCTGGCTGTCAGCCGTGTACGTCCGACCGGGGCGGAGTGGGAGGTCGGGGGAGACCTGCCAACCGTGTCGGAGGAAGTCGTCGTCGTACTCGAACGACGACGAGGCCAGCGTCCGCAAGCCCTGGAAGGACGGGCGCAAGGTACCCACGCGACGTGGTTCCGCGGACTCGCCGGTCCAGACCTCGACCGATTCGTCCATCACAGGGCGCCGCCGCTGCGGAGGATGTCATCGATCCGAGCACGCGCTGTCTCGCTCCGGAACGGGTCGATCGCCTCGATCGTGGTGTCTGCGATCCCGAGTGCGCCGAGGACGGCGAAGAGGGAATCGATGCGCCCACCGGTGCCGGTCTCGATCGCTCGCAACGTGTCGCGCGTCACCGCAGCCCGTTCGGCCAACTCCGCAGCGGACATGCCGTTGACGGACCGCCATCGGCGGATGTTCTCACCGAATGACACGAGCTGCTGCCGCCGGCGGGGCGACGATCGCTGGACCATGGGACCTCCTGGCAGGAAAGTCTGTCACAACAAGGTCAAACTGACCGGAAAAGCTGCCAAACACGCACCTCCGGCTGCGACGCGTCACCGACCGCTCGTAGGATGGGACCCAACGGAACAACAGATGCGGAATCCAGGCTGCTGCCTGGTCCGGAGGGGGAGTCATGGAAGTCCTGTTCGCGCTCGGAGCCATCCCGCTGATCATCGTGGGGATCATCGTCCTCGCCGTGATCGCGCTGATCTACGCGAAGGTCGTGTACCGCAACGCCGGCGCCGACGAAGCGCTCATCATCACCGGCAAGCGCTCACGCAAGGTCAAGAACGACGACGGCACCGAGACCGTCGAGTCCGGCATCAAGGTCGTGCTCGGCGCCGGCGTCCTCGTCCGACCCTTCTTCGAGAAGGTCGCGAAGCTCTCGCTCAGCTCCCGGGCGATCGACATCAACGTCAACGCGCAGGACTCCCGCGGCGTGACGATCGACGTCGAAGCGGTCGCGCTCGTCAAGGTCGGTGAGACCGACGCCTCGATCCGGGCGGCCGCGCAGCGGTTCCTCGGGCAGGAGAAGAAGATCGACGACTTCGCGCGCGAGGTCCTGTCGGGATCGCTCCGTGCGTCGATCGGTGCGACCGACGTGTCCACGATCATCCGCAACCGCGACCAGCTCACCGTCGCGGTGCTCGACGTCGCGAAAGAAGCCCTGCACAGCCAGGGCCTCGACGTCGACTCCTTCGAGATCAAGGGCATCTCGGACCGCAACGAGTACATCAGCGACCTCGGTCGTGCCGAGCGCGCCCGCGTCCGGCTCGAGGCGGAGAACGCCGAGGCGCAGGCCGACCGCGAAGCGCGAGAAGCCCGTGCCACCGCCGACCAGGCCATCGCCGAAGCCGAGAACACCCTGGCGATCCGCCGCGCCGCACTGCAGCTCGACGCCGACCGGGCATCGGCCGAGGCCGCAGCCGCCGGTCCGCTCGCCCAGGCCCGTGCGGCGCAGGGCGTCGTCGAGCAGGAGCAGATCACCGCGCAGAAGCGTGCCGAGCTGCGCCGTGCCGAGCTGGAGTCCGAGGTCTCCGCCGTCGCCGAGGCGCAGGCGCGCAAGACCCGCGTCGAGGCCGAAGCGGCCGCCGGTGCCCAGGTCGAGACGGCCCGGGCCCAGGCCGAGGCCCGTCGGATCTCCGCCGAGGCGATCGCCGCAGAAGCGAAGGCCGAGTCCGAGGCGCGCAAGCTCGCTGCCGACGCCTCCCGTGCCGAAGGTGAGGCAGCGGCCGACGCGATCCGCGCCAAGGGTCAGGCCGAGGCAGACGCCACGAAGGCCCAGGCGGACGCACTCGCGCAGCACTCCGAGGCCGTCCTGCGGGTCAAGGCCATCGAGACCCTGCCGAGCATCGCCCGCGAGCTCGCGGCGCCGATGGGCAACATCGACAAGCTGACGGTGGTGTCCTCCGACGGCGCCGGCGCCCTGTCGAAGAGCATCGTGAGCCAGTTCAGCGAGGTCGACGCCCTGCTCGGGACGACCGCCGGGTTCACCCTGAGTGACATCGTCAAGAGTTCCACGACGGGGCAGGCTGCCGCTCGGGCCGTCGTGCGCGAGCAGTCCACCGCTGTCGCGGAGCCGATCGAGTAGTTCTCAGCGGCACCCGGGGCGGGCGTAGCGAGGATCAGTCCTCGTCGCGCCCGTTCTCGTCCCGGCGCTCGCGCTGCTGGCCACCGGCGTCCTCGCGCTGGTCGGCGAGCCGCTGCTGCCACACGACGCTGCGGGCCGCGCCCTCGAGGATGTCGTCGACGCTCCGTCCGGTCTGCGCCGCGAGCGCGCCGCTGAGACCGGCGGTGAGGGTCCCGCCGGCGGATGCCAGACGTTCGATCACCTGCTCCTGGCGTGGGGTCAGGGGCTCGTCGACCATCTCGTCGATGGTGTCGCGGATGTTCTGCTCGCTCGCGTCCAGTGCCGCCTCGTCACCGGAGTGCAGCGCTGCTGCCTCTCCGACGACGACGAGACCGAGGCGCGCGGCGTCGTCTTCGGGACGCGGAGTGCGGTGCTCATCAGTCATGCGGGGGACCGTACGCTCCGTGGTGCCGCGCTTGCTGGACAGACGGGGTACCCGACGCCTGTCGTTCGTCGTCAGTGCGGTGTCGTGTCCCACCGGCGGAGCAGCCAGTCCGCCGCGGCCAGGCCTTCGCGCCGTTGGAAGTCACGGATGGTCGGCATGTTCGGCGGTGCCGGCGGCAGCGCGTGCTCGAAGAACAGGCCAGCGAGACCGGCGAGCACGGCGTCGACCGTGGTGGCGGGCACGCCGGCGAACACCGGGTGGGTGGCGAGGTGGTGCTCGACGTCGGTGTCCTCGCCGCGGACGAGTGTGTCGATCAGGTAGGTCAGCGGGTCGAGCCAGTGCGCGCCGATGCTCGCCCACGGCCAGTCCACGACCCAGACGGCCCCGGAGCGGTCGACGAGCAGGTTGTCGGCACGGCAGTCGGCGTGCACGAGGTGCTCGCCGTCGACGAGGGTCGCTGCCCGGGCGGCGGTGCGGGCGAACTCGGGTCCGGCGGCGAGCACGTCCGCCGGAACGACCTCGGCGGCCCGGTCGGACAGGGTGGGGTCGCCGAGCATCCGGTCCCACGCGCCGAACTCGTGGCGCAGGTCGTCGGCGATCTGGGGGAGCGTGCCGAGGTCGCCGGTCGCCGACGGCAGGGTGTCCAGCGCATCGAGCACCGCCGCGGTGTCCCTGCCGTCGAGTGCCGCCCCGGGGTGCTTGCCCTCGATGTCGTCGAGGACCAGGACGACCCACTCGTCGCCGTCCACGGTGGCGTCGAAGGCGTCCAGCAGGGGCGGCGCCTGCACGGTCGACGGCAGCTGCGCCACCACGCGGGCTTCCCGGCGGTGCAGGGCGAAGGCATCGGCGTTCCGCGATCGCGAGACCGTCTTGACGAACGCCCGTCGCCCCGTCGCCGTGACCACACGGTCGGCACTCCCCGGCGACCACCCGGCGGTCTGGGACTCAGCGTTCGTCACCGTTCCGCCGAGGGGCTGTTCCACCCGGTCGCGCAGGACCGCCGGCACGTCCGTCCACGCAGTTCGCCCCATGCCCGACGACGCTACCTGAGAAGCCGTTCACGAACGTGCATAGACGGCAAGTTTGCGTTGGCGGCAAACGTGCTGGTGATGTAAAGTTGCAGCGTCTGCAAGGTTGACCCGCCGTTCGACGGCCCGCCACACACGCTCCGGCGTCCCTTGCCCGCACGACGACCACCACGCACCCCTGAAGGACCCCCATGTCTACTGCCACCGCACCCGCCGAGGTGTCGCGCGGACGACACGACTCCCCGGCCAGCACGCCGGGCAAGCCGATCATGTCGCACCGTCAGATCCTGCTCGTCATCTACGGCCTCATGGCCGGCATGTTCCTGTCGTCGCTCGACCAGACGATCGTCGGCACCGCGATCCGCACCATCGGCGACGACCTGCACGGCCTCGACCAGCAGGCGTGGGTCACGACCGCGTACCTGATCGCGTCGACCATCACGACGCCGATCTACGGCAAGCTCTCCGACGTCTTCGGCCGCCGCCCGCTCTACATCTTCGGCATCGCGGTCTTCATCCTCGGCTCGCTGCTCTCGACGATGTCGACCTCGATGATCATGCTCGCCGCGTTCCGTGCCTTCCAGGGCATCGGTGCCGGTGCGCTGATGTCGCTGCCGCTCGCGATCATGGGCGACATCCTCGCCCCGCGTGAGCGTGCCAAGTACCAGGGCTACTTCCTCGCGGTCTTCGGCATCTCGTCCGTCATCGGCCCGCTCATCGGTGGCCTGTTCGCCGGCGCGAGCACGATCCTCGGTGTCACCGGCTGGCGCTGGGTCTTCCTGATCAACGTGCCGATCGGCGTCGCGGCGCTCCTGATGGTCATCGCCTTCCTGCACCTGCCGAAGTTCGGTGACGCCAAGGCGAAGCCGCGCATCGACTGGTGGGGTGCCACCTCGGTCATCGCGACACTCGTCCCGCTCCTGCTCGTGGCCGAACAGGGCCGCACCTGGGGTTGGGGTTCGGCCGGTGCCATCGCCTGCTACGTGATCGGTGCGCTCGGGCTCGTCGCCTTCCTGGTGATCGAGACCCTGATGAAGGACGACGCGATCATCCCGCTCAAGCTCTTCCGCTCGGGCACGTTCTCGATGGCCACGATCCTCGGGTTCCTGGTCGGCTTCGCGATGTTCGGCGCCATGCTGACCATCCCGCTGTACCTGCAGATCGTCACGGGGCTGACCCCGACCGAGTCCGGCTTCGCGACCCTGCCGATGATCGGTGGTCTGATGATCGCCTCGATCGCCTCGGGGCAGATCGTCGCCCGCACCGGTCGATACCGGATCTTCCCGGTGATCGGCACGGCCCTGGTCTCGGTCGGCTACGTCGTCCTGACGTTCATGACGATCGACAAGCCGCTCTGGTTCCTGATGATCGGCATGTTCCTGATCGGCCTCGGCCTCGGCCAGCTCATGCAGAGCATCACCCTCGCCTCGCAGAACTCCGTCCAGCCGCGGGACATGGGTGTGGCGACGTCCTCCGCCACGTTCTTCCGCCAGATCGGTGGAACGCTCGGGACGGCGGTGCTGCTCAGCATCCTGTTCTCGATCATGCCGGCGAACATCCTGCACGCCACCGCGGACCAGAAGAACCTGTCCGGTGCGCTCGACGCCGCCCTGAACCCGACCGTCGCCACGGCGAAGGCGAACGCGGGCGTCATGGAGCAGATCTGGAACCCGATCGTCACCCCGGTGAAGTCGCAGGTGCAGTCCGGCCTCGACCAGGCCACCGCGCAGGTCGCCGCTGCGACGACCGGCGCCCCGGAGGCCGTGCAGCAGCAGGCCCTCACCGCCGCAGCCGACAAGGCGCACGCCAGCGTGCAGGACGGCAAGCTCGTGGTCGACTGGTCCGACGCCTCGCAGCGCTCGTACTGGGTCGGTGAGCTCGCCCCCGAACTGTCGAAGCAGATCGACAAGGGAGCCGGCGACGGCAGCAGCTCGAGCAGCGAGACGAGCGACACGTCCTACCTCAACGGTGCGACCCCGGCGCTGACCAAGCCGTTCATGACCGGCTTCAACGCGTCGGCCGTGACCGTCTACTGGGTCGGCTTCGCCGTGATCCTGCTGGCGTTCATCCTCAGCTGGTTCTTCAAGGCGCCGCCGCTCCGCAAGAGCTCGGCCCTGCAGGAGCAGGCCGACCAGGCCGGCACCGCCGACGACCTCGAGGTGCAGGCCGTCAAGGCGGCCGACACGATGGGGTCGCCCACGGCGCCCGTCACCGGATCGATCCCCGTGCAGCGGGACCGCGCGTAGGACCGGCCACCGGGGTCTCTCGTCACCAGACGGGAGGCCCCGACCCGCACCAGGAGCAGCAGTGAGCACGATCGAATCGCACCCGGCAGGCGACAGTGGCCTGCGGGAACGCAAGAAGCAGCAGACCCGGCACGCGATCCACCAGGCCGCGCTGGCCCTGGTCTCCGACCGGGGTCTGGCCGGCGTCACGGTCGAGGAGATCTGCGCCGACGCCGGCGTCTCACCCCGCACCTTCTTCAACTACTTCCCGTCGAAGGGTGACGCGGCACTCGGGCTCCCCGAGAGCTCGGTGCCCGAGGCGGCACGGCAGGCGTTCCTGACCGCGGAGGGCTCGCTCGTGTCGGACCTCTGCGACCTCGTCGCCCGCACGGTGACACTGCCAGCGGACCGCCGACGCATGAAGGAACTCGTGCAGGCGCGACCGGAGATGGTGCCCGCGATGCTGCAGTGGATGGCGCGTGCCCGGCTCGCCGTGTTCACGGTCGCCGCCGAGCGCACCGACGTGGACTCCGCACGGACCGCGGTGACGCTCGTCATGGCGGCGCTCATCGAGTCGGCACACCGCTTCGCCGACGGCTCGCGCGACGAGCTGGCGGACCGCCTCCGCGGCGTGGTGGCCGAGATGGGCCGACTCGCCTCCGCCTGAGGCGCGACCACCGACGGGAGGCGCGGCGCGGGTCGGACCCGCACCGCGCCTCCCGTCCGTGGTCCGGTCGCCCCCCGCCGAAGCGACAGATGCGCGTGCACCGCTGTCGACGGTTCCGCGAAAGCGACAGATCTCCGCGAACAGTTGGCGGGGATCTGTCGCTTTCGCGGATCGGCCACGCAAGCGCAAGCCGCGCAGCCATCCGACGACTCGGCCCCGTTCGAGACCAGAACGTGACGAAGAGTTCTCTTGACGCGCGAGACATCCGATGTTTTGATGGCCTCGTTCGGTCGACGGAGACCGGACGGCAGGAGACACGAATGAGCCGCATCACCGGTCTGCACGTGCGCGACATCCGCTTCCCGACCTCTCGGGAGCACGACGGATCCGACGCCATGAACCCCGCGCCCGACTACTCCGCCGCGTACGTCGAGATCACGACCGACGCCCTGGACGGACACGTCGGCACGGGCTTCGTGTTCACGATCGGCCGCGGCAACGAGGTGCAGGAAGCCGCGATCGCCGCCCTGCGCGGGCACGTGGTCGGCGTCGACGCCGAAGCGGTCCTCGCCGACATGGGCGGCACCTGGCGCGCGATGGTCCACGACTCGCAGCTGCGCTGGCTCGGCCCGGAGAAAGGCGTCATGCACATGGCGATCGGCGCCGTGGTGAACGCGCTCTGGGACCTCCGAGCCAAGCGCGCGGGACAGCCGCTGTGGGCGCTGCTGGCGGACCTGAGCCCCGAGGAACTCGTCGAACTGGTGGACTTCCGGTACCTCACCGACGCGATCACCCCGGACGAGGCGCTCGAGCTGTTCCGGGCTGCCGAACCGCACCGCGCGACCCGTCGGGCCCGGCTCGAAGCGCAGGGCTACCCGGCGTACACGACGACCCCGGGCTGGCTCGGCTACGACGACGAGAAGCTCGCCCGACTCTGCCGCGAGGCCGTCGACGAGGGCTTCGAGCAGATCAAGCTCAAGGTCGGCGGCGACCTCGACGAGGACGTCCGCCGGATGGGCATCGCCCGCGCCACGGTCGGCCCGGACATCCGGATCGCGGTCGACGCCAACCAGCGGTGGGACGTCGACGAGGCCGTCACCTGGATCGAGCGGCTCCGCCCGTTCGACCTCGCCTGGGTCGAGGAACCCACGAGCCCCGACGACGTCCTCGGGCACGCCGAGATCGCCCGGCGCATCGCCCCGATCCCGGTCGCGACCGGCGAGCACATGGCCAACCGGGTGATCGCGAAGCAGCTCATCCAGGCCAGGTCGATGAGCGTGCTGCAGATCGATGCCACCCGGGTCGCGGGGGTCAACGAGAACCTCGCGATCCTGCTGCTCGCCGCGAAGCACGGCGTCCGGGTGTGCCCGCACGCCGGCGGGGTCGGCCTGTGCGAGGCGGTGCAGCACCTGTCGATGTTCGACGCCGTCGCGCTGACCGGCGACCTCGACACCCGCTGCATCGAGTTCGTCGACCACCTGCACGAGCACTTCGTGACCCCGGTGGACGTCCACGACGGCCGCTACTGGCCGCCGACCGCTCCGGGAGCCGGTACCGAGATGCTCGCCGACTCCCTCGACGCCTACGCGTTCCCGGACGGCCCGGCCTGGGCCGTCGTCGACGCGGAGACGGTCCCCGACGCGGTCCGCGTCGCCTGATCCAGCAAGCCAGCAATCCACCCCACACACCCCATCACCACGACGAAGTGGAGACTCCGATGCAACGACGACGCATCATCACCGGGCTCGCGGCAGCAGCTGCCGCGGCCCTCGTGCTCACCGGCTGTTCCTCCGGCAGCAGTGCCGGTGGAAGCCAGTCGAAGGACGCCCTGACCTGGTCCATGTGGATCGCCGGGAAGGAGGACAAGGCCGCCTGGCAGAAGGTCGCCGACACCGTGAAGAGCGAGGACGACATCACCCTGACGATCCAGGGCGCGCCGTTCGAGAACTACTTCACGAAGCTCAGCACGCAGTTGAGTGCCGGCGGCGCCCAGTGCGTCGTGAGCATGCAGTCGCTCCGCACCGCGAACTACACGTCGTCGCTGCTGCCGCTCGACGACCTCGCGAAGCAGGACGGCACCGACCTGTCCGCGTTCGACAGCACCGCGCTCGACGGCATGAAGGTCGACGGGAAGCTCTACGGCCTGCCCTACGACACCGGGCCCATCATGATGTTCTACAACAAGGACGTCTTCACGAAGGCCGGCGTGGCTGAGCCGAAGCCGGGATGGACCGTCGACGACTTCGAGGCGGCGGGCGCCGCGCTCAAGGCGAAGGGCGTCACCATGTTCGGTTCGACGGTGGGCGACCTCAACCTCGAGTCCCTGGTCTACGGCTACAACGGTGGCCGGGTGATCACGTCCGACGGCGAGCTCGACGCGTCCAACGCGAAGTTCGCGGACGGCCTCGACTGGCTCTCGACACTGGTGAAGAAGGGCTACGCGACGCAGGCGTCGTCGGACTCGTCGACGCCGGGCAACGACTTCGCCGCCGGCAAGGTCGCGATGTACACCGACGGTCCGTGGTCGCTCATCAGCCAGAAGGCCAAGGTGAAGTTCGACCTCGGGGTCACGACGCTCCCCGCGGGGACGTCCGGTCCGTCGACCTTCGCCGCCGGCTCCGGCTTCGGTGTCTCGAAGCAGTGCAAGTACCCGGAGCAGGCGTTCAAGGCCGTCCAGACGATGACCAGCGAGAAGGTCCTGACCTCGCTCGCCGAAGCGGGACGAGCCTTCCCCGGCCGCACCGCGGCCCAGTCGGCGTGGTACTCCAGCGCCGGCATCGACGGCGCCGAGGCCGCGCTCAAGGCAGGACTCGCGAAGTCCTCGCCGCTGCTCGGGAACAAGCAGAGCGACCAGCTGTCCCAGCTGTTCACGCAGTACGCGCTGCAGGCGGTGAACGGGCAGACCTCCGGCAAGGAGTCGATGTCCTCCATCGCCGGCCAGCTCGGCACGCAGTGACCAGCTGAACCAGTGAGCGGACTGGAGGCCCGTTGCAGCATCGCCACGGGCCTCCCGTCCGATCCATCCCCTGTTCAGGACCGCGCGAACGACGAGGAGGTCGTCGCATGACCACCATCCAGGACCCACCGGCCGAAGCGGCCGTCCCCGCGGTCGCGACCGCGGTCGCGGTCGGAGCCGCCACCCCGCGGCGGAAGGACGGCGAGGACACGAGCGCACTCGGGCGCCGCTCCTGGTGGGGTGCCGCGTTCGCGGCACCGCACTCGATCGGACTCGTCGTCTTCACGGCGTTCCCGATCATCGCCTCACTCGTCGTCAGCTTCATGAACTGGCCCATGCTCGGCGAGCGCAGCTGGGCCGGCATCGAGAACTACACCCGACTCTTCGCCGACCCGGTCTTCCGCACCGTCGCCCTCAACACGGCGCTGTTCGTGGTCCTCTACGTGCCGCTCAACCTGGTCGTGTCGCTCGGGCTCGCCGCCTGGCTGACACCGCGGATCGCCGGCAGGCACGTCTTCCGCGTCCTGTTCTTCATCCCGACCATCACGCCGATCGTCGCGAACGTCGTGGTCTGGCGGATGCTGTACCAGCCCGGGGGAGCGATCGACGCGTCACTGCAGTCCACCGTGGGCGTGCACGCGCCGAACTTCCTCGCCGACGAGCACTGGGCGATGCTCGCCATCGTCGCGATGAGCGTCTGGCAGGGCTTCGGCTACAACATGCTGATCTTCTCGGCGGCGCTCGACGCCGTGCCGGAGAACCAGATCGAGGCGTCGCAGCTCGACGGCGCGAACGCCTGGCAGACCTTCTGGGCCATCAAGTTCCCGCTCATCTCGCCGTCGGTGTTCTTCGCGACGATGATGACGCTGATCACCTCGTTCCAGGTGTTCGTGCAGCCGTTCGTCCTCACCAAGGGCGGGCCGGGCACCGCGACGGAGACCCTCGTGCAGTACATCTACAACACCGGCTTCCAGAACCAGCAGCTCGGTCTGGCCTCGGCCGGTGCCTGGGTGCTGTTCGTCATCATCCTCGGGATCACGGCCGTCCAGTTCCTCGGGCAGAAGCGGTGGGTGCACTATGAGTGAAGCGGTCCGCGGGCACGTCGCTGCCACCACGTCGAACCGGACGGTCAACCCGCGTGCCGTCGCCAGGACGAAGTCCGCGCCACGACCGGGGCGGGTCCGGCACGCGATCGGGTACGCCCTGCTCTGCCTCGTCACGCTCCTGTTCGTCTCGCCGCTCATCTACATGGTCGCGACGAGCCTCAAGCCCGCCGACCAGGTGTTCACCACCCCGCCGACGCTCTGGGGTCGCTCGCTCGAGTGGGACAACTACGTGCAGGCGTTCACCTACCTGCCGTTCGCCCGCTTCATCCTCAACGGCGTGTTCGTCGCGGCGGTCGGGACGGCGATCAACGTCGCCGTGGCCGTGCTCTCCGGGTACGCGTTCTCACGGTTGCGCTGGCGCGGCCGGAACACGGTGTTCCTGCTGTTCCTCGTCACGCTGATGATCCCGCAGGACGTCCTCGTCATCCCGATGTACGTGATGATGCAGGGCTTCGGCTGGGTCGACACGTTCCAGGCACTCATCATCCCGTGGGCGTTCACGGCCCTCGGCGCGTTCCTGGTCCGGCAGTTCTTCCTGACCGTGCCGCAGGAACTCGACGACGCCGCCCGGGTCGACGGGGCTGGCGCGATCCGGACCTTCTTCTCGGTGATGATGCCGCTCGCCCGACCGACCATGGCCGTCCTCGCGGTGTTCTCGTTCATCTCGTACTGGAACTCGTTCCTCTGGCCGCTCGTCATCGTCAACGACGTCGAGGCCCGGGGCACCATCCCGCTCGGCCTGCAGCAGTTCTTCGGCCAGCAGGGCTCCGAGTGGAACCTCGTGATGGCGGCATCGGTGATCTCGATGCTGCCCACCGTGATCCTGCTCGTCCTGCTGCAGAAGCACCTCGTCAAGGGCATCGTCACCAGCGGCCTCGGCGGCCGGTGACACCCCTCCCCCCTCTGAAAGGAACACTGGCCTCATGACCATCACCGCACCTGCAGAGCCGCAGACCGCGACCGACGCGAGCGGCCTGCCCGCCTGGTTCACCCACGACCGGTTCGGCATGTTCATCCACTGGGGGCTGTACGCCCTGCCGGCACGGCACGAGTGGGTGAAGAACCGCGAACGGATCACCGACGCCGACTACCAGAAGTACTTCGACCACTTCGACCCCGACCTGTTCGACGCCGCCGACTGGGCCCGCCGTGCTCGCGAAGCCGGCATGAAGTACGTCGTGCTCACCACGAAGCACCACGAGGGCTTCTGCCTCTGGGACAGCAAGCTCACCGACTACAAGTCCACGAACACCCCGTTCGGCCGCGACATCGTGCGCGAGTTCGTCGACGCCGTCCGGGCCGAGGGACTGCGGGTCGGCTTCTACCACTCGCTCATCGACTGGCACCACCCGGACTTCACCGTCGACGGCGTGCACCCGAGGCGCGACGACTCGCCCGAGGAGATCGAGGCGTTCAACCAGGGCCGCGACATGTCGCGCTACCGGGAGTACCTGCACGGGCAGGTCGAGGAGCTGCTCACCGACTACGGGCAGGTCGACTACCTGTTCTACGACTTCTCGTACCGGGACAACGACCACGAGGACATCTGGGGCGGCAAGGGTCGCGACGACTGGGGATCCTCGGAGCTGCTCGAACTGACCAGGCGGCTCCAGCCCGGCATCATCGTCAACGACCGGCTCGACCTGCCGGGCGACATCGTCACCCCGGAGCAGTACCAGCCGGACAAGCCGATGGAGGTCGACGGCGCCCAGGTGCCGTGGGAGGCCTGCCAGACGCTCAACGGATCGTGGGGCTACGACCGCGACAACGTGAACCTCAAGCCCGTCGACCTGCTCGTCCGCATGCTCGTCGACGGCGTCTCGAACAACGGGAACATGCTGCTCAACATCGGCCCCACCGGCCGTGGCGAGTTCGACGGGGTCTCCCGCCAGACCCTCGACGGGATCGGGACGTGGATGCACCAGCACGCCCGGTCCGTCTACGGCGCCGGACCGTCGTCGTTCGTCGCGCCGCGCAACACCGTCTACACGCAGAACGGCAACCGCCTGTACCTGCACCTGTTCGCGTGGCCGTTCGAGCACGTGCACCTGCCCGACCTGGCCGGCCGAGTCGCCTACGCCCAGCTGCTCAACGACGCGTCGGAGCTGCACTTCCGCGAGATCCCGCCGGGGACCCGCGCGCAGAACACCGGGCTCGGCGGGCAGCCGGCGGGGACGCTGACGCTCACGCTGCCGATCGTGCGACCCGACGTCGCCGTGCCGGTGGTCGAACTGTTCCTGCGCGACTGATGCAGCGCATCCTGTCGAGGACCCGACTGCGGGCGGGGAACGAGGCCGCGTACGAGCGCGTGCACGCCGCCGTCCCGCCCGCGCTCGTCGACCGACTCCGGGCAGCCGGGGTGTCGAACTGGAGCATCTGGCGCGACGGCCAGGACCTGGTCCACCTCATCGAGGTGTCCGACTACCGGGCGATGCGACGCTCACTGGCGGACGACCCGGTCAACGCCGAGTGGCAGGAGACCATCAACCCGCTGCTCGAAGCCGACGACGACTACTCGGGGAACGACGACGGGATCCCGCTCGTCTGGACCCTGGAAGGACAGGGATGACCGACCTCGACCGCGGTCCGTTCTGGTTCGGCGGTGCCGGCATCGGCAACCTGCTACGCCCGGTGTCCGACGACGACGCCCGTGCCACGGTCGACGCGGCGTGGGATGCCGGCGTGCGCGGGTTCGACACCGCGCCGCACTACGGCCTCGGGCTGTCGGAGCGGCGGCTCGGGGTGGCGCTCGCCGACCGTCCCCGCGACTCGTTCCTGGTGTCGACGAAGGTCGGGCGCGTGCTCGTCCCCGGGCGTGGCGACGGGGACGACCTGGCCTCCGGCGGGTTCGCGGTGCCGAACGACACCGTGCGGCAGTGGGACCCCTCACCGTCGGGTGTTCGGAGGTCGTTGGACGAGTCGCTCGGGCGGCTCGGACTCGACCACGTCGACGTCGCGTACCTGCACGACCCCGACGTGTACTCGCTCGAGGACGGCCTGACGCAGGCGTTGCCGACGCTCGCCGAGCTGCGGGACGAGGGCGTGGTCCGTGCCGTCGGCGTCGGGTCGAACTCGGTCGAGGCCCTCGACGCAGCGGTGTCCACCGGGCTGTGCGACGTGGTCATGCTCGCGGGGCGGTACACGCTCCTGGAGCAGCCGGCGGCGGAGCTCGTCGCCCGGTGCGCCTCGCTCGGCGTCGCGGTCGTCGCGGTCGGGGTCTACAACTCGGGACTGCTCGGGCGGGACCGGCCGGACGCCACGGCGACGTACGACTACGCCACGGCACCGGCGGCACTCGTCGCGCGGGCGAACGCGATCGCCGACGTCTGCGAGCGGCACGGGGTCACGCTGCCCGAGGCGGCGCTGGCGTTCCCGCGGCGTGCGGCTGCGGTGGCCGCGATCGCCCTCGGCGCGCAGTCCGCCGAGCAGGTGCGCTCGAACGTCGAGCGGGCGGCGGCCGTGGTGCCGGAGGCTCTGTGGGACGACCTCCGCGCCGCGGGCCTGCTCACCGCCTGAGCCCCGCACAACCAAGATCACCCCGAACCGCACGGATGCGCGGTTCGGGGTGACTTTGGTTGTGCAGCGAGTCGTGCTCGCCGAGACCTGCCTAGCGGGTCTTGGCGCTGCGACCCGAGAAGCGGATGTAGATGATCAGCACGATGATGGCGCCGATGATCGAACCGATGATGCCGGCCGGCTGGAAGAAGCCGTCCATCGGGTCGTGCTGGAAGATCAGGAACCCGAGGAACCCGCCCACGAACGAGCCGATGATGCCCAGCAGGATGGTCATGGGGATCGAGATGTTCTGCTTGCCGGGGACGACGAGCCGGGCGATGGCGCCGGCGATGAGTCCGACGATGATCAAGCTGATGATGAGACCGAGCACGGTTTCCTCCTCGTGGGTGCGGTTGCCGCGGCATGGTTGCCGGAGTCAGGGCCGACGACCGACACAACACCCACCCGGCTGCACGCGTTCTCGGTTTCAGTCGAGGGAACGCCGCAACCAGCGCTCGACGCCCTCGACGTGCGACACCACGAGCGCCTGCACGAGCTGCGGATCCCGGCGTCGGATGGCGTCCACGATGGCAGCGTGCTCGTCGAGGGTGCGCTGCACCGAGCCGTTCTGCGTCAGCCCTCGCCAGACCCGCACCCGCACGGTCTTGCTCGACAGGGCGTCGAGCAGCCCGGACAGGTACTGGTTGCCGCCGATGCCCGCGATCGTCGAGTGGAACAGCAGGTCGTGCGCGACGAGGTCCTCGACACCGGTGTCCTCGCCGACGGACTGCATCAGCGTGGCGAGCTCGTCGATCTGCTGCTCCGAGGCCCGCGCGGTCGCCAGGACGGCGGACGCGGGCTCGAGGATGCGGCGGACCTCGAGCAGGTCGACGAGGGACCGGTCGTGGTGCATGTCGACGACGAACGACACGGCCTCGAGCAGGACGCCCGGTTCCAGCGACGTCACGTAGGTGCCGTCGCCACGACGGACGTCGAGCACGCGGATGAGCTCGAGGGCCTTCACCGCCTCGCGCAGGCTGTTCCGGGACAGGCCGAGCGACTCGCTCAGTTCCTTCTCGGGCGGGAGGCGCTGCCCGGGTTGGAGCTCACCGCTCACGATCATCTGCTGGATGCGTGCGATCGCATCGTCGGTCAGTGACGCCACGTCACCACCTCCTGATCCCGGCCCGCTCGCGGACGCGAGCCGACAGGTCGACGATAGCCGGGCCTCCCGGTCGTCACGGCCGGACCATCAGGCGGGCCGCAGCCGGAGGGCCTGCATCCCGCCGTCGACGGCCAGGTCGACGCCCGTCGTGGACCGGGCGAGCGGGCTCGTCAGGTAGGCGACCGCCTCGGCGACCTCCTCCGCCTGCACGAGCCGACCGTGCGGCTGCCGGGCCTCGAGGGCAGCGCGCTCGGCGGCCGGGTCGCCCGCGGTGGACAGCAACCGCGCGACCCACGGGGTGTCCGCCGTGCCGGGGTTGACGGCGTTGACGCGGATGCCCTCGCGGATGTGGTCGGCGGCCATCGCGCGGGTGAGGGCGGCGATCGCACCCTTGGTCGCCGAGTAGAGCGCCCGCTGGGGCAGCCCGGCGGTGGCGGCGATCGAGCAGGTGTTCACGATGCTCGCGTTGCCCGATGCCCGCAGGTGGGGGAGCGCAGCGCGCGACAGCCGGACGGCGCCGAGGACGTTGACCTCGTACACGCGGCGCCATTCGTCGTCGTCGTTGTCCTCGACCGTGCCCTGTGCGCCGATGCCGGCGTTGTTGACCAGGACGTCGAGGCCGCCGAGCTGCTCGACGGCGGTGGCGACGGCGGCGCGGACCGAGTCGTCGTCGCTGACGTCGCACGTGACCGAGAGGAACCCATCGACGGTCGACGGCTGCAGGTCGAGCACGGCGACCGTGGCGCCGCGATCCTGCAGGGCGGCGGCGATCGCCGCGCCGATGCCGGACGCGCCCCCGGTGACGATGGCCCGGACGCCGTCGTGGCTGCCGGCGCTGCCGGTGCGGCCGGTGCCGGTGCCGCCGGTGCCGCTGCTGCCGGTGCCGCCGGTGCCGCCGGTTGCGTCCGCCATCAGGCTGCTCCGACCGTCTGGCGCTGTGAGCCGAGCCCGTCGGCGGTGAGCTCGACGACGTCGCCGGGCTGCAGGTAGGGCGCGTGTCCGGCCAGCGCGACGCCCGCCGGTGTCCCCGTGCTGATGACGTCGCCGGGGTACAGCACCATGAACTGCGACAGGTACCGGACGATCTCCACAGGACGGAAGATCATGTCGGCGGTGGTGCCGTCCTGCCGGACCTCGCCGTTGACGGTCAGTCGGAGCGCGAGTGCCGCGGGGTCGAGGCCGGCGGCGGCGAGCGACCCGGGTGTCACCAGCCACGGCCCGAGCGGGTTGAAGGTCTCGCAGGACTTCCCCTTGTCCCACTGCCCGCCGCGCTCGAGTTGGAACTCGCGCTCGGACACGTCGTTCGCGATCGCGTAGCCGGCGATGGAGGCCTCGGCGTCCGCGTCGGTCTCGCAGTACCGAGCCGTGCGGCCGATGACGATCGCGAGCTCGATCTCCCAGTCGGTCTTCGTGCTGTTCCGGGGGATCAGGACCTCGTCGTCGGGGCCGATCACCGTCATCGGGTCCTTCATGAACACGATCGGTTCGGTGGGGATGTCGGCGCCGGTCTCGGCGGCGTGGTCGCGGTAGTTCAGGCCGATGCAGACGACCTTGCCCGGGCGTGCGATCGGCGCTCCGCGCCGCATGCCGTCGGCCCGGTCCCGGCCGATGATCGTCAGGTCGCCGGCGCTGCGCGCGTGGTCGACGCGACCGACCGGGTCCGAGGCGAGGAAGGCCCCGCTGATGTCACTGGTGATCGAGCGGAGGTCGAAGACCTCGCCGTCGGTGTCGATGGCCACGGGGATCTCGCTCCCCGCCGGGCCGAGTCGTGCGAACTGCATCGTTCCTCGCTCTCCGGCTGCGCCAGTGCAGCCAGAAACATCCTATGTCTGCGTGGTCCTCGGGACAAGGTAGATGCGCTCCGCGGTACCGCCGAAGACGGCGTCGCGCTCGGTCGTCGACAGGTCGGCGAGTGCGTCCGCCGTCCGCCGCACGACCTCGGCGTACCCGGTCGCCAGGGTCGACACCGGCCAGTCCGAGCCGAACAGCGACCGCTCGGGACCGAACTGCTCCACGACCTCGCGGACGTACCGGTCGACCGGGCGGTCGCGCCAGTCGGGGCCGGCCTCGGTGAACAGGCCGGAGACCTTGCACGTGACGTTCGGGCGTGCAGCGAAGTCGGCCATCCGTCCGAGCCAGGCCGGGTCACCCGTGTCGATCGAAGGTTTGCCGGCGTGGTCCAGCACGAACGATGCGTCGGGGACGGCGTCGACCAGGGCCAGCCCGGCCGAGTGCTCTCGGGCGCGGACGAGCAAGTCGAACACCAGGCCGGCACCGGCGAGGGCTCGCACCCCGCGGGCGACGTCGGGGCGGCCGAGCCAGCCGGGGTCCGGTTCATCCTGTGCCAGGTGCCGGATGCCGACCAGGCGATCACCGCCGGGGAGCGCACGGACGGCGGTAATCCGGTCAGCCACGTCCGGCGCGGTCAGGTCCACCCAACCGACGACGCCGGCGACGGGGGCGGGCTGCTCGAGGAGCCAGACGGTCTCGCCCGGATCGTGCACGGCCTGCACCACGATGGTCCGTGTCACGCCGGTGTCCTGCGTCGCTGCGCGGAGGTCGTCCACGTCGAACCGGCGGCGGATCGGGGCGACGGAGTCGTCCATCCAGGGGTACGGCCGGTCGGCGGGGTCCCAGAGGTGGTGGTGAGCGTCGATGATCACGCCCTCATGATGCCCGATTCATCCGATGTCCGCCCGGGTGCGTCGTGGTGCTTGGTGCTTGGTGCGTGGTGCTTGGTGCTTGGTGCTTGGTGCGAAAGCGACAGAAGTTGCAGTCATCTGCCGGTCCGGTCCGCCAGTGCGACAGTCTGCCGCCGATGTTCGGCGGCACACTGTCGCTTTCGCGAAAGCGTCACCCTCGCTCGACCACGACAGGTGGGCTCTGGACACGACCACGGCCGGGAGGCGCGTTGCGGGTCGGGCGTGCACCGCGCCTCCCGGCCGGGTTGGTCCCAGAGCATCCCGCGAAGGCGACAGATCTCGTCCCGTCGCACGGTCGGTGCCGCCAGCGCGACAGTGTGCCGCCGATGTTCGGCGGCACACTGTCGCTTTCGCGGAAGCGGCCGGCCGGCCGAGCCGGCCGCGGCTCAGACGGCGCCGGAGGCCTCGAGCTCGGCGCGCAGCTCGGCGTCGGACGGCTCGACGAAGTGCTTGCCGTTCGGCAGCACCACGACGGGGATGTTCTTCCGGCCGCTGATCGCCTCGGCCCGGTCGGCCGCCGACAGGTCCTGCTCGACGTCGACGTACTCGTAGTCGACGCCGAGGGTGTCGAGCAGCGCCTTGGACCGGCGGCAGTCGCGGCACCAGTCCGCACCGAACATCGTCACCTTGTCGAACACTTCGGTCGTGGATGCATCGCTCATGCCCAGAGAGTACGTCGGCGGACCCCCGCGCATTCCCTACGATTGGGGCATGCCGCCAGGACCCGACCCAGAGACGCGATCCTGGGCGTCGGCAGCAGTCCGACGCTTCGCCGCGGTCACGAACCTGCTCGTCGCAGCCCGCCGGTTCCGCATCGTCGGTGGCGACCCCCGCGACGCCGCGGCACTGCACGGCCTGCTCACCGGACTCGGTGCTCGTCCGGCCGCGGAACACGAGCCGATCGACCAGCTCTGGTGCCTCGGTTCCCCCGACGACTCCACCCCCGTCATCGAGCGCGAGGCGGACCGCCCCCGCGGCGCCACGCTCATCGTGATCGACGCCGGCCGGCACCTGCCCGCGGTCGACGAGGACGCCTTCGGCCCCGTCGTCACCGCCCGCCCCGGCGTGCTCGGCGTCCCGATGCTCTCCGACGACGTCTTCCTCGTCTCCACCGGCCGCGACCCCGAGGACGACCCGGCCGCCGACGCCCGCCTGCGCTGGGCGCGACGCTCGATGCCCGTCTCGCGCGCGGTGGCCGCCGAACTCCGCGACGGCGGACTGCTCCGCGGCACCCGCATCGGCGTCGCGATGTTCCTCGAGCCGAAGACGGCGGTGCTGAGCCTGCTCCTCCGCGACGCTGGTGCCGAGGTCGTCGTCTACGCGCACGCCGACGAGACCGACGACGCCGTGGCCGCGTCGCTCCGGGCAGCGGGGCTCACGGTGCACGCGAGCAGCACGGCCTCGCTGCCGGAGCAGAAGGTGCTCGCCCTCGCGATGCTCGACACCCGGCCGCACATCCTGCTCGACGACGGTTCCCACGTCATCCGGCTCGCCCACCAGGAGCGTCCGGACCTGCTGCCGACGATGCTCGGCGCGGCCGAGGAGACCACGAGCGGCCTCCGGCCCCTGCGCGTGATGGCGTCGCGGGGCGAGCTCGGCATCCCGGTGGTCGCCGTCAACGACGCCCGCACGAAGACGTTCTTCGACAACCGGTACGGCACCGGGCAGTCGACGGTGTTCGCCGTGCTCGACCTGGTCGACGGGCTCCCGTCCGGTACGCACCGAGCGATCTCGGGAGGCGCGGCGGTCGTCGCCGGGTTCGGGCACGTCGGCGAGGGGGTCGCGTTGGTGCTCGCCGCCCTCGGTTTCCGGGTCACGGTCGCCGAGACCGACCCGGTGCGCGCCCTGCAGGCGCTGTTCGCCGGCCACGCCGTCGCGCCGCTCGCCGAGGCCGTGCAGGACGCCGACCTCGTGGTGAGCGCCACCGGGGTCGCCGACACCATCGACCTGCGGGTGCTTCGCTCGTGCGCGGACGGGGCCGTCGTCGCCGTCGCGGGTGGGGTCGACCACGAGGTCGCGCTCGACGACGCCCGCGCCGCCGGAGCCGGACTGCGGCCAGTGGGTCCGAAGGCCGAGCGCCTCGTGTTCCCCGACGCCGAGGGCGGACCGATCGTGCTCGACCGCGGCGGCTGCATCAACATCACGGCGGCCGAGGGCAACCCGATCGAGATCATGGACCTGTCCTTCGCCGCGCAGCTCGGGGCCGTCCGCATGCTGCTGGAGCGCGGCGACGAACTGGAGCGAGCCGTCGTGCCCATCGATCCCGCGGTCGACGACGCAACCGCCCGCGCGGCGCTCGCCGCGTTCGGAGCGCGCCCCGTTCCTCCCGTCCGCCATGCCGAACACCCGGCGGACCGCGAGCCGGACGTCCGGACTCGCCGTTTCGGAGACCCCGCATGAGCGAGTCGCGCCCGAGTACCGCGCGCCCGACCGCCGCGCACCCGCGTGCCGACCACTCCGTCGTCGTGCACTCGGCGCGCGTCGTCGTGCCGATGACCGCGCCCCCGATCGCCGACGGCGCCGTCGCCGTGCAGGACGGCCGCATCCTGCACGTCGGCGACCGGTCCTGGGTCGTCGACCAGCTCGCCAGCTCGGGTGCGACGTTCACCGAACGGCAGTGGCGCGGAGCTCTCCTGCCGGGCCTCGTCAACGCGCACTCGCACCTGCAGTACACCGGCATGGCCAGTGTCGGCCGAGGCCAGTACGACGGTTTCGAGGACTGGGCGTCCGCGTTCAACCAGGACTACGCCGAACCGCACGACTGGCGGGCCGAAGCAGCCGCTGGTGCCGCCGCCTCGATCCGCGCGGGCGTGACGAGCATCGCGGACATCGTCACCGACATCGAGGCGTCCACCGCGCTCGAGGATGCCGGGCTCGGCGGCATCGCCTACTGGGAGGTCATGGACTGGGAGAACGACGCCTGGCAGTCGCACGGCCGCGACCAGGTGCTCGACGAACTCGCCCGGATCCCGACCACCCCCGGAGCCGGCCTCTCGCCGCACGCGCCCTACTCGCTCGAGGTCGCGCCCCTCCTCGAACTCCCCGACATCGTCCGGCAGCGGGGGCTCCGGCTGCACCTGCACCTCGGCGAGGCCGCCTTCGAAGGTGAGCGCATCGCCCTCGGACCGGTCCCCGGACTCGACGGCGTCGACGGCGTCGGCCACGGCAACGACTGGCACCTGGCGAACGTGCCCTCGTTCCGGGCGCTCCGGGCACTCGGGTTCGGGGCGAGCGCCACCGCGTTCGTCGACCGGCTCGGGGTGCTCGGCCCGGACTGCCACATCGCGCACGGCGTCTACATGACCGCTGCCGACCGGGCGCTCCTGCGTGCTCGCGGCACCGCAGTCGCACTGTGCCCGCGGTCGAACGCCGTCATCGGACTCGATCCGCCACCGGTCGCCGACTACCTGCGCGAGGGCAGCCCGATCGCCATCGGCACCGACTCGCTGTCGTCGTCACCGTCCCTCGACCTGATGGCCGACGTCACGGCGTTGCACCGGATCGCCCGTGCCCAGGGGTACGGCCACCGCGACCTGCACGAGCGGCTCCTGTCGGCGGCGACCCTCGGTGGTGCGCACGCCATGGGACTCGCCGTCGGCCCGGACCGCATCGGCCACCTCGCCGTGGGCGCCCGCGCCGACCTGGCCGTCTTCGACGTCGACGCCCGGACCGTGCCCGACGCACTCGCCGAGCTCGTCGAGGACGGTGCCGGGCGTGCGTCCGCCACCGTCATCCGCGGGGTCGTCCGCGCCGTCGACGGAACACTGACCGGCGTGCCCACGTCGTCGCCCGACCGCCCCGCTCGCCCTGTCATCCCTGTGGAGGAACCATGACCGAGACCGCACCCCGCCCCGGCATGGCCGCCCGTCGCACCGTCGACGGCGAACTGATCGAGTGGCTCGACGTGCCGAAGCGTGCCATCGCCCTCGGCATGGAACCGCACCCCGAGGGCGGTTGGTACGTCCGCACCTGGACCTCGCCGGCCACGGTGACGACGCCCGCGGGGGACCGCCCCGCCGCGACCCTGATCCACTTCCTGCTGCCCCCGGGCGAGGCCTCGGCCTGGCACCGGGTGACGAGCGACGAGATCTGGATGTGGCACGGTCCGGACACCGTCGAGCTCGAACTCGGCGGCTCCGGTGATGTTCCCGAGCCCGGCGCGCGGATCACCCTCGGGCCCGACGCCGGTCGCGACCGGGTGAACGACGCGCAGGCGTTCGTGCGCGGTGGCGTGTGGCAGCGGACGATCCCGAACGACGGTGAGGTGCTGCTGAGCTGCCTGGTGTCGCCGGGCTTCTCGTTCGAGGACTTCACGATGGCCGACGAGGCCGAGTAGTACCGCGACACCGTTTCGCGTTGGTATCCCACCGCGAAGTACACTTCGACCTGCCCCCACCCCCTCGCACGAAGGCCCGACCGTGACCCGATCCCTCCGCCTCACCCTCGCCGTCGCAACAGCCGCGGTCGCCGCCCTCGCCCTGACGTCGTGCGCCGCCGGCAGCGGCAGCAACGAAGACGGCACCGTCACCGACGGCAAGCTGACGATCGCCACCGGCGAGCCGGCGTACTCGCCGTGGATCGAGGACAACAAGCCGGAGTCCGGCAAGGGCTTCGAGTCCGCCGTGGCCTACGCGGTCGCGAAGGAGATGGGCTACGCCGAGTCCGACGTCGTGTGGAAGCGCAGCACCTTCGACAGCGCGATCGCACCGGGCCCGAAGGACTGGGACCTCAACGTCCAGCAGTTCTCGATCGACGCGAAGCGCAAGAAGGCCGTCGACATGTCGAGCGCGTACTACACGACCACGCAGGCCGTGGTGACGACCAGCACCTCGAAGGCCGTCGACGACACGAGCATCGCCACGCTCAAGAAGGACGCGATCGGCGTCGCCACCGGGTCCACGTCGATCGCCAGCGTGAAGAGCGTGCTGGGGATCACCCCGCAGGTCTTCAACTCGAACGACGACGCCGTGCTCGCGCTGAAGTCGGGCCAGATCGACGCGATCGTCACCGACCTGCCGACGGCGTTCTACATGGCCGCAGCGCAGCTCGACGACGGCACGGTGTCGGCGCAGTTCCCGTCCGACGGCACGGGCGACCAGTTCGGCTTCGTCCTGCCGAAGGGCTCGGAGCTCACGAGCAAGGTGGACAAGGCACTCAAGTCGCTGACGGACGACGGCACGCTCGAGGACCTGCAGACCAAGTGGCTCTCCTCGGAGACCAACACCCCGGTCCTGAAGTGACCGCATGACCGTGCCAGCAGGCGCCGGCACCCCGGTGGCCGCAGCAGCGCCGAGCCAGGTCGAGCTCGAACGTCGGCTCTACCGCCGGCAGCGTGGACGCCGGTCGATCGTGGTGTCGGTGGTGTCGACGCTCGTGGTGATCGCGATCGCCTACTTCGGCGTCGTGAACACTCCCGGCTGGGCAGCGGTCCAGCAGTCGTTCTTCGACCCGCAGACCGCGATCGACACGTTCCCGGACATCCTGCTGGGCCTCTGGCTGAACGTCCGGATCCTGTTCTTCAGCGCCATCGGCGTCGCCGTGTTCGGCACGCTGCTCGCAGTGGTGCGGGGGCTGCGGAACCCGGTCTTCTTCCCGCTGCGGATGCTCGCGACCGGGTACACGGACCTGTTCCGCGGCCTGCCGCTCATCATCGTGCTGTACCTGGTCGGCTACGGGATCCCGGGCCTCGGGGTGTTCCCGCGGTTGCCCGCCGAGGTCTGGGGCACCCTCGCGATCGTCCTGACGTACTCGTCGTACATCGCCGAGGTCCTGCGTGCCGGCATGGAGGCCGTGCACCCCTCGCAACGTCTGGCCGCCCGGTCGCTCGGGCTCTCGCACGCCAAGACCCTGCGGCTCGTGGTGCTGCCGCAGGCGATCCGCAAGGTCACGCCGGCACTGATGAACGACTTCGTCTCGATGCAGAAGGACGTCGGCCTGGTGTCGATCCTCGGCGCCGTCGACGCGGTCCGTTCGGCGCAGATCGCGCAGGCGGAGACCTACAACTTCACGCCGTACTTCGTCGCGGGGCTGCTGTTCGTGGTGATCAGCCTGCCGCTGATCCGCGTCACGGACGCGATCGCGCGCCGCCAGCAGCGGCGCGAGCAGATCGGAGGGACCGTATGAGCGAGGTCGGCCAGGAGGCCCGTGGCGCGTCGGGTGCGGACGCTGCGGTCCTCGAGCTACGCGGGTTGCGCAAGGCCTTCGGCGAGCACGAGGTCCTGCGCGGCATCGACCTGACGCTGCACCGCCACGAGGTCATCTGCGTCATCGGGGCGTCCGGCTCGGGCAAGTCGACCCTGCTCAAGACGGTGAACCTGCTCGAGGGCATCGACGACGGCGAGATCCTGCTGCAGGGGACCGACATCGCCGATCCCCGCATCGCCGTCGACGGCGTCCGGGCGCGGATCGGCGTGGTCTTCCAGCAGTTCAACCTGTTCCCGCACATGCGCGTGCTCGACAACGTGACGCTCGCCTCACGGCAGGTGCACGGCGTCGGCCGGGCCGAGGCCGAGGCGACCGCGCGTCGGCTGCTCGAACGGATCGGGCTCGCGGAGTTCGCCGACGCCTACCCGGACCGGCTCTCGGGCGGGCAGCAGCAGCGCGTCGCGATCGTCCGTGCGATCGCGTCCGACCCCGAGCTCCTGCTGCTCGACGAGGTCACGAGCGCGCTCGACCCCCAGCTCGTCGGTGAGGTGCTCGACCTGGTCACCGAGCTGAAGCGGCAGGGGTCGACGATCCTGATGACCACGCACGAGATGCACTTCGCACGGAACGTGGCCGACCGGATCGTGTTCCTGCACCGTGGCGAGGTCGTCGAGCAGGGCGTCCCCGCCGAGGTCCTCGACGCCCCGCAGCACCCGGCGCTGGTCGAGTTCCTCTCCCGCGTCCACGCCTGACCGTTCCGGCGGAGCCGTGGCAGCCGTGGCAGCCGAGCACCGCGCCCCGCGCCCCGCGCCGGCCATCGCGCCCCGGTGTGCGGGGGCGCAGTGTCCGCAGCGGGGCGCGACGTCGACCGGCCAGCTCCGCGACCCGGGCGCAGCCCGCCCACGCGCCTAGAGCGTCAGCAGCACCTTCCCGACGACCTCGCCGTCGCGGACCTTCCGGTGCGCCTCCTCGACCTCGGCGAGCGGCAGGACGGTGTCGATCACCGGTCGGACGCTGCCGTCGGCGACGAACGGCCAGACGTGCTCACGGACGGCGGCGACGATCGCGGCCTTCTCAGCGAGCGGCCGGGCGCGCAGGGTCGTCCCGCTGATCGACGCCCGCTTCCGCATCAGCGCGCCGAGGTCGAGCTCGGCGGTGCTGCCGCTGCCCGAGGCGATGACGGCGATGTGCCCGTTGGGTGCGAGCGCCTGCAGGTTCCGCGCCAGGTACGACGGTCCGACGACGTCGAGCACCACGTCGACCCCGACGCCGTCCGTGAACGCGAGGACGCGCTCCACGAAGTCCTCGGTGCGGTGGTCGACCACCAGATCGGCACCCAGGTCACGCGACGCCTGGACCTTTCGGTCACCGCCGCTCGTCGCGATCACCGTGGCACCGAGGGCCTTCGCCCACAGGACGGCGTGCGAGCCCATGCCGCCGGTGCCACCGTGCACGAGCAGGGTCTGCCCGGGGCGGAGTCCGGCGAGCATGCCGATGTTCGAGTACACGGTGCAGGCCGCTTCGGGCAGGCCGGCAGCCTCGACCAGGTCGACCGAGTCGGGGACCGGCAGCACCTGCGTCGCGGGAGCGACGACGAGCGAGGCGTAGCCGCCGCCCGACAGCAGGGCGCACACGCGGTCGCCGACGGCCACCGAGGTCATCCCGTCGCCGAGGGCCCGGACGGTGCCGGAGACCTCGAGCCCGAGGACCTCCGAGGCCCCGGGCGGCGGCGGGTAGTTCCCCGCACGCTGCTGCAGGTCGGCGTTGTTCACCCCGGCGGCGGCGACCTCGATGAGCACCTCGCCCGCGGCGGGCACCGGGTCGGGCAGGTCGGTCACGGACATGGTGGTGTCGTCGAACGTGATGGCGCGCATGCCTCGACGGTACGCCGGGCGGCCGGTCATCCTGTGAGTGCCCCATGTACGCTCGATGACGGATCTGCACCTCATCCGGGGGAGTGCGGACCGATCGAGGGGGACTCTCCACCATGCCGAAGAACAAGCTCATCGCGCTCGCCACCGCCGGCCTCGCGCTCACCCTGCTCGCCGGTTGCTCGACCGGGCCGTCGAAGGCCGACCAGTGCACCCAGTTCGAGAAGACGGTCAAGTCCGCCGCCGAGGGCGTGCAGTCCGAAGCCGCGAACCTGCAGTCCGACCCGGACGCCGCCGTCACGAAGCTCAAGGAGCTCGACGAGAAGATCTCCGACGGCGTCGACGACCTGTCCGACGACGCCCTGCAGGACAAGGGCGAGGCCTTCGAGGACGCCTACGGCGACCTCGTCGACCAGATCGAGGACATCGCGAAGGACCCGCAGTCGGCCGACGTCTCGGCGCTCACGAAGTCCAGCACCAAGGTGCAGGACGCCGGCAACGCCTTCCAGAAGGAGTGCAACTCCTGATGCGCCGCACCCTCGCCTCGGTGACCACGGCGCTCGTCGCCGTGGCGATGCTGGCGGGCTGCTCCGGCGGCTCGTCCAGCGACGGCGGCTCGTCCAGCGACGGCGGCTCGTCCGACGGCGGCGCCTCGACGGAGACGTCCAAGACGTCTGCCCCGTCGAGGACGTCGACCGCCGCCGCGCAGACGAAGACCGAGGCGTGTGCCCTGGTCGAGAACGAGCTCAAGTCGTTCATCGCCGAGCAGACGTCGTCCTCAGCACCGGCGGACCCCGCAGCACGGGCGAAGCTCGTCGGCGAGTTCACCGACCGTCTCGACGCGGCACTGCCGAAGGTCACCAACGACGACGTCCACGACGCCTTCGAGGACTTCACCGAGGACGCGAAGGAGTACGCCTCGGCGCTCACCTCCAGCGGCTCGAGCGACTCCGCCGAGGCGAAGGGCGCCCAGACCGACGTGCAGTCCTCGCTGAACGAGGTCTCGGCGGTCTGCCCGAGCAACTAGCCGGACACCAGGTCCCGACACCACGACGCCCCGCAGCTCCGACCGGAACTGCGGGGCGTCGTCGTGGGACTGCTCAGACGGCCGCCGGCTGCGACGCGTCCAGGCGGGCGACGTCCTCCGGCCGCAGCTTCACGGTCGGTGCGGTGAGCGAGTTGAGGATCGACTGCGGCCGCGAGGCCCCGGGGATCGGGACGACCACGTCGCTCTTCTGCAGCTCCCACGCGAGCGCGATGACCTGCGGGGTCACGCCACGGTCGCGTGCGATGTACGCGAAGTCCTCGTAGGCGGTGCCGAGGTCGGCGGCGTTCGCGATGCCACCGAGCGGGCTCCACGGCAGGAACGCGATCCCGAGCTCGTCGCAGAGCTGGAGTTCCGGCTCGCTCGACCGGAACTTCGGCGAGAACTGGTTCTGCACCGAGGCGAGTCGTCCGTCGAGGACCTCGTTCGCCGTCCGGATCTGGTCGGGGTCCGCGTTCGAGATGCCGGCCATCCGGATGACGCCCTCGTCGAGCAGCTCGCCGAGCGCGCCGACCGACTCGGCGTACGGGACGGCGGGGTCCGGACGGTGGAACTGGTACAGGCCGATCGCCTCGACGCCGAGGCGCTTCGCCGATGCCTTCGCCGCCTGCTTCAGGTACTCGGGGTGGCCGTTCTGCGCCCAGGCGCCGGCCTCCGGTCGCAGGTGTCCGCCCTTCGTGGCGATGAGGATCGACTCGGTGTCGCCGTGGAACTCGCGGACCGCCCGGGCGATGAGCTCCTCGTTGTGCCCCACCTCGTCGTGGGCGGCCAGGTGGTACGCATCCGCGGTGTCGATGAGCGTGACACCGTTCTCGAGCGCGGCGTGGATGGTCGCGATGGACTGTCGTTCGTCGGGTCGGCCCTCGATCGACATGGGCATCCCGCCCAGACCGATGGCGCTGACCGACACGTCTCCGATGACTCGTTGCTTCATGGCCCCAGCATGCGCCGGGGGTGCGCGGTCGCGCACAGGGTGCGTCGCGCAGTGGTGGTGACCGCCCGCCGACCGGGAGGCCCGTGGCGGCTCCGCTCCGCGCCTCCCGTCCGCCGTCCGGCCCCGTCCACCGCGCCCGCTCCGTTCAGCGGCGCGCCCAGCTGGGCGCGTGCTCCGGCAGCGGCCCGAACGCGATGCCCCGGGCGTAGAGGCCCCGCGACGGCGGCACGTACCGGGCGAGCAGCACGGGCAGCAGCGGTGGCCCGTCCTGCAGCCGTCCGGCGAAGGCCCGCTCGAACACGACGCGGTGCAGCACAGCCTGCGCCGACTGGACGACCACTGCGGGCGGCCTCCGACGACGCTGCACCGCGGCCAGCGCACCGTCCAGCCCCGCACCACCGAGCCCCTGCCGCAACGACGGAACCAGGATCGCGGCCGTCGCCACGGCGTCCTGCACCGCCAGGTTGATCCCCACCCCACCCGCGGGCGACATCGCGTGGGCCGCGTCGCCGATGCACAGCAGCCCCGGCCGCCACCACCGCCGCAACCGGTCCATCCGGACGTCGAGCACGTGCACGTCGTCCATCGACCCGATCGTGTCGACCCGGTCGGCGAAGTCCGGACGGAGCCGGGTCACCCGCTCCCGGAAGGCAACGACGCCCTCGGCCCGCAGCGCGGCGTCCGAGCCCTTCGGGGCGAAGTACGCGACCTGGTGGTAGTCGGGCCGCGGGAAGCTCAGCAGCACGTCCTTCCCCGAGAACGCGGGGGTCAGGGCGCTCGCCGCGTCGCCCGACCGCCGGGGGAGCCGGAACCACCAGGTGTCGAACGGCACCGGGAACGCCCGCGGCACGAGCCCCGCTGCCCGGCGCAGGACCGAGTTCCGTCCGTCGCACGCGATCACGACGTCGGCGCGGAGCTCCTCGGGTTCGCCACTGCCGTCGCGCGTGCGGAGGTGGACCCCGGTGACGGTGCCGTTCTCCTCGATGAGCCCGGTCGCCGCGCGGCCCATCGCGATGTCGAACGACGGTTCCTGCCGGGCAGCGGTCACGAGCAGGTCGAGCAGATCCCACTGCGGCACCATCGCCACGTGGTCGTACGGGGGATCGAGCCGTGAGAAGTCGCCGAGCAGCAGTCGTGACCCGTCGGGCATCGGCAGGGAGAAGTCGTCGAGCCGTGACTGCGGCAGGGCCCGGAAGCGCTCGCCGAGGCCGAGCTCGTCGAGCAGCCGGATCGTCGAGGCGTGCACGGTGTCGCCGCGGAAGTCCCGGTTGAAGTCGTCGTGCTGCTCGACGACGCGCACGGCGATGCCGGCCCGGGCGAGCAGCAGCCCGAGGACGACCCCGGCGGGGCCACCACCGACCACCGCGACCGTCGTCCGCGACACCGTCACCATGCCGTGGACGCTACGCCGTGTCGGACGGGAGGCCCGTGGCCGTGTCCGCCACGAGCCTCCCGTCCGTCGCCGCGTCGCCTCTGCCCACGCGACGCGGTGCGACATCGTTGACGTCGTACGACGTCGACGATGTCGCCGCTGCGCGCGCGCAAGTGGCGGCGGTCGCAACGAACGACGAACTCGTTGTCGTACGACGTCGATGGTGTCGTTCGGAGTCGGTCCGGCGAGGCGCGGGTGCGCGACGGGGCTAGGCGCTCGCGGACACCGAGGACGACGCGGTCTCGTCGTCGGCGGCGTTCGCGAAGACGACCCCGCCCCACGTGATGACGGCGATCGCGAGCACGAAGCCGACCGCGGCGATCCACCACGACGACTTCCGACGGATCCACGCGCCGATCGCCAGCACGATCGTGGCGACGCCGATCACGAACGCGCCGCCGACGGCGATGGCCGTGCCGCCGATGTACCCGCCGGGCGAGCACCCGGCCGAGGCATCGCAGGTCGCGGTCGCCGAGATGACCGCGATGATGCCGACGACGGCGGTGACGATCGTCATCACGGCACCGAAGGCCAGCAGCAGCACGGTGGAGATCCGGTCGGCGAGCTTCGCCGGCGGGAACAACGTGGTGCCGCTGCGCTCCCAGGCCGCGCGCTGCGGGTCCTGGGGGCCGGGCGAGGACTGCGGCGGACCGCCGGGGACGTTGGACCAGGTCATGGGAGCAGTCCTACCGCGCTTCGACGCCGAACGCCTGTGCGAGCCGCTGGATCTTCTGCGCCCGACCCAGGCGGGGCAGGTCGGAACCGTCGCGGATGACCTTGCCGCGGGCCTCGAAGTCGTCGAGGAAGTCCTGCGCCCAGGCGACGTCGGTCGGGGTGGGGGAGATGACCTCGTTGATGACGGGCAGCTGCTCGGTGTCCAGGCAGAGCTTGCCGGTCAGGCCGAGCGACACCGCGACCTGGGACTGCTCGCGCAGGATCGGGTGCGACGACCCCACCGTCGGGCCGTCGATCGGGCCGGGCAGGTCGCCGACGCGCGAGGCGACGACGAGCTTCGACCGCGGGTACGCCATCGCCAGGGTGTCGGCGCTCGTGCCGGTGTCGCGGCGGTAGTCGCCGGAGCCGAACGCCAGCCGGAACGCGCCCTGGGCCCGCGCGATCGAGACGGACTCCTCGATGCCGAGCGCCGACTCGACCAGCGCGATCACCGGGGTCTGGCCGCCGAGCCGGTGCCACGTGTCGGTGACCTGGGCCGGGGACTCGGTCTTCGCGAGCATCACGCCCTGCAGCCCGGGCAGGCCGCGGAGCTCCTCGACGTCGTCGGCCCAGAAGTCGGTCGTGACGTCGTTGATCCGGACCCAGGCCTCGCCGCCTCCGGCCAGCCACGCGGCGACGCCCTGCCGTGCCGAGGGCTTGGCGGCGGGGTCGACGGCGTCCTCGATGTCCAGGATGATCTGGTCGGCGCGGGACCGCTGGGACTTCTCGAACCGGTCGGTCGCGGTGCCGGAGACGAGCAGCCACGAGCGGGAGATCTCGGCGGGGACCGATCGACGCCGGTTCGGCGTGGGGGCGGACGGGGTGGTGCGGTCGTCGATGGCCATGCCCCGTTGGTACCACATCGGGCGGCTCGGGCGCGGACCGGAGTGCTTCACCGTGCACCGGAAACCCCGAAACCTCGGTTCATTGCCAGAGAGGGCGCTCGTTCCCGCCTACAGTGTCGGATGTGTGGCGAGCGGACAGGGTGACCGACGGTGAGGACGACGTGAACGACGACGTCCGCGTCGAGGGTGCCCACGAGCGCCCGGATGACGAGCGAGACGACCGCGGCCAGCGCGACCACCGCGACGAGCGAGACGACCGAGACGAGCAGCAGGACGTGGACGAGGACCGGACCGACGACGAACCGGACCGCACGCTCCGCCCGGAACTGCAGCTGACCAGCCCGCAGGCGATCAGCCTCGGCGATCCCCGGCTGCAGGCGGGCAACGCGGCCGAACCGACGTGGGACGGCTGGCGCGGCCAGCTCACCGGCGTCGGCGGCACGAGCCCGCTCACCCACTTCAGCGACCACCCCCGCGCGCGCATCGAACTGTCGACGACGCACCCGGGCGGCCTCGCGCAGTTCATCACCGGCAAGACCACCCTGCTGTCCAGCCTGATCCGCGACGAGGTGGCGCTCCGTGCCGCTCGTGTCGCCGCCGGCCAGGTCGAGGCGAAGGGCACCGAGCTCGCCACCGTGCGCGGGATCGACGCCGTGAAGCTCGGGATCGGCATGGCCGACTGGAAGCACGGCGACGAGCAGTTCCGCGGCCCGGTGCTCCTGCGCCCGCTGGCGATCCGCCGCCACGGCCGTGACTTCGAGGTCCGGCTCCTCGGCGAACCGGTGCTCAACCCGGGTCTCGCCGATGCCCTGCACGAGCAGTTCGGCGTCATCCTCGACGCGCAGTCCTTCGTGGCGCTCGCGCAGCAGGACGGCTCGTTCACCCCGAACCCCGTCATCGACCGCCTGCGTGGCCTGACCGCGCACATCCCCGGCTTCTCCGTGCACGCCCGGCTCGTGGTCTCCACGTTCGCCGAGGTCGCGACCGGCCTGGTCGAGGACACCGGCGACCTGTCCCACCCCGTGCTCGACGCCCTGGCCGGCAACCCGAGCGCCAAGTGGCAGGTCGAGCAGTCGTACCACCCGGTCGAGCAGACCCCGTCGGACGAGCGCAGCCCGGAGACCGACACCCTGCTGCTCGACGCAGACGACGAGCAGGAGAACGTGATCGCGCAGATCGCGGCCGGCAACTCCATCGTCGTCAAGACCCTGCCCGGAACCGGCGGCACCCAGACGATCGTGAACGCCCTGGGCGGCCTGGTCGCCGCGAACAAGCGCGTCCTCGTGGTGAGCCCGCGCCGTGCGACCCTGCGGGGCATCGCCGCGCGCTTCGGCGAGGTCCAGCTGCCCGGCGTCGCGGTCACGCCCTCGACGCTGCGCCGCGACGTCGTCCGTGCCATCGCCCGGAACGAGAAGGCGGCCCGTCCGAACCTGCGCGAGGTCGACGACGCCCTCGTCCGGCTCCGCAAGGTCCTGAAGGACTACCGCGGTTCGCTCACCCGAAAGGACGCCGACTTCGGCGTCTCGGTGCTCGACTGCCTGGTCGAGCTCTCGCGGCTGTCGCTCCTGCCGGTCCCGCCGTCGACGACCGCGCGGCTGTCGAAGCGGTCCGTGGCGTCCATGGTCGAGGGGCGCTCGCGCGTCGCCGAGACGATGGTCAGCGCGGCCAACCTCGGTGAGTTCCGCTACGGCCCCGACGACTCGCCCTGGTACGGCGCGAAGTTCTCCACCAGCGACGGCGCCCAGCGCGCCCACCGCATCGCGAAGGACCTCGACTCCGACGGGCTGCCGACGCTGCTCCGCCGCGCGCACGACCTCGTGAGCTCGACGCACATGCGCCAGTTCACGACGATCAACGAGCTCGGCATCTACCTGCGCCTGCTCACCGAGATCCGTGACACCCTCGACCGCTTCCTGCCGGTGGTCTTCGACCGCTCGGTGTCGGAGCTCGTCGCCGCCACCGCCCCACGTGGCGAGGGCGCTCCGATGTCGTCGACGAACCGCCGTCGCCTGAAGAAGCTCGCTCGTGAGTACGTCCGCCCCGGCGTGCACGTCTCCGACCTGCACGAGGCCCTGACCCGGGTGCAGCAGCAGCGCGTGCTGTGGCAGCGCTACGTCGCGGCCGGCGTGAACCCCGAGGTGCCCACGGGGATCGCGGACGTGCAGGTGCTGTTCTCGAACGTCGCCGAGGACCTCGCGCGGCTCGACGAGCCGCTCGGCCGGACCGAGCGCGACCGTCAGCTCGCGAACACCCCGGTCGACCAGCTCGTCCCCACCATCGCCGAGCTCGCGGCCGAGTCCGACGTCCTGCACAACCTGCAGGAGCGCACCGAGCTCATGCAGACCCTGCGCGACCTGCAGCTCGAGCCGCTCATCACCGACCTGGCGAACCGCCACGTGCCGGACCTGCAGGTACCGGCCGAGCTCGAGCTCGCCTGGTGGCAGTCCGCCCTCGAGACGATGCTCGAGTCCGACCGGGCGCTGCTCGGCGCGAACACCGACATGCTCGACCGGGTCGAGGCCGACTTCCGCCTCGTTGACGACGCCCACGCGGCCGGGGTCTCCCAGGGCCTGGCGTGGCAGCTCGCCGAGAACTGGAAGGTCGGACTGGTCGACTGGCCGGAAGAGGCCACGGCGCTGAAGACCCAGCTGCGCGAGGGTGCGATCACCTCGCGCCTGCTGCAGGACTCCGCACCCCACCTGTCCCGGTCGATAGCGCCCGTGTGGCTCGCGAGCCCGTACGAGGTGTCGCAGATCGCCGACACGATGCCGTTCGACACCGTGATCCTGGTCGACGCCGGCGCCGTGACCATCGCCGAGACCGTCGGAGCCGTCCGTCGTGCCCGCCAGACCGTCGTCTTCGGTGACCCCGTCACGCAGACGCCGTCGCCGTTCCGCATCGCGGTCGACCCCGAGCACCGTGCGCTGCAGGTCGACGAGGGCACGCTCGACGCCTTCCACGCCGACTCCGCCCTGGCGAAGCTCTCCACGCTGCTGCCGACCCTGTCGCTCTCGCGGTCGTACCGCGCCGGCGGCGAGGACCTGGCCGAGCTCGTGAACCGTCGCTTCTACGGCGGCAAGATCGAGTCGCTGCCGTGGGCCGGCTCGTTCCTCGGGCACGGCTCGATCGCGCTCGACTACGTCAGCGACGGCAAGGCCGTGCCGGACCCCGAGTCCGGCGCCGTCGAGAGCGTCGACGCCGAGGTGGACCGCGTGGTGCGCCTCGTCATCGACCACGCCCGCACCCGCCCGTCCGAGTCGCTCATGGTCATCACCGCCTCGGCGAAGCACGCCGTGCGCGTCGAGCAGGCCGTGCTGACCGCGGCGCAGGGCCACAAGGACCTGACCGAGTTCGTCATCGGCGACCGCGCCGAGCCGTTCATCGTGGCGACGCTCGAGCAGTCGGTGGCGCAGAGCCGCGACCGCGTCGTGTTCTCCATCGGCTACGGCCGCACCCCGCACGGTCGTGTCCTGCGCGACTTCGGTCCGCTCGGCAAGCCCGGCGGCGAGCGGCTGCTGGCGGTCGCGATGACCCGTGCACGCCGCTCGATGGTGATCGTGACGTGCTTCCAGCCGTCCGACATCGAGGCCGAGCGCATGGGCCACGGCACCGTCGCCCTCGCCGAGATCCTCGCCGAGGTGCGTGCGCGCACCACCGCCGAGTACGTGCCGGACGACTCCGACCCGCTGCTCGTCGACCTGGCCCGCCGACTCGAGATGCGCGGCATCCCGGTCGCGCTCGGACATCGCGGCAAGCTCGGCCTGGTGGCCGCGCACGGCGGGGTCTGCGTCACGATCGAGACCGACGCGTCGCTGGTCAAGGGGTCGCTGCGCGAGTCGCTCCGCCTCCGCCCCGAGGTCCTGCGCCGACTCGGATGGCACTACGTCCGCGTGCACGCGTTCCAGCTGTTCTCCGACCCGGACCGCGTCGCGAACACCGTCGCAGCCGTGCTCGGTGTCGACCGTGGCGCCACGCAGGAGATCTCGATCCCCCCGATCCCCGCACGCCGATGACGGACCGGCCGAGCCGGCGGGCCTCCCGGCCCGCCGGTCCGGTGACGCCGGAGACGGACCAGCTGGTAGGCACGTGGACGCGAGCCGACGACGCTTCGTCAGCCGCGCCTCCCGTCCGGTCAGCGTCTCCGGAACGCGACACGGACGACCTGTCGGGAGGCCCGGTGCGGCGCCGCAGACGCGTCACCACCCAGCCGGTGCCGGGTTCGGACCCCACCCCCGCGCCGGAGCCGGCGCGGCACGGAACCGGCGAGAACGATGTCCGTCTCCGGGCGGACGTCCCGCCCCACTGGTAACAGGTAGCCTGGCCTGCGATGACTGACACCGTGCGGGAGCGCCCCGACTGGCAGACCTGGCCGAACCTGATCTCGCTGTTCCGGCTGCTGCTGATCCCGGTCTTCGTGTGGCTCGTCGTCGCCGGACACCCGGGCTGGGCGTTGGTCGCACTCGTCGTCATCGGCGTGAGCGACTGGGCGGACGGCTTCATCGCACGCAAGTTCGACCAGGGCTCGAAGCTCGGCAAGGCGATCGACCCCGTCGCCGACCGACTCGCCATCATCGCGATCGTGCTGTCGCTCGTGCTGACCGGCCTGCTGCCGTGGTGGGTCGTCGCCGTCGTCGTGCTCGTCGACCTGGTGCTCGTGGTGCTCTCCAGCGTGCTGTTCCACGGCAACCCGGACCTCGACGTCACGTGGACCGGCAAGATCCGCTCCGCGCTGCTCTTCGTGGGCCTGCCGGTGCTGCTGTTCTCGGCCGTGCACGCCGTCGACGAGAACGCGCCGTGGGTGCGGGTCGTCGCGCTGGTCTTCGTCTACCTCGGCACCGTGGGCCACGTCCTCGCCGGCATCCAGTACGCCGTCGCGATGTTCGCCAAGCGGCGAGCGGTCACGGCCGCCTGACGCGCCCCCTGCCGCAGCGTGACGCCGGCTGCGGCCGGTAGCGCGCGATCGCACCCGGTAGCGCACGATCGCGCCCGCGAACGGGCATCGCGCCCCGAAGAGTCGGGGCGCGATGACCGTGGAGGGGCGCGATCGCGGCGCCGTCGGCGGGGACGACCCTGCTAGAGCTTCGTCGAGCCGCCGATGCCGGGTCCCTCGGGAGCGGTGCTCGGGGCGATGTGTGCGCCGGTCCCCGTGCTCGTCGGGACACCGTTCTGGGATCGGAGCAGGTCGCGGATCTCGAGCAGCACCTCGACGTCCGTCGGGGGCACGTCCTGCGGGGTCTGCTCCTCGTCGTTCTTGACGCGCTCGAACGCCACCTTCTTCAGGTGGTTGACCGGCACGACGAGCGCGAAGTACACGACCGCGGCGACGATGACGAAGTTCAGGACGGCGCCGATGATCGCGCCGAACTTCAGTTCTGCGTCACCGCCGGAGAACGTGGGGATCGCCACGACCAGCGCCTTGTCGAGGCTCGAGGCGTTGAACACCGCGCCGATGAGCGGGTTGATCAGGGCGCTGACGATCGTGCTGACGATCGCGGTGAACGCCGCACCGATGACGACTGCGACGGCCAGGTCGATGACGTTGCCGCGGAGCAGGAACTCCTTGAAGCCCTTCACGGGACTCCTTCCGGTCGAGGACAGTCGCCGGACGGCGACCCCATCAACCTATCGGCGAGGAGTTCTCTCGGTCAGGAGGCGCTGGGCTTCGGCGTGCTCGGCTTCGACTCGGTCTTGGCGGGGGTGGACTTCGTCTCCGACTTGGCCGGCGTGCTCGACGAGCCCTCGGACTTCGGGGCCGGACGCGAGTCTGTGCGGTAGAAACCGCCACCGTTGAAGGTCACGCCGACGGGCGAGAACACCTTGCGCAGGACACCGCCGCACACCGGGCACTCGGTCAGGGTGGCGTCGGAGAACGACTGCTTGATGTCGAACGCGTTGTCGCACTCGGTGCAACGGTACGAGTAGGTGGGCACGTCAGCTCCGGAACGTGATGATGCGCGACGGCGTGATGATGCCGTCGACGGGTTCGTCGTGGGGTTCGCGCGGGACCTCGTCGAGGTACTCCGCATCGAAGATCACAGCATAGACGGGCGGGCGCTTCGCCATGGACCCGAGGGTCTTGTCGTAGTAGCCGCGACCCCAACCCATCCGGACGCCGTCGTGCCCGACCGCAGCAGCAGGGGCGAGGATCGCGTCGACGTCGTTGATGGCGATCGGTGACAGGACCTCGCCGACGACCTCCGGCATGCCGAAGATGCCCTCGGTCTCGCTCTCACCGTCGCCGACGGCCCAGTCGAGCAAGCCGTCCTCGCGCGTGACCGGCAGGAGCACCCGGATGTCGTGCGCGAACGCCCAGTTCAGGAACGGCCGGACGTTCGGCTCGTCCGACGCCGACAGGTAGAGCGCCAGAGAGGTGACCTGGCGCTCCTCGGCGAAGCGCTGCAGGGTCGCGGTGAGCGCCGCACTGTCCGCGTCGCGTTCCGTCGTGGTCCGGGTGCGCCGCCGCTGCCGGAGTTCGGCTCGCAGGGCGCGCTTCTCGTTCCCGAGATCAGCGATCATGCGCAGGAGTCTACCGAGCGCATCCGTTGCGGCTTCCCGCCGGGAAACGCGCTGATGCCGTGTCCCCAGTAGCGATGACATGCCCCGGAAACCCGGATCGGATACGGTCTGGGCATGGGCTTCCAGATTTCCAAGGCGGTGATCCCAGCGGCAGGGCTGGGCACTCGCTTCCTCCCCGCGACCAAGGCGATGCCGAAGGAGATGCTCCCCGTCGTCGACAAGCCAGCGATCCAGTACGTGGTGGAAGAGGCTGTCGGCGCAGGACTCACCGACGTCCTGATGATCACGGGCCGCAACAAGAACGCACTCGAGAACCACTTCGACCACGTGTCGGAGCTCGAGGAGACCCTCAAGAAGAAGGGTGACCACGAGAAGCTGCAGAAGGTCAACCAGTCGACGGACCTCGCCGACATGCACTACGTGCGCCAGGGTGACCCGCTCGGCCTCGGCCACGCGGTGCTCCGCGCGAAGATGCACGTCGGCCGCGAGCCGTTCGCCGTGCTCCTCGGTGACGACATCATCGACGCCCGCGACCCGCTGCTCAAGCGCATGATCGAGGTCCAGGGCGAGAAGAACGCCACGATCGTGGCGCTGCTCGAGGTCCCCGAGTCGCAGACCCACCTGTACGGCATCGCCACGGTCGAGCCGACCGACACCGACGACGTCGTGAAGATCACCGGGCTCGTCGAGAAGCCCCCGCAGGGCGAGGCGCCCTCGAACCTGGCCATCATCGGCCGCTACGTCATCCGCCCCGAGGTCTTCGACGTCCTCGAGAAGCAGGAGCCCGGCAAGGGCGGCGAGATCCAGCTCACCGACGCGCTCATGAAGATGGCGAGCGCCGAGGAGTGGACCGGCGGCGTGTACGGCGTCGTGTTCCGTGGACGCCGGTACGACACCGGTGACAAACTCGACTACATCAAGGCGATCGTGCAGCTCGCCTCGGACCGCGAAGACCTCGGCCCCGACCTCAAGTCGTGGCTGAAGGAGTTCAACGCGGGCGAATGAGTCGGCCATCCCGCCCGGGACCGTGCACACGGACCCGGGCGGGACACCCCGTCCCGCACAGCGGCGGGATCCCGGAGGAACCAAGCGATGACGACGATCCCGACCCTGTCCCACGGGCGGGTCACCATCCGGCCCCTCCGGCTCCGTGACACGCGCGACCTCGACCTCGCGCTCGCGTCGAACCGTTCGTGGCTCCGCACCTGGGAGGCCACGAACCCCTCAGGACACGTCTCCACCGACGTCCGCGGCAGCGTCCGCGCGCTCCAGGCCAACGCCCGCGCGGGACTCGGACTGCCGTTCGCGATGGAACTCGACGGTCGGTTCGTCGGGCAGCTCAACGTCTCCGGCATCACCTACGGGTCACTGGCCAGCGCCTCGATCGGCTACTGGGTCGTCGAGGACGCCGCCGGACACAACGTCACCCCGATCTCGGTCGCCCTCGCCGTCGACCACTGCTTCCGCGCGGTCGGCGTGCACCGCATCGAGATCTGCATCCGGCCCGAGAACGCCCCGTCCCTGCGGGTCGTCGAGAAGCTCGGGTTCCGGTACGAAGGGCTGCGTCGCCGGTACATCCACATCAACGGGGACTGGCGCGACCACTTCTGCTTCGCGCTCGTCGCCGAGGAGGTCCGCGAGGGCGTCCTCGAGCGCTGGGTCCGCGGGCAGGTGCCACCCGGCCTCGGTGCCGTGCCGCTCGCCGCCCGCGACGAAGCCGCCCTGCCGATCACCACCACGCCCCGGCTGTAGATTCCGCCGCGACACGCGCAACACGCGTTCCGCAATCACGCGACGGGGATACCCCCGCCCCTACCGTGTCCCCATGGCAGGAATCGGCTCGTGGGGTGGCGGCATCGTCCTGCTCGTCGCGGCCGTCCTCTGGCTCGTCTACCTGATGCCCTCGTGGGCAGCCCGACGCCAGTACCTCGCCACCGAACGCAACGCGATCCGGTTGCAGCAGACCCTGCGGATCCTGGCGCAGACCGCTGAACTGCCCGACGAGGTCCGTGTCGAGATGAACGCGAAGTCCCTGGCCGAGGCGCAGCGCGTCGCCCGGTCCGAAGAGGCCAAGCGCACCGCCATCGTCCGCGCCCACGAGGCCGCACGCCAGCGCGAGATCACCCGCCGGCTCGCCGAGCAGGCCCCCGTCCTCGAGCGTGCGTCGTCGGTGCCCGCACTGACCGCGATGCGCATGCGACGCTCCCGGCTCGGAGCCACCCTGTTCGGCACGCTCGGCGTCGTCGTCGCACTCGTCGTCTTCGTCGCGTCACCCGCCCTGTGGCTCGTCGGTGTCGCGGGGCTCCTCGCCGCGGGTGGGTCCGCAGCGGTCCTGGCCCAGCTGCACCAGGTGGCGACGGCACGGAAGACCCGTGTCGCGGCGGCCGAGGCGGGCGCGACCCGTGCCTCCCGGCCCGCGAGCACGTGGACGGACCCGGCGCCGCCGCTGTCGACCGATCAGTCCGCAGAACCCGCGCAGGACCGCAGCTGGACCCCGAACCGGGTGCCGAAGCCGCTGTACGTGGAGCGTCCGACAGCGCCCGCTGCCTCGCCGGAGTCGTCGGCCGAGCTCGCCGCGCGACTCAAGGAGCGCGTTGCCGAGGCCAAGGCCGAGGCCGAGGCGGAAGCTGCTGCCATCCGCGCAGGCGAGGCCGACCCGTCACTCGCCACCGTGTCCCGGATGCGTCCGGAGCTCGAGGACGCTGCCGCGTCGCTGTCCGCCCACGACCAGGGGCGTCTCGCCGAGCGGCTGGGGCTGCGTGCTCCCGCCGTCCCGGAGCTCGTCGCCGAGACGCCGGACGAGCCGACCACGCCGCCGGGCCCGCCGAGCAAGTGGGCCGGCATGGGCGTCCTGGACGACGACGCGTACCAGCAGGCCGATCTCGACGCGATCATGCGCCGGCGCCGCGCGGTCTGACCCGCGGCGTCAGCGGCACGCCGAACGGCTGTCCTCGATTTCGGATCGGCCGAACGGTGGTGCTAGTGTGATCGAGCACTTGGGGCTATGGCGCAGTTGGTAGCGCGTCTCGTTCGCAATGAGAAGGTCAGGGGTTCGAATCCCCTTAGCTCCACCAGGTAGCAACACGAACGGCCCGGAACCCACAGGTTCCGGGCCGTTCTGCGTTCGGGGCAGACGGGGCCTGACGAGCACGCGTTTCGCGACGATCCACGAGTCGTCCGTCGCGTGTCCTGTCGGAGAACGGGTGCGGACGGGCCGGACGCGTGCCGGTGACGCGACCGTGTCAGCTCGCGAAGCTGTCCGTCAGGACACCCGCCTGCGCGAAGGACGTGTGGATCGCGTTCGCGGCCTGCTCGAAGGCGCGGTTGCCACGCGAGATCCCGATCGCCCCGCCCTTGATCGCGGACTTGCCGGAGCCGCGCAGCAGTCGAGCGACGGTGCGGCCGTCCGCGGTGACCATGATCTGCACGTCGAGCCGGGTGTGGAAGGTGTGGTCGTTCGCGAGCCCGCCGATGAGCAGCGTCAGGCCCATGCTGCCGCGCGTGGCCCGGAGTGCGCCCTGTTCGGCGTCGTCGACGGTGTAGCCCTCGCGGGCGAGGGCCTCGCGCACCCGTGCTCGGGCGGTCTCGGGGTCGGTGGCGACGAAGAAGTCGTGGCTCTCGGGCATGGTCTGCTGATCCTCTCGAACGTGTCCGTGCGGACACGGAGGACGCTCGCCCCCCGGGGACGATCATGCCGTGTCGGAACGTCAGGTGCGTCGCTTACGCTGGCTGTGTCATGACTGCCTCGATGAACCGCCGCGCACTCCTGTCCCTCGCCGGTGTCGCCGGGATCGGCCTCGCGGTCGCTGCGTGCTCGTCCGGCAGCGACGATGCCGGCAAGAACAGCAGCGGCAAGAACGGCAATGCCGAGGACGGCAACGCCAGCAAGAGCACGTCCACCCCGAAGCCCGTCGCGAAGTCCCTGACCCCGGCGCAGGTCCCGCTCGTCGGCGGCGTCACGGTCACCGTCGCGGGGACCGGCCTCGCCGCGGTCAAGGGCGTCACGGTCGGCGGGGTGGCCGCGCGCGACGTCACGGCCACGGGCACGAAGGTCACCTTCACGGCCCCGCACCAGGCGATGTACACCGCTGGTGACGCCGCCGTGGCGCTCTTCACCGAGTCGATCGAGCCGAGCCCGTCCGCCAACCAGTCGTCCGACGGCAACGGCAGCGCCGCGAACGACGGGCAGACCGGCGCGACGCAGGACTCGGCCACGGCGACACCGACCCCCACGGCTGCGCCGGTGCCCGATGCGTCCACTGCGGTGGCGACGACGTCGATGGCCTACGCCGCGCTGACCGACGTCGACCGGCAGCTCCAGTACGCGATGGCGCACTGGAAGGACTACAACCTGTCCGAGTACGGCACCATGAACCCGATCGGTGGCGACTGCGCGAACTACGTCTCCCAGACGCTCATCGCCCGCGGTTGGGAGCAGCGCTCCGACTGGTACAACCGGGCTGCCGGTGCCGAGCACAGTGCCACGTGGACGTACTGCCCGACGATGGACCCGTGGCTCGAGACGAACGCCGCGGAGTTCGGTCTGACGCGTCGGAGCTCGGACGAGCGCGACAAGGTCAAGGTCGGCGACATCGTGTTCTACGACTGGAACGCGAACGGATCTCCGGACCACACCACCATCGTGTCCGAGGTCTTCACCGAGTCCGACGGCACCATCCGCATCAAGTCGGCGAGCCACAACCAGGACGGCCCGTACCGCGACCTCGACGAGATGATCACGGTGCAGCACCCGGGCGGGACGGCCTGGTTCCACACCTTCGACGCGTAGCCCGACGGGCCCGCGCCGCGCTCAGGAGCACCGCGAGCCGCTCAGGAACACCCCGAACAGCTCAGGCGCACCCCGAACAGCTCAGGAACACCCCGAACAGCTCAGGGGTACCCGAGGAACCAGAGCAGCACGATCGCGACCGGCTGCAGGCACACCCCGACCACGAGCCACGTCACCGCTCGCCGCCGCGTCCGCACGAACACGTCCGACCCGAGCACCGGCGCCATCGGCATGAGCAGCCGCGGCAACGACTGCTGCGGCAGGAACACCGCGACCAGGTACAGCCCGTACGACGCCGTGAACGCGAGGACGTCCGGCCCGAGGGCCCGGGTACTCCTGCGCGAGAAGAACCACACCGCCCCGACGAGCACCGCGACGACGAGCACGATGCCGAGCGGTCCGAGCCACGTCGAGGCCATCGTGAACCACGGCGTCAGCGGCGCGAAGTGCTGTCGCCCGACGAACCCCGCCCACCACGACAGTTCGGTGTCCAGGTAGGCGTTCGGCCGCCCGGTCACCGCCGAGGCGATCACCGGCCACGCCAGACCCGCCGCCGCGACGACGAGGCCGGACGCCAGGATCGTGATGCGGTCACGCCACGGGAACACCTCGGCAGGTCGAGCAGACCGGCGGGACCCGACCCACCGGACGACCAGGTGCACGGCCAGGGCCACCGCCAACGCGAGGACCCCGGGTTTCGTGAACGCCGCGACCACCCCGAGCGGCGCGATCAGCCAGTACCGACGCCGCACCAGAGCCAGCAGCGCGCCGAACAGCAGCACGAGCAGCAGGCTCTCGGCGTAGGCGACCTGCAGCAGGAACCCGGTCGGCGCGAACGCGAACAGTGCGGTGGCCCAGCGGGCCCGGTGCGAGCAGCCCACCGCGAGCACGAGCCGGTACAGCAGCACGCAGGCCGCGGCGCCCGCGATCGTCGCGACGAGCACGCCCGCGACCCAGAACGACGCCCCCGTCAGGGCCATGACGGCGCGCACGATGGCCGGGAACACCGGCAGGAACGCCCAGGCGTTCGGCGCGACGTGCCCCGAGTCGTCGAGGGGGAGTGTGGCCGGGTACCCGTGCTCCGCGATCGTCCGGTAGAACGAGGCGTCCCACGATCCGGAGAACGTGAAGAACGACGGGTCCTGCCGGTACGACGCGAACGTCCAGTCGTTCGCGGTCGCCAGCACGTACATGGTGGCGAGCAGCAATGTGCTCACCAGGCGCGAGGCGGCCCAGATGAGCAGGGGCGCGGTCCACGCGCTGCGGGGTCCGGTCAGCAGGCTGCGCACCCCCGACCGGGAGGCCCGGCTCGTCTCCGCCATGCTCGTCACCCGCCCGATCCTCGCAGACCAGGGCCCGTGCCCGCGCCAGCGGGCGGCCGTGCGTCGGGCCGCGCGCCGACCTTCGTGCATCGTGAGCAGCGGTGGTCGGGTCCGTCTGCCGGACCCGACCACCGCTGCTCACGAAGTGTGGGCCTCCCGGCTAGCGACCGGTGACCGCGCGACGGATCTGCTCGATCGGGACCTTCGGGGAGCGGTCGGCGTTGAGCAGGCCGTTGGTCTCCTGCATGGTGTCGGTCAGCTGCGTGTAGCAGGAGCCGGCCAGGAACGAGCTCGCCCGGATCGCGTCGTACAGCGCCGTGATGCGGGTGACCCAGTCGTCGCCGTCGCTGGCCGAGGTGTAGCCCCAGCCGTCCTCCCGCTGTGCACCCGGCTGGTAGTTCACGCCACCGAACTCGGTGAGCATCACCGGCTGGCCGAGGTCCTGCGCGCCACCCACGAGCACCCAGCGGTCCGCCGGGCCGAAGTGGGCGAAGAGCGCCGTGCGCGCGGCATCGTCCGCGTAGGTCTTCGCGAGGGCGTCGCCGGCACCCTCGTAGTCGTGGACCGTGACGATGTCGGAGTTGGTGTGCTCCCACCCGTCGTTCGAGATCACCGGACGCGTCGGGTCGATCGCCCGTGTGACGTCGGCCAAGGACCGGGCGTAGGCCTGCTGCGCCGGGTCGGTGGCGATGTGCTGCACGCCCCAGCTCTCGTTCGCCGGTACCCACGTGACGATCGACGGGTGCGAGGCGTCACGCTCGACGGCGTCCATCCACTCACGCATCAGGCGCTGGACGGCACGCGGCGAGAAGGCGTAGGCGCCGGGGGCCTCGCCCCAGACCAGGATGCCGAGCCGGTCCGCCCAGTACAGGAACCGGGGGTCCTCGATCTTCTGGTGGTTGCGGGCCGCGTTGAAGCCGAGCTCCTTGATGAGCTCGACCTCGCGGCGCAGCGCCTCACGCGACGGTGCGGCGATGTGCGAGTCCGGCCAGTAGCCCTGGTTCAGGACGCTGCGGACGTCGTAGCTGCGGCCGTTCAGCAGGAAGGTGCCGCCGTCGACGCCGACGGTGCGGAGGCCGAAGTAGGACGCGACGGAGTCGATCGGCGTCGCGCCGGTACGGGGGAGCAGCGAGACCGCGGCGTCGACCAGGCGCGGGGCGTCCGGGGTCCAGTGCAGTTCGTCCTCGGCCTGCCCGTTCGTCTGGCGCGAGATCGGCACGACCACGTCGAACTCGTCCGACGTGTCGCCGAGCGTGGCCTCGACGGTGGCGAGGTGCTCGTCGCGCTCGTCCCACCGGGCGACGACGCGCAGGCGCTCGCCGCCGGTGCGGCCGCCCGCGATCCGGACCGTCAGGCGGACGGTGGCGTGGTCGACGTTCGTCCAGCGCAGGTACTCGATCGAGGTGGTCGGCACGGCTTCGAGCCACACGGTCTGCCAGATGCCCGTGGTGCGGCGGTACCAGATGGCGTGCGGGTCCTCGTGCCAGTCCTGCTTGCCGCGGGGCTGGGTCAGGTCGTGCGGGTCGTCCTCGGCGCGGACGACCAGGGTGTGGACGGCGTCGGGGTCGGTGGCGAGGGCGTCGGTCACGTCGAAGGAGAACGGCGTGTGGCCGCCCTCGTGCTCGCCGACGAACTGGCCGTCGATCCAGACGCGGGCGCGGTAGTCGACGGCGCCGAAGTGCAGGACGAGTCGGGGTGCGGCGGTGCCGTGTCCGGCTGCCTCGAGGTCGGCGCGGGTGATCGCACGGGAGTACCAGACCACGGGGTGGAAGCCGGGCTCGTCGATGCCCGAGGCGACGGACTCGGGCGGGAACGGCACGACGATGTCGCGGGCGTCGGGGAACCCGGTGCGCCAGGCGGTGTCGTCGCCGTCGTTCCGGAAGGACCACGTGCCGTCGAGGTCGGCCCAGGCGGTGCGGAGCATCTGCGGCCGGGGGTACGTGCCGTCCTGCCGCGAGGCGAGGGGGAGTGCGGGAGCGGATGCGGTGTCAGGTGCGGCCACGGTGCCGTCGAGCGTGCTCATGGGTCCATGCTCCCGCGCCGGTACATCGTTGTAAAGAGCGTCGCAACGATTGCCATCCGGAGAACTCGGCGGGTGCTCGGGGCGACGTCAGGCGATCGCGGCGTCGCGCGTCAGGACCATCACGTCCATGCGTCCCTGCTGCACGACGTCGCCGCGCTGGTTCCGCAGCGAGACCGTCCGCTCGACGATGCCGGTCGTGCCGGAGCTCGTCAGGCGCGTCGACAGGATCTCGACCTCGCAGGTCACGGTGTCCCCGATGAACACCGGCGCGGTGAACCGCCACTGGTCGATCCCGAGCAGTGCCACGGCCGACCCCTCGAACACCCCGGTCCGTGCGATCAGCCCCAGGCAGAGCGAGGTGCCGAGCAGCCCGTGCACGATCCGCTGGCCGTACCGGGTCCTGCCGGCGAACTCGACGTCGGTGTGCACCTGGTTGTTGTCGTTCGTCCACGAGGCGAAGGACACGACGTCCGCCTCGGTGATCGTGCGACCCGGGGTCGTGAAGGTCTGTCCGGCGGCGAGGTCCTCGAGGTAGTGGGGCACGCCTGCGATTCTCGCAGAGCAGCCCGACGAGCAGCAGGCCGAGCAGCGCTCACAGCCGTGCGAGCAGCTTCCGCGATCGTCGCAGCCCTCGCTCGAGCACGGCGTGCTCGGCCGTCGCCAGCGCCCCGTACCCGAAGGTGTCGGCGCCGTCCCGAGCCGCGGGCCCGGACAGCTGCCGGTAGGCCTCCGCCGCGTGGGCCGCGTCGAGGGCGTCACCGAGTGTCTCCTGCACCCGCCGCAACCGGCCGAGCCGCCGCTTCCCGAGGTCGGCGACGTCCCCGGCTGCCTGCAGCGCGTACCGCAGGCGCCGTGCTGCCTTCCGGATCTCGTGCAGGACGTCGAGACCCCCTTCCCCACCGTCGACCAGCCGTCGGACCCGAGTGCGCTCGCGGCCGATGCGCTTCGCCACGAAGGCATCGGCGGCGTCGTCGGCGTGCGGTCCGGCCGGGGCGCGGAGCAGCAGCTGGTCGAGCGCGTCGAGGGTGCGGAACCAGTCGTCCGAGCGCAGCGCCTGGCGGAGTTCCGCTGCGGCCGCGCTACGGAGTGCCGCCGCCTGCTCGCCGATCCGGTCCAGCGTCGGCGCGTCGACGAAGCCCTCGGGGGCCCGTGCCGCCGACCGGAACAGCCCGCCGTGCAGGACCTCGGCATCGCGGGCGACACCGGCGACCCGTCCGGCTTCGGCGAGGGCGGCCCGCAGTGCCTCGGTTGCCTCGCGGTCGAGGGCTCCGCGGTACGCCGCGAGCACGCTCCGCAGCCGACGGACCACCTTCCGGAAGTCGTGCACCGACTCGTGGTCGTCGGCGCGGACTCGGGGGTCGACCGCGACGAGGTCGGCGCGCAGCGACTCGAGGACCCGCAGCACGAACGCCGCAGCGGTGCCTGAACGTGGTCGCTTCGCCCGGTTGCCGCGCCGCTCCGGGGAGACCATGGGAACGGGCGGGACCGCGATCGCCGAGGTCGACGGCGGCTCGGTGGCCGCGTCGTCCAGCGCTCGCTCCGCGGCCCGTGCCGTGGTGGCGTCCCGCCCGTCGTCCGACAGCGCCCACCACCGTGCGGACCGCAGCACGGAGGTGTCCGGGTCGCCGTCGTCCACGCGGACGTCGGCGATCTCGGCCCGCACCCGACCGTCCTTGCCGCGCAGGGTCACGAGCGTCGTCGTGGTGTCCCGGACGCTGACCGTCGCCACCGCGCGCCCGCGCAGGAACACCTCGATCCCGTCACGCGGGGGCTGCACGCCGTTCGGTCGATCGAGGTCCGCGCCCACCGGTTCCGGGCCGTCGCCGTGGTCGAGGCTCCAGGAACCGTCCTGGGCGCGGGTGAGCGTCACCCCTTCGGCCGCGAGCACGCGCTCGTCGGAGTCCCACACGGTCTCGCGGAGCGTCACGGGCTCGTGCCGTTCGACGGCGGATGCGAGGGGCTCGAGTGCCGGCAGTCGGCGGTCGTCGGGGATCCGCCAGCTCCGGCGGGGATCGGTGCGGGCGGTGTCGGGGGCGGGGTGCTGGCTCGGCATGTCCGCAAGTGTCGTCCGCCGGCGCCCGTGCGGTCCGAGCGCGGGCGCGTTCTGTGGACGGGCGGCCCAGAACCGCGAGCTGTGCAGGGATGAGTGGCGGACTCGGCACCTCGCCAGCACTCGGCGCGTACGGTCCGCTGCATGAGCGACGGAGCCCGCCACCCCAGCGACACCGCACCCGACACCCGCGACACCGCAGCCGACACCCGCGACACCGCACCCCCGAGCGGTACCGCTCCGAGCGCCACCGTCCCGAGCGACCACGACCTCGAGTCCTGGATCGCCGACCGCCGGTGGTACGCCTCGAAGGGGTCCGTGCCGCGCCTCCGCACCCTCTCCACCGCCGACGGCACCCGGCTCGTCCTCGACGAAGCGCCCGTAGCACCTGCGGCTCCGGTCCTCTACCAGTCACCCGTGACCAGCGGTCCCGACGGCACCATCGCCGACGCCACCGCCGACCACGCGTGGATCACGGCGCTCGCCGCACGCATCGACGCGGACCCGCAGAGCCTCCGCCCCATCGGCACCGTCACGGCTGCCCGCGTCCTGACGGGCGAGCAGTCCAACACCTCGGTCGTCTGCGACACCGAGTCCGGCGCCCGCGTCATCATCAAGGTCTTCCGCGTCCTGCACCACGGCGACAACCCCGACGTCACGACGCAGCTCGCGCTGTCGGCTGCCGGCAGTGCACGCGTCCCCCAGGTGTACGGCGCACTCCGGAGCAGCTGGCCCGACGTCGGACAGCGCGACGGCACGGCGACCGGTCACCTCGCGTTCGCGCAGGAGTTCCTGCCGGGCCTCGAGGATGCCTGGCGCGTGGCCCTCGAGGAAGCGCACGCCGGCACCCCCTTCGGTGACCGGGCCGAGCAGCTCGGGGTGGCGCTCGCCGACGTCCACCGCACCCTCGCCGAGGCACTGCCGTCCGAGTCCGCCGACGCGGCCCGACGCGCCACCGCCGTCGCGACGATGCACGAGCGGCTCGACACCGCCGCGCGCGAGGCCCCGGCCGTCGCCGAGCATGCAGACGCGATCCGTGCGGTCTACGCGGCGGCGACGGCGACGCCCTGGCCGGACCTGCAGCGCATCCACGGCGACCTGCACCTCGGGCAGGTGCTCGCCGCCCCCGAGCCGCGCGGCTGGGTCTTCCTCGACTTCGAGGGGGAACCGCTCCGCCCCCTGGCCGAACGCTCGTTGCCGGACGTCACGCTCCGTGACGTGGCCGGCATGCTCCGGTCGTTCGACTACGTCGCCGGAGCCCTGGCGCACGACGCGGAACCGGTCGACGCAGCAGGTTGGGCGGACGAGGCACGCGTGCGGTTCCTCGACGGGTACCAGCGGGGGACCGGCGCGGACCTCCGCGCGCACCGTGAGCTCCTCGATGCGTTCGAGCTCGACAAGGCCGTCTACGAGGTCGTCTACGAGACCCGGAACCGACCCGACTGGGTCGGCATCCCGCTCGCGGCCGTCACCCGCCTGGTCGGCCGCCACGCGTCCTGACCGCACACCCCGAGGCAGACGGGAGGCCCGTGGCGATCCCGCCACGGGCCTCCCGTCCGCCGCCGTGACGGACAGTGCCCGTCGCGCGTCGGCTGCCAGCCGTCAGTTGACGGGGCCGGTGTACTTCTCCCCCGGCCCGGCGCCCGGCGCGTCCGGGATCGCCGACGCCTCGCGGAACGCGAGCTGCACCGAACGCAGCCCGTCGCGCAGCGGACGGGCGTGGTGGTCGCCGATCTCCGTCGCCGCAGCGGTGACCAGGCCGGCCAGCGCGGTGATGAGCTTGCGCGCTTCGTCCAGGTCGGTCTGCTCCTGGGGGTCGTCGGCCAGGCCGACCTTCACGGCGGCGGCACTGAGCAGGTGCACGGCCACGGTGTTGATGAGTTCGACGGCCGGCACCTCCGAGATGTCCCTGGCGGCGTCGATGCCGCTGCCGTCGTCGTCGATCGGGGTGTCGGTCACGGTGCTCCTCTGCTAGACTCGCTCGCGGCAGATGCTGTCCGTATGCCATCAGGTTCTCCTGAAGCATTCGGACGGTGTCACGAAAGAGGAGTCTCTCCCACCCGCGGCCGCGTTCCACCAGGCTACCGGGTCACCACCGCTCCACGAGTGCACAGCAACTGGGTGCACACGTCGGTCGGGTCCACGGATCCGACGCAGGGCGGCTGCCGAACGGGTTCCGATCCGTGCGTCAGATCTCCTCTCTCGTGCTGTCGTCCAGGGCAAACGTCCCGGACGACCACCACCTGATTGAAGGAGCTCCGCATCACCGATCCCCGTACCAACGACCGAATCCGCGTTCCCGAAGTCCGACTCGTCGGCCCGCAGGGTGAGCAGGTCGGCGTTGTCCCGATCGCCATGGCACTGCGCCTCGCGCAGGAAGCCGAACTGGATCTGGTCGAGGTCGCGCCGAACTCGAAGCCGCCCGTGGCCAAGATCATGGACTACGGCAAGTTCAAGTACGAAGCCGCTCAGAAGGCCAAGGAAGCCCGTCGCAACCAGGTGAACACGGACCTGAAAGAGGTCCGTTTCCGCCTGAAGATCGACGTGCACGACTACGAGACGAAGCGCAAGCGCGCCGAGGGGTTCCTCCTCGGTGGCGACAAGGTGAAGGCGATGATCCTCTTCCGTGGCCGCGAGCAGTCGCGTCCGGAGCAGGGTGTCCGTCTCCTCCACAAGTTCGCGGAGGAGATCGCCGAGTTCGGCGTCGTCGAGTCCCGTCCCACCCAGGACGGCCGCAACATGACGATGATCATCGCCCCCCTGAAGAACAAGTCCGACGTCAAGGGCGAGCAGAACGCGAAGCGCGCTGCACAGAAGGCCGAGCGTCGTGCCACCGAGCACGCTGCGAAGGACCACTCTGACGCCGAGACGGAGACCGAGGCCCCGGCCGAGGCTCCCGCGCAGGACACGGCACCGGCCAAGAGCGACGCTCCCGCCGAGTAGGTCACCCAGACCGACCCCGCAACGACGCGGCTCCCATCCATCCCACGGAAAGGCACCACCATGCCCAAGCAGAAGACCCACTCCGGGTCGAAGAAGCGCTTCAAGATCACCGGTACCGGCAAGGTCATGAAGCAGCAGGCCGGTATGCGTCACAACCTCGAGGTCAAGAGCTCCAAGCGCAAGGCCCGCCTGAACGAGGACCAGGTCCTCTCCAAGGCAGACGCGAAGAACGTCAAGAAGCTCCTCGGCCACTGAGCCCCCGGATCGTAAAGGAATAGTGCAATGGCACGAGTAAAGAGAGCGGTCAACGCCGCCAAGAAGCGCCGCGTCATCCTCGAGCGCGCCGAGGGTTACCGCGGCCAGCGTTCGCGTCTGTACCGCAAGGCCAAGGAGCAGGTCACCCACTCCCTGGTCTACGCGTACCGCGACCGTCACGCGAAGAAGGGCGAGTTCCGTCGCCTGTGGATCCAGCGCATCAACGCTGCGTCCCGTGCGAACGGCCTGACCTACAACCGTCTGATCCAGGGTCTGGGTCTGGCCGGTGTCGAGGTCGACCGTCGCATCCTCGCCGACCTCGCGGTGAACAACCCCGAGACCTTCACCGCGCTCGTCGAGACCGCGAAGAAGGCCCTCCCGGCCGACACCTCGGCCCCGAAGGCTGCGTAGTCAGTTCTTCTGCTCGCGAAACCCCCGCCGCACGGCGGGGGTTTCGTCGTTCCTAGACTTGGGTCGTGAGCGAACTCCTCGAGAACCCCCGTGCCGGACGCGTGAAGGCCGTCGCGGCCCTGTCGAAGAAGGACGTCCGTGCCGAAACGGGCCTCTTCCTGCTGGAGGGGCCGCAGGCGGTGCGTGAAGCACTCGAGTACGCCCCGGAGCTCCTGCGCGAGCTCTACGTGACGCCGACTGCCGCAGCCCGCTACGGCCTCGACGACGCGCCGGTCGACACCTGGTTCGTGACGGAGCAGGTCCTCGACGCGATGGCCGACACCGTGACGCCGCAGGGCGTCGTCGCCGTCTGCCAGCAGTTCCCGACGTCGGTCAAGGACGTCTTCCCGGACCGTCGCGTCGGTGACGCTGCCGCTGCCGTCGACCTGGAGGCCCGTGGGGACACCGACGAGCCGGCCACGTTGCCGGGGCTGGTCGCCATCCTCGAAGAGGTACGGGACCCGGGGAACGCCGGCACGATCATCCGCGCCGCCGACTCCGCCGGCGCCGACGCGGTGGTCCTCACCGGGCGGTCGGTGGACCCGTACAACCCGAAGGTCGTCCGGTCGACCACGGGCTCGCTCTTCCACGTGCCGGTGTCGGTCGGCGTGACCCTGGCCGACACGATCGCGCGGGCGAAGGCACTCGGGTACACCGTGCTCGCGGCCGACGTCTCGGGTGACGACCTGCCGGTGGTCCGGGCCGAGGGCATGCTCGACGGTCCGACCGCGTGGGTGTTCGGCAACGAGGCCCGTGGGCTCACGACCGAGGACCTCGCGCTCGTCGACCGTGCGGTGAAGGTGCCGATCTACGGCCAGGCGGAGTCGATGAACCTGGCGACGGCGGCCTCGGTCTGCCTCTACGAGTCGGCGTTCGCACTCCGGAGCTGACCCCTCCTCTCCACAGTCCGACCGGTGCAGGCGGGTGGTATCCCGACGGCCGGTAGGCTTGGGTCTCGTGTCAGAACCTCTCGAGATCAGCGAATCGGCCGTCGCCGACGCCGTGGACGCAGCACTCGCCGCCGTCCGCGCCACGACGACGGTCGCCGAACTGAAGCAGGCCAGGGCCGAGCACACCGGTGAGCAGTCGCCGCTGGCTCGGATGAACGCGTCGATGCGCAGCGTCCCGCCGGAGCAGAAGGCCGCGGCGGGCAAGCTCGTCGGTCAGGCCCGCGGGCGGCTGAACGCGGCGATCGCGGAGCAGGAGTCGGTCCTCGCCGTGGCCGAAGAGCGCGCGCGGCTCGAGGCCGAGCGCGTCGACGTCACCGCGTTGCCGACCCACCGCCCGACCGGCTCGCGCCACCCGCTCTCGCTGCTCAACGAAGCCGTCGCGGACATCTTCGTCGGCATGGGGTGGGAAGTGGCAGAGGGCCCCGAGCTCGAGCACGAGTGGTTCAACTTCGACGCCCTGAACTTCGACCAGGACCACCCGGCCCGGGCCATGGCGGACACGATCTTCGTCGAGCCCGTCGACCGCCACCTGGTCATGCGCACCCACACGTCGCCCGTGCAGGTGCGGTCGCTGCTGTCCCGCGACCTCCCGCTCTACGTCATCGCCCCGGGCCGCGTGTACCGCGCCGACGAGCTCGACGCCACGCACTTGCCGGTCTTCACCCAGGTCGAGGGCATCGCGATCGACAAGGGCCTGACGATGGCACACCTGCGTGGCACGCTCGAGCACTTCGCCCGCCAGGTCTTCGGCGCCGAGGCGCAGATCCGTCTGCGCCCGAACTACTTCCCGTTCACCGAGCCCAGCGCCGAGATGGACGTCTGGCAGCCGAACGCCAAGGGTGGCGCCCGGTGGGTCGAGTGGGGCGGCTGCGGCATGGTCAACCCGAACGTCCTGCGTGCCGCCGGCATCGACCCGGACGAGTACCAGGGCTTCGCCTTCGGCATGGGCATCGAGCGGACGCTGCAGTTCCGCAACGGCCTGAACGACATGCGTGACTTCCTCGAGGGCGACATCCGCTTCTCGCAGCAGTTCGGAACGGTGGTCTGATGCGCGTCCCACTCCGCTGGCTCGGCGAGTCCGTCGACCTCCCCGAGGACGTCACCCTCGAGCACGTCCACGCGGCGCTCGTGTCGGTCGGCTTCGAGGAAGAGGACGTCCACACGTTCGACCTGACCGGCCCCGTCGTGGTCGGCCGGGTGCTCGAGCGCGTCCCGGAACCGCAGAAGAACGGCAAGACGATCAACTGGTGCCAGGTGGACGTCGGTGAGCCCGAGCCCCGCGGCATCGTCTGCGGTGCGCACAACTTCGACGTGGGTGACCTCGTCGTCGTGACGCTGCCCGGCGCCGTGCTGCCCGGACCGTTCCCGATCGCAGCCCGCAAGACCTACGGCCACGTCTCCGACGGCATGATCGCCTCGGCACGCGAGCTCGGTCTCGGCGACGAGCACGAGGGCATCCTCCGCTTCGCCGACCTCGACATGGAGCCCGACGTCGGCCAGGACGCCATCGCGCTCCTCGGCCTCGACGACGCGGCGGTCGAGATCAACGTCACGCCGGACCGTGGGTACGTGCTGAGCATGCGCGGTGTCGCGCGTGAGTACGCCCACGCCACCGGCGCGAGCTTCCACGACCCCGTCGACCGGGTCGCACCCCGCACGGCCGAGGGCTTCTCGGTCACGATCGACGACCAGGCCCCGATCCGCGGTCGAGTCGGCGCGAGTACCTTCGTCACCCGCGTCGTCCGTGGCATCGACCCCACGGCGAAGACACCGGCCTGGATGGTGTCACGTCTCGCACTGGCAGGCGTCCGTTCGATCTCGCTGCCCGTCGACATCACGAACTACGTCATGTTCGAGCTCGGCCAGCCGCTGCACGGCTACGACCTGTCGACCGTCCACGGCGGCCTGGGTGTCCGTCGCGCGGCTGTCGGCGAGACGCTCGAGACCCTCGACGGCGCCGTGCGGAAGCTCGACCCCGAGGACCTCGTCATCACCGACGACGACGGCCCCGTCGGGCTCGCCGGCGTGATGGGCGGTGCCCGGACCGAGATCTCGGCGCGCACGACCGACGTCCTGATCGAGGCAGCCGGCTTCGACCAGGTCTCGATCGCGCGGACCGCTCGCCGCCACAAGCTGCCGAGTGAAGCCTCACGTCGGTTCGAGCGCGGCGTCGACCCGCTCGTGGCCGAGGCTGCTGCGAACCGCGCCGTCGACCTCCTCGTCGAGCTGGCCGGCGGCACGGCCGACGCCCTCGGTTCCACGCTCGTCGACACCGAGCCCCGTGCGAGCGTCGCCATGCGGACCTCGCGTCCGGCCGAGCTCATCGGCGTGGACTACACCGACGCCGAGGTCGTGGACACCCTCCGTGCGATCGGCGCGACGGTGCGGGTCGACGGTGTGCAGCTCGCCGTCACCCCGCCGACCTGGCGTCCGGACCTGACCGACGACACCACGTTGGTCGAAGAGGTCGCGCGGATCGTCGGGTACGACCGCATCCCGAGCGTGCTCCCCGTGGCCCCGCCCGGACGCGGACTCACCCCGCACCAGCAGGCGCGCCGTCGGGTCTCCGCGGCCCTCGCCGCCGCGGGTCTGGTCGAAGCGGTGACGGCGCCGTTCGTCTCCGCCGCGACGCAGGACGCCTACCCGGGGATCGACCCGGAGGGTGGCCCGAGCGTCGTCCTCGCCAACGCCCTCGACAGCGAGCAGAACCTGCTCCGCCGCAGTGGTGTGCCCGCCCTCGTCGACGCCGCCCGTCGCAACGTCTCGCGCGGCCTGCTCGACGTCGCGCTCTACGAGACCTCGCGGGTGTTCCTGCCGGTGACCGGCGTGACGCTCGGTACCGACGAGGTGCCGGCCGGTGCCGCGCTGCCCGACCGCGCGACGCTCGAGGCGCTCGACGCGTCCCTGCCCGCCCAGCCGTTCCACGTGTCCGCCCTGCTCACCGGCAACCGCGTCGGCAAGCAGGCGGGTGTCACGGCGGAGCCGTACGGCATCGCCGATGCGATCGACGCGGCTCGCCAGGTCGCGTGGGCCGTCGGCGTGGAACTGCGCGTCGCGCAGACCACCCACCCGTCCCTGCACCCGGGCCGCGCGGCATCGCTGCTCGTGGGCGACACCGTCGTGGGCGTCGCCGGCGAACTCCTGCCGGAACTGTCCGCCGCCGCGGTGCTGCCCCGCGTGGTGGCCGTGGTCGAGCTCGACCTCGACGCCATGGTGGCCGCGGCCCCCGACCTCGTCGCGGTCGCGCCGATCGTGTCGTACCCGGCAGCGACGCAGGACCTGTCCCTGGTCGTCGACGCCGGGGTGCCGGCCGGTGACGTGTTGGATGCGGTCCGCTCTGGTGCCGGAGACCTGTTGGAGTATGCTCGGCTCGTGGATGACTACCGGGGTTCCGGCGTGGACGAGGGACAGAAGTCCCTGACGTTCGCCCTGCGCTTCCGTGCCACGGACCGCACGCTGACCGCTGCCGAGGCCACCGAGGCCCGCGACGGCGCCGTCCGACGTGCCGGCGAGCGATTCGGGGCGACCCTGCGCGACTGACCCACGACGGGATCAGCACCGCCCGGGGTCGCCGCCTCCGACTCTCTCGACGACCAGTCCGACCAAAGGTGGAATCCCATGTCCGTATCCGTCGCCGTGGCGGGAGCCTCCGGCTACGCGGGTGGTGAGCTCCTGCGCGTGCTCTCCGCCCATCCCGAGTTCGACGTCAGGACGGTGACGGCGTTCTCGAACGCCGGACAGCCGTTGATCGCGACGCAGCCGCACCTTCGGTCGCTGTCGCACCTGACCCTCGAGAAGACGACGGCCGAGACGCTCCGCGGGCACGACGTCGTGTTCCTGGCGCTGCCGCACGGTCAGTCGGGGGCGATCACCGAGGAACTCGGCGACGACGCCCTCGTGGTGGACTGCGGCGCGGACCACCGTCTGACGGATCCCGCGGCCTGGGAGCAGTTCTACGGCGGCGACTACCACGGCGCCTGGACCTACGGCCTGCCGGAGCTCCTGCTCGCCGCCCCGACCCCGGGTTCGGCCGACGAGTGGCGCGAGGTGGAGGACATCGCGTCGCAGGGCAAGCAGCGTTCGGCCCTGGTCGGCACCAAGCGGATCGCGGTCCCCGGGTGCAACGTCACCGCGGTGACGCTCGGCATCCAGCCGGGCATCCAGGCCGGGCTCGTCGAGTCGGACGACATCGTCGCCGTGCTGAGCGTCGGCCCGAGCGGTGCCGGCAAGAAGCTCGCCAACACCTACCTGGCGTCCGAGATCATGGGTTCCGCCAGCGCCTACGCGGTGGGCGGCACGCACCGGCACGTCCCGGAGATCCAGCAGAACCTGGTCGTGGCGGGTGCTGCCGACGTGACGATCTCGTTCACGCCCGTGCTCGTCCCGATGTCGCGGGGCATCCTCGCGACGACGACGGCCAAGCTCACCCCGGGTGTCAGCGCCCGCGACGTGCGGCTCGCCTGGGAGCAGGCCTACGCCGACGAGCCGTTCGTGCACCTGTTGCCCGAGGGCGAGTTCCCCCGGGTCGCGGACACGATCGGCGCGAACACCGCGCTCGTCGGCATCGCGGTCGACGAGGCCGCAGGCCGCGTCGTCGCCGTGACGGCACTCGACAACCTCGCGAAGGGCACGGCGGGTGCCGCCGTCCAGTCGACCAACATCGCCCTGGGTCTGCCGGAGACCCTGGGCCTCAGCGTGGACGGAGTCGCACCGTGACCGACCTCACCGACGTGAGCGAGCCCACCCAGGGCGAACCGGGCCTCCAGGGCGTCACCGCGGCAGCGGGTTTCCGCGCTGCCGGCGTGACCGCCGGTCTCAAGACCAGCGGCAAGCCGGACGTGGCCCTCGTCGTCAACGACGGCCCCGACTCGGCCGTGGCCGCGGTGTTCACCAGCAACCGTGCGCAGGCGCACCCGGTGATCTGGTCCCGCCAGGTCGTCGGTGACGGCGTCGCGCGCGCCGTCGTCCTGAACTCCGGCGGTGCCAACTGCTTCACGGGCCCCTTCGGCTTCCAGACCACGCACCTGACCGCCGAGGCCGTGGGCGACGCCCTCGGCATCGGTGCGGGCGACGTCGTCGTCTGCTCCACCGGCCTCATCGGGGTCGGCGACCAGACGTTCCGCGACAACGTGCTCCGGGGCGTCGACCTCGCCGGCGCTGCGCTCACCGCTGATGGCGGCCCGGACGCGGCCACGGCCATCATGACGACCGACACCAGGGCGAAGCAGTCCGTGGTGACCGAGGACGGCTGGGCCGTCGGCGGAATGGCGAAGGGTGCGGGCATGCTCGCACCCGGACTCGCGACGATGCTCGTCGTGATCACGACCGACGCCGTGCAGACCCCGGACCAGCTCGACCAGGCGCTCCGCGCGGCCACCCGGATCACCTTCGACCGCGTCGACTCGGACGGCTGCATGTCGACGAACGACACCGTCGTGCTGCTGTCGTCGGGTGCGAGCGGGGTGACGCCCGAGGTCGGCGACTTCCAGGAAGCCCTGACCGCGGTCTGCGCCGACCTGGCCCGCCAGCTGCAGCAGGACGCCGAGGGCGCCAGCCACGACATCGCGATCGAGGTCGTGCACGCCGCGACCGAGGACGACGCCGTCACCGTCGGCCGGAGTGTCGCGCGCAACAACCTGTTCAAGGCGGCCGTCTTCGGCAACGACCCGAACTGGGGCCGGGTCCTCGCGGCCATCGGCACCACGGACGCCGACTTCGACCCGTACGCGGTCGACGTCAGCATGAACGGTGTCCGGGTCTGCCACGCCGGCGCCCCGGACCAGCCGAGCGACACCGTCGACCTGACGCCGCGGGACACCCACGTGCGCATCGACCTCGGCGTCGGGACGCACTCGGCGACGATCCTGACCAACGACCTCACGCACGACTACGTGCACGAGAACAGCGCGTACTCCAGCTGATGGCGAACGACACCGAAGGGGCCGGGACGCCCCTCACGAAGGAAGAAGAGCACGAGTTCGCCGCCGTCAAGGCCGCGACCCTGATCGAGTCCCTGCCATGGCTCAAGCGGTTCTCCGGCAAGGTCGTCGTCGTCAAGTTCGGCGGCAACGCGATGGTGAACGACGACCTCAAGCGTGCGTTCGCCGAGGACATGGTCTACCTCCGCTACGCCGGGTTGCACCCCGTCGTCGTGCACGGAGGGGGTCCGCAGATCTCGGCCGCGCTCAAGGAACAGGGCATCGAGTCCGAGTTCCGTGGCGGCTACCGCGTCACCACGACCGAGGCGATCTCGGTCGTCCGCGACGTCCTGGCTGGCGAGGTCAACCGCGAGATCGTCGACCTGATGAACGAGCACGGCGAAGGCCTGGCCGTCGGCGTGTTCGGTGACGGCGGGTCCCTGTTCACCGGCGAGCAGAAGGGTGTGGTCGTCGACGGGCAGGAGTACGACCTCGGGCACGTCGGTGACATCACCCACGTCGACCCGTCAGGGGTGCTCGCCGCGATCGAGGCCGGCCGCATCCCGGTGGTCTCGAGCATCGCGATCGACGACGCCCACCCGGACCAGGCGCTCAACGTGAACGCCGACGCAGCCGCCGGTGCCCTGGCGATCGCGCTGCGTGCGTCGAAGCTCATCATGCTCACCGACGTCCCCGGCCTGTACCGCAACTGGCCGGACCGTGACTCGCTCGTCGACCTCATCGCCGTCGAGGAGCTCCGCGCGCTCCTGCCCTCCCTCGAGTCGGGCATGATCCCGAAGATGACCGCGTGCCTCGACGCCGTGGTCGGCGGGGTCGGCGGCGCGACGATCATCGACGGCCGGATCCCGCACTCGATCCTGCTCGAGGTCTTCACCCTGCGCGGTGCGGGCACCGAGGTGATCCCGGACCCGAGCCGACGCACCGAGAACCAGATGACCCACGCTGAGATCGGCCGACGCGTCGCAGCACCGTCGACGAGCACCAGCACCGGCCAACACGTGGCCAGCACGACCGAGAAGGGGCAGCAGCCGTGAGCAGCGAGACGCAGACCGAGACCTGGAACGACCGGTTCGGGGCGTCGCTCATGCGATCCCTGACCCCGCCGAAGATCATGCTCGAGCGCGGACAGGGCTGCCGTGTCTGGGACGTCGAGGGCAACGAGTACCTCGACTTCCTGGCGGGCATCGCCGTCAACTCGCTCGGCCACGCGCACCCCGTCCTGGTCGAGGCGATCGCCGACCAGGCCGCGAAGCTCGTGCACGTGTCGAACTACTTCGCGACGCCGCCCCAGCTCGAGCTGGCGGAGCGTCTCAAGCGCATCACCGGTGCGGGCGACGCCGGACGGGTGTACTTCGGCAACTCCGGTGCCGAAGCGAACGAGGCCGCGTTCAAGCTCGCGCGCCTGAACAAGGGCGCCGACGGGCAGAAGACCCGCATCCTCGCGCTGAAGCAGGGGTTCCACGGCCGGACGATGGGGGCACTCGCGCTCACCGGCAAGCCCGCGCTGCAGCAGGACTTCCTGCCGATGATCCCGGGCGTCGAGCACATCGACTCCACCGTCGCTGCGCTCGAGGAGTCCATCGACGACACGGTCGCGGCGATCGTCATCGAGCCGATCAAGGGCGAGGCCGGCGTCGTCGACCTGCCCGAGGGCTTCCTGCTCGCCGCGCGCCGGCTGACCGACGAGCACGGTGCGCTGCTGATCCTCGACGAGATCCAGACCGGTGTCGGCCGGACGGGCAACTGGTTCACCTACCAGGGCCACGGCTTCACCCCCGACGCCGTCACGGTGGCCAAGGGCATCGCCGGCGGCTTCCCGATCGGTGCGCTCGTGACCTTCGGGTGGGCGTCCGACCTGTTCTCGGCCGGCCAGCACGGTTCGACCTTCGGCGGCAACCCGCTCGGCACCCGCGTGGCGAACGCGGTGCTCGAGGAGATCGAACGCGCGGACCTCGTCGCTGCCGCCGTGGTCAAGGGCGAGCGGATCCGGACCGGCATCGCCGGCATCGGCTCACCGCTCGTCGAGGAGGTCCGCGGCACCGGTCTGCTCATCGGCGTCGGGCTCACCGGCCCGATCGCGGCCGCGGTCAACGCCGCCGCCCTCGAGCGTGGCCTCATCATCAACGCCCCGAACGAGTCGAGCCTGCGCCTCGCGCCGCCGCTCATCGTGTCCGACGCCGAGATCGACGAGTTCGTGTCGATCCTCGCCCAGAGCCTCGCGGCCGTCGCGGCCGCCCAGGAGACCTCCGCATGACCCGCCACTTCCTCCGGGACGACGACCTCAGCCAGGCCGAACAGTCCGCGATCCTCGACATCGCCGACCAGATGAAGGCCGACCGTTGGGGCGCGAAGCCTCTCGCCGGCCCGCAGAGCGTCGCGGTCATCTTCGACAAGTCGTCGACCCGCACCCGGGTGTCGTTCCACGTCGGTATCTCCGACCTGGGCGGCAGCCCGCTCATCATCTCGACGGCGAACAGCCAGCTCGGCGGCAAGGAGACCCCGTCGGACACCGCCCGCGTGCTCGAGCGCATGGTGTCGGCGATCGTCTGGCGCACCTACGGGCAGGCCGGTCTCGAGGAGATGGCCGACGGCACGACCGTCCCCGTCGTCAACGCACTGTCCGACGACTTCCACCCCTGCCAGCTGCTCGCCGACCTGCTCACCATCCGCGAGCACCGCGGCACGCTGGCGGGCCAGACCGTGGCGTTCATCGGCGACGGCGCGAGCAACATGGCGCAGTCGTACCTGCTCGCCGGCGCGACCGCGGGCATGCACGTCCGCGTCGCGGCTCCCGCCGAGTTCTCGCCGTCCCCGCAGGTCGTCACCGACGCTGAGCACCGTTCGGCCGAGACCGGCGGTTCCGTCCTGGTCGTGACCGACCCGGTGGCAGCGGTCGCCGGTGCCGACGTCGTGGTCACCGACACCTGGGTGTCGATGGGCAAGGAGTCCGAGAAGCAGTCGCGCCTCGACACCTTCTCCGGGTACCGCGTGGACGACGCCCTGATGGCGCACGCCGCCGACGACGCGGTGTTCATGCACTGCCTGCCCGCCGACCGTGGCTACGAGGTGACCGCCGACGTCATCGACGGGCCGCGCAGCATCATATGGGACGAGGCGGAGAACCGTCTGCACGCCCAGAAGGCGCTGCTGGCCTGGCTCCTCGCCGCGAACGTCTGAGCACCATGGCTGACCGCGTCGTCCTCGCCTACTCCGGCGGCCTCGACACCTCCGTCGGGATCGGCTGGCTGCGTGACGCCACCGGCAAAGAGGTGGTGGCACTCGCGGTCGACGTCGGCCAGGGCGGCGAGGACCTCGACGCGATCCGACAGCGCGCACTCGACTGCGGGGCCGTGGAGTCGATCGTGGTCGACGCCAAGGACGAGTACGCCGACGAGTACATCGTGCCGGCCCTCAAGGCCAACGCGCTGTACCAGAAGCGCTACCCGCTGGTGTCGGCGCTGAGCCGCCCGCTCATCGCGAAGCACCTCGCGTTGACGGCGAAGCAGCTCGGCGCCGACAGCGTCGCGCACGGCTGCACCGGCAAGGGCAACGACCAGGTCCGGTTCGAGGCCGCCGTCGCGGCGATCGCCCCGGACCTGCGGAGCGTGGCACCGGTGCGTGACCTCGCCCTGACCCGTGACAAGGCGATCGCGTACGCCGAGCAGCACGCCCTGCCGATCCAGCAGTCGCAGCGGTCGCCGTACTCGATCGACCAGAACGTGTGGGGCCGTGCGGTCGAGACGGGTTTCCTCGAGGACCCGTGGAACGCCCCGACCGAGGACCTCTACGCCTACACGCAGGACCCCGCCGTCCCGCGCGACCCGGACGAGGTGACCATCACGTTCGAGCGCGGCGTCCCGGTGGCGCTCGACGGGCAGCGCTTCAGCGTGCTGCGGATCGTGCAGGAGTTGAACGCCGTGGCGGGCAAGCACGGCGTCGGTCGGATCGACGTGGTGGAGGACCGCCTCGTCGGCATCAAGTCGCGCGAGGTGTACGAGGCCCCTGCGGCGATCGCGCTCATCACGGCGCACGAGGAGCTCGAGCGCCTCACCCTCGAGCGCGACGTGAACCGCTACAAGCGCGGTGTCGAGTCGGAGTGGGCCGACCTGGTCTACGACGGTCTGTGGTTCGGCGGGCTGAAGCGCAGCCTCGACGCCTTCGTCGACCACACCCAGCAGCACGTCTCCGGCGACGTCCGCCTCCAGCTGCACGGTGGTCGGGCGACAGTGACCGGCCGTCGCTCGGAGCAGAGCCTCTACGACTTCGACCTCGCCACGTACGACACCGGCGACACGTTCGACCAGTCGCTCTCGAAGGGCTTCACCGAACTCTGGTCGCTCCCCAGCAAGATCTCCGCCCGCCGCGACGCGGCGAACTGACAGCACGCCCCCGGCGGACGACACACCGCCGCCACCCGGCGGACGACACACCGCCGCCCCCGGCCCGACGACAACGACGCAGGACGACATGACCGACGAGAAGACCGACGCCACCAACACCGGAGCCCTCTGGGGCGCCCGCTTCGCCGACGGCCCGAGTGCGGCCCTGGCCGCGCTGTCGAAGTCGACGCACTTCGACTGGCAGCTCGCCCCGTACGACATCGCCGGCTCCCGCGCGCACGCCCGGGCCCTGCACACGGCCGGGTACCTGACGGCGGACGAGCTCGAGCGCATGCTCGCCGGACTCGACCGGCTCGAGGCCGCGCACGCCGACGGCACGCTGCAGCCCGACGAGTCCGACGAGGACGTCCACGGCGCCCTCGAGCGCCTCCTCATCGCCGACCTCGGTCCGGAACTCGGCGGCAAGCTCCGCGCCGGCCGCAGCCGCAACGACCAGATCGCGACGCTCGGCCGCATGCACATGCTCGACCACGGGCGGCGCATCGGCCGACTCGTGATCGACCTGGTCGACGCGATCACCCAGCAGGCCAACGAGCACCCGGCGGCGATCATGCCGGGTCGGACGCACCTGCAGCACGCGCAGCCCGTCCTCCTCGCGCACCACCTGCTGGCACACGCGTGGCCGTTGGTCCGCGACCTCGAGCGCCTCCGCGACTGGGCGGGCCGCGCGAGCGTGAGCCCCTACGGCGCCGGTGCCCTCGCCGGCAGTTCGCTCGGCCTCGACCCCGCCGCGATCGCCGCGGAGCTCGGGTTCGACCGCCCGGCCGACAATTCGATCGACGCCACGGCCGCCCGCGACGTCGTCGCCGAGTTCGCGTTCGTCCTCGCGCAGATCGGCATCGACGTCTCGCGTCTGTCGGAAGAGGTCATCCTCTGGAACACGAAGGAGTTCGGCTTCGTCCGGCTCCACGACGCGTTCTCGACCGGCTCGAGCATCATGCCGCAGAAGAAGAACCCGGACATCGCCGAGCTCGCGCGCGGCAAGTCCGGTCGTCTGATCGGCAACCTGACGGGCCTGCTCGCGACCTTGAAGGGACTGCCGCTCGCCTACAACCGCGACCTGCAGGAGGACAAGGAGCCCGTCTTCGACTCGGTCGCCACGCTCGAGGTCCTGCTGCCGGCCTTCACCGGCATGATCGCGACGCTCACGTTCGACACGGACCGGATGGCCGAGCTCGCGCCGCAGGGCTTCTCGCTCGCGACCGACGTGGCCGAGTGGCTGGTCCGCCAGGGTGTCCCGTTCCGCGATGCGCACGAGGTGTCCGGTGCGCTGGTCCGGTACTGCGAACAGCGCGGCATCGAGCTCGACGACCCGACCGACGACGAGTACCGGTCGGTCTCCGAGCACCTGACCCCCGGGGTCCGTGCCGTGCTCACGATCGAGGGCAGCGTCGCGTCCCGATCGGGTGTCGGCGGGACCGCTCCGGACCGTGTGGCCGAGCAGCTGGCGTCCGTCACGCGTCGCGTCCACGACCTGGCCGAGGGCGCACCCTTCACGCGATGACCGAGGGGCTGCTCGCGATGCTCGCCGAGCCGGCGCCGCGCATCGCACCGGCGCTGCTCGGTGCGACGATCGCTGGCCGAGGCGTGACCCTGCGCATCACCGAGGTCGAGGCGTACTTCGGCTCCACCGACCCCGGCTCGCACGGCCACCGCGGTCCGACCGAGCGCAACCGCCACCTGTTCGGGTCGCCGGGCACCCTGTACGCGTACCGCTCGTACGGCATCCACACCTGCGTCAACGTCGTGAGTGCACCGGCCGGCACCTCCTCCGGTTCCCTGCTCCGCGGTGCGCAGGTGATCGAGGGCGTCGACACCGCACGCGGACGACGTGGCCCGTCGGTCGCCGACGTCGCGTTGGCGCGTGGCCCCGGCAACCTCGGTGGCGCCCTCGGCGCGGTGCTCGGACAGGACGACGGCACCTCGCTGCTCGACGGGTCCGGTCCGTTCGTGCTCACGTTGGCACCCGGCCTGGAGGCGCGGCTCGCCTCCGCCCCGCCGGCCCGCGTCGTCGAGGAACTCCTGACCGAGACCACACCCGGCCCCGGCGGGACGGGTCCGGTCCCGCGCATCTCGCGCGGACCGCGCACCGGCGTCGGCGGCATCGCCGGCGGTGCGCAGTACCCGTGGCGCTTCTGGTTGACGGGCGACCCGACGGTCTCGACGTACCGACGGCACAAGGGTGCCCTCGACTGATCCCCACCGGCACCGCCGGCCCGCCGCTGGCGCGTCGCGCCGGAACCGGCGGCGTGGGCCCAGACGCACCACGGGCCTCCCGGTCGACGGCGCGCTGTCGGTGGTGCGCCGCCGCTACGATGGCGGGGTGTCCAGTGATACCGCTCAAGACGTCCTGACGCGCCAGCAGAACGACCCCACCTTCGCCTCGGTGTGGGACGAACTGCGCTGGCGCGGTCTGGTGCAGGTCTCGACCGACGAGACCGCACTCCAAGAGGCCCTCGACGGTGATCCGATCACGTACTACTGCGGCTTCGACCCCACGGCACCGTCGCTGCACTGCGGCAACCTGCTGCAGCTCCTGACCATGCGTCGGTTGCAGCTCGCCGGGCACAAGCCGCTGGCGCTCGTCGGGGGATCGACGGGGCTCATCGGCGATCCGCGTCCGACGGCGGAGCGCACGCTGAACACCCGCGAGACCGTCGCCGAGTGGGTGGCGCGTCTGCAGGGACAGGTGTCGCGGTTCCTCAGTCCGGACGGTGACAACGGCGTCCGGCTGGTGAACAACCTGGACTGGACGTCACCGATGTCCGCCATCGACTTCCTGCGCGACGTCGGCAAGTACTTCCGGGTGAACTCGATGCTCAAGAAGGACGCGGTCGCCGCGCGGCTGAACTCCGACGCGGGCATCAGCTACACCGAGTTCAGTTACCAGATCCTGCAGGGCCTCGACTACCGCGAGCTCTTCCGGCAGTACGGCTGCACGCTGCAGACAGGTGGCTCGGACCAGTGGGGCAACCTGACCTCGGGGACGGAGCTCATCCGTCGTGCCGAAGGTGCGACGGTGCACGCGCTCGGGACACCCTTGATCACGAACTCCGACGGCACGAAGTTCGGCAAGAGCGAGGGCAACGCCATCTGGCTCGACGCTGAAATGACGTCGCCGTACGCGCTCTACCAGTTCTGGCTCAACACGGCCGATGCCGACGTGATCGCCCGGCTGCGGGAGTTCACGTTCCTGTCCCGCGCCGAGATCGAGCGACTCGAGCAGGCGGTCGCCGACGAACCGTTCCGACGCGAAGCGCAGCGGACCCTCGCGTTCGAGGTCACCTCGCTCGTGCACGGGGTCGACGCCACTCAGGCCGCGATCGACGCTGCGGCCGCGCTGTTCGGCAACGGGGACCTCGGTGCGCTGGATCCGGACACCCTGCGGTCGGCGATCGCGGAGCTGCCGGGGTCGGTCACGATCGAACCCGGAGCCGACGTGGCCCGGGCGCTCGTTGAGACCGAGCTCGTGAAGTCCCTCGGTGAAGCGCGGCGGGCCATCGACCAGGGCGGGGTGTACGTGAACAACGTCCGAGCCGAGGACGCCACCGCACCGCTGTCGGACCTCGCCCTGCCCGGGGGAGTGCTCGTGCTCCGCCGCGGCAAGAAGACCCTCGCCGGTGTGACGCTGGCCTGACCACGTCGGCACCCGGGTGACGCGTGTTGCAGAACGCGACACGCCCGGGATCGGGCCTGGCTTGGCACACTCGCCCAGGCCTGCGTAAAGTTCCTACTCGTCACCCCAAAGGTGCGGCGGAGCGGCTGGAGCGAAAGCCCAGAGCACGTCGGCCCTCAAGCGGGACCATCCTCCACTGAAGATCAGATCTGGCCTTGTGCTCGATCGCTTCGACGCCTAGGATGACAAGCCCACCGGTTCTCTCCCCTCGGGGATGAGCCACAGGACCTCCGGGTCCGACGACACACCGGTGGCAAGCCAAGTACACAAGCCTCGTGGCTGGAGCTCGAACCTGAGCCGAAGAGCGAGTGCGTCTGGTCCTTGAGAACTCAACAGCGTGCACATTGTCAATGCCAATTTATTGATTGACCTCGTGCCTGGCCTTCCTTCGGGTTGGTTGGGTTTGAGACAATTCCTTTTGGATTGAAGATTGTCAGTAGACAGTCAACAGTCAGAATCAACTCGGTCTGATGCCCTTTGGGGTGTTGGGTCTGTATTTTTTTA